>JAQBXY010000019.1 GCA_027623325.1 Gemmatimonadota bacterium
TGTTCGTGGTCGAAAAGGCGGGTCGGATCTTGGTTCTTCACGACGACGTCCCCCACCCCCTTCCTCGACATCTCGACATCCGTGAGTTCGAACGGCGAGCGCGGGCTGCTCAGCGTGGCCTTTCATCCGGACTACGCCTCGAACGGCTTCTTCTTCGTGAACTACACGGATGGCGCCGGCGACACTCGGATCGTGCGCTACACAGTGTCCGTCGATCCCGATCGCGCCGAAGGCGGCTCTGCATCGGCCGTACTGACGGTTCCCCAACCTTTTTCGAATCACAACGGCGGGCAGATCGCGTTCGGTCCCGATGGCATGTTGTACGTCGGCCTCGGGGACGGAGGCTCGGGGGGCGACCCACAGGGACATGGTCAAAACCCACTCACTCTGCTCGGATCCATGCTGCGCATCGACGTCGATGGAGGCATGCCCTATTCGATCCCCGCGTCGAATCCGTTCGTCGGCGACGCAGGCGCTGCCCCTGAGAGTTGGGCCGTCGGCCTTCGCAATCCATGGCGCTTCTCGTTTGATCGACAGACGGGCGACCTCTACATCGCGGACGTGGGTCAGAGCGAGATCGAGGAGATCTCCGTACAGAGGGCCGGCAGCGGCGGCGGCGAGAACTACGGCTGGAACACGATGGAAGGGAGCCGTTGCTTCGCCACCGCGAGTTGTGACATGACGGGCCTTGTTCTGCCCGGGTTCGAATACACACACGCAGAGGGCTGCTCCGTGACCGGCGGGTACGTGTATCGCGGACAGGCGATCCCCTCGCTGCGCGGCCGATATCTTTTCGCCGACTTCTGCAGCCCCTGGATCCGGTCGCTCGATACGGCTTCCGGATCGCTCACCGACCTGTTCGACCACACCCCGGACTTCGGGCCTGTGTCACGCATCGTCTCTTTCGGTGAGGATCATCGCGGCGAACTCTACGTGATCAGTCTCGATGGGGTCGTCTACCGGATCGTGGAGTAGCGGGCCGCCTCGGACGTGCAGGAACGCGAAGGGCCGAGCTAACTCTTCTCGAGGGTCGGGTTCGCGTTGTAGGCTGCCGTCCCGCCGGGCGGGATGCTCAGGTAGGTCCACTCCGATCCCTTCAGCATCTTGGCCAAGAAGGTGATCTGGCCAACATGGGAACTGGTGTGCGCGAGCGATCGGTGCAGCGCCTCGGTCACGGTCAGATCCACGCCTCGAATCCTCACGGTCCGCTCGAGGTCCATGTCCGTCAATTCATCCAAGGCCGCCATCAGCACCTCCCATCCGCGATCCCATTTGGCGGACAACTCGGCTGGCTCCACCTGGCGGGCCGCAAACTCCTCACGCTCCCTCCAGGGCTTCTCACCGTCCTCGGTCAAGAAGTCGGTGAAGCGGGACGTCAGGTTGCCTGAGACGTGCCAAACGATGGTCGCGATCGAATTACTTTCAGGAGAAGGCTGGGCTGCGAGCTGAAGTGCCGTCAGCTGGGCCATGGCGTCGGAGCCGAGCTTCCGGTACCGGCGATACTCGCCCTCGATGGAACCGACGATGTGTCGCATGGGGGCTCCGGTGGCAGAGGTCTGCGGTGAGGCACTAGAATGCCGAACCGCATCGGGTCGCGCATCCCCTATCGATCGTCATCATATGAAAAAGCTGCTCGTCTTCGCCGTCCTCACTTCCCTTGCGTGCGCTCCTTCGGACCCGGACGTGGCCCGATGGGAGGCTCGTGCTGAGAACGTCACGATCAAGCGCGATGACTGGGGCATCGCGCACATACACGGCCCGACCGACGCCGACGCGGTGTTCGGGATGATGTACGCGCAAGCGGAAGACGACTTCAACCGCATCGAAGTCAACTTCCTGAACTCGCAGGGGCGACTCGCCGAGGCGGAAGGAGAGGCGGAGGTCTGGCGGGATTTGCGCATGAAGCTCTTTATCGACCCGAACGACATGCGACGGATGTACGCTGAAAGTCCACTCTGGCTGAAGGACCTGATGGACGCCTGGGCCGATGGGCTGAACTACTTCCTGCACACCCATCCAGAGGTTCAGCCGCGTGTGTTGACCCACTTCGAGCCGTGGATGGCCCTCACCTTCAGCGAGGGGAGCATCGGAGGAGATATCGAGCGGGTCAATCTCGAGCAGCTCGCAGCATTTTACGATGAAGGGCCTGCGGGCACGGCGATGGCCGAAGTCTCACTACCGGACGCACCCGACAGCTGGGAAGAGCCGACCGGCTCAAACGGGTTCGCGATAGCGCCGGCCAATAGCGCGACGGGCAACGCTCTGCTCCTGATCAACCCCCACACATCGTTTTTCTTTCGATCCGAACTCCATGTTTCGAGCGATGAAGGGCTGAACGCCTACGGCGCCTCGACCTGGGGACAGTTCTTCATCTACCAGGGCTTCAACGAAGACGCCGGGTGGATGCACACATCGAGCGGTGTAGACAATATCGACGAGTACCTCGAAACCGTCGTGGACCGCGACGGGCAATTCTTCTACCTCTTCGACGGCGAGGAACGTCCGGTGAGCTCGCGGACGATCGTCGTGCCCTATCGCACGGAGTCGGGGACAGCGGAGCGAACCTTCACGGTCTTCGATACGCACCACGGGCCGATCGTACGGGCGGCCGACGGCAAGTGGGTCGCCGTGAGCCTGATGAACGAGCCGTTGTCGGCGCTCATGCAATCCTACGGACGCACCAAGGCGCGTTCCCTCGCGGACTACCGCGAGAACATGGACATGCATACGAACTCGTCGAACAACACGGTCTATGCCGACTCGGAAGGCAACATCGCGTACTGGCATTCGAACTTCGTGCCGGAACGGGATCCCCGGATCGACTGGACCCAACCGGTCGACGGGAGCACGTCGGCCACGGCCTGGGGGCCCCCTCACTCCATCGACGAGACCCCGAACGTGTTCAACCCCTCCGTAGGCTGGATCCAAAACACCAACAATTGGCCCTTCACCGCCGCCGGCCGAGACAGCCCCCGGCAGGCCGACTACCCGGCGTACTTTCAGCGCAGCGGCGAGAACGCGCGAGGGGTCCACGCCATCATGGTCCTCAAGGACACGAGGGACTTCACGCTCGAGACGCTCATCGAGGCGGCTTACGACAGTTATCTGACGGCCTTCGAGCCCTTGATTCCACCGCTGGTTCGCGCCTGGGATCGCGCTCCGGCCTCCGACCCGCACAAGGCCGGGCTCGCGGAGCAGATCGCTGTCCTGCGCGATTGGGATTTGCGCTGGGGCGTCGAATCGGTCGGGACGTCGCTGGCGACCTACTGGGCGGACGATCTCCTTCGGCAGGTCGGGAGCGACGCCCGCTCGGCCGGGCTTTCGAACGAGGACTACGCGGCGCGCCGGGCGACTCCGGCCCAGCTCCTGGGTTCCCTCTCGGTGGCGAGCACGAAGCTCGAAAGCGACTTCGGCTCCTGGCGTACGCCCTGGGGTGAAATCAACCGGTACCAGCGACTGACGGCAGACATCGTGCAACGGTTCGACGACGACGCACCGAGCCTGCCGGTCGGCTTCACATCGTCGCGCTGGGGCTCGCTGGCCTCGTTCGGGGCCCGCAGCTACCCCGGTACGGTCCGGCAGTACGGCACGAGCGGAAACAGCTTCGTCGCGGTCGTGGAGTTCGGCGATCGCGTGCGTGCGCTCGCCGTGACCGCGGGAGGTGAAAGCGGAGACCCGTCGTCACCCCATTTCAACGATCAGGCGCAGCGGTACGCCGACGGTGACCTGCGGGCCGTCTATTACTACCCGGAGGACCTCGCCGGACACATCGAGCGGGAGTATCGGCCCGGAGGCTGAGTCGTTCCGAGCGGCCATGCCGAGGAGTGGTCATGACATGAAAAAGAAGACGGCCCGGCCACCCAAAGGTGACCGGGCCGCTTTTCCATCGCGGAGCGACGGGTGACTACATCATGCCACCCATGCCGCCGCCGCCACCCATACCGCCCATGTCCGGACCATCCTTCGAAGGCAGGTCCACAACCACGGCTTCCGTGGTCAGGAGCAGGCCCGCGATCGACGCGGCGTTCTGGAGCGCCGTCCGCACCACCTTGGTCGGGTCGATGACTCCGGCCTTCACCAGGTCCTCGTACTCGTCGGTCTGGGCGTTGTAGCCGAAGCCGCCCTTCCCGTTGCGTACTTTCTCGACGACGATGCTGCCTTCGACACCGGCGTTGATCGCGATCTGGCGAATCGGATGTTCCAACGCACGGAACAGGATCTGCACCCCGATCTGCTCGTCCTCACTGTCCAGCTTGAGACCGTTGAGCTTGGCCTGGCACCGGAGCAGCGCAACGCCGCCACCGGGGACGATGCCCTCTTCGACAGCTGCGCGCGTGGCGTGCAGCGCGTCCTCGACGAGCGCCTTCTTCTCCTTCATCTCCGTCTCGGTCGCTGCCCCGACGTTGATGACGGCAACTCCGCCGGCCAACTTGGCGAGACGCTCCTGGAGCTTCTCGCGGTCGTAGTCCGACGTGCTCTTGTCGATCGCCACACGGATCTCTTCGATCCGACCCTTGATGAGAGCGGCCGTGCCCCCGCCGTCGATGATCGTCGTGTTGTCCTTGTCGATCACGATGCGCTTGGCCTGACCGAGGTCACTCGCCATCGTGTTCTCGAGCTTGAAGCCGACCTCCTCCGAGATCACCTGGCCGCCGGTCAGGACAGCGATGTCCTGCAGCATGGCCTTCCGGCGATCACCGAAGCCCGGAGCCTTCACGGCCGCGACCTTCAGGGTGCCACGGAGCTTGTTCACCACGAGCGTCGCGAGCGCCTCACCTTCGACGTCCTCCGACACGATCAGGAGCGGGCGCCCAGTCTGGGCCACCTTCTCGAGGATCGGTAGAAGATCCTTCATCGAGCCGATCTTCTTGTCGTGGATGAGGATCATCGCATCCTCGAGGACCGCTTCCATCCGCTCCGGGTCCGTCACGAAGTACGGGGAAAGGTAGCCGCGATCGAACTGCATGCCGTCGACGGTCTCCATCGTCGTCTCGAGGCCGCGAGCTTCCTCGACCGTGATGACGCCATCCTTTCCGACCTTCTCCATCGCGTCCGAGATCAGCTCGCCGATCTCGAGATTGTTGTTCGCAGAAATCGCGCCGACCTGGGCGATTTCCTTCTTGCCCTGCGTGTTCGTCGACAGCTTGCCCAACTCCGCGATGACAAGCGCGACGCCCTTGTCGATACCGCGGCGAATTCCCATCGGATTCGTGCCGGCAGTGACGTTCTTCAGGCCTTCGCCGAAGATCGCCTGGGCGAGGATCGTCGCGGTCGTCGTGCCGTCACCAGCAGCGTCCGACGTCTTGGTCGCGACTTCCTTGACCATCTGCGCTCCCATGTTCTCCACGGCATCCTCGAGCTCGATCTCTTTCGCCACGGAAACACCATCCTTGGTGACCGTGGGTGAGCCGAACTTCCGATCCAGTACCACGTTGCGACCCTTCGGGCCCAGCGTGACCTTCACGGCCGATGCGAGCTTGTCGACACCCCTCTTGAGGCGCGCACGCGCCTCGACGTCGTATACGAGCTCTTTGGCTGACATTGTTCGTATCTCCTAGTCGATTGCGATTGCGCTTACGGAACGATTGCTAGGATGTCGGACTCGCGGAGGATCAAAAAATCCTTTCCATCGAGCGTCACATCCGTACCGCTGTACTTGCCGTAGAGGACCTTGTCACCAACGGACACGTCCATCTTCAGCCGCGTACCTTCGTCCGAGAGCTTGCCGGGGCCAACAGCCACGACTTCACCCTGGGATGGCTTTTCTTTTGCGGTGTCCGGGATATACAGGCCACCACGCATCTGCTCAGCTTCGTCGAGCGGCTTTACCACGACGCGATCGGCGAGCGGCTTGACCTTCTTTGCACCCATCAGACCTCTCCTGCGTGCTGGGGTCAGTTACTTGGAAGACATCGCTGGCACTCACTCGTGGTGAGTGCTAGCGAGGCGCTAATCTCTAAGATTTATGCGGCATGTCAAGGAACCGGGGTCCGGCTCGAAGAGCCTCCGACCCGCTCAGCCTGCGTCGACGGCCTGCTCGGCGAGCGTCTCCATCCGGGTGACTCCTTCCAACCCGACGATGGCGTGAACCACCTCGTCGGCGAGCGCCGGGTCGAACCAATGTCCGAGCGCCGCCAGGCCCGCAAAGGCTGAACGGGCCTCACGATACGCTCGTTCGAGCACCGCACGCGCGGAGTCCCGGAAGAGGCTCTCGACCGCTCCGGGCGGGACCTCGGCCCCGGCCCAAAGGGGCGCCAGAGCAGCCTGCTCCGCTTCGGACCCTAAGTGGTGGATCTGAGAGACCAAAAGGTTGTGCGTCCGACGCTGGACGTCGAACTCGAAGTCCGTCAGGTCGTCTACGATCTGAAAAGCCGTCCCCAATTGGGCGATCGAACGCTCTGCGGCGGCCATCTTCTCCTGCAGCGAGCCACTTTCCAGTACCGAGGGGGCAGCGAACGCCAGCGCAAACAGCGAGCCCCCACGCACGCGGTGGACTGCCTCGACCATGACGTCGGGATGGGGAATCTCATGCACCCCGCCCTCCTCCGAACCCTCGAGCACACCGATCGACGCCATGCGATCCATCAAGGTTCGCTGGACCGCTGCGCATTTCTCTGCCGGGACGATCCCGGACTGGGCGGCTCGATCCAAAACGTTCCGCAGCAGTCGCTCGAAGGACATGAGCTGCAGAATCGACATGAAGCGGGAGCCCGCGTGATCGGCCAGGGGCAAGAGGCTCTTCGCCTGGTCGTCGAACAGATTATCGGCGGCCGTGACTGTGCCCTTGATGCAGAAGTTCAACTCCGTATACGTCTGCAGCCGATCCTCGGGAACCCCGAGCGATCCGAAGATCGAGCGGAAGAGAATCAGGAAGAAATACTCCTGAAGGAAGTGCAGCCCCTCGGGGGTGGTGACCTCGGCCGCAGTGGGAACATGCGGCTCTGCGGTACGGAAGCGTTCGTCGATGAGCCCCTCGAAATCCGTGTACACACGGCGCACGGCTTCGGAAAGCGCCACCATGTCCGGCGCGAGTCGCCGCCAGACTCCCTGCTCTGCCAGGAGTTGCACGGCGCTCGGCGAGCGAAAGACGGGAGAAAGCGTCATGGATGAGCGGTTGGCGCGATTCGGGTATCGAGACGGCTAATGTAGTGATGAGTCACTCGAAGGCTACAGTCAGGGGGACTCAGCCGTCCGTCCCAGATGCTCTCCCGCCATGGCCAGGCCGTACAGAGTCAGGAACGGCTCGATCTCGTCGACTGTGGTGAGGTACGGCGCGATGGAATGCGCGAACCCTCCTGTTGCAACCACATATGCATCCGGCCGGTCCCACTCGACTTTGATCCGCCGCACGATCCCGTCGATCGCTTCGATGGCCGAGAAGAACACGCCGCTCTGGATGCACGTCTCGGTCCGCCGTCCGATAACCAGGTCCGGGGGCTGAAGCTCAACGCGGGGCAACTTCGCTGTCCGAGCGGAAAGCCAATCGAGTCCAGCCCGAAGGCCCGGTGAAATCACGCCACCCATGAACACACCGTCCCCTGTGATGCAGTCGAAGGTCGTTGCCGTTCCGAGGTCCACGGCGATCGTGTCACGGTGGTAGAGCTCGCGGGCCGCCAGGGTATTTACGATGCGGTCCGCTCCCACCGACAGCGGCTCTTCCACATCCAATCGGATCGGCAGCTTCGACTCGGGTCCGACGGACACAACGTCCGCGCCGGAAATGGTGCGCAGCGTCTTGGACCACACGTAGTTCACCGATGGAACGACCGACCCGACGACGCCCTGGACGATGCTCTTCTCGTCGATCGAGGCTCCCGCGAGGAACGCCCGGATCAGGACCGTCAGTTCGTCGGCCGTTCGAGGCACGCTGGAACTGATGCGCCAATCAGCGACGAGTTGAGTCGGGCTCGAAGCGACACCCACTACGGTCTCGGTGTTGCCGACATCCACCACGAGTTGCACCGAAGAGTCTCCTGTTGGGGCCAGTTCTAGTGAACGTCCAAAAGGCGAACGCTGCCCGAGATCACTCGTACCCGCGTCGTGTCGGGGCGCTCCACGACCAAGGCTCCGGAAGCGTCGATCCCCCGGGCAATACCGGGTCCACATCGCTCCGCCATCACCCCCCGCCCCGACAGAACGTCGCGAGCCTCGAGCCGCGGCAGCGCTGAGGCAAACGCGCCCTCCCCGACGAGAATCTCTCGAAGAGAGCGGAGAATCGTTCCCGCTAACGCACTACGCAATAGGGTCTTACCACTCTCTGCTTCAAGTGATATCGCGATCATTGAAAGAGCGGCCTCGAACCCGCCCCCCGGTGTCCGCAGGTTGATTCCGATGCCCGCCACGACCGTCTCCTCGGCACGTTCGCACAGGACCCCTCCGACCTTCCGTCCTGCCAGGAACAGGTCATTGGGCCATTTAAGTCCGATGCGCACGCCATCCAGATGCTTCTCGATCGCTTCCGCACACGCAAGACCTACGAGAAGGGGTAGCTGCGGCAGGGCCCGTCGATCTCCGAGGAGCACAGACATCCACAGGCCAGACCCCGGAGGAGAGAACCACGAATCCCCACGGCGGCCGCGACCCGCGGTCTGCTCGTTCGCCACGACGACGGTCCACGCAGGAGCGCCATCCCGAGCGAGCTCCGCAGCGCGATCGTTGGTGGAGCCGACACTCTCGTGGGTATCGACCAGAGGCACATCCCACTGCCTCGAGAGCTCGTTCGGGAGGCAGCCATCCCACCTCGCACCCGTCACCGCAGCACGAGGAAGGCAAGGTACGCCGCCCCAACCGCCCAGCAGTAGGGTGCGAAGAAGTGGAACGAGCGTCGCGCGAGCACGGCCACGAAGGTTCGGATCGCCAAGACACCCGTCACGGCTGCTACAACCCCTCCAACCAGGAGGACGGTCATCGGCAGGCCACCGCCGCCCGTCAGTTCGGGAAGCTGCAGGATCGCAGCGCCGCCGATCGCGGGAATCGCCATCATGAACGAAAACGCGGCAGCCTCCCTCGCCTCGAGCCCGAGCCAAAGGGCCGCCACAACCGTGGCTCCGGACCTGGAGATCCCAGGAATGAGGGCAAAGGCCTGGGCGAGTCCGATCAGAACAGCCGCCACCCACGTCGGGCTCTTGGCCCCGGATTCGGGAGCCGTCGCCTTACTGCTCCACAGGAAGGCACCCGTAGCCAAGAGGGCGAACCCCGGAGCGTACGGATTGTCGAAGAGCGCTTCGATCCTGTCGCGCGCCAGGACTCCCAGCAGTCCCGCCGGTATCGTCGCGACCACGAGCAGACCCAAATACCGATACGAGTCGCGATCACCCGAGAGAGCACCCCGCACCAGCTCCAGGACCCGCGAACGATAGAAGAACACGATGGAGATCAATGTCGCCAGGTGGACCGCGACCTCGAACGCGACACCCGGGACCTGGATCTCGAGCAGTGCCTGAGCGATGACGAGGTGCCCCGAGCTCGACACCGGCAGGAACTCGGTCGCCCCTTGTACAAAACCGAGAACGAGTGCTTCCCAGAGTTCCACTAACGGGCTCCAATGACGCGCTCGTACAGCGCCTCATAGAGCGGCACGACCACATCCACCGAATAGCGCTCCTTGGCGACCCTCCGTCCGGCCTCAGCCAGTGAACGATGAAGTGCCTCGTCCGTCAGAATCCGCACACCGGCCTCGGCCATCTGGTCGACCGCGCCGATGTCGAAGAGGAAGCCCGTCACGCCGTCGTCGACGACTTCGGGCAACCCGCCCACTCGGGACGCCACCACCGGAGCTCCGCACGCCATGGCCTCCAGCGCAGCCAGGCCGAACGACTCGGAGCCGGAAGGAAGTAAGAAGAGGTCCGCGCACGACAGAAGTTCATCGACCGACGCGTGCTTTCCGAGGAAGAGCACTTGGTCCTGCACTCCCAAATCGACCGCTCTCTGGAGCACGCGGGGCCGATCCGGGCCGTCCCCGACGAGGACGAGCCGCGACGGCACCTTCTGGACGATCCGACTGAAGATTTCGACGGCGTCAGAGACGCGCTTCACGGCCCTAAAATTCGAGACGTGCATGATGATCTTCTCGCCCCCGGGGGCCAGCTTCGCTCGATGGCACGGCTCCCGGTCGGGACGCCACAACTCGGTGTCGATGAAGTTCGGTATGACGTCGATCCGGTTCTTCGGAACCGAGAAGCCACGAACGGTTTCATCGCGAAGGTACTCGGACACCGCGCTGAGACCGTCCGATTCCAGGATCGAGAAGCGAGTAATCGCGTGAAACGAAGGGTGGACGCCCACCAGCGTGATGTCGGTCCCGTGAAGCGTCGTGACAATCTTGAGGGGACGTTCAGGGGCGAGCATCTGCTTCGCCAGATAAGCCGAAGCCGCGTGCGGTATCGCGTAATGCATGTGGACCACGTCCAACTGGTGCTTCCTCGCCGTGTCATGGAGCGCGACGGCGAGCGCCAGCGTGTAGGGAGGGTGCTCGAAGAGCGGGTAGTCGTCCATTTCGACTTCGTGGAAGAAGACCCGTTCCCGGAAGCCCCTCAAGCGAAACGGCTGGTCGTACGAAATGAAGTGGATCTCATGCCCCCGCTCGGCCAGGGCCAATCCCAGCTCGGTCGCCACGGCACCGGAGCCACCATATGTCGGATAACACGTAATCCCTATCTTCACTTCGTTACCGCCCGCTCTGGGAGTCGGTCATAGGGGTCGCGATACCGGCATCGGACATCGCCTCTAATGCGAGATCGACCTGGGTGTCCAAAGGCTGCATCGCGTCGATTCTCGTGGCAGAAATGGGGAGCTGATTTCGAAACCACGTAAGCTGGCGCCTCGCGTAGCGCCGGGTATTGCGGCGAATGTCTTCGATCGCGTCGTCTAGCGCCGTGTCGCCGCTCACATAGGCGGCAATCTCGCGGTAGCCGGTTCCACTCATGCCGGGGTCCGTGACGACGTACCCCGCGTCGAGAAGCCCCTGAACCTCGGCCACGAGTCCCCGTTCGATCATACGATCCACCCGGTCATCGATGCGCCGGTCCATTTCGTCCTTGGGAAGATCGAGAACGAGAACGACGCCGGGTAGTCCGATCGCCTCGACCGGGGCATCCCGGTGCCATCGTGAGAGCGCGACGCCAGAAAGGAGCGCCACCTCGATGGTCCGGCTCATCCGTTGCGGCCCCCCCGCGATGGCGACCTCGGCTCGATCGGGGTCCAGCGCTGTGACGAAGCGTGCGAGGCTCTCGGGGGTCTGTCCGGCCAAATAGGCGCGCAGCGCGCGCAGCCGTGTCTCGTCCAGCCGTGGCTCGGCGAAAATCGGATCCGTCACGGCCCTGAGGAAGAAGCCTGTGCCACCGACGAGCGTGGGCAGCGCACCCCGTCCTTCGATCTGTGCCACCCATTCCCGGACATCACGCCCGAAGTGGCCGGCCGAGTACCGCTGGTCGGGCCGCACGAGGTCGAGCCCGTGGTGCGGTACGGCCTCACGAGCCGTGGGCTCCACTTTGTCGGTGCCAATGTCCATCCCCAGGTACACCTGCCTCGAATCCATGGAGATGATCTCGACGGGGTGGACCTTCGCGATGGCGAGCGAAAGATCCGTCTTTCCCGATGCCGTCGTTCCGGTGATGGCCAGGAAACGCTTCCGCTCGGCGTTCACGAGCGGCCGAACTTCCGTGCCAACTCGGACGAGGACAGTCGGACCACGGTCGGTCGGCCATGAACATCGTGGTGGGGAAGCTCTGTCGCGAAGAGCTGATCGAAGAGCTCCTGCATTTCTGCGTCGGAGAGCTTCTGGCCCGCCTTGATGGCGCTTTTGCACGCGAAGGTCATCGCGATTCTTTCGTGCTGATTGCGGGCCGATCGAACGAGTTCGGAGCCGTGCGTGAGCTCGTGCACCATTTCGCGGAAGGCTCGCTCCGCGTCGAAGTACCGATGAGGGTTGGGCGTCGCGTGAACGATGACGGTGTCCCCGCCGAAGCCTTCCACCTCGAAGCCGGCCCGGGACAGAAGCCCCCCGAGATCCTCGATGAGGGAGACCTCCGGCGCGGTCAGGCGCAACGTCAGCGGGAAGAGCAGCCGTTGGCTATCCTGTCCGCCCGTCTCGAACCCGTTCATCAGGCGCTGGAAAAGGATCCGCTCGTGCGCGGAGTGTTGATCGACGATGAGGATCCCATCGCGAGTCTCCGCAAGCACATAGGTGTTCAGCGCCTGCCAAAGCCGGGGACGCCGAGCCCCTGGGTCCGGTAGCTCCACGGGCTTCACGTCCGACTGCCCCGAAGTGTCGGTGCTCGTCATGAAGAGGGCCATCTGGGCCTCGGCCACTCGGGGCGCGCTCCCGTGCGGCTCGCCCCGGTCACGCTCGCGAACCGCGGCGGGCGCCACGCTCCCCCGCGGGGTGAGGTCGAACGTCGCCGAACTCGACTCCCCGTCGAGCGCCCTTCGTACTGCCGCTTCGACGAGCGCCTCCACTTGGTCGGGATCACGAAACCGGACCTCCGCTTTCGCGGGGTGAACGTTGACGTCGACCCGGTCCCCGGGAACCCGGAGGTACAGAAACAACCACGGACGAACCCCGTGCGGAATCGTGGTGCGATAGCCCCGCTCTACCGCTCGCACGAGACTCGAGGCCCGAAACGGACGCCCATTCACGAACAGATAGCTCCGCCGGACTCCCGGCTTGGCGGCGTCAGGGCGTTGAATCAGACCCCGGACTTCGAGCCCATCCTCGGCGCCGAGTGCCCCAATCAGCGTCGCGCCCTGTTCGGGTCCCCACAGCTGAGTGACCCGAGTCGCGGCGTCAGTGGCCGCTGGGACCTCTAGTAGCGTGCGGTCATCCGAAGTGAGCAGGAAACCCACGTGCGGGTTGGCCAACGCGAGCGCCATTACGACTTCGTGAATCGCTCGCGTCTCGGCGCTGACCGACTTGAGAAACTTGGCTCGAACGGGTGCGTTGAAGAACAGATTGCGCACCTCGATCGTGGTTCCGCGCCGACGGGCGAAGTCCGACACGTCGTTGATCCGCCCACCGTCGACCGTGACGCGGGTGCCCGCCTCACCCTCGCCGTCCCAGCTCTCGATGGTCATTCGCGAGACCGCCGCGATCGAAGGCATGGCTTCGCCCCGGAAACCGAAGGTGCGGACCCCGCTCAGGTCGCGGGCTTCGAGGATCTTGCTCGTGGCGTGCCGATCCAGGCACAGCAGGCAATCCTCCCGGCCCATCCCCCCCCCGTCGTCGCTGACCCGGATCCGCCGCTTTCCGCCCCGCTCGACGCCGACTTCCACCCGCGTGGCGTGAGCGTCGAGCGCATTCTCGACGAGCTCCTTCACGACGGATGCGGGTCGTTCGACCGCTTCGCCGGCCGCGATCTGGTTTGCCACGGCGTCCGGCAGAACCTGGATTCGTCGAGTCATGAGAGTCGGAGTGGGGGGGCGTCGTGGATCAGGCTACCCCATAGAATCGACAGGCGTTCTCAGTGGTTCGAGCGGCGACTTCAGTGGAGTCCATCCCCAGGTGCGCGGCAACGGCGCCCGCAACAAGCACCACGTGGGCCGGCTCGTTCCGACGTCCCCGTTTGGGCACTGGGGAAAGATAGGGTGAGTCCGTCTCGATCAGGAGTCGGGTGAGCGGCACCTGCCTCAACAGTTCGATCGGTTCGAAGGACTTGAAGGACGCGATGCCGGAGAACGAGACGTACCAGTCCGCCGCCATGGCTTCTTCGAAGGCCCGATCACCTCCTGTGAAGCAGTGAAGGACGCCCGAGGTGCCTCGCGGCATAGCACGGAGGGCTGCTGCGATGTCTTCGTCGGCCTCTCTCGCATGTACGACGACCGGAAGGTCGAGCTCGGCCGCGAGCCCTAGATGGGCCTCGAACAACGAACGCTGTACAGGCCTCGGCGAGCTGTCGTAGTGGTAGTCGAGACCCGTCTCCCCAATGGCGACCACCTGGGGATGCCCTACCGCGAGAGCCCGGATTTCGTCAAGTGCTTCCGGGGGTGCCTCGCCGGCGGCATGCGGATGAACACCCGCGGAGCACCAGACACCGGCACGGTGCACCGCCAACTCCAGCGCTTCACGGGCGTCGGAGAGATGGGAAGCGATCGAAACGAGGCGAGTGACGCCGGCCTCTGTGGCCCTACGAAATACCGCCTCCCGGTCATCCCGGAAGGCGGCGTCAGTCAGATGGCAGTGACTGTCGAAGTATTCGATCACACCGTCGCGGGTTCGGGGCGCGGCTTCTTCTCACCCGCCGTCCCGACGCCGAAGCGCTTCTGAATCTCGATCAGCGACGGCGAGGCGACGAAGATCGACGAGTAGGTGCCGACGACGACCCCGAGAATCAGGACGACCGTGAAGTCGCGGATCACGGCCCCACCCAGAATCAGGAGTGCGGACAACACCGCCAACGTCGTGCCCGATGTCAGGATGGTGCGCGGCAACGTCTCGTTGATCGACTGGTTCACGAGGTCGATGGGATCGCGCTTGCGAGCGCCCTTCTGATGCAGGTTCTCACGAATGCGATCGAACACGACGATCGTGTCGTTCAACGAATATCCGAGAATCGTCAGGATCGCCGCCACGGTCGGAAGCGCGATCTCGACTTGGAAGAGAGCCAGAAAACCCAAAGTGATGAGAATGTCGTGTAGCGTCGCCACCACGGCTGCGAGTCCGAAGCGGACCTCGAAGCGGATGGCCAGATAGGTCAGAGTCAGCAAGAAGGAGAACAACACGGCGAAGACTGCCTTCTGCTGCAGCTCCCCTCCGACCTTCGCTCCCACGAGTTCGGTCCGCTCCACCTCGAAGCCGCGTCCCGGCAAGCTGGCCGCGATCATGGTCTCGATCTGCTCGGCGACCTCGGTGATCGAGGCGTCATCCGCGAGCGGAGCGCGGATCACGAACTCGTTGTCACCCTCCCCGCCGAACCGAGTGATCGTCACCGATGTCGAGCCGCCCATCGCATCGCGGAGTTCGCCCACCGTGAAGGCCTCGTCGAACCGAACCTGGACGAGTGACCCGCCGAGGAAGTCCACGCCGTAATTCTGCCAACTGCCGAGGGTGATGAGGTTCCTGCCCATCCCGCCGAGGCCCACCAGAAGGACGACGGCTGAGACGACGTATGCGGTCTTGCGCTTCTCGATGAAGCGGTATGACGCGTTGGTGAAGAGTTTCATGCTTCCGGGGTCAGATGCTGATCGGATCGGAAGGCTTCTTGCCTGCCAAATAGGCCAGGAAGAAGGACCGGGTCACGAACAGCGCGGAGAAGAACGAGGCGACGATACCAATGGACAGTGTCACGGCGAAGCCACGCACCGGACCCGTTCCGAACTGGAAAAGAATCAACGCCGTGATGAGCGTCGTGATGTTGGCGTCGACGATGGCCGACAACGCGTGTTGGAACCCCTCGTCGACCGCGGTGCGGGTCGCGCGACCTGCCGCGAGTTCTTCGCGAATTCGCTCGAAGATCAGCACGTTGGCGTCCACGGCCATGCCGATGGACAAGATCAGTCCCGCGATACCCGGAACCGTGAGCGTCGCGTTCATTCCTGCCAGGCCACCCAGCACCAGGAGCACGTAGACACCGAGCGCCCCGACCGCGAGAAAACCCGCCGTGCCGTAGTAGGAGATCATGATCACGACGACCAGACCGATGCCCACGAGGCCTGCGATCCGCCCCTGGTCGATCGAGTCCTGACCGAGGGAAGGTCCGACCGTCCGTTCCTCGATGATGTTGATCCGCACCGGAAGTGCACCGGCACGCAGCACGAGCGCCAAGTCACGCGCTTCCTCGAGGGGAGTACCCTGCCCCATTTCGATCTGGCCGCGCGCACCGATCCGATCCCGGATCACGGGTGCGCTCATGACTTCATCGTCGAGCACAACCGCCAGGTAGCGACCGACGTTCGCACCACTGAACCGGGCGAACTGACGCCCCCCGGCCCGAGACAGCTCGAACTGCACTTGGGATTGATTGAACTGCGGGTCCCGGCCTGCCGTCGCGTCCTCGAGTTGGTCACCCGTGAGGAACGGCTCATCGTCGAGCACGTAGAGGCGGAGGTAGTTGCGGGCCGCCTGGCCAACGATGTCGGAGCCCCAACGGAGAGCTTGATCTCTGGGCAGAGCCCGCTGTACTTCGGGTAGTCCCAAAAAGTGATCCACGACGGGCCGGTCCTCGACCGCGACGAGGAACGTGCCTTCGACGTCCCCATACGAGAGGATCGATGAAAAAGGAAGCAGCGCGTCCTCTGCAGCCTGCGCCGAATCGGCGGCTGCGTCGGTCTGTACCGCTGACGTATCGCTCCCGAAGAGGAGGTCTTGGAGGTTGTCACCCTCGGACGTGATATCGCGACCCATGGCGCGAATAGAGTCCACCCCGAGAGCGGTCACGATCGCGCGGTCGATGCGCGGAAGGGACGCCTGCAGGTCGCTGATGGGCTGAACGAGCCGGAACTCGAGGTAGGCGTTGCGCTGGACGATGCTCTTGGCCTGATCCTCGTCATCGACCCCGGCGAGCTCCACGATGAGGCGCTCACCGCCGACCTTCTGGATGAGAGGCTCCTCGACGCCGAACTCGTCGATGCGGGTCCGGATGATGCGATCGACCTGATCGATCATGCCCGACTTCGCTTCCGACGTCATCGTCCCATCCGGGTCGTCGACTTCCAGAACGAGGTGCATCCCGCCCTGAAGGTCGAGGCCGAGCTTCAGCCACTCACCCGTCTCGGACTTGTGTGTGTACAGCTGCCAACCGGCCATCACCATGACGATCGCGACAGTGATCAGGCGACCCCGAACAGTCTTGAACATTTCAGTATTGGGTTCAACGAAAAAACGGCCCCGAAGGGGCCACTGGTCCGACGGCGTCGGCGCAGGGCACGACAGCCCGTAAAGCTGCCGTAGCCCCTATGGCGTGTCAATCGAAGCGGGCTACTGCAGCACATGCCCAGGATTGCCGTGCACTTCATACTCGGGCACGGGGGTTGGAGGTTCCCTCCCTGGGAGAACGCCAGTCACGCCGCGGGTCGAGACCCGTCCCTAGAAGTAGAGGAAGGTCCCCACCCGGAAGGAAAACTCCGAATCCCCGGTCTGCGGCAGGTAGTAGTCCAGATTGATGCCGACCTTGTTCTTGCCCATCAGGTAGAACATGACGCCCGGAGTGAGCAGGGTCCCACCGTCCTCGAGTGAACCGGATGGGTCGGCGATACTCACGCGGGCCAAAGGCTCAATCCCGACCAGGCGTTCTCCGTCCAGCGTGTGGTAGTACGAGGCGATCGCCTGTGCGGCGAGGAATTGACCAGGTGCGCCGCCGACGTCCAAGGCTTTCCAGTTGTCCCCACCGGCAACGGCCGCCTGCACGAGTAGGCCGTCCCTCCATGTGCCGATCTGGATGTCGCCACCCCACGCAACGGCGTGAGCCGTCTCCATCGTCGGATCCAGGTAGTCGTGTACGCCGATGTGACCAGACACCACGACGTTGTCGGTCGCGTCGACCGATGCCCGCCCCGAGAAAGACTTGCCGTCGTTCTCGTCGGAGGTGCCAACGCCTGTTCCGTTCGTGAGGGTGGCTTGGTAGCCGAAGGTTCCGGACGAACCCTCGACCTTCAGGCCCGCGTCGCGGCCGGCGTACTCGAGGCTCTCCGTCAACTGGCTGTAGGAGCACACCGAGCCCACGCCCGTGCACGCCGAATATCCGACGATCTTTCCCGTCCGCTCGATCACGGACAGGTCCGTCGAGCTGACGAGTTCGAAAAGGTCGAATGATCGCTTCAATTGGCCGACGGAGAGGCGAAACTCGTCGCTGAAGTTCATGCGCACGTAGGCGTCGAGGAGCGTGGCCCTACCGGAGGCGAAGTCGGTCAGCACTTTACCGTCGAAAAAATCGTTGAACGTCATATCGACGTTCAAGCGCGCACGCCGGATGAAGAAGTCGCTCGTGGCACCGTCGACCGACGACGCCTGGTACTGGGCGTGGAGTCGCCCACCCAGGGTGAGTGTCGCGCCACGCGCCGAGATCGTGGTCTGAGCTTGCGCAGTCTGAAGGGGTGCGAGGCATAACAGGACAAGGCCCAGGAAGGCTGCGGATCGTGCCATCGGGTCTCCTCGGATCAGAGAGTGGAGGTCGGCGCGGACGTACTCAAGCGGATGCCGGAATTTGACTCGCCGGTGACGCCCACTCAACACCGCGAGAGGGAAACATGATGTTCACCTTGCCGTCCGCCAACTCCCTCAGCGCCCCGTACAAGGTCGTCGTCTTCCCCGAACCGGTCGGACCGGTCACGATGACGACCCCGTCGCGGTGTGTCAGCAACTCGCGAAGGCGCTCGAGCTCGATCTTCGGAATCTCGAGGTCATCGAGCGAGAGCGAGGCACTTGAATCGAGCACGCGGATCACGCACTTCTCCGCCCCTCCAGCGGGGAGCGTAGACACGCGGAGATCGTAGCCCCGACTCTTTACCTGGACCCGCGCCTTTCCGTCCTGTGGACGCAGCCGGTCGGCGATGTCGAGCTTGGCCAGAACCTTGATCCGGAAGATGATCCGATTGAGCGCGGCCATCGGAAGGTCCATGTGCTTCCGAAGAACGCCGTCCACCCGGTAGCGCACCGCACCCAGCTTACGGCCCGGCTCGATGTGGATGTCGCTGGCGCCCTGAGTGATGGCGTCGCGAATGATCAAGTTCGTCAACTTCACGACCGGCGTAGCAGAGATCTCATCCTCAGAAATGGACTCCGGGCCCATTTCCTCGACGAGCGTTACCGCGTCCTCGCTGATGTCGTCGGTGAGGCCACCGAGGAGGGCGTCTACCGCCTTCTCCGGAGAGAACCGATCGTCGAGCGCGTCCTGAATGGCTCCGGGTGACGCGACCTCGAAGAGAGGGGTCCGTCCGGTGCTGAAGCCGATGGCACGCTCCGCCTCGACGTTGGTCGGGTCACACGTGGCGACCACGAAGGTGCGGTCGTCTTCGTAGAGCGGGAAGACCCGGTGCTTCCGAGCCATGGTCTCAGAAATCAACAGCGACGCGTTCGGGTCCGCTTTCGCGAGATCGGCCACGTTCAGCCTGAAATACTCTGCTACGAGCCCAGCGAGCTGGTGGTCGGACAGTTTGTAGGCCCTAGTCACTTCGGACCACGCGTCCTGAGCTCCGCTACCAGCGAGCAATTCGGGCCGGTCGGTCTCCCCGTGCCCTGCACGCTCCGCGATGCGAACGAGTCAGTGAACCGATCCCCCGCTGCCCCCGTTCATGGTCCCCTCAAGGACGACGGCCGCTTGCCGTGCTTTTCGCGATACATAGCCGCGTCGGCCTCGGCCACGAGATCCTCGAGCCGCATCCTCGGATCGTCGTCGTGGTGGACCATGCCGATGCTAACCGAAAGCTGGTACGGCTCAGGACTCGACTCATTGAAGTCGACGACCCGCTCCCTGAGGCGCTCGACCAAGGTCTCCGCGCTCTCATCCGCCGCCTCCAGCGCCAAAACACCGAACTCGTCGCCCCCGAGGCGTGCGATGATGTCCGACCGCCGGAAGGCAGCCCGGAGGATGTCAGCGACCTTGAGCAAGGCCCGATCGCCCACGTGATGGCCGAGCGAGTCATTGATCGTCTTGAAGCGATCCAAGTCCAGGTAGACCATGGTCACACCCCGGCCCGAGCGGCGCGCGAGCTTGAGGTACTGCTCGCCCAGATCCGCGAACCCGCGCCGATTGTATAGGCCGGTCAGGTCGTCGATGAGGGATAGACTCCGAAGAGCGGAAAAAAGCCTGTGGCGTTCGATCGCATGGCGGACCGATCGCACGAGGAGGGATGCACTGACTTCGCTCTTGACCAGATAGTCCTGGGCCCCAGCCTGAACCGTGGAAACAGCAGCCTCTTCGTCGGGCTCGTCGGCGATCACGATAATGGGAACGTCCGGCGCGAAGGCGAACGCCCGGTCGAACGTGACCATTCCATGGCTATCCGGAAGATCAAGGGACAGCAGTATGGCGTCGAAGCCACCCTGGGTCAGGCGAGCAAGCGCCTGACTCAGTTCGCTCACCCATTCGAGTTGCAGCACACCTGCGTGCGCGCTCCCCAATCCGTCCTGGAGCTCGTCGATGTAGTCCTCATCGGACTCGACGAGAAGGATTTTGATCGGCCGGTGCTGCAAGAATGCCGCTCCTTGGTAGGCCGTCGGGGACATTGAACCTGGGCAAGCTCGAGGCGTCACCCGTCACCCGGATGCCCTCTGCCGCGGCAAAGGTAACCCTCGACACCACCCCAGGACCACAGGAAAATCGAACGGACGGACCCTTGGTTCGGGCCCGCCCGCCGTCCTCCGCTGACCCGTTTGATCTACCGGATTCGGCCCAGGAGGATATCCTCGAAAAAGCGTACGACTCGTTCGTCGTCGGACTGAGCGAGCCAGAACATCGCCGTGCGCCGTGTCTCGGCCTGATTTCCCGCGCGAGCCACCTCCATCAATGAGGGAATGGCCTCGTTGTCCGGACGCTGTGAGAGGGAGAAGATCGCCGCGTTTCGGATGTCCTGGTCCTCGTCCGGGTCCATAGCCACATCCGAGAGGCCTTCCGTTGATGATTGTCGGGTTGTGTGACCTGGACCGCACGCCCTCCTTCGCCCGTGGCACGGACGTTGTACACGTTCTTGGCGAACTCGTGGAGCGCGTATCGGCCCGGTGAAGTTCGACTCATGCGTACCTCGAGCGGACCCGACGGGAGATCGTCGAAGGTCACCGTGATCTCCGCTTCGTGGTGGGCACGGTTGTCAAAGGAGATTTCGTACCGGATCGGACTCGCCGACTGCGCCTCGCCACATCCACTCAACAGCGCTACAGCCAAACCGGAAAGCACAAATGCTCGCATCTAGGCACCCCTCGAATGTCCGAAACTCGATCATGACCGGGCCGAAACTAGTACGCCCATGGCCACCGGACTATCTTCTGCGATGACGCCGCCCCTGACATGATAGACGTGCCCGAAATGCGCGCCGAACTCGAGCGTGTGCTGGGTGAAGGCCGCATCGAAGAAAACGTCCCGCTCGCCCCGCTCACGACCTTCCGTATCGGCGGGCCCGCGGACCTCTTTTACCGCGCCCGAACACCGGACGAACTCGCAGACGCGATCACGTGCGCCCGGCGTCTCGGGGTTCCCCACTTCCTCCTCGGCCGAGGCGCCAACGTTCTGGTTGGCGATCATGGCTTTCGTGGCCTCGTCATCCGATCCGAGGTCGGAGGAATCGAGTTCCTCGGCCACGGACGGGTACGCGTGGGCTCCGGCGTACAGACCTTCCCCGACCTCATCGAACTAACCGTGGAACGGGGACTGGGAGGGCTCCACCATTTCGTCGGAATTCCGAGTACGGTGGGGGGTGCCCTCTGGCAAAACCTGCATTTCCTCTCCCCGGCGCCGGAACGGAGTCGCACGGTCTTCATCGAAGAAGTGCTCGAGTCCGCAGATATCCTGGATGAGTCCGGCCGCAGACGCACGGTAGGTGTCGCGTACTTCGAGTTCGGCTATGACGAGAGCATTCTGCACCATCGCGCCGATATCGTTTTGGGAGCCACCTTCCGCCTCCGACCGACACCGGTCGAAGAGCTCCGCAAGGTCATACGTGAGAATCTCGAGTGGCGTGACGAGCGACACCCCGACCTATGGCTCTACCCGTGCGCCGGTTCGATTTTCAAGAAGATCGACGGGATCGGTGCCGGGCGACTCATCGATGAGTGCGGATTGAAGGGGCTCACGAACGGTGGCGCGGGCATCTTCCACAAACATGCCAACATCATCGTGAACTTCGGCGGGGCGACCGCGACTGAGGTGTGTGAACTCATCGAGCGCGCCCGAGAGACCGTCGCACGGGAGACGGGCCACGAACTCCAGACCGAGATCGCCCTCGTGGGCGAGTTCTGACCGCCTGGATAGATTCAGCCGCCGCGCACGAGCGAAGCTAGTGTCGCCTCGTCGATGTCGTGGCCGCCTGGGTAGTTCACGGTCCGAACGTTGATTCCGGCGCCGTGCAGGCGTTCCCTATCGTCCTCCACGAGTCGGGGAGACAGCGCCGCGTCCTGATCGCCGCGGACGAGGACGAGGTCGATGCCGCTGAGCGCCTCCGCTGCACGTTCGAGCGCCAGGTCGGGTGGCGTGACATCACCCCATAGAATCAGCCGTTCGGGCAAGATCGATCCCATCGTCACCCAGCGGGTGGCCGTCGCGACGCCTTGCGAGAAGCCCAGGACCGTGGTGGGAAGTTGCTTCCCCGTGGCCCCCGACACCCTCTCGGCGAGGCGATCCAGATACCCGATGTAGTCCTCGATCTCGGCGTGGCGATCCTCCCTCGTCATCCAGGTGGCCCCCACCGCGGAGGTCGGGCCGTGTCGTCCCGCCTCCTGCCCAATGTAGAATCGCGAAAGGGCTTCGGGCGCGACGATCAGCCGACGGCCGTCGTCGATCGTTTCGAATCGGCGCAGAAAACGTCTCGCGAGTTGCTTGTACCCGTGGAGGACGAACCAGACCTCCTCCGCGCGGGTCGCGTCTCCCAGGGTCCAATACCGGGCCGTCTTCGTGATCTGTAGATGATGGCTCTCGGCCTCGCGAAGCACGGGTGTTTCCTCAGAGTCCATGTTCATCCATGACCAATCGCCGCAACTCCCGGCCGAATCTACGACGGACGCGGAACAGGAGCAGGATGCCGACCACCCCGATCCCGATCGCGAGGCCCCACCACACTCCCTGTGAACCCAGGCCGAGCCCGAATCCGAGCCCCACGGACACAGGCAGCCCCACGACCCAAAACCCCAGAAGGATCAAGATCATCGGGACCCGTGTGTCGCCCACACCACGCAGCGCCCCGGCCGCCGCGACTTGAATACCGTCGAAGACCTGGAAGACCCCCGCGATAGGCAGTAGGAGCGCCGTCGCCGCGACGACGGCCGGGTCGGTACTGAACAGCCTCGCGAGCGGCATCGGGACGGTCAGGAACATCACCGCGGTAACAGTCATGAACCCCGCCGCCGCGATCATGCCTGCTCCCACGGCTCGGCGCGCACCGTGCGGGTCGCCCCGACCCACGGCCTGACCGACCACTACGCTCGTGGCCTGCGCGACACCCACGGGAATCATGAAGGTGATGGCTGCAAGCTGGAGTGCCACTTGGTGCCCCGCGACCGGGACTGTGCCCATCAGCCCCACCAAGAGTCCGGCCGCGCCGAAGACACCGAACTCCAGCCACTGTTGAGCCCCGATCGGAACTCCGATGCGGAGGAAGTGGATGAGAGGTCGGAGAGAGAGTGAGTCGCGTCGTAACGGTCGCAACGCGGGCTTTAGGGCGCTCCATCCGACCCCAACAAGCACCACGAGCATGAACCAGCGACTAAGGCTCGTGGCCCAGGCGGAACCCACGGCCCCAAGCCTCGGCAGGCCAAATTTGCCGAAAATGAGGCCCCAGTTCAGGAAGAAGTTCACGACGTTCGCCGCCAAGACCGTGAGTACGATCGGGCGGACACGCCCCATGGCTTGAAGGCTTTGGCGAAGCACGACGAACGCATAGAACGCGAACACCCCGGGGATGAGTCCGCGCGCGTACCCTGCCGCCACGGGAATAACTTCCGCTGGCTGACGGGTCAACGTGAGAAAGGGAGCGGCCGGGAGCAGTAGGACCATGGCCAATAGAGTCAGCACGATGGCCAACACCCCACCGCGCTGAACCCCCCGGGCGATACCGGCGGAATCATTCGCCCCTACGGACTGAGCGATGACGGGATCGAGCGCCAGCAGCACGCCCATTCCGAAGACGGCGACACCGAAGAAGTAGAGGTTCCCAATCGCAACGGCCGCCAGATCCGCGGCCGAGACCCGTCCGACCATGATGGTGTCCAGCGCGCCCATCGACATCAGGCCGACTTGTACGAGCGTTACCGGGGCAGCAAGGCGCACGAGCACGACCAGATCCGGCCGCAGCGGGCGATATGCCGCGAGAGGAACCCGAGGAAGTGCTGGGAGCCGATCGTTCACGAAGGGCCCGCCACTGGAGCGCGGCGGGGACCGGGGACCTCAGGCGTCCGGCATTCCTCCCAACTCGCCTTCCCCGAGAAGCGCCCGAGACTCGCGATCGTGCCGAATTTCGGCGAGCAAGGTATGGTCATCGTCGTCCGGCAACGGATGGAAGGAGGGTCGCTGGCCCTCGCGGACGGCGAAGAGCGAGATCCACGTCGTCGGCGTGCCGGCCCAGAAAGCCGCGAACCTCGTGAAGCCGTGGATTCCCTTACGCCTCAAATCGACGTACACGACGTTCGCCACAATCCACACAATCGCGCCGATCAACGCTTCGAGGAAGGGGGACAGGATCGGGCTCCTTAGGGGAAGACGGCGCACATCAGCGAGCCAGGAGAAGGCACGTTTCGAATACGGCCGTGCTACCCGTTTCCTTCGCCGACGTTGCCCCCGCCCCGCCCCGACCCGCACATTCGCTCGGCACTCTACCCCCTCCACGGAAGCGGATGTCACACCCAGTCGAGTCACCCGGCGCGAGGATTCGCACCTATTGGGAACGACTCTCGCCTCTGCCCGGAGGACGACGGCTGTTCAGCCTGATCATCGGTCAGATGGTGCCGTACACGGGGTCGATGGGCTCGATCGTGGAGACCCTCGAGACGGGATACGCGAAGGTCCGGCTCCCCGATCGTAGACGGGTCCGCAATCATCTTCGGTCTGTGCACGCGATCGCTCTCGCCAATCTGGGCGAGTTCGCGACCGGCCTCGCGCTCGTCGGCGCTCTGGGCCCCGAAGTGCGAGCGATTCTCACGGGCCTCGAGATGCGGTATGTGAAGAAGGCACGTGGAGTTCTGACCGCCGAGGCGAGGTGCACCATCCCGCACGTCACTGCGAGCGTCGACTATCGAGTCGAGGCCGAGATCCGCGACGTTCAGGGCGACCTGGTGGCTGTCGCGACCGCGCTATGGCGTCTCTCGCCGGTCCCCATGGTGGGTGGCCGGAGTTGACCGCACTCGAGACTCGACTCACGGACGACGCAGGTGTCACGGTACCCCTCATCTGTGGTCCGATGTATCCGTGCTCAAATCCTGAACTGGTTGCCGCCGTATCGGAGGCGGGCGGACTCGGCGTCTTCCAGCCGGTGACGCTCACGTATGTCTTCGGGTACGACTTCCGCGAGGGTATTCGGCGAGTCCGTTCGCTCACGGACCGGCCCGTGGGCATGAACGCGCTCATCGAGGCGTCGTCCAAGACCTACGAGAAGCGGATGTCGGAATGGATGGACATCGCGCTCGAGGAGGGGGTTCGCTTCTTCATCACCTCCCTCGGCAAACCGAAGTGGATCGTCGACCGCGTCGCGCAAGTCGGTGGGGTCGTCTACCACGACGTGACCGAACGCAAATGGGCGCTCAAGGCTGTCGACTCCGGTGTGCACGGGCTCATCGCGGTGAACCGCCGAGCCGGAGGGCATGCAGGCCCCCTCGGCATGGACCAACTGATGGCCGAAGTCGGCGACCTCGGCCTTCCCGTCGTGTGTGCGGGCGGAGTCGGATCAGAGGCCGATTTCGTCGAGGCGCTCAACCTCGGGTACGCCGGCGTCCAGATGGGGACTCGCTTCATCGCGACGCACGAGTGCTTGGCAGGCGAGCCGTACAAGAAGGCGATCGTAGACGCTCGCGAAGAGGACATCGTCCTGACGGAGCGGCTCACCGGCGTCCCCGTGGCCGTAATCAACACCCCCTATGTCCGACGCCTGGGACTACGAACGGGCCCCATCGGCAGGCGCTTGCTTCGGGGCCGAAAGACGAAGCATCTCATGAGGGGCTTCTACGCGCTCAAGTCTGCGTGGACCCTGAAGCGGACCGCCTTGGACGCCCAGGGATCGACCGAATACTGGCAGGCGGGTCGCTCCGTGGCGGGCATACACGAGATCCTCCATGCCGACCATATCGTTCGTGACTTCGCCGCGGCGGCACGCGCGGCCCGACTCCATCCCCCGGATACCACACCATGATTCGACGCATCGCGCTTCACTCGACACTGGCGGCCCTCGTGATCGTTGGCCTGGCACTTCCCGGCACGGACGCCGACGCGCAGGAGGGACTCAAGGTCTATATTTCAGCGGATATGGAGGGAGTCGTGGGGGTCGTGTCGGGCGACCAACTCGGGCCGACCGGTTTCGAGTATGCGCGCTTCCGCCAGATCATGACGAACGAGGTCAACGCGGCCATCGAGGCCGCGCGCGAGATGGGCGCGACGGAGATTCTCGTCTCGGATTCCCATGGCAACGGCGAGAACCTCCTCATCGAGCAGCTGCCTGCCGACATCCAACTCATTCGTTCCTGGCCACGCCCTCTGATGATGATGGAGGGGATCGACGCGTCGTTCGATGCAGCGATCTTCATCGGCTACCACTCGAGCACTTCGAACACTCAGGGTGTTCGTGCCCACACGATTTCGAGTGCCAACCTCACCTCGGTGCGCATCAATGGCGTCGAGATGATGGAGGCCAGCATCAACGCCGCGATCGCGGGTGACTTCGGGGTGCCCGTGGTCATGATTTCGGGTGACGACGCCACGATCGACGAGGCCCATCGCATCATCGGTGACATGGAGGGCGCGGTAGTCAAGTGGAGCCTCGGCTTCCACTCCGCCCGCACGATCATGCCTGAGGCTTCCTATGCGCTCATCGGGGACCGAGTCCGCACCGCACTCCGTCGGCTCGACGATTTCCAGCCGTACCGGATGTCGGGCCCGGTGACGCTGGAGATCTCGTTCAAGAACTACATGCCTGCGGAGGTGATGGCGTATCTGCCCAACGTCGATCGGGTCGATGCGCACACAATCCGGTTCATCGGAAAGGACATGACCGAGGTCTCGAAGTTCATCGAGTTCACCACCAACTACGCGGTGAACATCACACCCTGATCACTCGTCGGTCCCGACGACCTCGCTACGACGCTCCATGACCACGGTGTCCCGCCAGCGGCCATCGTGGAATCGACCGATGCGATCGCGCCGGCCGAGAACGCGAAAGCCAACCCGCTCGTGCGCTCGGATCGAAGCAACGTTTTCCGGAAAGATGCTTGCCTGGAGAGTCCAGATACCCTCCGCTTCGCTGGAACTCACGAGTTCACTCATGAGGCGTCCGCCCACACCGCGGCCTCGCGCCCGCTCGGCGACGTAGACCATGACCTCGGCGACGCCCGCGTAGACCTCTCGTTTCGAGATCGGGCTGAGGGCCGCGAAGCCAAGGATCTCGGCTTGCTCCGCCGCTACGATTCGACACGGTTCGAGTCGAGCAGCGTTCCAGGTCGTCCAATCGGGTAACGAACGCTCGAACGTCGCGTGGCCGCTCTCGATCCCCTCCCGGTAGATCGCGAGCACGGCCTCCCAGTCGGACGACTCGAGGGGGCGGAGGATCACGACTTCCCGATGTCGGGATAGTGCCAGGCCACCAGAGCGGCTACGGGGACCCCACCGATCACGCCCACGAGGAGCAGCGTAGAAAACAGTTCCGGCAGCGCGAGGGTTGTCGCGAACCAGTGGGCCGCCTTCCACACCGGCCATGCCGCCACCGCGTAGGCACCGAGTACCCATCCGACCCTGCGAAGGGCCGCATGCCTCATCGCCTCAGGCCAGCAAAGAACGCCGAGATCGCTGAAAGGAGTCCCGTTCGGTCCTCGACGAAGGGAAAGTGACCACTGTTCAGTACCTCGAAGCTGCCCAGTGGCAACGCTTCCGCAAGCTCCCGGGACATGTCGATCGGAGGGGTGTCGTATCGTCCGTGCAGCACCAAGGTCGGCACCCGAACATCTCCGAGCCGATCCCACCAATCCACTTCGCCCAGGCTCGCACCCAGCAAGATCGCTACGCTCTGGCCATTCTCGGCCGTCGCGTCGGCGAGTTCCAGATCGAGCTGGTCGATGAGCGTCCGGTCGCGAAGGGTCTGCCGAAACGCCACCCGATAGGCCTGACTGAGCGTCGCCGCGTCACGCGCGGCAAACCCCTCTCTTCCCCGGAGTTCCGCCATCTCCGTCGAGTCCTCGACCGTGACTCTGGCCCGTTGTCGCTCGGCGGTCTCTTCGCGATAGCGCGAACCGGGTTCGACCGGATTCATCAGAATCAAGGACCGCAACGACTCCGGGTAGCGCTCCGCGTACGCCAGTGCGATCAGTGTCCCGAACGAGTGCCCGAGCACACTCACTCGTTCGTAACCGAGGGCCTGACGCAGGGCGTCGATGTCGTCGACGAAGGCATCGATATTGATCGCGGACTCGACGAAGGCAGCGGTCGAACGACCGGTACCACGTTGGTCGTAGTAGACGACCGTGTTCAGCGTGGCCAGTGCATCAAGGCCCGGCTGAAGGTAGGCGTGATCGAGCCCTGGCCCCCCGTGCACGACGATGATCGGCTCCCCCGTTCCGACGACCTCATAGAACAGGCGGGCGTCCTCCAGGCTCAACAGGCCCTGGCGAGCCCGCTGGGCGGAGACAGTGTCGGGAAGCCCGGCACCCGCACAACACGCGATGGCGGCGATCACGACGTCCACTCTCGAAATACTTCTCATTCGAGTCCTCCCCTTCCATCCAGGTCCAGGGCTACGCCGCAAGTGTCCGTGCCAACCTCCACAATATCCAGCGGCTAACGCAAGAGTCGTACCCCTACCCGGACGACGAGATCGCTCGGTGGCGGACTAGCCTGCTTCGGGCTGTGGGTCGAGCATGGTCCCGCCCATCTGTCGATGAGCGCCAACGGTCTCGGGTTCTTCCGCCGGGCGATTCGTCCGTAGTCTACGACCGCGCGCTGGAGCCCTTGGGTCGGACTCCGGTTCAGCGGTCTCTTCGAACGGGGCGTCCTCGTCACGCTGCACGAAGTGTCGTTCGAAGAACTCAGACGCGTCGTCGACCAGAGAGTACATCACCGGGACCAGGATGAGCGTCAGGAACGTGGCAAACAGAATACCAGCGATGATCGCGACCGCCATCGGACCCCACCACGCCGCCTGCTCCCCCCCCCAGTACAACTCCGGATCGAGCGCTCCGTACAGGCCGAAGAAGTCGAAGTTCAGCCCGATCGCCAATGGAACCATACCGAGCGCGGTCGTTAGCGCCGTCAGTAAGACCGGGCGAAGCCGTGTCCGGCCACCCTGAATGAGCGCCTCCCGGCGATTCATGCCGTCGCGTTGCCGCAACACGTCGATGTAGTCGATCAGGATGATCGCGTTGTTCACGACGATGCCCGCGAGCGAGATGATCCCGACACCCGTGTTGATGATGCCGAACGGCATGCGGAAGATCATCAACCCGATCAGCACACCCATCGTCGACATTACGACCGACGAGAGAATGATTACCGGCTTGATCACCGAATTGAACTGACTGATGAGAATGAAGCCGATCAACAAGAGCGCGGTGAGGAAGGCCCCGCCCAGGAATGCTGTGGCCTCGTCCTGGTCCTGCGATTGGCCGGCGTACCGCATGGTGTAACCCACGGGGAGCGCCTGCTGGAAGCCCATCAACGTCGAGCGCACCTCTGCGAGCACGGCATTGTTGGTGTAGCCTGCCGCCACGTCCGAGGTGATGGTCGCCATCCGAGTTTGGTCCTTTCTCCGGATGGACCCGGCGCCCTCTCCCACCTCCCAGGTCGCCATCGCGACCAGGGGCACTTGTATGCCGCCTTCCGCCATGACCGTCAGTTCACGGAGACCTTCCAACTCATCCCTGAATTCCGGCGCCAGACGGACGATGATGTCGTACTCGTCGTTGCCCGTCCGATACTTCGCCGCTTCGATCCCGTTGATCGCTCCGCGGACTGCCATCCCCACCTTCGACGTACTGAGGTCGTACAGGGCCGCCTTTTCGCGATCGACAGTGATCGAGAGTTCAGGACGCGCGACGTCCATGTCGCTCTCGAGACCGACGAGCTTCGGATACACCGCGGAAGCCTCGAGAATATCCAGAACCTCGTCGGCCAGGCGTTTCAGCTGAATCGGGTCCTCACCCACGAGTTCGACACTGACGGGCGCACCCTGCGCCGGACCTTCCTCCACCTTTCCGACGCTCACCGTGGCACCGGCCACTTCCGTTCCCAGCGAAGCCTGCATCTCCGCGAGCGTCTCGAACGCATCGCGCTCGCGATTCTGGAAGTCCACGAGTGAAATCGTCAGACGTCCACCTTCGGGCCCTGAGGGACCGCCACCCATCGGGTTACCACCACCGCCGCTGGAGCCGGTAACCGCCACGACCGATTCCCAGTCCGCGCGCCCGCCGACGCCGGTGAGCTCGCGCTCCAGGCGTTCCATGATCGAGTCTGTAACCGCGGCTCGCGTTCCGACGGGCGTCTCCACGTCGATGAGCAACTGGGGCGGCGGCATACCTTCCGGGAAGTACTCGACGCCTACACCTAGTGGGGTACCAACGTAGACCCAGCCGGTGAAGACGAACGCGAAGACTGTCCCCGCGATGAGAATCCCGCGGTGGTTCAAGGACCAGCGCAGTCGTCGCTCGTAATCGTCCAGAATGCGTGGCAAGACCCCGTCCTGGAAGCGGCGAGCCAGGCCCGCGAGCACGAAGTGATGGAGGCTCCACAACCCTACGAACGTCGCCGCGAGTAGCCCGCCCGTGAGCGGATTCGCGCCGGCGACTCCCAAGAACACGAGCACCGTGAAGCCGATCAAGGACCAGCGCATGGCGGGGCGAGGCGGCGGAGCGGGCGTCCCATCGAGACGCATGTACATCGCACACAGCGTCGGAACGATGACCAGGGCGACGAAGAGTGAACTCGTCAACGTCACCATGAGCGTCTTGGGCATGTAGCCCATGAACGAGCCCACCTCGCCAGGCCAGAAGAGCAAGGGCGCGAAGGCTGCAAGTGTCGTCGCCGTAGCCGCAATAATGGGGACCGCGACCTCACCGGTCGCCTTCTTGGCGGCCTCGGTCCGATCCCAGCCCTCCTCGAGATATCGGTAGATGTTCTCGACAACCACGATCGCGTTGTCGACCAGCATGCCGAGCGCGAGGATGAGGCTGAACAGGACCACCATGTTCATGGACAGGCCCATCACCTTGAGCACCATGAACGACAGGAACATCGACGACGGAATCGAGATGGCCACGAACATCGATGTCCGCGCGCCAAGGAAGAAGAACAGCACCGCGACGATCAGAATCAGGCCGCTGATGATGTTGTTCTCGAGGCTCGAAACCATGTCCTCGATCTGTTCGGACTGATCTGAGGTGATGACGATCTCCGTCGTCGGCGGCAGCAAGGGGCCCATCGCATCGACTTCACCGCGAACGGCCGCGGCGGTCTGAATGATGTTCTCCCCCGAACGCTTGACGACGTCGAGCGTGACAACCGAGCGCCCATCCATCCGCGCGAAATTCGTGCGATCCGGAAAGCCGAAGTCGACGGTCGCGATATCGCGCACGTAGATCGGCCGCCCGTTCTCGATCGTGACCACGAGATCTCCGATCAAGGACGGGTCTTCGAACTCGCCATCGACGCGCACGAGATACTTGGCGTTGCCTACATCGATCGATCCGCCGGGAATGTTGACGTTTTCGTCGCGGATCACATCGATCACGTCCTGAATCGCCACCCCGTAGTAATTCATTTTCGAGAGGTCGACATCGACCTGAACCTCGCGCTCGAGGCCGCCGCGCAGGTCTGCGCGCAGCACCGACGGAAGTGTCTCGAGGCGGTCCTGCAGATCCTCGGCGATCTCCTTCAGACGGACCAGGCCGTACTCACCCGAGAGGTTCACTTGGAGAACTGGAATCTCGGAGAAGTTGAACTCGACGATCGTCGGCTCCTCGGCATCCTCCGGGAGATCGGCTTTGGCGAGGTCGACCTTCTCCCTCACCTTTTGGAGCGCCTCGTCCAGATTGATGGTCGTCCCAAACTCGGCGACCACGCTCGAGTACCCCTCGATCGAGGTGGACGTGAGCTCCTTGATGTCGCTGATGGTCGAGAGGTCTTCCTCGATCACGCGCGTGACCTGGCTCTCGACGTCGGCCGGCGAAACCCCGGGATAGAGCGTGTTGACCGCGATGATCGGAATCGCGAGTTCGGGAAACGACTCCTTCGGGGTGGCGCGATACGCGAGTGTGCCCATGAGCCCGATAATGAAGAGCAGAACCAGCACCGAGGTGCGATGACCGACGGCGAGGCTCGTCAAGGCGAACTCTTTGTATTGCCTGGGGTCCTTCGTCGTGCCGGGGTCCGTGCCGGTGGGATCCTCGATCATCTTCCGCTGTCTCCTCGCCCGACGATGTTGATACGGTCGCCATTCGAGACCGACTTCTGGCCGACCACGATCAGCTGTTCACCGGGTACCACCCCTGCCTCGACGACGACGAGATTCCGTCGCGTCGGTCCAAGCTCCACGGGCCGGACCTCGGCGAGCGAGTGCCCTCCCTGCTCGGAGACAACGAAGACTACGTACCCGGCCTCGACCCGAACCAGCGCGTCCTGAGGGACCACGATCGCATCGTCCACCTGTCGACGCGTCACAGCCATGTTTGCCACCATTTGGGGCTTCACGTGGCCATTCCGGTTGGGCAGTTCGACTTCGACGGCGAAGGTCCGGTTCCCCGGATTGATCGCCGCAGCCACGTATCGGATCGGTGCGGTGAAGACCTCGGGTCCGAGGGCCTCGAACACCATCTGGGCGCTCGCCCCCACTCGGACATCCATCGCATAACGCTCCGGCACCCCGGCAAAGACCTTGATCGGATCGAGGTCGACCAGTCTCCCGATCGTCTTTCCGGGTCCAACCATCGTCCCTACGTCGACGTGGCGTTCATCGAGGATTCCGGAGAAGGGTGCGCGAACCACAGTGCGGGCCAAACGCTCTTCAAACCCCTGGAGCGCCGCCGCCGCCTGATCGGCAGCGTACCTGGCCTCCAGGTACGCCAGTTCGGAACCCACACGTTCCCCTTCCCACAGGCGTTGGCGCCGTTCCCACGTCTGAGCCGCCAAGTCGGCTGCCGCTCGCGCCTGGGCAACCTGCGTCACCAGAAGCCGGTCGTCGATCTTCGCCACGGCTTCGCCCGCGGATACACGGTCGCCTCGATCCACGAAGAGGGTTCGGATCACACCGCTCTCCTCCGCCTCCAACAGTACATCCTGGTTGGCCATGGCGACCGACGTAAGTCGAATCTCCTCGACGAACGTCTCGGCACGAATCTCGGCTACCTCGACGTTGATCACGCGAATGAACTTGCTCGCATCCGCCTGGTCGGTCCCGCCCGCCTCGGCCGAACCACAAGAGGCGATGGTGAGTCCCATCGCCAGAGCCATCGCACCCCCTCTACTCACCCACATATCTAAGGCCTCCGCGATCGTTCGCGTCGTTTTCATGTTGGTCATCGGTCACCCCTCCCTGCATCCGTTTCCACATCTACGTCGACGAGCGGCACCCTGCCGGTCGCCTCATCGAGCTGAGCCCGGGCGACGAGGTAGTCGTACACGGCCTGCGCGTAGTTGAATTCACTCTGGCGTAACGCCACCTCGGCATCGGTCAATTCCAGTTGACTCCCGAGGCCCTCCGAATACTGCGCGCTGGCGATTTCGAACCCGCGATGGGCCTGACCGACCGCCCGCTGCTGACCCCGAGCCCTCAGATACGCCTCCTCGACGCCCTCGGCGATCGTGCGGACCTGGCTCTGCGCGACTTCGACTCCCTGCGAGGTCATGGCCTGCGCCTGTCGCAGCGCGGCTCGCTTCTGATCGATACGAGCGTCACGTCGAAAGCCCTGGAAGACAGGAAGGCTCACGCGTAACCCGACCGCCTTCGAGTCGGCCCGTTGGCCGTCTCCGCGCCCGAAGAAGCTGGGCGAGCCGTTGTCTTGAGCGTTGATGACGTAGTTGCCGAACAGCGTGATCTCCGGCAGGTACGTCGCCTGTTCCGCTCTCATCTCCGTGTGCCGGAGCTCTTCGGTCAACTCGAGTTGACGAACGTCGGATCGCAGTTCACCCGAACGGGTAATCGCCTCTTCGAGGTCCTGAGTCAGCCCATCCGCCACGTCGATCTCGAGTCCGTTGAAGGCGAGGATCTCGCGATTGGCCGGGGTGTTTCGAGAAAGGTCGTCTAAGTCCATCTCGGCGAGAGATCCACTGACCTCGAGGGCCTCGTGGTCGGCGAGGTTGACCTGAATGGCCAGCTGACGGCGGGCCTGTAGGACCGCGTTGGTGGCCCGTCTCAGATTCGGCTCGAGGTTCGCGAGCTCCACTTCGAGCCGGAGCACATCGTAGTCCGAGGAAAGGCCCGCCGCATTGAGGGCCTTGGTTTCCTTGAGCGACTCGCGCACTCGGTTAACGGAGTTCTCCGTCAGGCGTGTCTGTTCCTGCGCGAGTAGGAGGACGTAGTATCCGGTCCGGATCTGGGTTACGAGGCTCTGCGCCCGTCCGCGAACCATCTCCCCTTGGAGATTCTCGTACCGGCTCGCCGCGCCGAGCGCGACAATCACGCCGGGCCGGAAGAGGGGCTGTTCCACCGAGATCGTCGAGTTCCAGACGTTGTCGGCTCCGAACTGAACCCCGATGTACTCGTCCGGTCCGGCTGTCGGGTCGAAAATCGCCGCGGGCAGGAAGTTCAACGCCGGCGCGATGTTACGCGTGTACGAGGCGTTGAAGTCGACGGAAGGCATCACATTGCTCCATGCCTCCGACACCTGTTCCTGCGCCGTCACATACGCTTCGCGGGCGGCGATCAGGTCGCGATTTCCGTCGAGCGCGGCGCGGACCAGAGTGGTTAGGTCGCGCGGCTCAACCGCCTGCGTTTGGGCTACGGCCGGAAGGACCTCGGTCCCCAAAGCCACCACCACCGCCCCGACTGCTATGAATGGCCGCGTCGCGCGGCGCCGAGTCATGTTCATCCCTTCCTCGTTCCCGTCCAATTCGAAAGTGCCACTCCGGCTCAGGGAGCCGGCTGGTGTGCCTCGCTGCAGCGTTCCGCGAGATCGCGAGCGAACTCTTCGGTCGCGACCCCTGCCATCATCCTGGCTCCTGAGAGCTCGAACAGCTTCCGGAAGTCGTCGGGCCCCATTCGGAAGTGGCCCTGGTGGTACAACTGAACCATGCCGTGGGCATGAGCCCACATGGTCATGGACGTCTCGTCTGGATCGCCCTTCTTGAGAATCCCGGCGTCCATGCACTCGCGCACCCGATCGATCCAGAACTGATGGATCGAACAGCCCATCCGTTCGATATCCGCGGGCAGTACCTCGATGCCGAGGTTTTCGGGCGCCGTGAACAACATCCCGTACCAACGTGTGTGTTCGAACACGAAGTCGAGGTAACCCTCCCCGGCCCCGAAGAACCGTTCGAGCGGAGTGGGCGCACCCAGAGCGCGGTACAGGTACTCTGTGAACGTCTTCTGAGCCTCTCGCAACACGTCCGCGAGGACTTCTTCGCGCCCCGCGTAGTGGCGATAGATCGCGGGCGCCGTGACCCCCACGCCTTTCGCCAGCTTTCGCATGGTGAAGCCCTCCAGGCCATGCCTCAGATAGAGGTCACAGGCGCAGGCGAGTATCCGTTCACGTTGATCTGACATGTGAACAGCGTAAACTAAGTGCTAAAGATCGTCAACAGGAGCATCGTATTTCTGGATAACGCCGTTTAGTGCGCAATGGTGCGATCGGAATTCGAGGCGGAGATGGACTTGGCCACGGGTGGGTCGTCAGCGCGCCGGATGGAGACGCATGAGGTGCAGGGTCGCAACCGCGATGATACCGCCGCCGAGCCATGTCCAGCCGTCCGGAACCTCGGAAAAGAGCACCCACCCCCAGCCGGCCGCGAAGAGGATTTGCAGATAGCCGACCGCCGAGGCCCGTCCCGCCCGCTCCATCCGAAATCCCCAGGTGATCCACAATTGGCCCACGTGAGTCGCGACGGCCATCACGATGATGATCCCCACCTCGCGGAGCGTAGGTGTCGTGAAGCCGAGAAGCAGGAAGGGGGCGGAGAGGAGTACCGTTACGGCTGAGAAGTAGAAGACGACCAGAAGGGGTGGGTCCCGCTGAATCTGGCGGATCGTCACATACGCCGCGGCCGCAAAAAAAGCGGAGAGAATACCCAAAGCCACGGCGACCGGATCGAGCGCACGCTCCGCCCCAAAAAGAAACCCCGGACGAGCGACGAAGACCACGCCGATCAGGCTCAGCCCCACCAGGGCCACCTCCTTCCACCCCATGCGCTCGCGCAGAACTACGGCCGCGGCCAGCGCGGTGAGCACAGGGTTCACGAAGTAGATGACCGTGGCGTCCGCCAACGGCAGGTGGATGACGGAGTAGAAGTAGCACGAAAGAGCGCAGAATCCGATGACGGCTCGGCGCAGAAGGAGGTGAGCGTCGATCCCCCGAAAGCTGTCCCCTCTCCGGTACAAAGCCGCACCGGCGATCATCGCGACGACCAGAGACCGTGCCGCCACGATCTCGAAGAGGGGGAGCCGCACGCCAACCAGCTTGGCGCCCGCAGACATCACCGAGAAGGAAAGTGCTCCGCCTGCCATGTATCGGAGTCCCTTGGGAACTCCGGCGCTCAATGTCCTGGCAACTCGATCCGGATCCAGCCTACGCCCGGGCGAGCGCCCCCTACGATCGCACCCCCGATGCCCCCGGCGACCGCGCCGAAGCCGGCCCAGCGAAGCGTGTTGCCCATGATGAGGCTGGCGGGCCCATCCAGGTCGTCCGTGACTCCCGCAGAGTGCAGCGCTAGGCCGACGGCCGCCCCCGCGAACACGCCTGCCACGAAGCCCATGCCGAAGCCATAACGAAGGCCTTCGCGTGGAGTGCGTTCGTCGAGAACCTCCAGGCTGGCCATGTCGAAGACGGAGACAGGCCAACCCTGTGCGAGCCCAACGACCCTGAGCGTAATGACGTCATTCCGCACCTCCCCAACCGAGGCGTCGACGGTCAAGGCGCCGGGGAGGCGAAGGCGCACGCTGTCGCCTTCCTCGACCCTCGAGGCATCCGACTGGGCGAGGAGATCGCGGGCGCTCGCTCCCAAGAGTAGCCCGCACACGAGAAGCGCGGTGACCGGGAGTCGGTGCGGCGGTCGTGCGTGCGGCATGACGATCGGACGACCCCCGAACGGGTTCCGCCGGACACGGTCGCACCGGCGGGCTCAAGAGTATCGAGCACGCCTATATTGTGGATCTCAGACTACGGCGTCTAGATAGAAGTCGAGTCGGAACCGTTTTGGGGCTCGCATCCCGTAACCACCGTCGAGACGAATCAGCCCGTCGATGAGAGAGATGCCAGCCCCGAGCGAATAGAAGCCGTCGTCGAGATCGATGGCCCCTCGGTCCCCCGCCCAGCCGAAATCGGAAAAGAGTGAGATCAAGCCGAACGAGAATCCGCGGGCAAGTTCAGTTCGTGCGCGCCCGAAACTTCCACCCACCGCGATTCGCGGATCGTAGCCCCGCAGGGTACGCGGTCCCCCGACCGACCAAAGCCGCTGGGTCGGTACCGACCCCCACGACGTGCCGGCACCGGCCTCGATCGCGAAGCGGAGGTCCGCGGGCAGGGGGAACACCACTCGACCCACGAAGGAGCTACGGAGGTAGTCTCCGATCCCCGCCCCGCCCTGCAGCGTAAGGTCCATGCCTCCCTGAACTCGTCTCGGATCGGTTCCCCACCAGGGAGACACCTCGAGAGAACCCCCGTACTCCCATCCCTCAGCGGCGACGGCGTTGGGTCGGTAGGCCCAGTCCTGCCAGAAGTGGAACAGAGAGAACTGCGTCTCGACGGTGGCTGCACGCTGGTACTCGGCGTAACCCCGAACTCGAAAGGTCCTACGCCCGGCACTCGGTGGCGTCCACTCGAGTGAAGCCCCAGACCTCCGGTAGTAGTCGCCGTCGTCACGGCCGAAGAACCCCGCCATGATCGAGTTCCCCAAACCCAGGTGCCGCGCACCCTCGTCCATCGCGGCCAACTCGTTGAAGGCTCCGAACGTGACCCGGCGGCGGAGCGTCTCGCGCGTGAGGTCGATCCGCGCGTTGGGTTCCAAGTCCGCGTAGCCCAGTCGCGCCGTCGCGGTGATCGAGAGCGGACCGGTGAAGGTCTGCGGTCGAAGTTGGCCCCGAGCCCCGAGTGACAGGCCTTCGACGCGGTTGAATCGAACCAGATCGGGCCGCTGGAGGCCCCAACGCAGGGTGGCGGGCACTTGAGCGGCACGGGCCAGCGGTAGGCTGGCGAGGTTGTCGAACATCACCTGGAGCTCGGCTTCCGATGCGAAGCCCGGAGCCTCCTCCCAGATGGGCGGAGGTAGATGGGGACTTTCCTGCAGGAACGCACGGTCCTCGGGCACGAGAAAGTGAGTCCGCGTACCGTCGTCGTGTCTCGATCCGCGCTCGGTGGCAGCCGGCACCGCCGCCCCGAAGGCCCGTTCGTTCAAATAGGCCATCGCCTCGGCCCGGGTCGCAAAATGGACTTCAGGCAGGTCCTGGCTCGGGTCGTCGATTGCGAGACTCCGCTCCGTAATCACGGACTCCATTTCGTAGGAGTAGTCGACCGTGATCGGAGCCTTCAGAATACCGGCCCCCACAACCCCGTCCATGCGCATGCTTCTCGGGAGCCAGACCTCGAACTCCCACAGGGAGTAGTCGACGGCGATCATGGAGATCTCCGCGGTCCATGGCTTCAGGATTCCGGGGATGAAGCGCAGATCCTCATCCTCCTCTTCCTTCAAGTCCGGAATGTCGCGGAATGCGTCGAAGACATCGGAGAGGCGGTACACGGCCCTCACGAGCGACCCACTCACGGGCTCGATCCAAAGCGAACCCGTCATCCGATGGACGTCGGCCTCCCTCGGCACGACCTGCAACTCGATCGCCAGAATCTGCCGTCCGTCCGGGAGCGCGAGTGCGATGGTGTCGCCACTGGAGAACAAGTAGCCATTCGTGTGTTCGGGATAGAGTGGGTGTTCGAACCAGAAGTCCTCGTCCAAGTCGTCGTTCGAGGCGAATCCGAAGAGAAGTCGGTCGTCGAGCGGATCGAACGACTCATCGAATCGGTCGACTTCGAACCCCTCCATTCCCACACCGACCGGCGTCTGCTCTCGAAAGGCGAGGACCTGAACAAAATTGTCCCCGTCCCGATTCCAGAAGAGCCGGTGCGCCGACTCGGCTCGGTACAGCGTTCGGTCCTTCAGGGGCATCCGGAGGGAGGCCCCGATGCGTTGGCGCACCACAGCCGTGTACCGAAGTAGTGAGTCGTCGAAGCGAGTGCGCGCCTCAACGGCGGACGCGTGCAGGGTAGCGGCGGTCGGATCGCGATAGCTGTCGGTCTGCGCGGACGCGGCGGTCGGCGCCGCGAGGAGGCACCCGAGGGCGAGCAGGATCCGTCGGGTCATCGCTGGAATTCCAGTCGATCGAAGTCGCGCCAGCGGACCAGCCGAGTGGCCCTTCCGTCCGGTTCCACGAAGATCCCCATGTTGCTTTCGCCCACGTCGTCGGAGCTGTCCAGGTCGACGGTTCGACCGTCGATCAACGTAACCGTCACACCGCCGGACTCATTTCTCCCGACCGATCGAATCGCGCCGAACTCGATCGCAAAGTCTACACCGTCCCTCCACCCGTCGAGCGTTTCCCACCCTGCCGTTGCGTCATTACCCCAGCGAATTCCGCCGGAAATCGTACGTCCGTCGCGGGCGTACACGGTTCCCCGCAGAGGTCCAATATCCTGACCGGAAGCGGATACCGCGTCGATCCGCGGCGCAGAACGGAACTCGACGGACTCGAACGCATCCCAAGGCACCGTCACGCGCCCAAACAGCCTGTCCGAGACGTCGATGCCTCGGTTGTCGCGATCCACGTCGTTCGTCCCGCGCAGCAGGAGTGCAGTGCCGTCGCGGAGCGTAACCCTGGAGGCACGTTCCCCATCGCGCACGATCGATACGATGTCCCCGAAGGGAATCTCATGATCCTCGCGGCCCTCTCGACCATCCAGAAGGTCGGAGAAGAGCACCTCGTCGAGGTCCCACCCGATGTCGCCCTCGAACTCCACCCCGCTCCGAGTGGTCACGGTGCCGTGAAGACGCTCCGCAGCCGGCGTCGACTCCGCGGGGGGGGGCAAGAAGTCGACCCTCTCCAACTGGCGCCATCTCACGGTCGCAGGCTCGGCGCTGGGGTCTTCGATGACGATACCACGCATGCCTCGGCCGAGGTCGGTGGAGACACCCGTGAGTCGGACCTCCTCGCCCGACGTCAAATGGACGAGCGCGCGACGTTCGTCCAGGACGGTCAACGAAACGATGTGGGAGAACCGAATGCTGGAAGGCACGGTGATCGGATCGTCGCCCTCGGCGAGATCCCAGGTGATCCTCACGCCGAAAGCCTCCAGACTCCGCGCCCGGCGCTGAGCGGCCGCGTACTCCGGATCGAGGCTCTCGGCCTCCCGAAGTTGCCCCAAGGGAAGCTCCTTGGCCCCGTCGAGGAAGTCCGACCCGCTGACCTCGTTCCTGTCCCAGCGCAGATATCCCTCCAAGACGACTCCGTCGGTCGTGTAGACACGACCGTAGAGCCGGTCCTGCGGAGGCTCGGTGCCAAAGCCCATCCCGAGCATCACCGCCAGCATGGCTCCGAGCTGCATGGCACCCATCGATGTCCCTGATCCGTGTGGACGACGTCGTCGGAGAATCCTACGGCCTCGTACGGACGGACGTTTCAGGCGTAGGGTCGACAGGATTCCGCTCCGGCCCAACCCCCTTACCTTCCCCAGATGACTACCGTTCCTGCAGGTACATACTGCCATGCGGCTCAGGGCCACGAATTCCACGGGCCCTACCACGACCACGAGTATGGCTACCCGCTCGAGGGTGACGACGCGCTCTTCGAGCGCCTGGTGCTCGAGATCAATCAGGCCGGTCTGAGCTGGCTCACGATCCTCAAGAAGCGTGCAGGCTTCCGGGCAGCGTACGACGGCTTTTCGCTCGAGCGTGTGGCACGATATGGCGAGCGCGAGCGTGAGCGCCTCCTGAGTGACCCGGGCATCATACGCAATCGCCTCAAGGTCGACGCGGCCATCGAGAACGCTCGACGAATCCTGGACCTTCGTGCGTCACACGGTTCGTTCACGCTCTGGTTGGATGCACATCATCCCCGAGACAAAGCCGAGTGGGTACGACTCTTCAAGCAGACGTTTCGCTTCACCGGGGGTGAGATCACCGGCGAATTCCTGATGAGCACCGGGTACCTCGCAGGAGCGCATCACGAGGCGTGCCCCGTCTATCATCGGATCGCCTCCCTCGGTCCGCGCTGGATGCAATGAAGTCAGCGACCGTGCCCGATCTTCCGCCCTTTTCACCTGCGAGGTGGGCCCGGGGGCCGAACGCTCAGACGCTCTGCGCGCGTCTCCTGCGACCGAAGCCGACCATGGCCATGGAACGGGAGCGGTTGGAGACACCGGACGGGGACTTCATCGATGTGGATTGGGCAGCAGACGCCGGGCCGGGAAGTCCGATCGCGCTCGTCCTGCACGGCCTCGAGGGGTCGTCGACCCGCCGCTACATCCACAATCTGTGTCGACAGCTTGGAGGGCGGGGAGTCCGCACCGTAGCCATGAATTTCCGGGGATGCAGTGGCGCGCCGAACCGGGCCCTGCGCTTCTATCATTCCGGGGATACCGCAGACGCCGCGTGGCTGCTCGGCCGAATCCGGGAGCGCCATCCCCACAGCCGCATCGGGGCCATGGGCTTCTCGCTCGGGGGTAACGTCCTTCTGAAGCTGATGGGTGAACGGTCGGACGGAGGCGTAGGTCTGCTGGATGCCGCCGCGGTGATGTCCGTGCCCTACGATCTGTCCGCGGGGAGTACCGAACTCGAACGTACCCGCATGGGTCGCGTCTACGCCGCGTACTTCCTTCGCTCGCTCCAGAAAAAGGTCGCCAGCAAATGGGAGCGGCTGGGCGCGGCACTCGACCTCGAGGCGGTTCGCCGGGTGCGTACGATCCGCGACTTCGACGAACGTGTCACGGCCCCCCTCAACGGCTTCGTCGATGCGGAGGACTACTATTCGCAGTCTTCGAGCGTCGGATATCTGAACAAGATTCAGGTCCCTACGTTCCTCCTGCATGCGGAAGACGACCCGTTCCTGCCGCGCGCCTCGATTCCGACGGACCCCACCCAGATCAGTGCGTCGACGAGGCTCGTGCTAACGCACGCCGGAGGCCACGTCGGCTTCCTCGCGGGAAGTCCTCGGGCGCCGAATTTTTGGGGAGAGGCTGCCGTAGCCCGCTTCCTGGCTGACTCCTTGGTGGAGCCTTCCGGGAGGTAGTCGCCGCGTCCGCGCTCAGCTCGTGAAGAACGCCTTCCCGTGCCAACTCTCCGCCGCGGGCCGCTCGAGCGAACCGTTCCGCGCCTGTCCGACCGTCGTGAGCGTGGTGTCGAAGATCTGACTCGTGGGAGACACGACTCCTGCAGTCGCCAGGGCGCGGAACTCCGAGCGGGTAACCGTGCGCACCGAGGCCTCCTCTCGGAACCACACGGGAGCATGATCGATGAACGTCACGCCTAGCTCCTCGCCCAGTTCTCGGAGGCGACCCACGAGCGCGTCGATCGAACAGCCGGACGGCGCTTCGGCATCGACATCCACGCCGATCAGGAGGAAGCGGCCCTCGCGGACCACGCGAGCCGAGCGGAGCGCTACGCCGTGCGCGGCCCACTGATCGAGGAAGCCGTCGACCACCGCCATACACCGATCGCTCTCGTTGCCTACGAGATCCCGACTGAGGGGAAATACCCAAAGGCGACCGTGATCGGGAAGTTGTTCGAAGGTAACACGTGGCACATCAGTCTCCGGCGTTCGCGCCTGCCGCAGCGACAGGGGGCGGATTCTTGTCGAGCAAAATGGCGATCCAGCGAAGATCGGTCGTGTTCTCCAGCCAGATCTTCACCATGACAGTGAGCGGTACCGACAAGAGCGCGCCCAGAGGCCCCCATGTCCATCCCCAGAACAGGAGGGAAAGTATGACGACGAGCGTCGACAGGCCGAGACGACGCCCCATTAGGTTCGGCTCGAGAATGTTACCGAACAGCGTATTCACCGTCAGGTATCCGAGCGCGACCAGCAACGCGTGAGCCCATGACCCCACGAGGATGACGCTCAACAGCACCGCGGGAATCGCGGCGATAATCGATCCGACCGTCGGGATGTAGTTCAGCAGGAACGCCGTCAGCCCAAGCAGTACGGGGAAGTCCAGCCCCATGACGTACGACCACGTTCCGAGGAGCAGGCCGGTCGCCAGGGATATCACCGTCTTGATGCCGAGGTACGTTTGGACCTCACGTATGACCTTCGCGAGCCGATCCTCATCGGTTGGAGCGTGCCCCGTGACGTAGCGGAACTTGTCTGGAAAGACGGTCGCCTCGGCCAGCATGAACGCCATGATGAGAAAGACGAGAAACGTCATCGACAGAAGTTGCGCGATCCGGCCGACCGCACCTCTGGCGAATCCGATCACCGCCGCCGGATTGATGAGATCCATGGTGAAGTACTGCGTCAGCACGATGTCGGTGCGGGCTTCGATGGACTCGACCCAGGAGGCCTGCAACTGCTGCAGGGTGGCCACGTAGGTCGGGAGGACCTTCTGCAGTTCGGAGAAGGACTGACTGACCACCAGAATGAGTAAGCCGACCACCGCGACGTTGAGGAAGACCGGGATCACGACGGCCGAGGCCTTGGGTACGTGATGCCTCCTGAGCCACATCATGATCGGCAGGCTCAACACCGCGAGGAAGAGAGCGAGCGCGGCAGGCAACAGGATCGGTGCCGCAAACCGGAGCCCAAAGACGATGACGACGAGACAGGCAAGACTGAAGAGGACGTCTACGCCCGTGTTCTGGTCCGTGCGCTCGGGGATCATGTAATCGGGTATCGATCGGGTGGTGGGCCGGCAAACAGTACCCACATCCCTGGACGAGTGCCATAGCTTAACCCGTCAACCAGTGGCCATACGAGCGCTTTACGATGACCGAAGAGAAGATCCACATCCCGGACGACGACGAGGCGCTGTTGGCGCAGTGTCGGGTTGAGACGTTCCGTTCGGGCGGGCCCGGTGGCCAGCATCAGAACAAGACGGAGAGCGCGGTACGCCTCGTCCACCTGCCGACCGGAATCCGGGTCATCGCAAGGGAAGAGCGAAGCCAGCACCGGAACCGGGGCGTGGCTCTCCTGCGCCTCCGGGAGCGGCTCGCGAAGTTGAACCAGGTACAAGTGCCGAGGAAGTCGACCAAGGTGCCCCGAGCGGCGACGAAGAAACGGCTCGAGGCCAAGAAGCGGCAGGGTGAGGTCAAGCGATTGCGCAAGCCCCCGGACCCTGGGCGGGACTAGCGTCCACCGCGGGTCGAACGAACGGGGGGCCGGCCTCGCCGCGCTCACGGGAGACCGACCCCTCGAGTGGGCCCGCCAGGACTTGAACCTGGGACCTACCGATTATGAGTCGGCTGCTCTAACCAACTGAGCTACGGGCCCGATGTTTACGAAGATAGCCCCCGACCGCGCCTCCCGTCATCGGCCGGGGCTCTACTATGGACCTCACGCCACCCCCCGCTAATTTCTACCGTCGGCTCCGCCCGATCGGGACGGAGCACACGCGCACATAGCGGAGTGCGACACCGAATGAGAGTGATCGTGGTCGGGGCGGGAGAGGTCGGATTCCACCTCGCCCAGCGCCTGTCCGAAGAACATCAGGACGTGGTCATCATCGAGTCCGACCCCGAGCGGGCGGACCACGCTGCTCAGCAACTCGACGTTCAAACGATCGTTGGCAACGGCGCGTCGCTCTCGGCCCTGGAAAAGGCTTCCGTGCGTCGGGCCAGCATGCTTCTCGCCGTCACGAGCCGCGACGAGGTCAACCTGATCGCGTGTCTCGCGGCCAAGCGACTAGGCGTCGAATACACGGTCGCGCGGATCTCGAATCCCGACTACTACGAACACGGCTCCGTGCTTTCGAGCGAGCAGATGGGTATCGACCTTATGGTCAACCCAGAGCGTGAATGCGCTCGGGAGACCTTTCTCTTGCTTCAAAACGACGCGTTCACGGAGGTCGCCGAGTTCGCCGATGGACGCGTGCAGCTCATCGGGCTGACCGTGAAGACCGGCGCTCCGGTGGCCGGCCGAACGATTCGTGACCTGCGGGCGGAGTTCTCCGGCGGCTACCACTATGTCACCGCAGCGATCGTACGCGATGGGGTGACGATGATCCCCAAGGCGGACTCCACCATCGAGGTGGGAGACCACATCTACCTGCTGGCGCCTACCTCCGAGGTCGATGACATCCCACCCCTCGCCGGGTACGCCCGTTTTGACCTCCGGAGGGTCATGATCGCCGGTGGAAGTCTGGAGGGTCAATACATCGCGGAGCTCCTCGAGGCGCACGGCGTCGAGTGTACCGTGCTCGATCGGGACCGACGGCGCTGCATCGAGCTGGCCGAGAAGCTCACCCGCTCTCTTGTCCTGCACGCGGATGCGACCGACCTCGAACTCCTCGAGATGGAAGGTGTCAGCGGCATCGACGGCTTCGTTGCGGCGACCGGAAACGACGAGACCAATCTGCTCTCGAGCCTGCTCGCGAAGGAGGTCGGAGCGCGAAAGGTGCTCAGCCTCGTCCACAAGTTCGAGTACCTGAAGCTGGTGCCGGCCGTGGGAATAAGCGCCAGCATCTCGCCCCGGATTTCGACCGTCAACGCGATCCTGCGCCGTATCAGACGCGGACGGGTCATGACGGTCGCCTCACTCTCGGGAATCAGCGCCGAGGTGATCGAATTCGAGGTGACGCACAAGTCACGAATCGCGGGCCAAGCCTTGCGGGACGTCGATTTTCCCAAGGGCGCCGTCATCGGGACGATCGTGCGGGGCGACGAGATCATTTTGCCGCGAGGTGAAGACGTTCTGCACGTCGGCGACGACGTCATCGTCTTCGCCATGCCTGAGGCCATCGCTTCGGTGGGAGTCCTCTTCGACTGATGTCGCTTCGAAAAATCGCCAACGTCGTCGGGCTGCTTCAAATGTTTGTCGCCCTATCGATGTTCCTCACCGGGCTGGTCGCCCTCGCTTACGGTGACGGCGACGCGAGGGGCCTCTTCCTTTCCGGCGTCATCACCTTCGGGGTCGGCTGGATTGTCTACCTCTCCACACGGTTCGACGGCGAGGTCACGATACGCGAAGGCTTCGCGATCGTCACCATGGCCTGGACCGCCACTGCGGCCTTCGGAGGACTTCCCTATCTGCTCACGGGATCCCTCACCTCCCCGATCGCAGCCATGTTCGAAGCGATGTCGGGGTTCACGACGACCGGTGCGACCGTCTTCTCAGACATCGAGGGACTCCCACATGGGGTCCTGCTGTGGCGGTCCCTCACGCACTGGCTCGGCGGCATGGGGATCATCGTGCTCGTGATCGCGGTCCTCCCGTATCTCGGCGTGGGCGGGATGCAGCTTTTTCGGGCGGAGGTACCCGGCCCTACCCCCGAGCGTTTGCGTCCTCGGATTGCCCAGACCGCGAAGCTCCTCTGGCTCGTGTATTTCGGCCTGACCGCCGCACTGACGGTCCTCTATCTGATCGGGGGCATGGGCCCGTTCGATGCGATCAATCACAGCTTCTCGACGCTGGCCACGGGTGGCTTCAGCACGAAAAACACCTCCATGGTGGAGATGTCGCCCTTCATCCAGTGGGCGACGATTCTCTTCATGTACTTGGCTGGGGTGAACTACGCGCTGCATTTCCGGGCCGCGACGGGTCGCCTGGACTATTTCAAGGATGAGGAGTGGAAATTCTTCACCGTGGTGCTCGTGCTTTCCGCCACGGCGATCGTCATCCTCAATCTCCTCTCCGGCACGCACTCCACGACCGAACCCGCGATCCGCGACGGACTCTTTCAGGTGCTCGCGATCACCACGACGACCGGATTTGTGAGTGCCGACTACGAACTCTGGGTACCCGGCGCACGGATGGTTCTGTTTGCGCTCTTCTTCGTGGGAGGCATGGCGGGAAGCACGAGTGGTGGCATCAAAACGCTTCGGGTTCTGCTTCTGCTCAAACAGACGGGCAACGAACTCCGGAAACACCTGCACCCGAGAGCTGTGCTGGTCACACGCATCGGGTCGACCCCTGTAAAGGAAGAAGTCGGAGCACGAATCGTGGGCTTCGTCATGCTCTACCTGTTGCTGTGCCTGGTCGGGGCCATGGCCCTTAGCCTCACGGGCGTCGACCCCTTCACGGCCATCGGCGGGAGCATCGCGTCGGTGGGCAACGTCGGCCCTGCGTTCGCCGGACTCGGTCCGACGGACAACTACGGATGGATGTCGGGACCGGCGCTTGGAGTGCTGACCTTCCTCATGCTGGTCGGCCGACTCGAGATCTACACGGTCCTTCTGCTCTTCCACCCGGAATTGTGGAAGGCTCGAGGGTCATTCCACTAGACCGGGCCAGAACCGCGGTCAGGTCGTCCCGAACAGCCGATCCCCGGCATCCCCGAGACCGGGAACGATGTAGCCGATGTCGTTCAACTGCCGATCCAGCGCCGCTGCCGTGATGTGGACATCGGGGTGGCGCTGGCCGAGCGCCCGGACCCCTTCAGGCGCCGCCACCAGACACGCCATCCGAATCTGGCGGGCGCCTTTCATCTTGAGCCCATCGATGGTGGCCGCTGCAGAACCGCCCGTCGCAAGCATTGGATCGATGACGATCACCAAACGCGTTTCGAGCGACTCAGGCATGTTGAAATAGTACTCTTCGGGCTGCAGCGATTCCTCGTCCCTCCTCATGCCGACGTGCCCGACCCGAGCACTCGGTGTCACGCGGAGGAACCCGTCCACCATTCCGAGGCCGGCTCGAAGGACCGGAACCAGGACCAGTTTGCGTCCTGCTATTCGATGCCCCGTGGTGCGCTCGAGGGGGGTCTCGACTTCAACCTCCTCCTCCGGCAGGTCGCGGGTCACTTCGTAGGCCAGGAGTGTCGAAATCTCCGAAACCAGGTCCACAAAGAGCTTCTTGTGTGTGGTTTTCGAACGCAAAATGCCGAGCTTGTGACGAAGCAGAGGGTGGTCGACGACCGTCAGATTCGACAGATCGTTCACAGCCGTTTCCGGCGCGGTCGTATGACCTTGTAGAGCGCGGTGCGCTCATCCCCGGCAAGCTCTCGGGCCGCGCCGAGTTCGAGACTACCGAGTCGGACCGGACCGAAGCGAATCCGGCGAAGCCGCAACACGGCATGGCCCACTGCGGCCATCAGCCGGCGCACCTCCCGCTTGCGTCCCTCCGTGAGGATGAGGGTCAGGGTAGACTTGATCTTGCCCGCCCCGATGAGGTCCACACGCCGGGGTTTGGCCAGCCCGTCCTCGAGCTCGACACCCCGCAGGAGCCGGTGCACGGTGTCCTTCGACACCGCACCCGCGACCTCGACCCAATATTCTCGTTCAACCTCGGTACTGGGATGCAGAAGCAAATTGGCCGCATCGCCGTCGTTCGTCAGCAACAGCAGCCCCTCGGCGTCGCGGTCGAGCCTTCCCACGTACTTGAGCCCCGACCATTTCTCGGGCAGATGGTCGTAGATGGTCTTTCCGCCGTGGGGGTCACTTCTCGTGGTCAGCACACCCGGAGGCTTGTTGAGGAGGACCCAGTGGGTCCGCTTCACACCCACGGTCTGACCATCGATCTCGACCCGGTCGACTCCCGGCACAACTTTGGTGCCGAGCTCGGTCACCACGACGCCGTTGACGCTGACGCGCCCCTCGAGCATGAGTGCCTCCGCCCCCCGCCGGGACGCCTTCCCCGCTTGGGCAAGGAGTTTCTGCAGTCGGATCGCTTCAGCCATTCTGAGGGTCGTCCCGCTCGTCAAGCTCTGGGTCGTTTTCGACCTCGGCGCTTACTTGAGCCCCGACGGGTGCGGACGCGTCGTCGCCCGCCTGGGGCTCCGCTTCCGGCCATACCTCAGTCTGCGTTTCGTCTGCCGCCTCTTCCTGGACCGTCTCCTCTTCGAGCCCGAGAGGAATGCGCTCGCGGAGGACGATCGGGAGGTCCTCGGGACGCGGAAGATCCTCGAGTGACTTGAAGCCGAAGTGCTCGAGGAAGTGTGGCGTCGTGCCGTACAGCAAGGGCCGGCCGAGACCCTCCGAACGCCCTACGACGTCGATCAGGCGGCGCTCCTGGAGCGTACGAATCACACCGGATGCCCCGACACCCCGGATGTACTCGACCTCGAGTCGCCCGATCGGCTGCCGGTAGGCGATAATCGCGAGGGTCTCGATGGCCGGGCTCGACAGACGGGTCTGTCGCGGGACGTTGTCGAAGCGTTCCAGGTACGGCGCATATTCGGGGCGCGTAAGCACCTGATACCCCTCGGCGAGCTCCACGATCTGGAAGGCTCGTCCGGCGTCGTCGTATTCCGCTTTGAGGAGTTGGAGTGCGTCTTCGACCTGATCCTCATCGAGCGCCTCGTCCGCGCGCGCGATCTCGTCAGCAGAAAGAGGCGCGTCCGAGGCGAAGAGTACGGCCTCGACGATCTGGTGCGGGTTCAAGCTACGGCTCCTTCGTCCTCATCATGGGTGGGGGGTGGCTCCTCGGGAGACTCGTCGTCCCGTCGATAGATCCACAAATCCGAAAATGGTCGTGTCTGGCGAAGAAAGAGCATCCGCCGACGCGTGAGCTCCAGCCCAGCCAGAAAGGTCATGACTCCGTGCGAGCGGTCCTGGAATCCTTGTATCAGACGGCTGAACTCCACCCGCGTGTTTTTCTTGAGCGCGTCCAGGATGAGTACGGCCTTTTCTTCCATGGTGACCGTTCGGGTCGTCACCCTATGCTCGCGCTCCGTCGGAATCGGCATCTTGACCAGGAGGGCCGCGGCGAAAACCTCGTCCCAGGTAGTCTCGAGAGGAAGGTCTGTCAGCTCCCTCTTCGGACGCGGCAACAGGTAGCCCTTGCCAAACCGGCGCCCGCGGTCCGCCTCGGCCGCCCGCATTCGCTGGGTCACGTCTCGGATCTGCTCATACTCCAACAGGCGCCGCACGAGTTCGGCTCGCGGATCCTCGTCCTCGGCGTCGGCCGGACGCGGCAGCAGTATCTGCGCCTTGATGTGGATGAGCGTGGCGGCCATTTCCAGAAACTCACCTGCTCCATCCAGGTCGGCCGCGTCCAGTCCACGGATCGCTAAGAGGAACTGGTTCGTGATCTTCGCGATCGGAATGTCGAAGACCTCGATGTCCTGTGTGCGAATGAGGTGCAACAGGAGGTCCAGCGGTCCCTGGAACCGGTCGATCTCGACGAGGAGGAAGCCCTCGCGCTCCGAGCCACGTCCCGTGAGCGTCAGATCCACAAGCGAATAAACCAGTCGGCGAGCCCTTGCAGGCGGAGTACCGGCCAAAGAACTACCGAGAATGCGCCCGGCACGAAGTACATGATGCCCATCAGAGCCAGCACGCCGTACTGACCGAAGTGCCGGTACCGCATGGCCAGATGTTCCGGCAGAAGGTGGGCCATGACGTGTGACCCATCGAGCGGAGGAATGGGGATCAAGTTGAAGAAAGCGAGAATGAGGTTGATGAAGATACTGTAATTCAGGGCGATGAATGCCGGCTCGAGCGCACCGCCAAACGACCCGAACGTGCCTTGGATCTTCACGAGAATCGCGGTCAACACGGTCGCGATCAGGGCTAGACCGAGGTTGGATACGATGCCGGCCAGGGAGACGCGAATATCTCCGGCTACGTACTCTCGATAGTTGGCCGGATTCACGGGCACGGGCTTGGCCCAGCCGAAAAGGAAGCCCGTGCCGGAGAAGTACAGCGCCACCGGAACGATGAGGGACCCCATGAGGTCCAGGTGAGGGAGCGGATTCAGCGTGATGCGTCCGAGCTTGTCGGCGGTGTCATCTCCTTCGCGCCGGGCCTGCCACGCATGGGCGACCTCGTGCACGACGATCGAAAACAAGAGGACGGTAATGAGAAGAATGGCATCCATGGCCGACTAACCTACCCTGCTGAGCGAAGAGCCCCTACCCGTTGATCCGAACCACCCTCTCATCTAGCTTCCTTTGCTCACAAGTCGTCGAAGAACCGCTCCACGAGCGAAGCAATGCCCAATATCAAGAGTGCCAAGAAGCGGATGGAACTTAGCGGCGCGGCCCGGTTGAAGAACCGGTCCGAGCGCGGCCGTATCCGCACTGCCATCAAGAACGTGCGCGCCTCAGAGAGCGCGGAAGCAGGCACCGCCCGCCTTCGGGACGCGGTTGCCCTCCTCGATCGCGCAGCGACCCGGAGACTCTATCACCCGAGTCGTGTCGCGCGCATCAAGAGTGGACTGGCCCGCTTCGTAAACACGCTGGCCTGACGGCAGCACCCGGGCGGGGCCTGACCCCGCCTGACGAAGTGAGACCCGGGAGGCTTCGAGCCCCCGGGTCTCTTTTCGTGTCTCCAAGCGCGAGTTCTGACCGTGTGCTCAGCCCTCCCACACGATGCGACCGCCCACGATCGTCCACTTGGGACGCCCTGTGAGCTCCCAACCCTCGAACGGTGTATTGCGGCTTTTCGACTTGAACCGCGCTGAATCCACCTTCCATTTTGCAGCGGGGTCGAACACGGTCACATCCGCCGGGCCGCCTTCCGTAAGGGTCCCACCCGGGAGGCTGAATACCCTCGCTGGCTGACAGCTCATCCGATCGACCATGGTGCTCAGGTCGATCACCCCTTCTCCGACGACGCGGGTAAGGATGAGGCCCAACGCCGTCTCGAGCCCTACGATCCCGTTGGGTGCGTCCGCGAACGCAGCTTCCTTCTCGTCGTAGTGATGCGGAGCGTGGTCCGTCGCAATCGTATCCAGGGTGCCGTCGGCGACACCGGCTCGAACCGCGTCGACGTCTTCCTGTGTCCGAAGCGGCGGATTCATCTTCGCCTCGGTGCGGTATCCCTCGACCGCCTCGTGCGTGAGAATCAAGTGGTGTGGGGATCCCTCCGCAGTCACCCGGACGCCACGCAGTTTGGCCTGACGGATCGACTCTACTCCGAACCGGGTGGAGACGTGCTGAAAGTGAATGTGCCCACCCGTCAGCTCGGCGAGCAGGAGGTCACGCACGATGTGGATGTCCTCCGACGCGTTGGGCTTTCCACCGAGTCCCAATCGCGCGGACACGATGCCCTCGTTCATATGCCCAGACGCGGACAGCCCGAGGTCTTCAGGATGATCGGCGACCGGAATCCCGAAGGTCTGGGAGTATTCGAGGGCGAGGCGCATGAGCCCGGAATCCATGACCGGGCTCCCATCATCGGTAATCGCCACGGCTCCCGCGTCGACCATCTCGCCGATCAGAGCCAGGCGTTGGCCTGCGCGGCCCGCGGAAATGCATCCGACCGGATACACGCGGGCGAATCCGGCCGCGCGCCCTCGTGAAAGCAGATAGCCGACAGCAGCCGGGTTATCAATCGGCGGATCCGTATTCGGCATGGCGCAAACGGCAGTGAAGCCACCCGCAGCCGCCGCCTCCGCTCCCGTGGCAATCGTCTCCTTGTGCTCACCCCCGGGCTCCCGAAGGTGAACGTGCACGTCGATAAGGCCCGGAGTGACCACAAGGCCGGCACAGTCGATCACGCGCGCGTCTTCTGGGGCACTCAGCTTCGTTCCCAAGGAAGCGATCACGCCATCGATCAAGAGAACGTCGCGAGTACCGTCGAGGTTCTGGCTCGGATCGACGACTCGCCCACCCTTCAGGAAGGTCTTTTCACTCATGCTTCGGCTCCCTGCTTCGCCGCCTCTGCCGTCTCAGGCCGTCCGCCTGCCAGCAAGTAAAGCACGGCCATCCGGACGGCGACGCCGTTCGTGACCTGGTTGAGAATGACGGAGTGGGGTCCGTCCGCGACGTCGGAGTCGATCTCCACGCCTCGGTTCATCGGACCGGGATGAAGGACCAAAATGTCCCGCGGAGCAGCCTCGAGCCGCCGACTCGAGACACCCCAGATGCGGTTGTACTCCCGGAGGCTCGGCACGAACCCGTTCTGCATCCTCTCGAGCTGCAGTCGGAGTACGTTGAGAACGTCCGCCCATTCGATCGCTTCTTCAATGTGCCGGAAGACGATGCACCCCATCTCGTGAGGGGCGGGAGGCAGCAGCGTGCGCGGCCCACAGATCGCCACCTCGGCTCCGAGGGTGCGCAGCCCGTAGATATTGGATCGTGCGACTCGGGAGTGCAGAATATCGCCGACGATGCAGACCTTCAGACCCTTCAGGGGGCCGCGATGATCGCGGATCGTCAGGAGGTCGAGCAGTCCCTGGGTCGGGTGTTCGTGCCACCCATCGCCGGCATTAACGACGCTCGACGGAATACGTTCCGCCAGGAAGCGGGCCGCACCCGAGGCCGCGTGCCGAATGACCACCATGTCGATGCGCATCGCTTCGAGGTTGCGCGCCGTGTCCACCAGGGTTTCGCCCTTCGTAACGGACGATCCGGTGGAAGAGATGTTCACGGTGTCCGCGCTGAGTCGTTTCTCCGCGAACTCGAACGAAATCCGGGTCCGTGTCGAGGCCTCGAAAAAGAGGTTTACGATCGTCTTTCCACGGAGAACTGGTACCTTTTTGATGCGTCGCTCGGAGATTTCCTTGAACGGCTCCGCCGTGTCCAAAATGGTGAGAATCTGTTCGGCGGTGAGGTCTTCGAGGCCAATGAGGTCCTTGCCCAACCATGGCGCGGGCTCGCTCACGGGGCGTCCTCCTCGACGCGAGTGATCTCGACTCCGAGTCGGCCGTCGAGTTCAGGCACCAAAACGTCCACGCGCTGTCGCGGCATCACCTGCACGGTCCGCCCGGTGATGTCGGGTTGGATCGGAAGTTCGCGACCGCCGCGGTCGACGAGCACGCACAGCAGGATCCGGCGAGGCCGTCCCCAGTCATTGAGCTCATTCAGCGCCGCTCGGCCCGTGCGACCCGTGTAGGCGACGTCGTCCACGATCACGACACACTTGTCGTCGATCCCGCTCGGCGGCAGTTCGGTTCCACCGATGATCGGCCGAGGGCCGACCACGGCCAGGTCGTCTCGATAGAGCGTGATGTCGAGCGATCCCGCCAGAAGCTCGACATCCTCAGCGTTCTCGATCTCCTCCCGGAGCAGCGCGGCGATGTGCGTGCCTCGACGGTGAATTCCCATGAGGACCAATCCTTCAGTCCCACCGTTTTGCTCCACGATTTCCCGCGCCATCCGCGCCACGGCACGCCGCACGTCGGCTTCGCTCATGACGTGAATGCGATTCTTATCGGGCATAGGGCCGGATTCGAGGGCCTGCAGCCGGGGCCAAAGCCTGCGGCTGATGGGGGCGGCGGAAAGTTCGGGTGTCGGGCCGTCCGGGTCAACGACTGGGGGCGGGGGTGTCACGACGCCCCATCATTCCCCATTCTTCCGCCCGTCGAAGCCCGCGCCTTCTCCCGATCCAACCGCCTCATGCGCCTCCATCTCCTCCTGGGTCTCGCAGTTTGCTGCCTCCTTCCAGCCCCTTCGGTCGCTCAGGAGGTACTCGATCCACCTTCCGTTCTCCTGAAGAATGTCCCGTTCGACATCACTCTTCAGGGTGGAAACGCACCGGCGGCACGGTACGAAGTCCGAAGCGCTACGGGGGCAACGCTGGCATCCGGTACCCTCGAGGCGAATTCGAGCGTGACCGCGCGTGGGCTCACGCTCTCGACGCGAGCCGAGCTGCCCCTGACGGTCGTGATCGGTGACACGACCCAAGAGTTGAGTCCCACACTCACCTCCGGTTGGTTCTCGATTCTCCCGCCGCTGATCGCAATCGCCCTCGCCCTGATCTTCCGCGAAGTGGTGACAGCACTCTTCGCGGGCGTCTGGCTCGGCGCCCTCGCCGTCGCCGGGTTCAATCCCTTCTCAGCGACCGCGCGGCTCATCGACACATTCGTGGTCCCGACGATGGCCAACGAGGATCACGCCGCCATTATGGCCTTCTCACTACTCCTGGGCGGCATGGTGGGCCTCATCGCCCGGAACGGCGGAACACAGGGCATCGTCGAAGCGGTGGCTCCCTTCGCCCGCACCCCCCGGCGTGGAAAGGTCGCGACCTGGGCAGCCGGAATGGCCATCTTCTTCGACGACTATGCGAACACGCTCATCGTGGGCAACACGATGCGGCCGATCACGGATCGCCTGAAGATCTCGCGCGAAAAACTTGCCTACCTCGTCGACTCCACCGCCGCCCCCGTGGCAGCCCTCGTTCCGATTTCGACATGGGTGGGCTACGAAATCACCTTGATTGGCGACGGTGTGGCCGCCGCGGCGGAGCAAACCCCGGCGGGAGCCGAGGCACTTCTCGCGGTAAGCCCGTTCGGGATCTTCCTGCAGACGATCCCCTACCTCTTCTATCCGTTGCTCGCTCTGATCTTCGTGCTGATGACGTCGCTCCTCAATCGCGACCTCGGCCCGATGGCAGCGGCGGAGCGTCGAGCCTCCCGCGGAGAGGGGCTCTACCGACCGGGCGCTGTTCTGGCGGCCGACACCACGTCCTCCGCCATGGAACCCAAGGACGGCGTGCCCCATCGTTGGTGGAACGCGGCGATCCCGGTGGCCACAGTGGTACTCGTGGTATTGATCGGCCTTTACAGCACCGGGCGAGCCGAGACCGGTCCCGGCGCCAACCTGATGGACGTCTTCGGCGCCGCGAACCCCTTCTCGACGCTTCTCTGGGGCTCGCTGGCGGGTGTCCTCGTCGCCGTCGCCCTGTCGGCGGGGCAGCGTCTTCTGAGCTTGCAGGAGTGTATCGAGTCTCTGGTCGGCGGCATGCGCGCCATGATGATCGCGATGATCATCCTCGTGCTGGCGTGGTCGCTGGGGGACGTGACGGCCGCCGTTGGAACCTCGGACTTCCTCGCACTCCTCCTCTCGGACCGGGTCGCCGTTCCGCTGCTGCCGGTCATCGTCTTCATCACATCTGCTGCCATGGCATTCGCGACCGGGACTTCGTGGGGCACGATGGCCATCATGCTCCCCGTGGTCATTCCGCTCGTGGTGGCGCTCGGTGGACCGGACGTCCTCCCCGGCGGAAGTGCGGCCCCCATCTTCTTCGGGGGGATCGCCTCGGTGCTCGCAGGCTCCATTTTCGGAGACCACTGCTCTCCGATCTCGGACACGACCGTGCTGTCGTCGACCGCGTCGGCATGTGATCACGTCGATCACGTACGGACGCAGCTGCCCTACGCACTTCTGGTCGCAGCGGTCGCGATGGTCGTGGGCAACGTCGGGACCGCCTACGGCCTTTCGCCGTGGATCGCCCTCGCAATCGGCGTGGCGGTGCTCTTCGGCGTATTACGCGTCTTCGGAGCCCGCATGGACGAGGCCGAAGGCTAGGCCCTCGGGTGTCTACCGGCCGAAGCGCCCTCGGCCGACTCGGGTAAGAAACGGGTTCGCGGGATCGCCCATCCCCTCGCCGATCGCCCAGTCGTAGGAGAACAGCACGACGCCGCCCGCCCCTTCCGTGCGCGCGATATCGATCATTTCCATCGTTCCATCGGCCGTGTTCATATAGGCGCCGATCCCGGCCCACACCCGCTCCGGACGACCCGCAGCTTCGCGAGCTACGCGCACCAAGGACTCGAAGCGGGCATCGTCCGGGGTGTATGCCATCGGCACGGCCACGTCGAGGATCCCGTCGCGAAGCCAGGCACGCCAATCCTGGAATCGATCTCCGTAGGCGAGTTCGGCATCCGCAATGACCGCCGCCGATACGACCAGGCGCGGCTTACGTGCCTTTATGTCACGATAGATCCTTTCGACCGTGCGCGTGACGTGTTCGCGCCGAAACTCGGCCCAACGATCCCTCTCAGCGTCGACGAAGGCATAAAGATCACGTTCGTAGGCACCGTCGAGTTCAGCGAACCGTGCCGGAGCCAGGTGCCCTCGCACCCACATCCGGAACCGCTCGAGTGCCCCGATCGAGTAGTCGTATTCACCAGACGGAAATCGGATGTAATCGAAGTGAATCCCGTCCAGGTCGTAGCGCTCCGCCAAGTCCATCCACACAGCGTGAACCCGATCCTGCACGTCCGGATGCGAAGGACTCGAGTAGATCCCTTCGACGGTCCTCGAATTCTCCCGAGCGTTTTGACTCAGTCGACTCACGAAACGCGGATCGAAGGGATCCACGGCGACCAGCTCCTTGCCCAACCCTCGGGGCACGGAAAGCCAGTCAGGATGTGCGTTCACGAGGTGATCGGGGCTGGTGGGCAGTCCCGCGGGACCCCACACCAGATGGGTGTTTACCCAGGCGTGTACGGCCATGCCCCGTCGGTGGGCCTCCTGGATCGTGAGTTCGAGCGGGTCGAGGCCGCCTTCCCCCCTCATGGGCTCGGCGCGCGGCTCCAGCCCGGAGCGGTAGAACGCGTCCGCCCTACCCCGGACTTGCACGATCAGGGTGTTGATGCCCGCTCGCTCGGCCCGATCGACCATGTCGCGGACCGTCGACTCGCTCGTCATCGTGTACCGCACGACCCAAAGCGCCCGAACCTCCGCGAATTCGCGCACAGGGCGCATGGAAGCATCGGGCACGGCCACCACAGGATCTCCCACGGGACGGGGCGTGACTCTCACCTCGGGTCGTGGACGTTCCACAGGCGTCGTGACCACGGTGCAGCCCCACGATCCCGCGAGAACCACAGCCGTCACGAGGCGCGCCACCGCGAGGCGACACCTCATCGACGAGCCTTGAAGAAAGCCCGGAGCATGGTCGCAGACTCGTCAGCGCGAACGCCGCTGTGAACCTCGCATCGATGATTCAAGCGCACGTCCTGTAGAAGGTTGCCGAGCGACCCCGCCATCCCGGCCTTGGGGTCAGGTGTCGCGAACACGACTCTCGGAATGCGGGCCAGCACAATCGCGCCGGCGCACATCGCGCAGGGCTCGAGCGAGACGTACAGGGTCGATTCGGTCAGGCGCCAGTCACCGATGCGGGACGTCGCGTCACGTATGGCGACGACCTCCGCGTGGGCCGTAGGGTCACTGTCTGCGACCGTACGATTGTGCCCGGATCCCACCACGTCTCCGTGCCGAACGATGATCGCTCCAACGGGGACCTCACCGACCGCCTCGGCGCGAGTAGCCAACTCAAGGGCACGATCCATCCAGGCAAGGTCGATCGACGCGAGTTCTGGGGATGGCTGCGGAGAAGAAGTCGACGGCAACTCGGCCATCGGCGTCGAACCGATCAGTGCTGGGTCAGGTTGACCGCTCCGACCTCGTCCATCCGTCGGTAGAAGCCCGTGACCCGTCCGATGATACGCAGCGCATTCGCGTCTTCGACGAGCGTGATGCTCCCCCCGGGTTGCAGCGCCTCGAGGTAGATACCCTTTCCGTTCCGCGTGACGCGATGGAACGCCGAGGTATCCCCGACCTCGGCCGCGATCAGCGAACCATCTTCGACATCTTCAATCGCGGCGGGAGAGACGAGAACAAAATCGCCCTCCGCCACTCCGAGCACGGCCAGGTCACCCGGCGCCGCCCGAACGATGAAGGAGTCGTTCTGGCTACCGAACCTGCGATCGATCGAAACGTGCATGTCGGCCTTGCGGCCTGCGCCGGCCTCAGGCATGTGGGAGAAGCACGGTACAGCCACCGTGTCCGCGCTCAAGTCCACCCCAAGGATCTTCACGCCGCGCGAACGCGAAGGATCGCGCTCGAGACATCCCTTGTCGGCTAGAGCCTGCAGGTGCTCCGAAACGGTCTTGGTGCTCTTGATGCCGAAGCGCTCGCCGATCTCACGGATGGAAGGTTGGTACGTGTTCGACCGGAGATACTGGACCATGAAGTCCAGGATCTTGCGTTCGATCTCCGTGAGCGGTTCGACCTGACGACTCGTCGTCGGGACATCACGCTGTGCAATCGCGTCGGTTCTGGCCAACAATCAACACCTGGAGGGGGGGCCAAGTAGCACCCGATTTATGATCGGAGCTATCCTAATGTGCGCGTCGGAAAGGTGTCAAGAAACCCTTTTCTTCAGAGGGCGCGAATACGCTCGATCGCCTGAGCGATTCGCGCCGCCGTGCGATCTCGTCCGAGGAGCACGAGAACGTCGAATATGCCGGGGCTCGCCATGTTGCCTGTGAGGGCGACGCGAAGCGGATGAATCAGCTTACCCGCGCCCGTCCCCATCGCGGCAGCCAATTCGCGAAGCGCCGTTTCGAGTCCATCGTGGCTCCAGTCGACGACGCCGAATATGCCTGCGAGACGCTCGAGACGCTCCACCGCCAGCGCGGGTTCCTTCCCCCAGTGCTTCGCGACGGCGTCCGGGTCGTAGACCACTTCCGCGCACACGAACGGACGAGCCTGGTCGGCGAGCTCGTCCAGGGTACGGGCGCGCACGGTGACGACCTCCAGCATGTGCTGCCGCCACGCTTCGTCCCCCATTCGCTCGACAGCCTCGGGCCCCAGCCGTTCCCCGATCGCGACACAGAGGTCGCCCGGGGACATCGCAGCCAGGTGGCGCCCGTTCAACCACGAGAGTTTGTCGGCGTCGAACACCGAGCTCTTCTTGAGAATCCTGGAGGGATCGAAGGCTTCGATCAGTTCTGCGCGGGTCATGAACTCCCTGTCGTCGCCAGGACTCCATCCCAATAGAGAAAGGAAATTGACCATGGCGTCGGGGAGGACACCTTCGGAGGCGTAATCGCCGACTGCTGTCGCGCCGTGTCGTTTGGAGAGCCGCTTACCGTCGGTCCCGAGAATCAGGGGGACGTGCGCGAAGACCGGCTCGGGGAAGCCCAGCGCGCGATAGAGCAAGACCTGCTTGGGTGTATTGGAGAGGTGGTCATCCCCACGGATCACGTGGGTAATGCGCATGTCGGCGTCATCCGACACCACGGCGAGGTTGTAGACGGGCGTCCCGTCGCTTCGCAGAATGATCAGGTCGTCGACATCGTCGTTCCCGAATCGCATCTCACCGTGGACCATATCGGTGAAACGGGTTTCGCCGTCGGGCACACGGAAGCGGACGGCAAACATCTCGCCTGCGGTCGCCCGCCGCTCTGACTCCGGAGCGCCCAGCGCTTCCGCTTGCTCACGAGCCACCCGGCTCGGATGCATCCCGCGCTCCTGGGCTTCGGCGCGCACCTGATCCGGATCGGAGAAGTCGCGATAGGCCTTCCCCTCATCGAGAAGACGGAGCGCATCGCGCTTGTGACGCTCGATGCCTTCACTTTGAAAAATCGGCCCCTCGTCCCAGTCCAACCCCAGCCACGACATGCCGTCGAGGATGGCGCGAGTGTGTTCGTCGCTCGAACGCTCACGGTCCGTGTCCTCGATTCGGAGCACGAAGACCGCTCCCTCCTTTTTCGCCAGAAGCCAGTTGAAGATCGCCGTGCGGGCACCGCCTACGTGGAGATAGCCGGTCGGCGAGGGGGCGAAGCGCAAACGCATCGTCACGAGTCGAGCCTTTGAGTGAGCAGTTTTCGAACGGCCTGCGGATCGGCAGCTCCCCGAGTGGCCTTCATGACCTCACCGACAAAGAGCCCGAGCAAGTTCTTCTTGCCCGCACGGTACTCCTCCACCTTGTCGGGCCATGCCGCGAGCGTCGTCGCGATGACCTCGCCGAGCGCACCCTCGTCGGTGACCGCGCTAAGCCCCATCCGCTCGACGAGGGCCGCGGGGTCGCCACCGACCTCCGCCATGCGGGCGAGGACATCCTTCGCAGCAAGGCGAGAGACCTGTCCGCCCGCGACCAGTCCCGCGAGACGCCCGAGTTCTTTTCCCCCGAACGGGAGTTCGGTCAGCCCGCGATCTCCGAGAAGGCCGCGCACCTCCGTAACGATCCAGCCGGCGAGGGCGACCGCGTCGTCGTGGACGGTCAACGCGGCCTCGAACATATCTCCCGCGGCTCGCGTACCCGTAAGAAGGTCCGCCTGCTCCGAAGTGAGACCGAGCTGCGACTGATACCGGTCGAAGCGAGCGGCCAGGTCGGGGTCCGCGGCCCGTGCCGCGATCCGCTCGTCACTGATCTGTGGCTTTACGCTTGGCGCGGGGGGTGCGGACGGCGGGCGATCGGCTCGGGCTGGCGGCACATCGGATTCGACTTCGTCTCCCGCGCCAGTCGTCGCGGCCGGATCGCGATAGGTGCTCTTGAGCCCCACGATCCGATTGAAGACCAGTCGGTCGCCAACGGAGTCGACGGGGTCGCGGCGGAAGTACCCGGTCCTCTCGAACTGATACCTCGTCTCGGGATCATCACCCGCGACCGACGGCTCGATCTTCACGCCCGAGAGCACGATGAGCGAGTTCGGGTTGACGCGCTCCGTGATATCGATCTCTGGAGCGCCGTCGGGCAGGTCGGGGCTGTCGAGGAGGAGGGGCTCGAAGAGCCGGACCTCGGCTTCGAGCGCGTGCGAGGCCGAGACCCACTGGACGGTCCCTTTGACCTTGCGACCGTCCGAGACAGCCCCTCCTGAGGACGCGGTGTCATAGCTGCAGCGCAACTCGGTCACACGCCCATCGGCGTCCTTGACCACATCGTCACACCGAATGACGTAAGCATACCGCAGCCGCACTTCCCCGCCGGGGACGAGCCGCCGGAAGCCCTTGGGTGGACGCTCCGAGAAGTCGGTGCGCTCGATGTACAGTTCGCGAGAGAACGGTACGGAACGGGTACCTTCACCCGGGACGTCATGCGGAAAGTAGGGCGCGTCGAACACCTCGCCCGATCCGGCGGGGTAGTTGGTCACCACCACCTTCAGTGGGTCGAGGACCGCCATCACGCGGGGCGCAGTCGCGTTGAGGACCTCCCGCACCGCGAAGTCGAGCTTCGCTTCTTCCGTCCGGGCTCCAGACTTCGACACCCCAACCAGGTCGCTCAGAAGTCGCAGCGCCTCGGGCGGCACACCGCGCCGCCGAAACGCCGCGATGGTAGCGAGCCGGGGGTCGTCCCACCCAGTTACGAGACCGGCGTCGACGAGTGGCTTGATCGCTCGCTTGGAAAGGACCGCGTTCTCCAGGTCCAGCCCAGCCCACTCGTACTGGTGCGGGCGTGGCTCATCGAATCCAACGTTGTCCAGGACCCAGTCGTAGAGGGCTCGATTGTTGTCGAACTCGAGCGTGCACACGGAGTGGGTCACGTCCTCGAACGCATCCTCGAGGCAGTGGGCGTAGTCGTACAGCGGGTAGATGCACCACGCGTCGCCCTGCCGGTAATGATGCGCATGGCGAATCCGATACAGCACCGGATCGCGCAGGAGCATGTTCGGGGAAGCTAGGTCGATCTTGCCTCGAAGAACGTGGGCACCGTCCTCGAACTCCCCCCCACGCATCCGTCGGAAGAGGTCGAGGTTCTCCTCTACGGAACGATCTCGATACGGACTGGCGGTTCCGGGCTCCGTGACCGTGCCCCGACCCTCTCGAATCGCTTCGAGGGGCTGAGAGTCCACATACGCGAGACCCTTCTCGATGAGGACCTCGGCACACTCGTACATCCTCTCGAAGTAGTCCGAGGCGTAGTAGAGGTGCTCCCCCCAATCGAAGCCGAGCCATCGGATGTCGCGCTCCATCGATCGCGCGAACTCCTCGCTCTCCTTCTCCGGATTGGTGTCGTCGTAGCGGAGGTGGCACTGGCCCCCAAACTCTTCCGCGATACCGAAATTGAGGCAGATCGCCATGGCATGCCCCACATGGAGATAGCCGTTAGGCTCCGGAGGAAAACGCGTGACCACACGACCGCCGTAGCGACCGCTCTCGTTGTCGGTCGCTATCTGCCGGCGGATGAAATCCGTGCCTGAGCCCGTGGTGCCCTTCGTCTCGTCCATAGCGAGAGAAGGTAGCACATGAGGGTGCGCCGATCAGCCTCCGCCGGGGCGACGCTGGGCCCTGCGCGGAGGTGGGCTGTCGCCGCCGGAAGAACCGGATGACGAGCCCGCACTACCGCCATTGCCGCCACTCGAGTACGACGGCTCGGATCCACTTCGCGGCTGTGCCCCACCGCTCCCGGATCCACCGCTACCCTGGCTATAGCCACGTCCCTTGTACGCCCGTCCGCCCGAGGTCTGGGGACTGGGCCGGTAGTCGACGATGACCGACGCTGGCTGATATCCCCAGTAGCCACCGCCGCCGTAGCCCCAACCCGAGCCGTAGTAGGCGTAAGGACTATACATGTACCGAGAATTCATGGAGAACGGATTGTACCCCATATAGCCCCGGTACCCGCCATAGCTGGCCATGGGGATCACGCGTCTCGGCCCTTCGAGCGATTCGACGGGGCCCGTCGGCTGGACCATGAACTTCTCGGGGTAGGTAACGGCGACCATCACGTCGATGACGCTCGCGGGCACGCCGCTGTCGGCGAGACGCGCGATCTCGGACCCGTTCAGCTCGAAGCGGTCCTGTTGTGCGGCCAGCCAAGTCTCGAGGACCTTGGAGT
>JAQBXY010000020.1 GCA_027623325.1 Gemmatimonadota bacterium
GACCACGCGGTCACCGGCCTCCAGACCTGCCACATCCGCCGGAGAACCAGGATTTGCGAAACCGACCCCCGCTTCCAGCCACACCTCGACAGCTCTCGCCAGAGCGCGTCGTTCGGGCTCGTGCACCGGAATCCGGACCTCGATCTGTCGGCTCGGTTCGACGAGTTCGATTCGAATCGGCCCGGGTGAACTCTCATAGAGGCCAGATCGAACCTGTCCCCAATGCTCGGTGCCCTGGTCGCCGATCTTCACGATCCGGCTTCCCAATTCGACGGTTCCAAGCGCTTCGGTACCGGGCGGAAGCGACTCGACGTCCACCATGCCGATTCGAGTCGACGCGTATTCCTGCACGCCGTACTCGGCCGCAAGATAGGTGTACACGCCGAATGCGAAGAGCATGTTCATGATCACGCCGGCAGAGATCACAAGAGCCCTCGCCCAGATCGGCTTCGCGTCGAAGTCGCGGTCGCTGGGTTCCCGGGGCGCGGCGCCCTCGGACCCGCCCTCGACCCGGTCCATCACCTCGTCGTCCATGCCACCCATCTTCACATAGCCACCGAGGGGGATGGCACTCACGACGTACTCGGTCTCGCCGCGTTGGAAGCCAAATAGTCTCGGCCCCAACCCGATAGAAAAGCGCTGAACCTCGATCCCGACCGCCTTGGCCGCCCAGAAATGGCCAAGCTCGTGTACGAAGATCAAGACGCCGAGTACGATGATTGTCGCTAGAACCGTCATGAAGTCGTTCTCATCCTTGCTTGCCCAATCGAGCGGCCGCCTGTGCCGCTTCGACCCGGGCCGCCGCATCGGCGGCGATCACGTCGTCAATGTCGTGGACGGCATGGGTCCCCACGCTGTCCATAGTCAGTCGCACCACCTCGGCGATGTCGCCAAAACGGATCGAGTCTTCCAAGAACCATTGGACTGCGATCTCGTTCGCCGCGTTGTACACCGCCGGGGTACATCCGCTCCTTCGTCCTGCTTCAGCGCCCAGCGAAAACATGGGAAAGGCCTCGTCGTCGATCTCTTCAAAGGTCAGCGGTGACGAGCGAACCGGGTCATAGCGCCGAAGCGTGGGGTCATCGACTCGGTTGGGATACTCCAACGCGTACAGGATCGGCAGCTCCATGGTCGGAAACCCGAGTTGAGCGAGCACCGACCCGTCAATGAACTCTACGAAGGAATGGATCACCGACTGCGGGTGCACGACCGCATCGATCGCATCGTAGTCGAGGCCATACAGGAAGTGAGCCTCGATGACCTCGAGAGCCTTGTTGGCCAACGTCGCGGAGTCGATCGAGATCTTGGCCCCCATGTCCCAAGTCGGATGCTGAAGTGCTTCCGCAGCCCCTACGTTCGAAAGCTCTTGAGAGTTCCGACCCCGGAAAGGACCGCCGGAGGCAGTCAGAACCACCCGTTGAACGGACTCGATCGCGTGTCCCTCTAGGCATTGAAGGATGGCACTGTGCTCTGAGTCGATCGGAATGATCTCACCCCCGCCCGCCCGAGCAGCATCGAGGACCAGTGCCCCGCCCGCGACCAGAGACTCCTTGTTCGCCAGGGCCAAGCGGTGTCCCGCCTTCAGCGCGATCAGGGTCGGCTCGAGGCCTGCTGCGCCGACCAGCGCGTTTAGGACGACGTCGATGTCGGGCCGAGCCGCGAGCGCGAGCATCGCGTCGCGGCCCGAGGCCCAGGATGTCCGGCCGACCCCGTTGGGGAGGTCGAGGGTCGCGTCGCACAGAACGGCCGACTCGGGGCCGAATGTCGCCGCCTGAGCCGCGAGCACATCCACATTTTGGTTGGCAGCCAGTCCAACGACCTCGAAACGGTCGGGATGCCTCGAGATGACCTGCAGAGCACTCCGACCGATCGAACCCGTGGAGCCAAGAATTGCGACTCGAATCACCCTGCAGACCCGAACACCGCTAGTACCAAATAGGCGGTCGGAACCGTGAAGATCAACGAATCGAGGCGATCCAGCACTCCGCCGTGCCCCGGGAAGAACACCCCTGAGTCCTTCACCCCAGCCTCCCGCTTCAGCAACGATTCCACGAGATCGCCGACGACCGCCGCGATCCCCAGAAGCACGCCAGCCCCGAGGATCACGAAGACATTTGCGGACAACCCTGGGACGAACGAGCGCACTACCGCGTTCCACCCAAGGGCGGCGATGGCGGCACCAATCAGGGCGGCCCAGAAGCCGACCCAGCTCTTATTGGGACTGATCGACGGAGCAAGCTTCTTCTTGCCCCACGCCGTACCGGCGAAGAGCGCCGCAGAGTCGCCGATCCAGGTCGCGGCCAGAGGCAGCATCACGGCGAGAAGCCCTGCAGCGGCAGGCGACGCGCCCATGTCCCACCCGCGCGCCGCGGGGAGCGCATGGAGGAGCGGAAAGAAGGCCAGCGAAAGCCCGATGTAGACCGCGCCGAAAACCGTCACAGCGACGTCGGCCAACGGGCTTCGATCGCAACCGCGTAGAACGAGCGCGCTGACCAGACTCACCATGAGCACGCCGGCGAGGAGCCCCAACGCCCATGGTGCGAACGTCGAATAGGAGGTCCGCCAGCCCGCGAGCAAAACGAGGCTTATCGCCGCGGGACATCCGATGACCTTCAAGGCATACACGTTCCGGTGCGCGGCCATGCGAAAGAGTTCGTGGGCACCGAGCCCCGCGAATCCCGCGAGGGGAACCGCCATGAACCACCCACCCATGTAGGTCAGGCCGAGCACCGTCGGAATACCGACGATCGCGACGAGCCACCGCTTCTGTAGTTGTGTCACCTGAGGGCACTCCCGACGTCAGCGCTCACGGGGACGCGACCCGGCCGAATCTCCGTTCGCGGCCCTGGTAATCCAGGAGAGCCTCGAAGAGGTCCTCACGATCGAAGTCGGGCCACAATACGGGCGAAACGTGGAGCTCGGTGTACGCGAGTTGCCACAGCATGAAGTTGCTGAGCCGGCGCTCGCCCGAGGTCCGGATGAGCAGGTCGGGACTGGGCACACCCCGGGTGAAGAAAGCGTCCTCGAACGCAGCTTCGTCGATCTCTTCAGCCGACAGCTCCCCACGCCTCACACGCTCGGCTAGGACCCGGGCGGCGTGGAGGATTTCCTCTCGGCCTCCATACGAAATCAGGAGGTTCAAGTTCAGCGCGGTTCCACCGCGGGTGCCCTCAACGATGTCGTCTACGGCACGGCGTGTCGCCTCGTCGATTCGAGACAGGTCTCCGAGGACCTTCACCTCGACACCCTGCTTGCGCAGCTCAGCGCGCTCCTTCCGGGCATAGAGCTGAAGGAGGCTCATAAGTGCGGACACCTCCGCCGCAGGCCTCATCCAGTTCTGGGTCGAAAACGCGAACAGAGTGAGATTGGGCACGCCCGCGTCTACCGCTGCCTGTATCACCTCACGGACCGCCTTCATCCCCTCGCGATGGCCGAGGTGTCGGGGGAGTCCGCGCTCGCTGGCCCACCGACCATTCCCGTCCATTATGATCGCGACGTGCGATGGCACGTCGCCAGAGAGGCGAATTCGGTCGAGGCGATCGGAGGACATGCGGTCCACAGCAGGCCTAAATGGCCATGACCTCTTCTTCTTTGTGCTTTAGAAGGTCGTCGATCTTCTCGGAGTATTCATGAGTGACCTTCTCCAGCGCGTCTTCGCGGCGACGTCCCTCGTCTTCACCGAGTTCGTGGTCCTTGACCAAAGCATGGAGCTCATCCCGTACCGTGCGCCGAGCGTGCCGAATCGAGATGCGACCCTCCTCCGCCATCTTGTGGAGGACCTTTACGAATTCCTTGCGACGCTCTTCGTTCAGCGGCGGGATCGGCACCCGAATGATGTTGCCGTCGTTCATCGGGTTGAGTCCCAGATCCGCCACCATGATGGCCCGTTCGATATCGCTCATCAGCGACTTGTCGAACGGCTGCACCACGATCATGCTCGGCTCGGGCGTGCTGATCGTCGCGACCTGATTCAACGGCATTTTGGCGCCATAAGCGTCCACTCGAACGGTATCGAGGAGGGCCGGCGTCGCCTTGCCGGTGCGTACGGTCCCAAACTCTCGCCGAAGAGCGTCCAGCGCCGCATCCATTCGCAGTCTGGCTTCTTCCACGGTCGGCATCAAGACCTCCGAAGTGGTGAGTGTCCTAGAATACTAGCGTCCCTATGGCCTCTCCACGAATCGCTGCTGCGACCGCGCCGATGTGGCTGAGGTTGAGCACGATGATGGGAAGCTGGTTTTCCTTACACAGGGCCACGGCGGCAGCATCCATGACTGCCAGTTCCCGGGTAAACACTTCCTGAAAGGAGATGGCCGGAATGAACTCGGCGTCGGGGTCCTTGGCCGGATCAGCGGAGAACACCCCCTGAACCTTGGTTGCCTTGATCACGACGTCCGACTCCATCTCGATCGCACGAAGGACCGCTGCGGTATCCGTGGAAAAATACGGATTCCCGGTGCCTCCCGCGAAAAGAACTACCCGCCCCTTCTCCATGTGACGCATCGCCTTGCGCCGGATGTACGGCTCCGCGATCTGCTCCATCCGGATCGCGGTCATCACACGCGTCTCGACGTTCTTCGTCTCCAGAAGATCCTGAACCGCGAGTGCATTGATGACGGTGCTGAGCATCCCCATGTAGTCCGCCTGCACACGATCCATCCCCTTCTTGGACGCCATCGCACCTCGGACGATGTTGCCGCCCCCGATGACGATCCCCAGCGACACCCCCATCTCGACCAACGAACGAATCTCGTCCGTGAGCTGATCGACGACTGCGGGTTCGATACCGAAGCCCCGATCTCCGGCAAGTGCCTCTCCAGAGATCTTGAGTAAGACTCTCTTGTACCGAAGCTCGGGACGTTCGCTCATCGCTGCCTCTTCTCGTGGCCTGCCGGCAGGAACGGCTGCTAGGCGCGCTCGCCGACCTTCATGCGCGAAAAGCGCGCGACTTCGATCTTCTCACCCGTCCGCGAAGAAACCTCATTAATGAGATCCAGGATCGTCTTATCGGGGTCCTTCACGAACGACTGCGCGAGCAACGTGTTCTCCTTGAAGAACCGCTGCATCTTCCCCTCCACGATCTTGTCGGCGATTTGCTCAGGCTTACCCTCTTCCTTCACCTGTTGCACATATACGGCCCGCTCCCGTGCTACGACATCGGGATCGATCTCGTCCGGGGAGATCGACAGCGGCGAAGTCGACGCGATGTGCATCGCGAGATCGCGTGCGAGACCCTTGAAGTCGTCTGTATTGGCGACGAAGTCGGTCTCACAATTCAGCTCGATAATGACGGCAGTCTTGTTGTCGAAGTGAATGTAGCTGCCGATGATGCCCTCGTTCGCGCTCTTGTCCGCGCGCTTGGCAGCCTTCGCCGCACCCTTGGAACGCATGAGGTCGACGGCCTTCTCGAGGTCACCGCCCGTATCCTCCAGGGCCTTCTTGCAATCCATCATCCCCGCGCCCGTCATGTCGCGGAGCTTCTTGACGTCCTTTGCACTGATCATCGTGGTTTCACCCATCTCGCTCTCCGTTCATCATCACCCGGCCATCGCCGGCTCGTGAAAAGAGGCGGCGGGTCCGAAGCACCGGGCCGGTTGCCGCCTCCTTCGGGCGCCGGTCGTACCGCCGCCCTCCAACAGTTCCCTCAGCGCCCAACAGGCCGCTGACCCTCCATCTACTCTTCCGAGCTCTCGTCGCTCTCAGCTACGTCCGCGTCGTCGCCGTCATCCTCTTCGGTGCCGTCGCGCAAATGCGCCGCGATGACCTCAGGACGGGGCCGACGCTTGCGCCGGGGCCGACGCCGCTTCGGCGCCTCCTTCTCTGTGGTCTCGCCCGTCTCCGTCGAGTAGGTCGTCGCCTCAATCTCGTCGATGCGGCGGCGCTCGTCGTCGGGGACATCCCGGCGTGCCGCCGCGATGGAGTCAGCGATTGCCTTTCCGATCAGGGTGACGGAGCGGATCGCGTCGTCGTTCCCGGGGATCGGGTAGGTGATCAGGTCCGGATCGGCGTTCGTGTCTGCGATGGCGATGATCGGAATGCCGAGCTTCGCAGCTTCCTTGACAGCGATCATCTCGCGGCGTGCATCAACGACGAAGATGGCGCCTGGTAGCCGACCCATCTCCTTCAGACCCCCGAGGTACTTGTCGAGCTTGATGCGCTCACGCTCGAGGAGTAGGCGCTCTTTCTTGGTGTAGAACTCGAAAGAGTTTTCTTCGGCTCCGCGCTCAAGTTCCTTGAGTCTCCGGATCTGCTGACGGATCGTCTGGAAGTTCGTCAGCATACCGCCGAGCCACCGTTCGGTGACCCAGAAGGCCCCACAGCGCTGAGCCTCGACCTCGACGACGGACCGCAACTGCTTCTTCGTGCAAACGAAGAGGACGCGATCACCACGCAGGACCACCTCTCGCACGGCCTGCTGGGCGAGCTTGAGGCGATCGAGCGTCTTACGCAGGTCGATGATGTGAATGCCGTTGCGTTCCGTGAAGATGAAGGGCTTCATCTTCGGATTCCAACGGCGAGTCTGGTGGCCGAAGTGTACTCCGGCCTCGAGCAACTGATCGAGACGTACGTCAGACATATGTTCGCTCTACGTGGGGCCGATGTACGCCCCGGTCAGGATGTGACGTGGACCGAAGTCGACGCCGTAGGTACTGCTCGTCGATTAACGCTTGGAGAACTGGAACCGCTTACGCGCCTTCGGACGGCCGGGCTTCTTCCGTTCCACCTGGCGTGCGTCGCGGGTCATCATGCCCTTGTCACGCAGCGGCGCACGGAGTTCCTCGTCGTGTTGAACCAGTGCACGGGACAGTCCCATACGCACCGCGTCGGACTGCCCAGTGAGGCCCCCGCCGCGGACTCGGACCATAATGTCGAACTCACCGGTCAGGCCTGCGACCTTGAGCGGCTCCTCGATACGAATCTGGTGGGTCGGACGCGGAAAGTAGTCCTGCATCGTGCGACCGTTCACGCTCCACTCGCCCTTTCCGGGACGAAGGAGGACACGGGCGACCGACGTCTTGCGACGTCCGACAGTCTGGATCTGGTTCGTCACTTCACCGGCCATTCGTTGCTTTCCGTTCTCAGATGTCCAAGGGCTCGGGCTGTTGGCCCTGATGCGGATGCTCCGCCCCCGCGTAAACCTTCAGTTTCTTCCGAAGGACGCGTCCCAACGCGTTTTTCGGAAGCATTCCCTGCACCGCTACCTCAATGATCCGCTCGGGGTGCGTCTCCACCATGCGGCGGAACGGGATGTGCTTCTCGTGACCCATGTAGCCGGTGTGCCGGAAGTACGTCTTCTGATCTGCCTTGTTGCCCGTGAGGCGCACCTTCTCTGCATGGATGACGACTACGTTGTCACCCGTATCGAGATGTGGCGTGTACATCGGCTTCCGCTTGCCACGAATGACGCTCGCGATTTCCGTAGCGAGTCGGCCAAGCGGCTTGTCGGTCGCATCGACGATCCACCAATGGTGGACGATGTCGTCAGCTTTCGGTGTGAAGGTTCTCATACCTGCAGTCTTAAATTAAGGCGCGTCCAAGAATAGCTATGAAGGATATCCGAGATCGAAAAGGGCGTCAACGCCTGCCTGGCCTTATGCGATGAGGGTTTTTTCGACCTGCTGACCCTCTGGGCGGCGTCGCCTGGTGCTCGCCCCTACCGGTACGTCTCCAGGAAGCGCGCGCGTGAAGCATGACGCAGCCGGACCAGTGCCTTTTCCTTGATCTGACGTACGCGTTCTCGGGTGATCCCGAGGATCTCGCCGATCTCTTCGAGCGTCATCGGATCCTGGTCGTCGAGTCCGAAATACAGCCGGAGGATCTTGGCTTCGCGCTCCTTCAGCGTCGCGAGCGCTTCTTCGATCGTCTCCTTGAGCGCGTGCTCGAAGGCTTCGTCCTCGGGTCCGGGGGACAGCTGGTCCGGGAGGTAGTCGAGAAGTCGGTTGTCTTCGCCGGGCGTCATCGGCGCGTCGAGGGACAGGTGCGAGTGTGAGATCGCAAGTGTGCGTTCGATCTCTTCCTTCGAGACGTCGAGATCTTCCGCGATCTCGTCTACGGTCGGCTCACGCCCCAGTTCTTGAAGAAGCGTTGAGCTGCGCCGTCCGATTCGGTACAGCGCGCCGGCGCGATTGAGCGGCACGCGAACGATCCGGCTCTGCTCGGCCAACGCCTGCAGGATCGCTTGGCGAATCCACCAAACCGCATAGCTGATGAACTTGATGCCCTTCGTCTCGTCGAACTTGTGGGCAGCTCGGATCAAGCCGAGGTTGCCCTCGTTGATCAGATCGGAAAGGGGCACACCCTGGTTCTGATATTTCTTGGCCACCGAGACCACAAACCGAAGGTTCGAGCGAACCAGCTTGTTGAGCGCCTCTTCATCTTTGGCGCGAATGAGTTTCGCGAGGCGGGCCTCTTCGGCACGGTCGATGAGGGGATACTGACTGATCTCCTTGAGGTACTGGTCCAACGAGCCTTCCTTGGAGGAAGCTCGGCGGGAGGAGAAGGTCATCTGAGCGGGTGCCTGGATTGGTGCGAGAAGGCCATACCGACGTTCGACTGTTACGAAGCCCCGCTTAGGATCTAAGCGTTGGAGAAATCGCACAACGGGTCGGACCCGTAGGGTCCCGACATCCCCCCGGACAGCCTTCCCCCGGTCAGCTGATCACGGTGCCGAGTCGAGACCACCGGACACGCGACAGCCAGGGCATCGCAGCCGTCGGCGGCGGCCGCTGCGAATAATATACCAACCACGGCCGACCACGGATCTGATCGCGCGACACGAACCCCCAATAGCGGGAGTCTTCACTGTTGTCCCGATTGTCTCCGAGGACGAAGTACCCACCGAAGGGAACCACGATCGGGCCCCAGTTGTCCCTCGTCGGGTGGTATCTCTTCGGTTGGGACGCGATGAGGTGAGTCGACTGCCACTCCATGTCTGGATGCGCGGCGTCCCCACGGGCGTCAGCGTAGCGCGCGTAAGGCTCGTACACCGGCGCTCCATTCAGGTAGAGTCGCTTGTCGCGCATTTCGAGCGTGTCTTCAGGAAGGCCGACGAGCCGCTTCACATAGTTCTTCTCGGGCTCGTGTGGAGGATGAAAGACGATCACCTCTCCACGGGCCGGCTCTGCGAACGGAGTCAACGTGATGTTCGTCCCGGGAATCCGAGGCCCATAGACGGCCTTGTTCACGAGAAGGAAATCGCCCACCAGCAGCGTGCCTTCCATCGACGCCGTCGGGATCTTGAACGCCTCCACGACGGTGGCGCGAACACACAGAAAGAGCACGAACGCGATCGCGATCGATTTCGCCCAATCCGCGAGACTCTCCATTAACCGGGCAGGCCGTGGCGCTTCTTCCGCCAACAGCCTCTCCACAAATCGGTCGTTTTCGCGATCCGGTTCTTGCACTCCACCCCCGCTTCTCAGACCCGATGATCGTTCGGTCTCGAAAGAGGCCACCCCTTCAGCCTGCTCCCGAGCAGGCACTTTCGTCAATACACGGACCCGTCGGGCGCGTTCCGGGGCCCCATCGGTTTCGGGGGGATCGCGAACTTTCGCTCCACCACACTAGCTTCACGAGCCGCCACGACTGCCGCCCTTCCGCCGTCCTTCACGATGCCCCGACTGTCGAAGCCCAGCCCTCTCGGCCTTGTCGCCCTCGTCCTTGTCGGGGGTGGCCTGATAGGGATGCTCTCCGCGAGCGGGGCCCGGCGGGCGAGGCCGGACCCGCATGCGATCCCACGGACGCGTCCTGTATGAACGCCGCGGACCCGGTCGCGCTTGCGGCGAGCCCCCGCGGGCCTGGAAACGTGCTGAACGCCGCCGATGTGTGCATCGACGTCGGCTATCTCTGCGCCGAGCTCGCGAACCAAGAGATGATCCGCCTTCAACGTTGGAGGGACTTCGAGGGGACGATCGTGGTACACGTACCGCTTCCGACACACGAGGAACCCGCCATCGCCCGTGACCTTCAACGCGCGGCCGCCCAGGGACTACAAGCTTGGAACGGACAGCCCTTCCCTATTCTCGCCGACCTTCGTGGCGATCGCGGGCCTCACTTCGAAGTGACGTGGAGCCCAGGACTCGGTGGCTCACAGATCGGCGTCGCCCGTACGAAGTGGTCTCAAGGCGAAGGACTGACGGTCGTCGCGATCGAACTCTCGACTCGCAGCCCCTTCAATGGGCAGACCGCTTCCGCCCTTCAGGTGCGCCTCACCGCCGCGCACGAGATGGGACATGCTCTGGGACTCCTCCACAGCGACTCACCGCGAGACGTGATGTATCCCTCCAACACCGCGACATCGATGAGCGCGCAGGACTACCGGACCATCGAAGTCCTGTATCGGTTGGAGGACGGCACTCAAATCCGCCGGTAGCCCACCGCGGCCAGCGGTCCTGAGAGGAGCGGAGTACGGTGCGCGACCTCATCACGGGCGCCCCCCGAGTCCAACCCGGCCACCGAGGTACAGGCCTCGCCCGGGAGCCCAAAAGCCCAGCACTTCCTCATAGTCGGCGTCGAGAAGATTTTCGCCCCGAAGCTGGATCGAGAGGCGTGGCCGACCATCCACACCTGCGAGAAGCCGCCACTCTCCCCCCAGAGTGAGGAGTCCAAATCTTGGGAGCACGACCGGGGTCGCGGGAAACGTCGCGAAGTCGCGGTCCGATCGTTCGCCGGTGACGGCCAGCCTCGCCCACACGTCGACCTCCCGCCACACAGCCGATGCATGAAGTGCTCCCGCATCAGCCGGTCGCCGGAGGAGCGGCTCCCCGGTCACGAAGCTGGCCCCCGGTCCATCGTCGAAACCCGAGTCCGACACGTTCGTGTCGAGCCGTGTCCACGCCAGGCCGCCGCTGAATCGCCCCGCTGTAGCCGAGATGTCCACCTCGAGCCCCCGGGAACTCGCCGACGCGACGTTGAAGAAGTTCGGACCGCCCGGATTGGCCGGCGCGAACGTGTACTGAATGAGATCATCGAACGCCTGATCGAAGAAGGTGACGGCGGCCGTCACACGGTCACCAATGAGCGCCTGTTCGACGCCCACCTCCCACGACAGCGTCCGCTCGGGATCAAGGTCCGGATTCCCGACCGCGAAACCCGTCGCGAAGTTCTCGAAGAAAGTCGGTTCCTTGATGGCGCGACCCACCGCCCCGCGCACAAGAGTTCCGAAGGCACCCGGCGCCCGCCATGTAGCACCGGCCTGCCAGGACACGAATCGTCCAAAGCGTTCGTTGTCCTCGAGTCGTGCCCCTGCGTTGACCGATACTCCGGACCCACCGCCCGTCGCGTGCACGAAGTACGCCTGGTTGCCGCGTGCGCTCTCACTGCGATCGTGGAACGGACCGAAGGCGCTGAGCGACTCGGTGAAAGACCGCTGACGCTCCTCCTCGACCTCAGCCCCGACCGTCATGACTCCGTGGTCGGACCGCACATGGGCCCGCACCTCCGCCGTCCCGCGCCGGAAGTGGTCGAGGCTCGCGAAGCCAAAGAAGCCCAACGTGTCGGCCGGTCCGTCGGGCGCATCATCCGTTCCCCCGTCCGTGCCGTTGACCCCCAATAGGACCTGCGCCGAAAAGCGATCGGACAACACGTGCGCGACAGAGAGCTGAGCGACGGTCTGGTCCGAAAAGCTGAACGAGTTGCTGTCCACCGTGGCCCCGCTCGCGTCGGTCGGATAGTGGAAAGCACGATCCGTGATCCGAAGACTGAGTCCGATATCGGTACGCTCGTCCGCCTGGAGTCGCGCTCTGCCCGAAAGGACGGTGTTGACGTGGCGATTATTGAACGCGAGCACTCCGTCCGTCGACTGCCGCGCCACCGCCAGTGAGTACCCGGCCCGATCGGTCCCGGCTACCAGGTCCGCGTTCCAATCCTGGCGTCCGAACGAGCCGCCGAGAAGTGACATCGTCATCGACGGCCCACCCCGCCCCGTTCGTGTGATGACGTGGATGACGCCAGACACGGCGTCGGACCCGTACAACGCGCTGCTCGGGCCACGCACGATCTCGATCCGTTCGACGTTCTCGACGCTCAGCGACGAGAAATCGAATCCACCCCCGGCTTGATTGACCTGAACACCGTCGACCAGGACGAGCGTGTAGTCACTTTCGCCACCCCTCATGAAGACTGATGTGACCGCGCCGAACGAGCCCCCGCGGACGACGTGGAGTCCCGGCACGTCCCGAAGGGCGTCGGCAAGGGACTGCACCCCGGCGCGACGGAGCCACTCGCCCGGCAAGACGGTGACGTGATTCGCAACCGCATCGGACGATCGAGGAGTCGGGCTCGCTGAAACGATGAGCCCCTTCAGGGTAAAGGCATCCTGCTGGGCAGCGACGGACTGCGTCGAGGCGCTCGCGTGGGCGAGAAACAGAGCTGCGGTGACAACAACAACGCGACGTAGGTTCATGGATCGATTCCACTGGAGGGGTGCCATGCGGTTGATGCGCGGCAAGTGATGTCTCGGGGGCCACAAAGAGCGGCGGCACCGGGGAGCGCGGGGACGACGTGGCGTTGACCCGGGTCGACGCGAGGCGCACCCGATGCCGGGAACCGCGCCGAGCGGGAGAAGACCCTCCTCCCCGCCTCGTCGCGATTTCACACCGTCATTTCCGCCGACTCGACCCGCGCGAGCTAGCGCCATAAAAACATCCGTCCCTTCCTGCACGGAAAGAACGGACTACGTCGGAGTTACCCGACCCAGGCCGCCTCCCCACGGAGGTGTTTGGCATGGCTCGGGTGGGTCACGTCTCCTGGCTCGAGGCCGCTTGCTCGCCTTCCCGGGGATTTCTCCCCAGTGGCATTTCCGAGCAACCGTTTCCGCCCGCTATCCGGACGAACCTCTTACAGTGGCGGGGCCGCGCCGGTCTCTCACCGGCTTCCGTAACGACCCACCCGCCTTATCTATTGCGCAACGAAGTTAGCCGCGGGACGGAGAAAGGCAACTCGCCTGCTACGGCGTAGGGCAGCTTATGCGCGGTCAGCCTGCCGCGTCACGCGTCTCGCACCAGCCCGTACTTTTCGATCTTCTTGTACAGGTTCGAACGGGGCATGTCGATGCGCCTCGCGGTCTCCGCCACGTTCCAGTCGTTCTCGCGCAGCTTTTGGAGGATATACGCTCGCTCCGCCACCTCCTTGAAGTCCGAGAAGTTGTCCGTCGCCAGGAGCTCCCCTCCAATTCCCGCGCTCGAGGTTCGGCCGGTGGCTAGAAGCTCGACGTCCTCGGCGCGCACGGTATCTCCGCCGGACAAGATCAACAGGCGTTCGACGGTGTTGCGCAGTTCGCGGACGTTGCCCGGCCAGGACAGCGCCTGAAGCTTGTCGACCGCTGGAGCTTCGAAGCGTCGAGGCGTGATGCCCTCGCGTTTCGCCATCAGGTCCGTGAAGTGCTGAATGAGCATCGGAATGTCATCGCGACGCTCCCGAAGGGGCGGAACGTGAATCGGCACGACGTTGAGGCGGTAGAAGAGGTCCTCGCGGAACTCCCCCTCCTCGATGCGCCGCGCCAAATCCTTGTTGGTCGCCGCAATCACTCGTACGTCGACTTCGATCGCCTTCGAACCACCGACCCGAGTGATTACACCCTGCTCCAACGCACGAAGGACCTTGGCCTGCGCATCCCGGGACATGTCCCCGATCTCGTCCAAGAAGAGGGTGCCGCCGTCGGCCTGCTCGAACTTTCCGGCCCGGTCCGCTACCGCTCCAGTAAAGGAGCCTTTGATGTGCCCAAAGAGCGCTGACTCGATCAGCTCAGACGGGATGGCCGCACAGTTTACTTCGACGAAAGGCTGATCCGCGCGGGACGAGAGTCGATGGATCGCCCTCGCTACAAGCTCCTTCCCCGTACCGTTTTCTCCGGTGATGAGGACCCGAGCCTCCGTAGGCGACACCTTCTCGACCCTCTCCAAGACCTGCCGGACCGCATACGACGTTCCCACGATCTCGTATCGACTCTCGACCTGATTTCTCAGGTCGGCCATGCTTTGCGTCAGGCCCCGGAGCTCGAGCGCGCGGCTGAGCGTCACGAGAAGGCGATCGGTGTCGAGAGGTTTTTCGAGGAAGTCGTAGGCGCCCTTTCGCGTGGCCTCGACCGCAGTGTCGATCGTGCCGTGCCCCGAGATCATCACGACCAGAGCGCCCGGATCATCCTCCCGGAGCCGAGCCAGAACATCCAACCCGTCGAGCCCCGGCATCTTTACGTCCAGAAAGATCACATCGGGCCGGAATTCGCTCGCCAGGGCGATGCCGTCATGTCCGTTCTCCGCCGCTCGTACGTCGTGCCCTTCATACTCGAACAGCTGTACGAGCGCTCCCCGAATCCCGCTCTCGTCATCTACCACCAACAATCGCGCCATCTACTTTCCTCCACTCCCGTCGACGGCCCTGTCCCGGGCCACGTCGAACCGTTCGAGTACCAACCGATCACCCCACACCGCGATCGTTTCGACCCCGTGCCGCCACGGAAGGCGCAATGAGGCAAGCACGTCGCTGCCCTCATCATCATCCCCGCCACGAACGACTGCCCCCGCTGGCGCCAAAGAGGCGACGATCGACTCGACCACCGCGGGCGGAAGCGGTACGCGACCCGCCGTCAGGTGGGTGATCAAGAGCACCACATCCTGGCCGCCCCCTCCTTCCAGGCGTCCCCGGACCTCGACCTCCAGAGTATCCGGAAGCACGCCGCTTACGCTTGCAACGATGCCGGAGCCGGCGACCTCCACCGTCGCGACGCGGGCTCTCACCCGCACACCACCCTCCAGAAGTTCTATGGTCGGCTCGGTCACCCCCCTGGGGATGAGCGCCGGCAAAGCGAAGCGCAACACCGAGGACAGATCCGATCCTTCGAGAACGAGCTGCTCGCCACCGTTCCCGGTCTGAAACAGCTGAAAGAGGGTGACGACCCGGTCCGCGACCTGCGAGCTGACGAGGCTTCCGTCGGACGAGGGCACGACCGGCGGGAGGGCCCCGAACTTCGCAGATTCGCCTTCCTCACTGCCGTTCGGCCACGCAAGAGCCAGCGCGAGTACACCCAGAGCCAGCCCCGGTGCGGCTAGAGTCCGGACCGCCGACGCTGCGGTCACGTCGACGCCAACTTGGCGGTCGAGAGCACGGTATAGTGAGCACCGTCCCGCGACACATGGCTGCGCATGAGATCGAGCGTGTGGACTTTGAGTTCGTCCTCGAAATCGAGTTCAGCCATGATCGTATCGAGTCCTCGAAAGGCCCCGGCGCCCCCGGCCTCGTCTGCCCGCCCCAGCGTGACATGGGGGTGGAAGGCGCGCGTTTCGGCGCCGAACCCGATGTCTCCCAGAGCCCACTCCAAGTCTTGCTTCAGGCAGCGGAGTTCCGCGTTCGCCCCTACCCCTAGCCAAATGACACTAGGTCGACGAATCGTCGGAAATGCCCCGAACCCCGACAACCCCGTCGAGAATGCCGTAGTCTCAGCCGCCACGCGGCCAATCGCCTGCTCGACGGCCTCGACCTTCTCGCGCCGAACATCTCCGAGGGTTTTCAACGCGATGTGAAAATGGTCGGGGTCGATCCACCGGACAGGCAGCTCGGCATCCCTCATCACCCGCGCGGCCCGCTGGATGCGGGTCCGAAGCGTCTTGGGAAGGCTGATGCCGATGAAAAGGCGCATGGACGCGGCTGGGGGGTGGATGGTTCGGATGAGCCGGCGGTTTGCCCCGCGCCAACTTACCCGATCGGCGGGTCGAGACGCTACACCTCCGGGCTGGCAGCCCTCGTAGTTCTCAGTCTACCTCGACCGGAAGCCCCACAGGTCGAACGACTCCGCGCGGACCACCGGGCTCCAATGTGATTACGACGACGGAGCCCAGAATGATGATGGCCGCAAGGATCGACCTGAAGGTCAGAGGCTCGTCGGCCAACCCCCAGCCGAGCAACATCGCGACGAGCGGGTTCACATAAGCGTACGTCCCCACGCGCGCCGGAGTCGTAACGGTGAGCAACCAGATGTACGCGACGTATCCGATCAGTGCCCCCGCCACGATCAGATAGACGAGCGCCGCGATCGACCTCCCGGAAACCCCAGCGATGTCGAAGTCGGCGGGTTCTCCCATGGCGAGCGACATGCATCCGAGGACCACTCCGCCACAGAGCATTTGCATCCCCACGAGCACCCGCGGAGGTGGTGGATTCCGGGCGTGCCTGGTGTAGAGCGAACCGGACGCCCACGCCAGGGCACCGAAGAGGACGACCACAACACCGACCAACTCCTGGCGTCCACCTGCGCCAACGCCCGGCGAGCCCGCGAGCACCCCCACACCAACAAAGCCGATCACCAGGCCGGCACTTGTGCGGAGCGTGGGTCTCACCTTCGACCCGAAAAGCGTGTCGAGGATGACCAGCCAAAGCGGCACGGAGGCGACGAGCAAGGCCGTCAGCCCCGAAGGCACCCACTGTTCAGCCAGGACCACCGCCCCATTGCCCCCGGCGAGCAGGAGAGTTCCCGCAACTGCGGCATCCCGCCATTGGCGGCCCGTCGGTCGAGGAGCCCCTCGCGATAGCGCCCAGACGAACAAGAGACTGCCAGCGATGAGGAACCGGACGGACGCCATCCCGAGGGGTGGCATCGTCTCGATGGCCCACAGGATCGCGAGATAGGTCGAGCCCCAGATGAGATAGACCGCGGCGAAGGCGAGAACGACCTTGAAGAGTCGGGGCTCCGGGGAACCCGAGCCGCTCGCAGACTGCGAGGAAGTCTGTTGCATGCGGCAAAGCTCTTCACGATCTCCATCGCGTTCAATCCTGGGGTCAGCGCCGTGTGACGCACCGACCCGGAGCCCGGTCGAGCGCCCGGTAGTGCAGGGCCTCGGCGGCGTGTTCTTCCCTGATCTCCGACTCGCCCGCGAGATCGGCGATCGTACGAGCCACCCTCAGGAGCCGGTCGTGACCCCGGGCGGACAGTCCGGCCCGCTCGACGGCGCGATGCAGGAGCGCCGTCACCGCTCGTGACCGCCCGCACCATCGCCGCAGATCCTGTGTCGTCAGATGCGCATTCGCGTACCTCCCTGTAACACCTGCGAGGCGCTCCGTCTGGATCCGGCGGGCCCGCCGCACCCGATGTGCGACGTCGGCACTCGATTCACCGGCGCTAGAATCGTGAAGCTCTTCGATCGACACGGCCGGCACTTCGACGTGAAGGTCGATGCGGTCCGTCAACGGACCCGAGACGCGGCCTCGATAGCGTGCCAAGGCTGAGGAATCGCACAAGCACCGATCGGAGCCGTCGCCCCGATACCCGCACGGGCAAGGGTTCATGGCCGCGACTAACAGGAAGCGCGCGGGAAAGACGGCGGAGCCACGGGCCCGACAAAGCGTGACCGAGCCTTCCTCGAGTGGCTGGCGGAGCACCTCGAGGACGCTCCGGCGGAACTCCGGCAGCTCGTCCAGGAACAGGACGCCATGGTGGGCGAGGCTGATCTCGCCGGGCCGGAGCGGAGTACCTCCCCCCACAAGGCCAGCGTAGCTCACCGAGTGATGGGGGGCCCGGAAGGGGCGTCGATTGACCAGCGGGCCGTCCCCCAAGAGACCGGCCACCGAATGTACACGCGTGACCTCCATCGCTTCTCCAACCTCGAGCCGAGGCAGAATTCCGGGCACACACCGGGCCAGCATCGTCTTGCCAGATCCGGGCGGGCCGGTCATCAACACATTGTGGGAACCGGCAGCGACGATCTCGAGCACCCGCTTCGCCATCGCCTGACCCTTGATGTCCGAGAGGTCCGGCCCCGACCGCGATGCCGATTCGAGAAACGCGCCGGGATCAAGCGTCAGCGACCCTAGGCCCTGCCCGCCCCGGAGGTGCTCGACAACGGCCCCGAGGTCGTCGGCACCAAAGACCTCCAAACCTTTCACGACCCCTGCCTCGGCGGCATTCCCTGAAGGGACGATGAGTCCCTTGAGACCGTGATCGCGCGCGCGTGTCGCGACGGAGAGTACACCGGGGACCCTCCGGAGCGCGCCGTCGAGCCCCAACTCTCCGAGCAGTACGATGCCGCTCAGGGCCGACGCGGGGAGATGTCCGGCCGCCGCTAGGATCGCGACGGCGATCGGCAGGTCGAACGCCGTCCCCTCCTTCCGGACGTCGGCCGGGGAGAGGTTGACCGTGATTCTACGAAGGGGCAACGCGAAGCCGCTGTTTCGGAGGGCCGCCGCCACTCGTTCACGTCCCTCGCGCACCGATCCCTGGGCAAGGCCGACAACGTTGAACGCGGGCAAACCGGAAGAAATGTTCACCTCCGTTCTGACCATCAATGCATCGATGCCGTGGACGGCTCCGGTGTGCGCATGAGCAAGCATCAGGGAGAGTCACATATGAATCTGGGCGGAGCGATGCGAGGATCGGCCACGCATCAGGTGATCGTTGATCACGATTCAAGCGGTTCGCTTGTGTACCCACGGGCCCGCCGGTACCATGGCCTCCGATTCAACCCGAAACCGAGTGGAGAGCGCGCATGAAGGTTGCTGTCGTGAAGGAGACACGTCCCGGAGAGTCGAGGGTGGCTCTGGTACCTCTCGGGGTACAGGCGCTCCTGAAGGCCGGACTGGAAGTCACGGTAGAGAGCGGAGCCGGCATTTCGGCAGGGGTCTCCGACGCCGACTATCTGGCGGCCGGCGCGACCGTCGCCGACTCCGCGGCGGACACGATCCGCGACGCGGGGATCGTGCTCCACATCAATCCACCGTCTCTCAGCGAACCCGACGAAGTCGCCGGCCTCAAAGAGGGGACGCTGCTTCTTTCCTATCTGAATCCCCTCGGCGATCCTGCCCTCGTTCGTCGGCTCACCGAAGCCCGAGTGTCCGCGGTTTCGATGGAGATGGTACCCCGTATTACCCGCGCCCAATCGATGGACGCGCTCTCATCCCAGGCGACGGTCGCAGGCTACAAGGCCGTACTTTTGGCCGCCGATCACCTCCCGAAGTTCTTGCCGATGTTCACTACCGCGGCCGGAACCATTCGGCCCGGACGAGCACTGGTGCTCGGAGCGGGAGTCGCAGGGCTCCAAGCCATCGCGACGGCTCGCCGGCTGGGAGCGATCGTCGAGGCGTTCGACGTCCGGCCGGCGGTCAAGGAACAGGTCGAGAGCCTTGGTGCGACGTTCCTCGAGGCCGACGAGGAAGTCACGGCCGAGGGCGACGGCGGCTACGCCAAGGAGCTGTCCGAAGACCAGCACAAGAAGGAACTGGACCTGATCGCCAAGGCGATCGTGAATGCAGACATCGTCATCACGACTGCGCAGATCCCGGGCCGCACCGCGCCCTTGCTCATCACGAGGGAGATGGTGGAGTCCATGCGGCACGGCTCCGTAATCGTCGACCTCGCAGCGGAAAGTGGCGGCAATTGTGCGCTCACCGTGAGCGGAAAGACCATCGTGGCCCACGGGGTCCAGATCATGGGCCCCGAGAACCTCCCGAGTGCGATCGCGGTCCACGCGAGCCAGATGTACTCGAAGAACATCGTAACGCTGTTGGGTGAGTTCCTGAGCAAGGACGGGACGGTGACGCTCGACTTCGAAAACGATGTCGTCGGACCGGCGACCGTGACGCACGCCGGCGAAGTCCGTAACGAACGCGTGCGCTCCGCGCTCGAAGGTGCTTCCGCATGATGACACCCTGCACCGCCACCCTGTTCGCACCTTCCGAGGAGATTCGATGGGCGAGTTGATGATCGGACTTTATGTCTTCGTGCTCGCGACGCTGGCCGGTCGTGAGGTAATCACCAAGGTGCCTCCGACCCTCCACACACCGCTGATGTCGGGCGCCAACGCCATCTCGGGCATCGCGATCGTCGGTGCGATCGTCGTCGCGGGCAGAGCGGAGGGGACGACACAGACGGTTCTCTGCATCGCGGCAATCGCGATGGCGATGATCAATGTGATCGGGGGCTTTCTGGTGACCGATCGGATGCTCGCCATGTTCCGGAAACGGTAGGACGAAATGAACTTCGAGATCCTTATCGAACTGACCTACCTCGCTTCGGCCGTCCTCTTCGTCGTCGGACTGAAGCGACTCCAATCGCCAGCAACAGCCCGCGGCGGCAACGCCCTCGCTGCGCTGGCGATGCTGGTCGCGATCGTAGCCACCCTCATCGATACCGAGATCCTCTCATGGACCGGAATCCTGGTGGGAATGGCGATCGGTGGCGCGATCGGCGGATTCGCGGCTTATCGGGTCAAGATGACCGACATGCCCCAGCTCGTGGGCATCTTCAATGGATTCGGTGGCGCCGCTTCCGCGCTCGTCGCGGTAGTGGAGTTTGTCTCGAATCCGTCGATCGGAATGGGAGCGACGGGTGTCACGATCATGCTCGGGACGCTGATCGGTGCGGTCACCCTAAGCGGGTCCTTCATCGCCTTCGCGAAGCTCCAAGAGATCATGACCGGCAACCCGATCACCTTCCCGGGTCAGAATTGGGTCAATCTCGGTCTCTTCTTCGGCGTCCTCTTCCTCGGTGCTGCCAGTTTGGGTGTCGGCGGCCTCGCGCTCTCCCCGCTCTCGCTGTTCTACCTGTTCGTCGGGGGCGCGCTCATTCTCGGTGTGCTCATCGTGATTCCCATCGGCGGCGCGGACATGCCGGTGGTGATCTCGCTGCTGAACTCCTATTCAGGGCTCGCAGCCAGCGCCGCCGGATTCGTGATCGGCAACATGGTTCTGATCATCTCGGGCGCATTGGTCGGCGCCGCAGGGCTGATCCTCACGCAGCTCATGTGCAAGGGCATGAATCGATCCCTCGCGAACGTCGCGTTCGGCGGTTTCGGTGGTGGCGCGGGAGTCGATCGAGCCCTGATCGGCAAGCGTCCGGTCAAGAGCGCGGACGCCGAAGGGGTCGCCGCAGAGCTGGGATACGTGAATTCCGTAGTCATCGTACCTGGATACGGACTCGCGGTGGCGCAGGCCCAACACGAATTGCGCAAGATTGGTGACCTCCTCGAGGCGCGCGGGGTTGATGTGAAGTACGCGATCCATCCGGTGGCGGGCCGCATGCCTGGGCACATGAACGTCCTCTTGGCGGAGGCGGATGTCAGCTACGACAAGCTCTACGACCTCGAAGAGATCAACGACGATCTCTCCAAGACCGACGCCGTGCTGATCGTGGGCGCGAACGATGTCGTGAACCCGTCGGCCCGCGACCCACGGTCGATCATCGCTGGTATGCCGATTCTGGACGTCGACCGGGCGCGCCGGGTGATCGTGATGAAACGCAGCCTGTCACCAGGCTTCGCCGGCATCGACAACGATCTCTTCTATATGGACCACACGCTCATGTTCTTTGGCGACGCCAAGGAGTCGATGAGCGATCTGGTGCGCGAGGTACGCGACCTGGCATAGCGGATTTCGAGGCACGCCGCGTAGGGAGTGTCCGTCTCCCTACGCGCCCGAAGCGGGATGCACTTCGGCTTCCGCCGCCGCGCGCAGCGCGCTCCAGGCGCCTTCGACATGGGCGCGCGACGTCTTGACGTTCCCGATCGCGAGCCTGAGAGCGATGCGCCCCCCGACGCGCGTGTGCGTCAGGAACGCGTCACCTGATGCGTTCACCCGTTCGAGGATGCGGTGGTTCGCGGCGTCCGCCGACTCCCCATTACCGAGTTCCGGCACGAAGCGATACACCACGGTGCCGAGGTGGACAGGAGCGACGACTTCCCAATGCGGGGCCGCCCTTACCCACCCCGCGAAGTCGGTGGCTAGTCGCACGTGCTCCCGCAGGCGATCGATGAGGCCCTGGCGACCGAAATACCTCAGGACGAACCAGAGCTTCAAGGATCGGAAGCGCCGGCCCAACGAGACTCCGTAGTCCATGAGGTTCCGAGTCACGCCCTCGTCGGGTGCCGTCAGGTATTCAGGTACAATGGAGAACGCTCGGACCAGCTCAGCCGGACGGCGGCAGTAGAGTACGGAGCAGTCGATCGGAGTGAAGAGCCATTTGTGCGGATTCACGACGATGGAGTCCGCCTGCTCCCAGCCACGCAGTAGCGGTCTGAACTCCGGCACGATCGCCGCCGGACCACCGTAGGCCGCATCCACGTGCAACCACGCACCGAATTCACGGGCCACCTGTCCGATTTCATGGATCGGATCCAGCGACGCGGTTGACGTGGTGCCGGCCGTCGCCACAACCGCAATCGGACGCACCCCGGCGTCGACGTCAGCACGCATCGCGGCGCGAAGTGCCTCCACGTCCATGCGGAACTCGGAATCCGAGCCGATGGCTCGAAAACCATCTCGGCCGAAGCCGAGCGCCATCACCCCCTTCTCGACGGAAGAGTGCGCCTGGTCCGACGCATACACCCGGCCCGGAGGGCAGCCGAACAATCCGCCTTGGTGCGCCTCGGGGTAGCGAAGCTCTCGTGCGGCTGCGAGCGCATACATCGTGGACGATGACGCGGTGTCGTTGATGACCCCTTCGAAGTCTTCCGGGAGACCCATGATCTGGCGCAGCCAGTCGGTCACGACGTCCTCGAGTTCCGTCGCCGCGGGCGACGAACGCCAGGTCATCGCGTTCACATTGAGGACCGCAGCCAACATTTCGCCCAGCACGCCGGGCCCGGACGCGCTCACGGAGAAGTAGCCAAAGAAAGCCGGGTGGTTCCAATGGTTCAGTCCGGGAACGATGACCTCGCGGAAGTCCGCGAGAACGTCGTCCATCGCTTCGCCGAGCTCAGGAGCGGAAGCCGGCAAGCGGCGGCGAATGTCCCCCGGATCTGTGTTCGGGAATACGGCTCGTTCCCCCACAGAAGCGAGATACTCCGCCATCCACTCGGCGGTCTCGTGTGCGAGGCGCAGGAACTCCTCGGCCGGGAGATCTCCGACCGACCGATCCGCCGGCGCGTTCAATCTGTGGTCATCGGGCAAGATGCGGTTCAGCCATTCCGGGGTGAGCACGTCGCGTTAGCATGCTCGGGTCCGAGAACCGCGTCGACCTCGCTCTGGATGCTGCGGAGCTGACTCGAGGCCTCATCCGCGACATCGTCGCCGCTCAGCAAGATCTTCGGGTCGTCCGTCTCGAAGAACTCGAAGAACATCGCATCCAGGTGACCGACGCTGGCGTGCGTCACCGCCCGGTCGAGCGCTCGGTTCAGGCGCAGGATCTCGCGGAGCGACAGTGGAACTCTGCCTCCAAGCGGAGGATCCCGGTACAGATCCCGGATAACGAGTTCACGCAGGATATGCAGCTCCTCGATGGCCTCGCCGGCGGCGAGTCCTCGCTTCGCCGCGACAGATCCGAATAGCTCCGCGGAGCGATCCCACAACGGCTGAATCTGATCTCGAAAGGGGCCCAGCAGTGGCGGAAGAAGACCTACAAGCTGGTCGACGAACATCCCGACGACCGCATCGATGGGTGGGTCTTGCCCGAGCCCGCGCGCGCGAATTTCCTCTCCCCACATCTCTCGCAGGGCGGGCACACGGGCGTAGAGCCACGTTGAGAGATCCACGCGAGCCGCGAACGCCTGCGCGTCGGTATCGGTCGACTCATGCGCCATTACCGATTCCGTAAACGTGCGACCAGGTGGAAGTCTCGGCATCGCGCTCGGGCTGGAGTCCATAGGCCGCGCTTCGTGCGTTCTGGAGGCGGCAACGGACGGAAAGGTACCGGTCACCCCCGACCACGAGCCAGGCGAGCTCTATTCAGGCCAGACCCGAAGCGTGACGGACACGGTCGTGCCCACCCCCAGTTCGCTCTTCACGGCCACGCTGCCACCCCAGGCTCGTACTACACGCTGAACGATTGCAAGCCCGAGGCCCGTTCCGGTCGAACGAGTGCTGAACTGCGGCTCAAAGATGCGGGGCAGGACGTCTTCGGGGATGCCCGCTCCGTCATCCACGACGGACAGCACGACGCTCTGTCCATCCTCGCTCCTCCGACCCTTGATGATGACCCGCGTGCCCTCCTGGCCTGCGAGGCGCGCGTTCTCGAGCAGGTTGACGAGCACCTCCTTCAACTCCGCGGGTCGGGCCACCACGGGTGGCAGGGCCGCCTCCAACTCCTGCTCGAACCGTACCTGAGCATTCGACCCACCATACAGCGCCATCAACTCGGTGACCACCTCCCTCAAGGAGACCGCTGCGAGGGGAACGATCTGGTCGCCGCCCGGGGTTCCGAAGCGAGAGAACGACTGCGCGATCCCGGCGAGGCGATCGATCTCGATCAGCATCGCATCAGCATTCTTGATGAGAATGTTCTCGAAGTCCGGGTGCCTGTCGTCCCAAGCACGGCGGACGTGTTGAATACTCAGCTTGATCGGGGTCAGGGGATTCTTCACCTCATGTGCGACCTGCCTCGCCATCTCCCCCCACGCGATGACGCGCTCGGCACGCAGCTCATCGGTGACATCGTCGAGCGCGACCACCACGCCTCGTCGGGTACCGAAGCTCCCGAGGCGACGGACACGGACGCGGATCCGGCGATCACCCACCTGGAAGTCGGAATTCGCCTCGTCCGCCGCCGTATGCATATAGCTAGCCAGCCAGCTCGTCAGAGCATCTCCGACCTCGCCGTCGGACGGGAGCTGCCGGCCGACGAATACCTCCACTCCCATCAACTCCTCGGCCCGCGGATTCACGAGGGTTACGCGCCCGCCGGGATCCAGCGCCACCATTCCCACCGCCGCCTCATCCATGATGAGCTGGGTGCGTCGGGACGTGCGGACGAGTTGGCGTCGGGCGCGCCGAACCCGACCCACCATCCGGTTGAAGGCGCGGAAGACCGCCCCGAACTCATCGGTACGATGCGCCGGTAGGCGGAGCCCAAGATCACCCGAACCCACACTCTCGGACGCCACCTGCAGCGCGTGGATCGGGCGAGTCAATGCACGACCCGCGATCATCGCCAATCCGAGCGAAAGGGCTGCGCCGAGGAGAATCACAAAGCCAAGGAGCTCGATGAGGTCGGTCGTCTGGAGCGCGCTCGTACCCGCCTGAAGCGGGACTTGAGCGGCCAGAACATCACCGTCCGCTAGTCGCCGATAGGCGGTCACATACTGCCAGCTGCCGACGGAGGTCTCGGTGAACTCCTGCACGACCTCACGACTCGCGAGGCGTTCGTGCACCTCATACGGGGTCCACGCCTCATACATGCCGAGCTCGACCAACTCGTCGACGGACCCCTCTCGAAGCTCACCATCCCGGTATTCGAGCAGCTCGGCCCCTACCTGACTCGCCAACCGGTCCATCTGACCACCCAGCGCCCGATACCAGCCAGCCGCGTCCTCCACGACGCGTTCGGCGATCACCTGCGCGGACCGATGCGACGCCTGAGCAAGCGTGCGGTAGGCCACCGTACCGAACAGAGCGTTCGCGAGGGCGAAAAAGCCAAAGAGCGCCAACGTAACACGGGCTCGAAAAGAAATAACGAGACCGGAGATCCGCATTTCGGCTCTCGCCGGACTCCCCAGCAGACCCCGGCCGCCAACCCAGAAGGCGAGAAACAGAGCGAGGTTCAGGACCATAAGCAGCGTCGCGCGGGCCAGGCTCAGCGGGACGCCAGGAAGGTCGACCAGATAGTGCGCGTGATACGCCGTGTGGTTCGAGAACGAAAGCCCAATCTCCGCCTGCCATCCTCGCCGGGTTCGCATCCGTGACGCGCCGCCCGGAAGCGCCTCTTCATCGCCCGCCAACGGCAGAACGGCCAGGGCGTCCGTGGCCCCGTCGGTGGCCACCCGCAGCAAGGGTCCGAGCGCCGATCGGCCCGTGCTCTCCGGAAACGGCGGAGCGACGGCTACCACCATCCGGTCGTTGGAGAGGGCCGTGGTCAGGATGTAGCGGGCGTCGTCCTGGTTGAGCTGAACCAACCTGATGCCACCTGCTACCCTGCCCTGCGCGAGGATATCCTGGTACGGCTCCGGCTCGCCCCCGCCCACTCCCACCCGGAGTCCCTCCCCTGGCGAGCCATCGCGAAGCTCCATTTGGAGCCACACGGGCTGACCCAGATCCGAGAGACCACTCAAGCGCCATCCATCGTACAGGATGCTGACGTCCTCGGCACCAACCAGGTCCAGTGAATCTGCTAGCCGACCGAATGCGAGCAGCCGATTCTCCATTTCGACGTCTTCGACCGCCGCCAGACTCTGGAGGCGCTGAGTCCCCTCTTGAAGACGGGCCTCGATCGCGTCGCCCCAAGTGAGGGGAATCGTCGCGGTGGCGCCCATGACGATCGCTGCGGTCCACCCGAGGAGCGAACGCCGCCAGCCATCCCAGGCTCGTACCCCGTAAGCAGCGACACCGACCGGGATGACCCACGCCACCGAAAGCAGTTCCAGCCCCTCCGCTTTGAAGTACACCCAGGCGCCGCTTCCCACCCCAAGGAGCAGGGCGAAGGCGATCGCACCGAGAACGGCCGGCCTCGACCCATCTCCCTCGCGAGTGAACGCGATCGCCGTGCCGGCCAGGAGGGAAAGAAGGGCCGCTCCCGTCAGTTCGTACGCGATCCAGTCCAGCCGCCCGGCCGACAGGGCCCCGGGGCCCAGGCCGGACTGGATCCACATGAGGATGGCCGGAAACCCCACACCGGCCAGCACGCCTGCTCCCCACGGGGGGAGTGAGATCGCCGGCCGGGGCAGTACCGCGACAAGAGCGAAACCAGCCATCGAAACCAGCGAGAGCGTTCCCAGGGCGAGGGGGATCGGCCCCGGGAGAGTGAACAGTGTCGGGTCGAAGAGGTGCCGGGCGACGGCCAATTGATCGACCGGGACCCAAGCGGCTGCCGCGACGAGGGCGACCGCAGCCGCGATGGCCTCGGTCAGCCTGAAGGCACCCCCGATCGCGATCAGCAGCCACCCGACGACCAGCATCAGAGCGACGGCTGCGGCCCATCGATCGCGGATCGTCGCGGCGCGGATATCGCGATCGGGTCGTTCGAGCACCACGCTCAGCAGGCGATCGTCGTCGAGCGCCAGATCCCACACGGCCTCGGCGATTCCCGGGTCCTCCTCCGTGATCCGGATGCGCTCCCCGGTCTCGCGATAGAATCGGGTAGCGAGGTCGCCCATGTCCGCGCCGAGGCCTTCCGGGAGGGAGGCCCTCAGCAGGTATGCTGCCACCGCCACGCCGCCGTCGGGCGCAGTCGACGTCAGATAGAGGTATCCGAACAGGGGCAGGTCCCGGTACGACTGCCTCCTCTCTCCCCGCTGTACCGTCTCGGGGATCTTGCCCCTGTGCGTCCCATCCCAGACCAACAAGTTGCCGTCGCGGTCGTACAGCCCCAGCGCGGAGGTGCCGTGTCGGCCTCGAATCTCCGAAACGACCGAGGCATCGACACCCGAAGCACTTTCGGTCGCTGCGATCAACGCATCCGCCGCCGCCTCGCCCGCCAGCTGGCGCCGGTCCAGCTCCCCACTTAGGAGTTCCCCGATCTCGGTGACGCGCTTCGCCCAGTACCCATCCCAATCGCTTCGTACCGAATGCACCTGGCGTTCGGCATGGAATCCCACGAGGATGCCCAAAAGAAGCATCACAGTGCCGATTCCGGACCAACGCCCCCGACCTCGAGGTCCGAGCAGTACGCCGCCCATCAGGCCGATCGCGGCGACGAGCAAGACCGCGGGACCGCCCCCTCCGGTCCAGAGCGCGAGCGCCGCGGTCGCGACCCACGGACCCAGGGATCCAAGTCTTCGGACCCCCGAAACCTCAGCGGAAGGTGTAGGAGAACGAGATGTCATATGCGCTGGACGAAATGTCTTGGCAGGCCGTGGGCGCAGCCCTCAAGGAGAATCCGCGTCTCATCCTCCCGGTCGGGGCGCTCGAGCAGCACGGTCCACACCTCCCACTGGGGGCGAATATCGTCATCACAAAGCGCGTGGCGCACGAAGTTTCTCAGCGACTCGGCATTCTCCGAGCTCCCACGTTCTCTTACGGTGTGACCGTGGGCGGGGGTCCCTTTCCGGGTCGCGCAGGCCTGAGTCGCAAGACGTTGCACCGGGCCGTCAATGGACTCCTTGGTACCTGGGAAGACCAGGGCGTCCAGGACTTCGTGATCATCACCGCACATCGGTTCGAACCCCATCTGGAGGCCCTGCTCATGACGCCGTCCGGGCCGTCCACGAAGTCCGTCTACGACCTCTACCAAATCGACGTCTCCGACATCATCGAAACGGACCCCGAAGTCGAACACGCGGGTGAGCTCGAAACATCCCTCATGCTTCACCTGGCCCCCGAGTTGGTGGATATGAAGCAGGCCAGGGACTTCATGCCCCAGGGAGGGGCGCTTCGAAAGTACACCCGCCGAAGGGTGCCGACACCCCCGCCCACCTCGGGTGGCGTGGTCGGGTCTCCGACGCTCGCCTCCGCAGAGAAGGGCTCGCTCGTGTTCTCGCGTTATGTCACGATGCTGTGCCAGGCGGTGGGCCAGCGTGGTGTGGAGTAGACGCGCCTTGGGGCGAACACCTTGGGTCCTCGCGGGGTACCATCGCGTCATGAACATTCGGATCTTGGTGCTGGCATTGACCGTCTCCCTCGTGACGGCGCCCGGCGCCGTCGGCCAGGGTGTCGTGGTCGATCAAGGAGCATTCTCCGTTCGGCTGCGGGGACAGGCCGTCGGCACCGAGGATTTTGTGATCCGGCGCGCCGGAATGGGTCGGGAGGATGCCGTCTTTGCAAGCGGCGTCGTCCGGACCCGGATCGGGACTGCAACCCAGGAGGTTAAGCCGCTCCTCAGGGCCTCACCGCCTGACTGGAGTGCTGTGAGCTACCAGGTCGACGTGACCGGACCCGATGCGATCGACGTTCGAATCAGTCGCACCGGACGCCGATATGTCGCCACGATTCGCTCGGAGATTGGCGATGAAGATCGCGAATTCCAGGCTCAGGCCAACACCCGGGTGGTCGAGCTTGGCGTCGCCCATCACTACTATTTTCTTCGAGACGTGCGTGAGGGAGTTGCCGTTCACGTACTCGAACCGCGGAGCCGCCGACAGGTCACCCTGACTTCGAGCGCACCGTCGGACGTCGACCTCACCCTCGGCCCCAGTCTCGTCTCTGCGCGCCGGGTCCAGTTCGATTCGGATCAAGGTGACCTTCGGATCGTCTGGTTCGATCGCCAGGGTCGTGTCCTGCGCGTAGAGATTCCCTCTTTGGGTTACGTCGCCGAACGAACCGACCTCGTCGGCTGATCGAAAGCAGTTCGCAAAAGGACGTGGCTCGTTAGCTTCAACGCTCCCGACAAAGTCCGACGCTTGCGGTGAAGAAGTCGGACACTGCCGGCGTACGGCATTCGGAGCCCGGAAGCGGCGCGGAACCGATCGAAACCGTGACCTTCCGAAAGGAGTACGGGTGTGGGGCGCCCGACGTCCATCTTTTCGTCAGTGACAGGGGGATTGTGAGGATGAAGACTCGTGCACGCGGCGTCCTGGTCGCGTCGCTTCTCGTCGCAGGTCCGATCTCCGCTCAAGAAGCGGTGCCATCTTCGTTATCCCTCGGTCAGGCGATCGAGATCGCGCGTACCACGAACCCAGGCTTCCTGCAGACTCGGAACGACGAAGCCATGGCCGACTGGGACGTGCGCCAGTCGTGGGGAGCGCTCATGCCCTCGGCCAGCGCGACGGGGGGCCTGTCGTGGCAGGGATCGGGTGAGACGCAGTTGGGTGGTAGCCTGACGTTGGGGGACCTCGGCTTCGGAAATCGACCGTCCTACTATGGGTCGAGTTACAATCTGGGGCTCAACTACTCCCTCGACTGGGCCACGCTACTGGGCCCGAGGCAGTCCAAGGCGCAAAGGCAGACGACGATCGCGGGAATCGGCGTGGCCGAGGCCAACCTCGTGTCGTCCGTGACGACTGGGTACGTCGAGATCCTCAGGCAGACCGACGCCGTGAGAATCTCCGAGCTTCAGCTCGAGAACAGCGCGTTCAACCTTCGCCTGGCCCAGGGTCAGCTCGAAGTCGGCCAGGTCACGGCCATCGACGCCGGTCAGGCTGAAATCCAAGTGGGTCGCGCCGAGGTCACGCTGCTGCAGGCTCGCAACCGTCTGGCGACGTCGCGGATGCGACTGCTCCAGATGCTGGGTCTCCCGGTCAACCAGGATTTCGAGGTGACGACCCTGTTCCAGCTGACGGAGCCGACGTGGAATATCGAACTCCTGACCTCGCTGGCTCTCGAGGACAACCCGGAGCTGAAGCGCCGGCGTCTCGCCACCACGTCCGCCGATGTGAGTGTCAGCTCCGCGTGGTCGTCGTACCTCCCGTCCATGTCCATTTCGACGGGATGGAGCGGCTTCACCAACCAACCGAGCAGTACTGATTTTCTGGTCACCCAGGCCGAAGTCGGAGTCGCGAGCACGATCGCGCAGTGCGTCCGGACGAACGACCTGTACGCGCGACTCGCGAACCCGCTGCCACAGGTCGACTGCTCGCAGTTCGTCTTCACGGACGTTCAGCGCCAGAGCATCATCTCCGGGAACAACCAGTTCCCGTTCAACTTCACGGGCTCGCCGCCGTCTCTTCGTCTGTCGATGAGCATCCCGATCTTCTCGGGCTTCAGTCGCCAGAGGAATCTCGAGGCAGCGCGCCTTCAGCGTGACGATTTGCGAGAGCAGCTTCGTGAGCAGGAGCTCGCGGTGCAGGCCGACCTCGCCATCGGGCTCGCGAACGTTCGCACCGCCTATGAGAGCGCACTCCTCGCGGAACGGAATCGGGTCCTCGCCGCTCAACAGATGAACCTGGCCCGCGAACGCTACCAGCTCGGGGCCATCACGTTCGTCGAGTTGGCCGACGCGCAGACGATATTCGCTCAGGCCGAGTCGGACCGGACGATCACCGTCTTCGCCTATCATGATTCCGTTACCACCCTCGAGGCGCTCGTCGGCACCTCGCTGCGATTCTAGGAAGAACGCCAATTCAATGCAGACTCGAACGAAGGTCATCGTAGGAATCGTGGTCGTGGCGGTCCTCGGCACCGCCGCTGCGCTGTCCGTGACACGCGGACGCGACCGCGGCATCGAGGTCCGAACCGAAGCGATCGAACGGAGAGATCTCAAGGAGATCGTCACAGCGAGCGGGAACATCCGGGCTCGCCGCACCGTCGACGTCAGTTCCGACGTCTCGGCCAAGGTCGCCTCGCTGTTGGTCGAAGAGGGTGACGACGTGGTCGCCGGCCAGGTGCTCCTCCGGCTCGTCCCGGATCAGTATCAAGCGGTCGTCTCCCGGACAGAGGCATCTCTGGCGCAGGCTGAAGCGCAGGAGGCGCAACAATCGGCGAACATGATCCGATCGGAGCGCAACCGCGACCGACTTCTGCAGCTGCGGGCGAGGGATTCGATTCTCGTCAGCCGGCAGCAAATCGATGACTCTGAGACCGACGTGAAGGTCGCCGAGGCAATGCTCGCCTCAGCCGGGCACGGGGTTTCTCAGGCACGCGCCGCGGTTCGCGAAGCGGCCGATCAACTCGCGAAGACAATCTTTACCGCTCCAATGGACGGCAAGGTCACCCGCCTGAACGTGGAAGAGGGTGAGACGGTCATCATCGGAACGATGAACAACCCCGGCAGCCTCGTCTTGACGATTTCGGATCTGTCGGTGATCGAGGTCGTGGTTCAAGTCGACGAGACGGAAGTCTCGAAGATCGCTCTGGGAGATAGCGCCACAATTCGTATCGACGCCTTCACTACTCGCGAATTCACGGGAACGGTCACGGAGATCGGCAACTCGGCGATCAATCCCCCGAGCCAGCAGGCCGGAAATCAGCAGGCCGCCATCGACTTCGAGGTGGTGCTCACCCTGACCGCCAGTGATGCTCCTCTGCGACCTGATCTGTCCGCAACGGCGGATGTTGTGGTCGAGAGGCGGGACGGTGCCATCGCAGCCCCGATCATCGCGCTCACGGTGCGAGATCAGGAAGAGGATTCTACGAATGCAGCGACGCCGGCCACCGGCCAGCCGGACGACGTCGAGGGCGTGTTCATTGTCCGCAACGGAACCGTGACGTTCACACCGGTGCAGATCGGCATCGCGGGCCAGGAGTTCTTCGAAATCCTCTCCGGTCTCGCGGAGGGCGACACGGTCGTCTCCGGACCCTATCAGCGTATCCGGCAGCTACGAGACGGTGACGCGATTCGCGTGACCACCGACGACTCCCCCGGGAACGGGTAGGCGCGAAAGGTGCACCTCTGGGAAGGGGTTTCGCTCGCGTTCCAGCAACTGCGAACCGAGAGGCTCAAGTCGCTCTTCAGCCTCCTGGGTGTGATTCTCGGCGTGATGTTCTTGATCGTAGTCGTCACCGTCGTCGAGGGGCTCGATCGGTACGTGCGGGAGGACTTCACTTCACAGGTCTTCGGCGTCAACACGGTGACGCTGCGCCGCACGGAGCAGATCGGGGCCAACCTGAATCGGGAGGATTGGCGTGCCCGCAGCCGGCGACCCCGACTTCGATTCGACGATGCCGACGCCATCCGCGCCCGCCTCACCATTCCCGCTCGCGTTGCCGTCGAGAGCGATACACAAGCGAGCGCGGTGGGCGACAATGGGCGGGCGGTCAGCGGCGTCCGCGTCACTGGCGCCTCCCCCGAGATCTTCATCATCCGCGACCTGACGGTCACGGAAGGGCGGGCGTTCACGACCCAGGAGAACGACGCGGGAGCACCGGTGATCGTAATCGGGTCAGAGACGGCGGAGGTGGTGTTCGAGGGCCTGGCTCCGGTCGGTCGTTCCATCCGAATCAATGGCTTCCCCTACCGGATCATCGGTGTGCTGGAGGAGCGGGGATCGCTCTTCGGCCAGTCCTTGGACAACCTCGTCATCGCGCCGGCGCGATCCCCGATCCGCGCCATCACCGCGCCGCGTGGGTACATAAGCGACATCATCATCCAGGCGATCGACCCTGAGCAGCTGCGGGACGTTCAGCTCGAGGTGGAAGGCATCATGCGTGTGCGACGCGGCCTGCGCCCCGCCGAGGATCCCGATTTCTCGCTCGAGACCGCGGACGAGGCGATCAGCTTCTGGAACAACATCTCCCGGATGCTCTTCCTGGCGCTGCCGATGCTCGTGTCCATATCGCTGGTCGTGGGCGGCATCGTCATCATGAACATCATGCTCGTGTCGGTCATGGAGCGAACCCGGGAGATCGGTGTCCGAAAGGCTCTAGGCGCCCGCCGTCGAGACATTCTCGCCCAGGTGCTGATCGAGTCGGCCACGTTGTCGACAGTCGGGGCGGCCTTCGGAGTGGGGGTGGGGTTGGCGATCGCGAAATTCATCGCAGCGGTGTCGATCATACCCGCTGCGGTGGCGCCCCGCTGGATCGTACTGGGTGTGAGCCTCGGACTCACGGTCGGAATCGTCGCTGGCGTCTACCCCGCTGCGCAGGCGTCGAAGCTCGATCCGGTGGATGCGCTCCGATATGAGTAACCGGAGCGACGATCGCGGGGCGGGCGGGCTCGCCGCCCTTTCCGAGGGGCTCGGCATCGCGCTGGACGCAATGAACGCGAATCGGGTCCGTTCGGCATTGACGGTTCTCGGTGTCGCGGTCGGCGTCTCGGTTGTGGTGGCGATCGGCGCGCTGATGACGGGGCTGCGGTCCAGCGTCATGGACGCCTTCACCGCCGCGGGTCCGAACAACTTCATCGTGACCCGAATCGACTTCTCGGCGATCACGATCTCCTTCGGAAACAATCGACCTGCGTGGGTCGGCCGACCGGAGATCACATCAGCCGAAGCCGACCGAATCGCATCGCTTCCGAGTGTCGAGGCCGCGTTATACGACCTCAACAATTTTCAGGTCGAAATCGAGTTCGAAGGCGAACGCATGTCCGACGTCTTCGCGAGCGGGACATCGTCCGGATGGCCGGCGTACAACGCGGGCGACTTCGCCAGCGGCCGGGACTTCACGCCGGCGGAGGTTCAGGAAGGTCGCGCGGTGGTTGTTCTCTCCTCCGGACTCGCCGAGCAGCTGTTCGGACAGCGGGACCCGATGGGCCGCCGCATCCGCGTGGTGAATCGGTTCCGGGGCACACAGGAGCCGTTCACCGTCATTGGGGTGTACGAACTGGAAACGAACATCTTCTCCCAGGCGTTCCAGAATTGGGCCGTCTTCCCCTGGACCTCAGCGGTGCGCCGGCTGAGACAGAGCCAATTCCAGGCTCAAATCCTGGTCGTGCCCAACGACTCGGTTTCGGCTCAGCGCGCGCAGGACGACGCCATCGCGACGATGCGAGGGCTTCGCGGCCTCGGTCCGAGTGTGGCGAACGACTTCTCGATCATGGCGTCCTCTCAGATCCTGGACATGTTCAACCAGCTCACGAGCGTGTTCTTTCTCGTGATCCTCCTTCTGGCGTCCGCAGGGCTCCTGGTCGGCGGGGTTGGAGTGATCGGCATCATGTTGATCTCGGTGACCGAACGAACCCGCGAGATCGGGGTCCGAAAGGCCGTCGGTGCAACCCGACGGGAGATTCTCTGGCAGTTCCTGGTGGAAGCTTCGGTCCTGACCGCCAGCGGGGCCGGAGTAGGGCTCTTCCTCGGTTGGGCCATGGCTTCGGCTGTCGCCCGATTCAGCCCGCTTCCGGCCGAGATTCCCCTCTGGGCCGTCGGCGCGGCCTTGGGCATGGCGGTCATGACGGGTATGCTGTTTGGACTTCTCCCCGCGTACCGCGCCAGTCGCCTCGAGCCGGTGGCAGCGCTTCGATACGAGTAGGTTATGCCCGACACTGCAGCCCCGCTCGACATTCTGGCCATCATGGCCCACCCGGACGACGCCGAACTGCTGTGCGGCGGCGCGCTGATCAAGAGCGCGGGGCGAGGAAGGCGCGTCGGCGTCCTGGACCTGACCGCAGGCGAAATGGGGAGTTCCGGATCGGTCGCCACACGGTCGCGTGAGGCCACGGCGTCGGCAGCACAGATGGGTCTCGTACACCGCCGATGCGCGGGCCTCCCCGATTCAGCCTTGGAGAACGACTCCGGGTCCCGGAGGATCGTCGCCGAACACATCCGTGCGCTCCGGCCCGACATCGTCATCACGCACTGGCGGGTCGGCCGGCATCGTGATCACCGCGTGGCATCGGAGTTGGTGCGTGACGCGTGTTTCCTCAGCGGTCTCCACAAGCTCGATGTGGCCGGCGAGCCGTTCCGGCCCAACAAGCTGGTGTACGCCACCGCCTTCCGAGAGGATGCGGGCCCGCCTGACTTCGTGATCGACATCACCGAACAGCTAGAGCGAAAGCTCGACGTCATCTCGCTCTATGCGTCGCAGTTCGACGGCGTCCGCCAGGCAGGCGAGGTCTACCCTGGGGGAGATCGTCCGCTGCTCGAGCAAATCCGAGTGCAAATGGCACACTACGGCTCTCTGATTCGCGTCCGGTACGGCGAGCCGTTTCGCGTGGACGAGGCCCTGGAGGTGGACGAATTGTCGTCGCTCGGAGTCTCGACGTTCTAGCAGCTCGTTTCGGCCCGCTCAGGCCGAGGGGCGCGCTACTGCACCCCGCACGACACTTCCAACAGGACGCGTCTCCACGAGGGCACCTCGGCTCCTCGCACCTTGAGCAGGCGGGCTCGCGCGATCCCACCGTGGGCGAGCCAAGGCCAGAGCCAGTGAGCAATGTCGGGCGGGAGATGACCGATGGGCTCGCCCGACTCCAGATGGACCCATACCTCGGGTGCCTCCTGAACCGGTGGGTCCGGCACGAGCCGTAGCGGATCACCGGCGGCCAGCCCATCGACGTACCGATCCCTTCCCGCAAACACGATGCCGTGGACCGTCGAACGAAAGCGCTTGGGTTGTCCTTCCGGAAAGGGCGGAGATGGACGGGTCATCAGCTTCGCTCACATATGTGATCGGTAGGGCGACACGCTCTGGCGGGTTAACTTATCGGCCCCCTCTCCCCGAGCAACCTGACGGAGCGCCATTCTGGGCATGAGCGCAGTCTATCTGGATCACGCCGCGACGACCCCGGTGCGACCCGAGGTCGTGGAGGCCATGGAGCCGTTCGCCACCGCGAACTTCGGAAACCCTTCCAGCCTCCACCGCTGGGGCCAGGCGGCAGCGGCAGCGCTGGAAGATGCCCGCGCGGAGATCGCGACGGCGCTTGGAGCCAAGGCTTCGGAAGTCCACTTCGTCCGCGGCGGTACCGAGTCCGACAACCTAGCGATCCTCGGATCCTGCCGGGCGCTAGCGCGGCCCGGCGTCGTTCCCACCGTGGCGTTGAGCGCGATCGAACACAGCGCCGTACTGGAAGCGGGGCGCCATCTGGAGAAGGGGGGCGAGGCGAGGCTCGTCGTATTGCCGGTGTCCCTGGAGGGGCAAATCTTGAGCGGTCCGCTGGAAAGCGCTCTCTCCGCGAGCCCGAGTCTCGTTTCAGTGATGTGGGTCAACAATGAGACCGGCATGGTCCTCCCGGTATCCGAGGTGACGACTGCCGCGGCGGCCCACGGTGCGACGGTGCATTCCGACGCCTCTCAGGCTATCGGCAAGGTGCCCGTCCATCTCGGCAAGGTTCCGGTCCATTTGTTGACCGCCACGGGTCACAAGATCAGCGGGCCGAAGGGCATGGGCATTCTGTTCGTGCGCCGAGGAACCAAGATCCGCCCACTCATCCACGGCGGCGGGCAGGAACGCGGCATGCGGCCGGGCACCCAGGACGTCGCCGGTGCGGTGGGCCTCGCGACCGCTATCCGACTCGCGGTATCCGAGCAAGAAGAGGAAGCGGCGCGCCTCGGAGGGTTGCGAGACGTGTTCGAACATGGACTGCTCCGAGAACTCCCCGACGTCCGAATCAATGCTTCGCCGGCTCCACGGGCCCCACACGTTTCGAGCATAGGAGTCCCTGGACTCTCCGATGGGGACGCACTGCTCATGGCGCTCGACCTCGGCGGCGTGGCCGTGTCGGGTGGGTCGGCATGTATGAGCGGCGCCGGCCATGGGAGCCACGTGATCGCGGCGCTCTATGGCGACGATGACCCCATGGCGAACGTCCGGTTTTCGTTCGGCCACACCACCCGGGAGTCGGACATTGACCTGGCGATTGCGGTAACCGCCGGGGTGGTCCGTCGCCTGCGGGGCGAAGGAATGTACCGCGCATGAGTCGTGTCCTGGTCGCCATGTCTGGGGGCGTCGATTCCTCGGTCGCCGCCGCGCTCCTCGTCGACGCCGGCCACGATGTGGTCGGCGTCACGATGAAGACATTCTGTTATTCCGACACTTCCGGGCACGGCAAGACGTGCTGTGGTCTCGACGGGATCAGCGACGCAAAGAGGGTCGCCGCCGCGCTCGGAATCCTCCATTACGTGTTCGACGTGGAAGAGGACTTCACCCGGGATGTGATCGACGATTTCGTCAGTGAATACGCACGAGGTCGAACGCCGAACCCGTGTGTGCGGTGCAACAGCAACACGAAGTTTCCCGACCTGCTCGCTCGCGGGAAAGCCCTCGAATGCGATCGGATCGCGACGGGCCACTACGTACGCGTCGAGCACACCGAAACAGGTTCGTTTCTGAGTCGCGGAACGGATACCTCGAAGGATCAGTCGTACTTCCTCTGGGGACTTCCCCCGTCGATCCTGCCCCAACTGCTCTTCCCGCTGGGTGAGCTCAACAAGCCTGAGGTGCGCTCCCGCGCCCGGGCCCTCGAACTGGCCACAGCCGACAAGCCCGAGTCTCAGGAGATTTGTTTCGTGCCGTCCGGCGACTACCGCGATCTGCTCAAGCGGCGCTTGGGCCCGATTCACCCCGCACTGGAAGCTGGCCCTCTGGTGCGGCGAGATGGTCGGATCGTTGGCGAACACAGCGGCTTCGCTGGCTTCACAGTCGGGCAGCGCAAAGGCCTGGGCGGAGGCTTCTCCGAACCCATGTTCGTACTCGAAATCCGGCCGGACACGCGGGAAGTGGTGGTCGGGACCCAGGAAGAAACCTTCTTGGATCGTGTGGTGGTGGCTGACCTCAACTGGTTGACCGATGCCCCCGCGCCCGAATCCTCCGTTCGTGTCCAGCTTCGGTACCGGTCACCGGCGGTGGAAGCCACCGTCACGGCCGCCGGAGGCCGCCTGACGCTCCAACTCGCTGAACCGCAGGCCGCAGTAACTCCTGGCCAGTCCGCAGTCGTGTTCGATGGAGATCGCGTACTCGGGGGCGGTCGGATCGAAAGCGCGGGATCACTCGCTCCGACCAGCGGCGTGCCGAGTCCCCCTAGTGCTTGAGGCCTGTCGCGTCCGCAAACTCCTCCATCGCACGCCGTTCGTCGTCGGATAACTTCTCGGGAACGGACACCACCACCTCGACATACTGGTCTCCGACCCGGTCACCCTTATCGACCCCCTGGCCCCGCACTCGGAATTTCGTCCCCGACTGGGTGCCTTTCGGGATGTTCAGTACAACTTTCTTCCCAGAAATCGTGCTGACACGAATCTTCGATCCCAACGTCGCTTGCACGATGTTGATCGGGACGCTGACATGAATGTCGAGGCCCTCGCGCTTGAAGAAGCGATGGGGCAGGACCTTGAAGCTGATGATCAGGTCTCCCGCCGGCCCCCCATTCTTTCCTCTCTCGCCCTGTCCGGACAAGCGCACCTTCGAGCCCGTCTCCACGCCGGGATTCACCGCGATCTGAATCTTGCGCTGCTGGCGTACCGCGCCGCGCCCGGCGCACGATGGGCACGCAACCTCGGGGATCTTCCCCCGACCGAAACAGGCCGGACAGGGACGATTCACAGCGAAGCCGCCTTGTCCGAACGAGACGTTGCCCGTGGCCCGACACTCTTCGCACGCTCGGACCGCCGCGCCGGGCTTCCCACCATCCCCGCCACACGTGGTGCAGTCCTCCGTGATGGAGACATCAACGGAAATCTTTCCGCCCCCGACGCCCGTCAGGAAGGGGATCTCAACCACGTATTCTACGTTCGCGCCCTTCTGCTTTCCCGATTTCGGCTTGCCCCCCCCAACTCCCGGTCCGTCCGGTCCTTTCTTGCCGAGATCGAACAGCGAGCTGAAGAGGTCCGAGATATTCCCGAAGCCGCCCTGGAGGTCGTCGAACGTAAAGCCCGGATCCGCACCCGGCCCACCGCGGGGCGGTGGGGCTCCGCCACGGCCGCCCCCGAATCCGAGTGACCCCATACGCCGCATCTGGTCGTATTGCTTCCGCTTCTTGGGATCGCTAAGCACGGCATACGCCGAACCGATCTCCTTGAAACGCTCTGCTGCCTTGGGATTACCCTGATTCGCATCGGGGTGGTGTGCCTTGGCAAGCTTCCGATACGCCTTCTTGATCTCACCTGGGTCGGCTTTCTCGCCGACGCCGAGGATCTGATAGAAGTCCTTCCCCGCCCCAGCCATCTCCTTAGCCCTTCGTGTACACGCTCACCCGTGCCGGCCGGATGAGAGTGCCTTTCAAGGAATACCCTTTCTGGAACACCTGTGCGACGTGATCGACCTGATCGTCCGACTCGGCAGGCACGCGCATCATCGCTTCCATCCCGGTGGGATCGAACATCTGACCGGCGGGGTCGATCATCTCCACGTTGGAATCGCCAAGTGCGCGGACGAACTTCCGCTCTACCAGGTCGATTCCTTCCATGATCGCCTCGACGGTCGCGTTCGTGAGGTCGAGTTCCGCCACCCGGTGCAGGTCGTCCAAGAGATCGACGAACTTCTCGACAAGATCCGCTTGTGCGCGGGCCCAAGCACTCAGTCGCTCCTGTTCTGTCCGGCGGCGATAGTTGTTGAACTCGGCGACCAGACGGAGGTGGCGATCGTTGAGTGCTTCGAATTCGTCCTGAGTCGAGCCGCCGACTCCCTCCGATTCCGCGTCGGGAGCGTCGTCGTCGATCTCCTGTTCAGCTTCAGGGGCGTCCGCCTCGTCGGACGCGGGAGCGTCCACTTCCACAACCTCAGGCTCGAGTTCACTGGCGTCGTTGTTCGTCACGGGGATTCAGACTAGAGGGGCGTGGTGATCCTTATCCCAACGATCTCGGTGACCGCGGAACGTACAACATACAACGGAGTCCCCTGGGGTTCAGCCCCGAGAGGCTCGCGCGACCAACCTCCGGTGCAACTGGGCGAGGGCACCCTGAGCGGCGCGTTCCCGCACCGCCTCCCGATCCCCTTCGAATCGGTGGAGCTCGGCGTGAACCGATCCGTCCATCATGACACCGATCCAGACCGTGCCGACCGGCTTCTCATCGCTCCCGCCGCCAGGCCCCGCCACCCCGGTCACTCCGACGCCGATGTCCGCGTGCATTCGTCCGGCGATCCCAACCGCGAGTTGGCGAGCGACGATTTCGGAAACTGCACCGCTCCGATCGAGGTCCGAGGCGACGACCCCCACCTGGTGGACTTTTACGTCGTTCGAATACGCCACGACTCCGCCCAGGAATACGCGCGAGGCGCCCGGGCGATCGGTGAGGCGTTTGGCGAGCAGGCCTCCGGTACAACTCTCGGCCACGGCGATCGTCAGCCCTGCTCTTCTGAGGGCCTCCGTGACGGCGTCGGCCAAGTCGCCGGTTTGGGCCTGGAAGCTCCACGGGCCCAGCACCGAGGCCAACTCTTGAATCAGGCGATCGAACCTCTGCCCGGCCTCCCCTGCACTTCCACCCTCGATCGTGAAGCGTAGATCCACGCCGATGATGTCCGGAAGGTATGCGAGCGTAATCCCATCGGTGGTCACGCTGTCGAGGGCATCCAGCTTGGCGTCGATGAGCTGCGCCAGGGCGGGCTCCGGGAGTCCCGTCGTGTGGACAAGGCGATGATGGATTCCCGTGTCCCCCTCTCTGCCTGTGAAATCGTTCAGTAACTCCTGAACCTCACCGCGGAAGATCGACTCGAGCTCGCGCGGCACTCCCGGCAAGAGGATGACGACCGCGCCCCCATGAGAAAAAGCCACCCCCGGCGCGGTGCCAAGCGGGTTCTTCAGCAGCCTCGCGCCCTCAGGGACATCGAACCGGCCCTCGCTCACCCACCGGGACACCGCCCGGAGGGTCACGTCGTCTCGGGTAGGACCGAGTCCTCCCGAAACAAAGACCAGACCCGCAAGGCGCACCGCCGCGTCCGCAGCCTCCTGGATATCGGCCTCGACGTCCCGGACCGTGAATCGACGCACCACCGGGATGCCGCGCGACCCAAGAGCCCGCCCGAGCCACGCCGCGTTCGTGTCGACGGTCTCGCCATGCAGCAATTCATCGCCCACGGAGATGATCACGGCTGAGGTGGACGGGCGAGGCGACACGGGGCGGGCCGGCTAGTCCCGGATGCCTACCAGCGTACGGTAGGACCAGAGGTAGTCGAGCATCGAATACACCGTAAGAACAACTGCCGTCGCGAGGGTGATCAGAACGAAGCCCGCGAGTCCCTGGGAGAAGAACGTCCATGGGCCGTTCGACCACGCGCGCTGCTCAGCCACTTCGAGAAGCGGATACCAGAGCAGCAGGGCCCCGATGAAGAGCATCTGGAATAACGTCTTGCGCTTCCCCGCCCAGCCGGCGGCGATGACCACGCCCTTCCGAACAGCATAGCTCCGAAAGCCCGTGATGAAGATCTCGCGCCCAAAGATGACTCCGAGAATCCAACCCGGTAGCGGCCCCAAGAACGGTACCGGGTCGAGCGCCCCCCCCCGGTGAGAAATCACATAGAACGGGATCAGAGTCGCTGCCAGGAGGAGCTTGTCCGCGACGGGATCGAGCAGCTTCCCCATGTCCGTGATCAGATCATAGCGACGGGCGAGGTAGCCGTCCCAGACATCGGAGAGCGCCGCGACGACAAAAAGTGCGAAGGCCCAAAAACGAGCGCCGAGGTCCGGGGATATCGCGAGCCAGAAGATCAGCGGGCACGCGCTGATACGCGTGACGGTAATGACGTTCGGGAGATTGAGGCGACTCCCAGTCACGGGAACCTCAGGCGAGCGTTGCGACGACCAGCTTGCTCACACACGAGAGCGTTTCGAAGACCCCCGTGCCATCGACCGCGACGCCCTCGAAGTCCGGCACGCCCAGCGGATTGATCTGCCCTCGCAGCTCCTCTGGGGACAGGATGTTGGGCATGTCACGCTTGTTGTACTGGATCGCGAACGGGATCGTCGAAAGATCATAACCGTACGTTTCGAGATTCTCGTACAAGTTGTGCATCGACTCGATGTTGGCTTCGGCTCGGGAAGCCTGGGAGTCTGCGACGAAAATCAGACCGTCGACCCCCTTCAGAATGAGCCGGCGGCTCGCGTTGTAGCAGACCTGACCGGGGACGGTGTAGAGATGGAAACGCGTCTTGAAGCCCCGCACCTCACCCAGATCGATCGGCAAGAAATCGAAGAAGAGCGTCCGCTCGGTCTCCGTTGCGAGGGAGATCATCTTCCCCTTCGTGTCCGGATTCACCCGGGAATAGATGTACTCGAGGTTGGTCGTCTTGCCCCCGAGACCGGTCCCGTAGTACACGATCTTGCAGTTGATCTCACGCGAGGCGTAGTTGATCATCGACATGGGTCGACGCTACCTCCCCCGATGTGTGATTCGTGGAGCCACAGAGTCTCCGATCCCTTCCAAAAAGAAGAGGCACGTAAAGCAGACCATCGCACGTACCTCGAGTCGCCCGGGACGGGCGGCAAGCCATAAACTCGGCACGCCCGCCGCAGCGGGCAAGGCTGCTGCGCTCAAGCCGTCTCGGCCCGCGGCTCGATCCCGAGACGGGCGGCGTCGTCGAGCATGCGGTCTACGATCGCCTGGGCGCGCTCCCTTAGCATCTTCCGTGGCTCCCAAACGATGAAGTCCTGCAGGAGTCGGATCAGGTAGATCGAGGCCGGCTCCTTACCGATATGACCCAGCGCCGCGAGCCGCTTGAAGGCTCGTGGGCTGAAGAGGTCCCGCTGATGCCGGCTGATCTGTCCACGGATGATCAGGGCCGCGAGCGCGCCCGCCGCGGCAGCCGCGAGTACCGTGAGTCCCGCCGTTCGTAACCGTCTATTCATGTTCACATTTCCCGGCGCCCGGCCAAAGCCTGGGCTATCGTCGTCCCATCAACGTATTCGAGATCGCTGCCAACGGGAATTCCTCTCGCCAGACGCGTCACTCGAGGCCCCAGGGGACGGATCTCCTGTTCGAGGAACACCGACGTGGCTTCGCCCTCGACGCTGGCATTCGTCGCTACGATTACCTCGTGAATCTCCCCTTCCGATTCAACGATCCGTCTCAAGAGCGAGGCGAAATTGAGCTCTTCCGGACCTACTCCATCGAGCGGAGACAGTCTCCCGCCCAGGACGTGGAAGATTCCCCTGTATTGTCCGGTTCGTTCGATCGCCCCCACCTCATAGGCTTCTTCGACCACGCAGAGCATCGATTGGTCCCGCCTCGGGTTCGCACAAATCGAACAGAGTTCGAGCTCGGAGAAGTTCCCGCACACGTCGCAACGCCGGACCTTCTCGGCCAGGTCCACCAACGATCGGGCTAGCCTCCGGGTGTCGTCCTTCGAGCCCTTCATGAGATGATGCACGAGCCTCAGCGCCGACTTCGAGCCGATGCCCGGAAGACGAGAGAACTCATCCGTAAGTCGATCGATCGCCGACACCTGGATTCCGCCGCGTCAGAAGAGCTCGGGCAAGCCCGGGATGTTCATCGGCAAGCCGCCCGTCGCCTTTCTCATTTCCTGCTCGTACTCGGCTTGAGCCTTCCCCTGAGCCTCACTGACCGCAGCGAGGACCAGGTCCTCGAGCATCTCGACGTCGCGAGCATCGACGCAGGTCGGGTCGATCTGCACACGTTTGACGTGCCCTTTCCCGTCGACCGTAACCGTGACCATGCCCCCTCCGGAAGACGCCGAGATCGCCCTGTTCCCCAGGGATTCCTGGAGCTCGGACATCTTGGCCTGCAGCTGCTGACTCAACTGCATGAGCTGGGAAAAGTCGGTCATCGTTGCTCGGCGGGTTGGGGAGAGGAGCGCAGGACGACCTCAGTCCATCAGCTCAAGATCGAGTTCTTCTACCGCCCGCTCTAGGCGGGGTTCCTGTCGAAAGAGCGCCTTCATCGTGTCGGAGCGGACCTCTTCCTGGGTCACTCGCGGGGCACCCTCGGAAGCCGCTTCACCCGCCTCGACGACCACATCCGGCCGACGGCCGAGGTAGGGGCTCAGTCCTTCGACGATCTCCAGAATCACGGACCGATCCGAGAGTCGCTCGATTGCTGGACCCGGTAGCGGACTCACGATGAGCTTCCCGTCACCTCGCTCGACCACATGGGACGAGCGCAGGAACGCGGAAAGGCCCTTGGGCACGCCGCTAGCGCTGTCCAACCAGCGCGTCCACGCTTCTTTAACGTCCGCGGACGGCGCCACAGGCGCCGGTGCTGTCGTTGCCTTGGGTGCGACAGCATCCGTGGACGGCGCCACAGGCGCCGGTTCTGACGTGGCCCTGGCTGCGGTAGCAGCTGTGGGGGTAGAGGTGGGCTCGCCTCGCGTCGCCGTCTGTCTGCCCGCTCCACCCGCAGGCTCCGGTGCCCCACCGAGGGCCCCGATCAGCTCCTCGAGGGAAACGGTCCGATCGAGATAGCTGATGCGAAGGAGCAACATCTCGATGGGGAGTCGCGGATTCGGGCTCCTCCGGAGGCTACCTTGGCTCTCGAGGTCCGCGGCCGCCGTCAACATTCGGACGAGATCGCCGGGCGCGAACGCCCCGGCGCGTTCCGTCAGCTCTTTCCGGACGTCGTCCTGGACGTCGACATCCGCGTCGGGAGAGAGTCTGAGGCGCAGAAGCAGTCGAAAAACGTCGAGCAGTCCGTGATAGAACTCCACGAGATCGTAGCCCTCATCGACCAGCCGCTGCACAAGACCGAAGACCTCACCGTGTCGGCCCGTTTGCAGGATGTCCAACAACTCGAGGTAGCGTTCATCCTCCACGAGCCCCAGGACGCGGCGCACGGAGTCGATGTCTACTTCACCACCCGTGAGCGAGAGCACCTGGTCGAGAAGCGAGAGGGCATCTCGCATACCGCCGTCGGCCTTTCGAGCGATGAGGCGCAACGCATCGGGGGGCGCACCCGCGCCCTCCTCTTCGAGAACCCGGGTGAGCTGGGCCACGATGTCCGGCACCCCGATCCGTCTGAAGTCGAAGCGTTGGCATCGGGAAAGAATCGGAGCCGCCATCTGCTGGATCTTTTGCGGCTCCGTCGTGGCGAAAACGAAAATCACCCGTGGAGGTGGTTCCTCGAGAATTTTCAGTAGCGCGTTCCACGCCTCGCGCGTGAGCATGTGGGCTTCGTCGACGATGTAGACCTTGGACTTCCCTTCACCGGACGGTGCGTACATCGCCCGCTCGCGGAGGTCGCGCGCATCGTCTACTCCCCGGTTGGACGCGGCGTCAATCTCGACGACGTCGAGCGCGGTATGTCCTCCCCAGATGCGCGCACAACTCTCGCACGTTCCGCAGGGCTCACCGTCCTCGCGGCGGTCCGGGCAATTCAGCGCCATCGCGAGCACTCGGGCGAGTGTCGTCTTCCCTACACCGCGGGGCCCACAAAAGAGGTACGCGTGGCCGACCCGATCGCTCGCCACGGCTCGTCGGAGCGTCTCAGACACATGCTCCTGAGTGGCGACTTCCGCGAAAGACCGGGGCCGGTGCTTCCTAGCTAACGCCTTGTGACTCAATCCGTTGGCCACACACAGTTAAGGTAGGACTCGAATAAAAATGCCCCAGGCAACCCGCAGCGACGATCACCGCACTTACCGCTGCTACCTGCGGGGTCCTGACGGGATTCGTGAGCTTTCGCCCTGCGGACCTGGGGCACTCAGGAAGCTACCCGGGGCCCGACCACCGGTCAACGCGATGCGGGCCCATCCGGTCATGTTCGGACCCCATCCGCGGTGTGATCCTAGTCGATGGCCACAGCGAAGACACATGCCCCCCACGCGCTCGGGGTCTGGGGTGAGGAAATGGCGACCCGGCGCCTCGAAACCGATGGGTGGCATGTGCTCGAGAGGAACTACCGCCATGGACGACACGAAGTCGACCTGATCGCGGTGCGCCGCGGCATTCTCGCCTTCGTAGAGGTCAAGACGCGGTCGGGCGACACGTTCGGCCCGCCGGAAGAGGCCGTTACCCACCGAAAACGCCGCGAAATCGAGAAGGTCGCGCGTGATTTCCTCCGCCGTCACACGCCGAGAGACTTATGCGTGCGCTTTGACGTCGTCGCGATCGTCGTCACGCGAGGCACTCACCTCGTACGCTACGAACACATCGAGGACGCCTGGAGGCCGTGATTCGCGACCCGAGGGGACCCTCTAGCTTCCCTAGTCTGCAGCGACCGCCTCGAGCGGTGAGACCACGTCTCGGCCGATCGCCCGAGCGATGACATGGATCTGATCCATCATCTGCTGAAACTGATGGGGATAGAGCGACTGCGCGCCGTCGGACATGGCCTGGGGTGGATCCTGATGCACCTCGATCATCAGTCCGTCGGCGCCGGCCGCCACGGCGGCGCGAGCCATGGGAATCACCTTCGACCTCAGCCCCGTTCCGTGGCTCGGATCGGCAATGATCGGCAGGTGGGACAGCGAGTGCACGACCGGGATCGCGGCCAGATCCAGGAGATTTCGAGTGTGTCGATCGAAGCTGCGGACACCGCGCTCGCAAAGGATCACGTCGTGATTCCCCTCCGCCAGTACATACTCGGCGGCGAGCAAGAACTCCTCGATGGTGGCGGCCATTCCCCGCTTGAGGAGGACCGGCTTCCCAGCACGGCCCGCACGCCGCAACAGCGGGTAGTTCTGCATGTTGCGTGCGCCGATCTGAATGATGTCGGCGTACTCGGCTACGAGATCCACACCCTCGGAATCGAGCGCCTCGGTCACGATCATCATTCCCGTTTCTTCCCGCGCTCGGGCCAGGTATCGCAGCCCTTCCTCACCAAGACCCTGAAACGAGTACGGCGAACTACGCGGCTTGAAGGCGCCGCCGCGCAAGACGGTGGCCCCCATTTCTCGAAGCTGGTGCGCCACCTCGATGATGGGGCGCTCGCCCTCGACGGCGCAGGGGCCCGCCATGATCACGACATCGGAGCCGCCTACGACGGTCCCGTTCGGTAGCGTGATGACGGTGTCCTCTTCCTTCCACTCGCGCGACACCTGTTTGTACGCATGCGTGACCGCGATAACCTCGAGCACACCCTCGAGCCCTTCGAGCCGGGCCGCGTCGACGCCGCCGTCGTTGCCGATCAGGCCGACCGCGGTACGCTGCCCACCGGGGATCGGACGGGCGTCGTATCCCATTCCCTTGATCGCGCGCACTACGCCCGAGATCTGTTCATCGGAGGCGTTGTGCTTCATTACGACGAGCATCGAACCTGTTGGATTGAGGAAATCACGGCGCTGAAGTCTATACGGCACCTGCGACTGGGGCCACAATCTCCCGCGTGGTGGCCGATCCTAGACTTCAGGCGACGCCAGCGACGTGCAGCGCTTCCTGGAGTTTGACGCCGACGATCGTGCTCACGCCGGGCTCCTCCATCGTGACGCCGTAGATCCAATCAGCCGCCTCGATGGTACGCGGGTTGTGCGTGATCACCACGAATTGGGTTTGCGCCTTGAACTCCTGCAACAACCGAATGAATCGGCCGATGTTGTTTTCGTCGAGCGGGGCGTCCACCTCGTCGAGCACACAGAACGGGCTAGGCTTCACGAGGTAGATCCCGAACAAGAGCGACAGCGCCGTCAACGCCCGTTCCCCTCCGGACAGCAGGTCGATTCGCTGCGTCTTCTTGCCGCGCGGAGAAGCATGGATCTCGATGGGTGACTCCAACGGGTCGTCTGGATCCTGCAACCAGATTTCAGCCTCGCCCCCCTCGAAGAGACGGACGAAGGTCTTTCGGAAATTCTCACGAATCAGCTCAAAGGTGCCGGTGAAGAGTTCCGTCGCGGTCTTGTTGATTTCGCGAATGGCGGAGCGCAGGTCGTTGCGAGCCTCGACCAGATCCGCCCTCTGCTCCGAAAGGAACGTGAGGCGAGCACTCTCCTCTTCATGCTCCTCCACGGCGAGCATGTTGACGGGTCCGAGACGATCGAGAGCCACGATGAGCTCATCGAGCTCTGCCTGGAGCACCTCCGGCTCACCCTCGACCGGTTTGGCATTCTCCAGCAGGACTTCGAGCGTACGGCCCCACTCCCCCTCGAGTCGTTCGCGGATCCGATCGAGGCGCCCCGTGATCTCCTGCCGCTCCAACTCGAGGCCGTGACGGTGGTCGGACGCAGCCCGTTCAGCCGTCCGAGCCTCGCGCGCGCGCCGTTCCGCTTTGCCGAGCGCATCCGAAATACCGTGTAGTGCCTCGTCCCGCGCCTGGACGGCAGCCTCCGAGGTGGTCCGCTCGGCAAAGAGTCGTTCCGTGGCGGCATCCCCCTCTGCACGAAGCTTGCGCGCCTCACCCTGCTCGCCGCGAAGACCTGCCTCCTCGACGTCGAGAGCCTCCACCCGTTTGGCACCCAGGTCCCTCGCCGCCGAAATGGCCTCGAGTCGATCACTGAGTCTCGTTACGTCTCCTTCCAGCCGGGCCACATCAACCGCGAGGCGGGCCTCTTCCGCTCGGGCCGTCTCCCATTCCTCCTGCACCTTCTCGACGGCCTCACGGGCATTCTCCCGCTCCGCCTGAAGGCCGGATTCCTGAGCACGCAAGACCTCTCGGTCCTCGCGTGCTTCTTTTCCTCGCTCGATCGCACGAGCTCGCGCTGCCTTCGTCCCCTCGACTTGACGGGCCAATTCGTCGCGCAGTCGATCCATGCGGCCGAGATGATCAGCCTGTGCGGACAAGTCCCCGTGCACCTTGCGATGCTCGTCGTCTGCGACCTGACGCGCAGCGCGGGCTAGCTCGAGGGCCGCCTCCGCGGCCTGGAGCGCCTCCTCGGCCGCGACCCGAGCCGCCTCAGCCTTCGCCGTCTCACGCAGGGCCTCGGCATGCTCAGCGGTGACTCGCTTGAGTTGTTCTTTCCGCTCGAGGACGCCCGATCCCCCCGACGGGTTTCCCACACGCACGATGCCGCTACGCTCCGTCACCGGCACATCGGTCTTCCCGGTCGCCGAGGTCGAGACCCCGTCGAGAAGCGCACGAACCCAGGGGGCTCCCTCGCCCTGCGGCTTGATGCCGCTCAAGAGCGCTCCCGCGGGCGTGCCGCTGGGAACTCGATCGAGCGGTAGGACGATCAGTCCTCCGCCGCCCTGCCAGTGGCTTCCGAACCACTCGAGTGTACGGTCGAGCGCGGGGCCGTCTCGGACCACCAGTGCCGTCGCCAGCGGCCCCAGGAAGGCCTCGACGGCCGTGGTTGCGGCGGCATCGGCCTCGATGAAGTCGGAAACGACGCCGAGGATGCCTTCGTCCCCGAGTTCGAGGACCGCACGAACGACGGGCTCCACGCCCTCCCGGTCCCGATCCAGCCCGTCCAGAGCCGTCTTGCGGGCCGCGAGCGTGGCGGCGCGATCGGCTGCGGCGCGATCTGCTCCGCGCGCGCCCTCAAACGCCTGCCGTGCCTCGTCCACCCGTGCAACGCAACTCTCGAGATGCGCCCTGGCAGATGCGAGTCCTTCTTTCAGTTCGTCGAGACGACCGGAAAACAGATCTCCCTGCGAGGCGAGGTCGGACAACGTACTGGACGTGCTCGCGAGTTCCTCGCTCGACTGTTCGAGTCGGCGTTCCAATTCCTTGGCCTGGCCGTCGGACCCCGCCGCGTCCCCCTCGAGTTGTGCACCTCTCCGGGCGATCTCGCGGCCACGGGACTCTACTCCCTCGTACGCTTCCCGTACTTCCCGGAGACGTTCTCGCACACCCTGTACGTCAAGCGCCCGCTGCGCGGCGAGTTCCTTCAGACCATCGAGATCCGCCGCGAGCCGATCGCGGTCTTGAACGAGCTCGGCCTCGTCCTTCTCCATGCCACTCACGCGCTCCCGCGCGTCGGCACGTTCTTCGTCGATCTGGGCCAGGCGGCGCTCGGCGTAGGCTGCCCGTTCATCGGCAACGGCGAGGTCACGTTCCCATTTCACGAGTTGCGTCCGCACTTCCTCTAGAACGCGCGCCGCAGCGATTCTCTCCTTTTCGGCATCGACCTCCCGCAGCCGAAGCGTTTCGAATTCGGACTCGGCGGCGGCCACCTCCGCAACCATGCCCTCTCCGGTCTGAACGTCTCCGGCGAGGTCCTTCTCCACGACCGCCAGGCGAGTCGCGAGCGTGTGCAGTTGGTGCCGGACGACCGAAACTTCGACGTCCAGGCGCCGCTCCCGATACTCCGTGAATCGCTGTGCCTTGCCGCGCTGCCTTGCCAGCGACCGAACCTTGGTCTCGACCTCGGCGATGACGTCCTCAAGGCGCTGCAGGTCCATTTCAGCTCGTTCGAGCCGGCGTACCGCAGCTTTCCGGCGATCCTTGTACTTCCCGATCCCCGAAGCCTCCTCGAAGAGCCCCCGACGCTCTTCCGCACGGTCCGAAAGGATCGCGTCGATCATTCGGCCCTCGATCATCGCGTAGGCGTTGGCACCGAGCCCTGTATCGCGATAGAGGTCGGTGACATCGCGCAAACGAACGACCGAGCGATTGATCGAGTATTCGCTCCCGCCGTCCCGGAAGACCTGCCGGCCGATCTCGACTTCTTCAAACGGAACCGGCAGCATCCCATCTTCGTTGCTCACGGTCAGGGATACGAACCCGCGGTTTACCGGTCGCCGGTTCACCGTCCCCTGGAAGATGGCCTCTTCCATCTTCGCACCCCGGATGGCCGTCGGCCGCTGCTCGCCGAGCACCCAGCGGATGGCATCTGAGATATTGGACTTCCCGCAACCGTTCGGTCCGACGACGGCGGTGATTCCGTCATGAAATTCAACCGACGTGCTGTCTGCGAACGATTTGAAGCCGTGGATCTTCAGCGACTTGAGCTTCATCCGCCACCCAGAAGATTGACCAAGAGGAAGCCCAGGGCCGCTGCACCCCCGGCGGCGACCACCACGAACCCCACCATCCGCCCAACTCCGCCTGTCGTGGGTTTCGGGCCTCGCGCTCCTTCGACTGCCCCGCCCTGCTTCTCGGCACCCACTGCAGGGCCGGTCACGGCACGTACGAGGGGCTCCAGATCGCGGACAGCGTTGGGCGCCCGTTCCCCCTTCGCTGCCAGGACGACGATGTCGGACGCGGACCCGAGGAAGGCCGCTGTCCCGCTTTCGCCGTCTCTCACATAAAGCGCTACGGTCACTCCGGCCTCCGCCATCCCCGACGAAAGCCTGTGCCAACGAGCGCTTCGAACCACCGTGTTGGTGTCGGCTACCACGGTACCGGCGGAGATGAGGAAGAACGCTCCGTCATCGATCGCCTGGGACACGCGCCCTACGGAGGCCCCAAAAAGCGTTGCATCCGTAAGCCCTTCCCGGTTCGGGACACCCGCTGCCTGATGGAGCGTGGGCTGCTGAAGGGCCCCGTCTATGAGGATCACCCGCTGCCCGGAGCGACTCCAGGACCGGGCCAAGTCTAGCGCGGCGGAAGCTGCCCACCCTTCGGCGACCGCCTGCTCCGACGCAACTACCACCACGACTCGTCCCGCGCCACCGGCGTCGGGAAGCGAGGGAGCGGCTCCGCTGAGGGGTCGCCAATCGGGAAGTTGGGCCATCACACGCTCGGGCGGGATCGTTGCGAGCCAGGGAGATCAGGGGGCGGACCAGCCCGGCCATGGACACCGGGAGACGGCATAACTTAGAGAGGACTCCACAGGACGGCAAATCTGAGAAAATGCCCGAAAGTGCAGTATTGTCGCGGCTTCCCATGGCCTTGCGACGGGATCGCCAGGCTCGTGTTCACGCCGAAGGCGCTTCCCAACTGGGGGCGTCTCCCCAGAGGTTCTCCAATTGGTAAAACTGTCGCGCCTGCGGATGGAACACGTGCACGATGAAGTCCACGTAGTCGATCAGCACCCAGCGCCCCCCGCGGGATCCCTCGAGATGGGTGGGACGGACCCCATCCTTCTTGAGTTCTTCCACCACGTGGTCCCCGATCGCCTTCACCTGGACATCCGACGTACCGCTCGCGATCACGAAGAAATCCGTGGCCGTCGAGATTCCGCGGAGGTCGAGCACCACCACATCATGTCCCTTCAGTTCCACCGCGAGTTCAGCAGCCCGCCTGACCTCGGACGGGAAGTCGTCAGGATCCGTGGTTGGGAGGCTCACGGCGCCTTCAGCCCTCCTCACGCTCCACTCTGACTTCGATCTCGATTTCAACTTCGGCATGCAGCCGGAGGGTGACATTGCTCACACCGAGCACCTTGAGCGCCTCGTCCAACTGCACGGCCTTCTTGTCGAGCTCGAAGTCCAGAGAGCCTCCGTTTACCTGATCCACGATATCGGCCACGGTGACAGAACCGAACAGCTTCCCGTCGTCACTCGCACGCTCCAAGAACGTGAGGGTGAGCCCCTCGAGCTGCGACGCACGACGGCGAGCTTCGAGGAAGTCGCGCCGCGAACGTTCCTGGGCCAGAACATGCTCTTCCTCGAGGCGCTTCATGTTCGCCTCGCTGGCCGAATAGGCCAGACCCTGGGGAATGAGGTAGTTGCGCCCATAGCCCTTCTTTACCTGAACGACCTGGCCCGCTTCGCCGAGGTTATAAACCGTCTTCTTCAGAATGAGCTTCATGCTTCCTCCGACTTGGGTCTCAAGCGGTCAGAGCCGCGCGGGCGCGCAGGTCCAACCACGTGTCAGCAATTCCAATGAACACCGCGAATCCGATCACGACCGGAGCCGCGAAGACGAATCCCAGCGCGAACATCACATACGTCAAGAGCGAGAGGCCGCCGGTCAAGAACAAAAAGACCCCGGCTCCCCGTACTGCATACAGCGCACCCATGAACACCGATACATTAGCGCCCACTCGCGTAAGCGCCTCCCCAGATCGGACGGCCATGAGAAAAAGCCCGACGATCATCAACCACACCAGGTGGTCGTTGAATCGGAAACCACTCAGCGGACCCAGTCCGCGATCACTCCCCTGCACCAGGCGAACATACAGCCACCATGCCACCCCCAAGGCGGCGACGGATTCCAGCGCGACCATCGCCGGAAACACCGCCGCTTGGGCTTCCACCGTCTGATAAATCGCGGAAACCATTGCCGGGGGTACAGCCTCGCCCTGTCGAAGGACGACCATCGCGTCCATCCACGTGCTGAACCCCGTTCGAAGCCGATCCGTCACGCTCCAGTCGATCGCGGCCCAAGCACCAGTGCGAAGGGTCAGGATGCCGCCCCACACCGCTGCGGTCCCGATCACCGACGCCAGAGCCCGCGAAGCGAGCCCCCACCGAGGTACCGCCATGGTTAGTGCAACAAAAACGCCCCCGAGCATGAGCGCCCATGCCCTCTCGGTGAACCAAAACGCGTCTTGCGTGCCAACGACGGTTACCAACACCGCCATGCCCGTGACGAAGAACACTGGAGCTCCGCGCCCACCTCTCAAACCCAGGAGCACGAGCAGCGGTACGGCGACAAGAACCGAGGGCTGTACGACCGAAGTCGCCATCGCGACCGCGAAGAGCCCGAGGGCCCTGCGCCATCCTCGCGAAGTATCGTCCCCCACGGTTCCCGAACGCTCCATCAGACGTCAGCCGTCGTTGCGCCGAGTGTAAGGCAGCAGCGCCAGGTACCGAGCCCGCTTGATGGCACTCCCCAGCTGACGCTGGAAGGCCGCCGTCACCTTCGTCGTGCGCTTCGGTAGGATCTTCCCTTGCTCCGTCACGAAGTGTGCGAGCGTGTTCACATCCTTGTAGTTGAGCACGAGAATGCGAGGGCCTTCCATTCGACGGCGGCGGCCACGCGACCCCTGGAACTCCGGCGGACCACCATCGTGATCACGGTCCCCGCGATCACGGTCGCCGCGGTCGCCGTCATCGTCCTCTTCCTCCTCGTCGTCGTCGTCCTTCCGATCACGAACGGGGACATCGGCCATGATGGACTGGCCGTCCGTCGGCTCACCCTCATTGAGAACGAGGAGGTAACGCATCACCTCTTCGTCCAGCTTGATGAGGCGTTCGAATTCCGGGAGTGCATCGGCAGCAGCCGTGAACTGAGCCACGACGTAATACCCGCTGGAGAGCTTGTTGACGGCATACGCCAGTTGGCGCACACCCCAGTGCTCGACACCGGAGATTTCGCCACCCTGGGAAAGCGCGAGCGCGTGGAACTTCTCGAGCTTGGTGGTCACGGCGGCTTCTTCGAGCGCCGGATCCAGGATATAGACAACTTCGTACAGTCGCATCTTCGTTTCCCTCGGTCCGTGAGTTCCTACGGGCTCCGTCAGCGGGGCACCTCTCATGCGGTGAGGGCGCCCGACGGAGCGGGATGATTTTTTACAGCCGCGCCATACGTGGCGCGGCGATTAACCTAGTGGAAGCCCCCAACACGGGGAAGCCGACTCTAGTGCGGAAGCCTTCCTCGTATCGGCAGCCTACGGGGCAGCGATCGCCGTTTGCACTGCCGCGACCAGCATCGGGTAACGCCCGAACCCCCACCGCGCCTCCTCCACATCGATGCGCTCGCGGTTCGTGTGCGCAAAACGCTCTTCACCGGGTGCGAAACCCACCGTCGGGATCCCGTGCACGCCGCACGACCACCCCCCATCCGTCGCAAACTTCCAGGGTCGAATGGTCGCCGCTCCCGCACCGTCCCTTCGACCGACCGCCTGTGCGGCGGCGAGGACCATGGGGTGGTCCTCCGCCATCAGGAAACCGGGGGTCAGTAGATTCCTTGTCTCTCGTATGCCGGTGTAGGTCCGCTGGTGTTCGGAGGCCATGCGAACGACATAGGAGAGCCCTTCCGGCAAGACCGGCAATTGTCTCTCGATGGCTCCCCTCACCCGCGCCTTGAGCGACTCGTCCGTATCTCCCGGCAGAATTCGCCAGTCGATCGTGATGACGGCGGAGTCGGGGATCACGTTACGACTCTGCGGAAGCACATCGATCATCGTCGTGACGAGGCTCGACGTCCCGAGGACCGGGTCCGAACCCTGCTCCTCGGACAGCGACCGGATCGCGAGCAGCACGTCACCCACCAGATCCAGAGCGTTTCTCGCTTGAGCGGGAACACTGGCATGTCCGGCGAGCCCCGTGATGGCGACCTCGACCTCGGCTCGCCCACGATGCCCAATGCAGACGTCTCCGTGTGTCGCCTCCCCGATAATGACGACACCGGGATCGACGGAGCCTGACTCGAGCAGGAGCTTCATCCCGAGTCCACCCCGTTCCTCCAGCACCGTGTGGGCGACGATCACATCGCCCGGCGCCTCGCCCTTGAGCGCCGCAGCGGTATACGTCTGGATGGCGAGGGGTCCCTTGATATCCATCGCCCCACGCCCGTGCAGAAAGCCGTCCTTCACCTCACCCGAGAAGGGAGGAACCTCCCACTCGCTGTGGTCCCCTTCAGCGACCACGTCCATGTGACAGTTGAGCAGGGCCGCTGGCGCATCACCCCTACCCCTCGCGACACCGATCACATTCCCCGCGGCGTCCACGCGCACGTCATCGAGCCCGAGCGCCTCCATCTCCTCCACCACTCGTCGCGCGACGTCGCCTTCCTGACCCGGTAGTCCCGGAATACGAATCAGGTCGGCGGCGAACGCCAGAGCGTTTTCGAACGATGCTTCGCGGGACATGCGACCGTTATCCGAACATCGACCGGAGGGTCTCCAGCAGCCACGGCATCGACTGACCGTCGACTTCGAGGCCGTGCACCCGGACGAACCAAGGTGCGAGCACGAGCGAAACCACACTCATCAGCTTGATCAGGATGTTCAAGGACGGCCCTGATGTGTCCTTGAAGGGATCCCCAACGGTATCGCCGACCACTGCAGCCTTATGCGGATCGGAGCCCTTGCCGCCGTAGGCCCCGGCCTCGATGTACTTCTTGGCGTTGTCCCAGGCTCCACCGGCGTTCGCCATGAAGAGAGCCATGAGTACGCCGGTCACGGTGGCGCCGGCGAGCAGGCCACCCAAGGCCTCCACGCCGAGAAAGCGACCGACGATGACCGGCGCGAGAACCGCGGTCACGCCGGGAAGGACCATTTCCCGCAAGGCAGCCTTCGTGGAGATGTCCACACAGCGCGCGGAGTCGGGCTTCCCGGTCCCGTCCATGATGCCCGGAATATCACGGAACTGGCGACGAACCTCGTCGACCATGCCCTGCGCCGCACGACCCACAGCGGTCATGGTCAGCGCGGCTACGAAGAAGGGTAGCGTGCCGCCAAGGAAGAGTCCGATGACCACGATCGGGTCGACGATGTTGATCCCCGTGCTCTGAAGCCCGACCTTGGTTGAGTAGGCGGAGAACAGAGCGAGCGCCGTCAACGCCGCGGAGCCGATCGCGAAGCCCTTCCCGATCGCCGCAGTCGTGTTTCCGATCGCGTCGAGGGAATCCGTGATCTCGCGCGTCTCTGGCCCGAGCCCGCTCATCTCACTGATGCCTCCCGCGTTGTCCGCGATTGGGCCGTATGCGTCGACCGTCATCGTGACCCCCACGGTCGCGAGCATTCCGACGGCCGCGATACCGATGCCGTACAGACCCGAGAACGCAAACGCGACCCAGATGGCGATACAGATCAGAATGACCGGGATCACCGTGGACTCCATGCCCACCGCGAGTCCCGTAATGATGTTCGTCGCCGCGCCCGTCTGACTCGACTCGGCGATCCGGTCGACCGGAGCGGCCGAGGTGTAGTACTGGGTCACCATTCCGATCATCACGCCCGCGAGCGTGCCCGCGACGATCGCGATCCACGGTCCGAGCACCGGATAGAGCTGTCCGCTCTCTGCATCCGCGAAGGTGATGCCCAGGCTCTGGACCACGAAGTACATGGCGGCGAGAAAGAGGCCCCCCGCGATCCACGTGGTGCCATGCAACGCGTGCGAGGGATCGCGCTTCTCTAGGATCTTCATCGCGGAGATACCGACGAGCGAGGCGAGCAGTCCGACCATGACCGTCACGATCGGGAGCGCCACGGCCGCCGCGCGATGGTCCATGAGGGCAGGAGCCGTCGCTCCGATCGCAATCGTTGCGACAACCGACCCGACATAGGACTCGAAGATGTCCGCGCCCATCCCGGCGACGTCACCGACGTTGTCGCCAACGTTGTCGGCGATGGTCGCGGGGTTCCGGGGGTCGTCTTCCGGAATTCCGGCTTCGATTTTCCCGACGAGGTCTGCACCGACATCCGCAGCCTTGGTGAAGATTCCGCCACCCACCCGCGCGAAGAGAGCGATCGTACTCGCGCCCATCGCGAAGCCCGAAACGATCTCCGCGAAGGTCGCGAACTCGCGCGCGGTCCCGGCCGCCGCGCCGAACACGTAGTAGAGCACACCGAGGCCCACCAGGCCCAGCGCGGCAACGGAGAGGCCCATGACGGCTCCGCCGAAGAAGGCGATTCGAAGCGCCTTGCCCTGTCCGTGCTGGTTGGCCGCGGCCGACGTGCGGGTATTCGCCCGGGTCGCGGCCTTCATTCCCGCGAATCCTGCGGCGACAGAACTCAGCGCCCCGAATACGTAGGCCAACGCCGGCGTGGTTCCGATGGCGAGGCTCAGGAGGATCGCCACCACTACGACGAAGCCCGCGAGCACCGTGTATTCGCGGCGAAGGAATGCCATGGCGCCATCGTGGATCTGCTCCCCGATGTCGATCATGGTCTGGGTGCCGGGATCTTGCTTCTTCACGTACCCGTAGATGCCGGCGGCCACCGCCAGACCTGCTAGTCCGAGTAGTGCCGCGAAGCTCGTAACGTCGATGAAGTTCATCGAATCAGTCTTCCTTTGGTTCGTCGTGCTGGTTCGGTTCTCGAATCACTATCGGTTGAAGCGGTTCATCGCCGCCTCCACTCCCTCATCGACCCATGCCTCGACGGCCTCGGTCAGCTCCGGGAGCAATCCCACTACCACATCCTCGTCTTCCGGGGGCATCTCGGACAGAACCCAATCTGCCAGGTCTTCCCCTTCCGGCTTCTGTCCGACCCCCACTCTCAATCGCGCAAACGCGTTCGACTGAAGCGCTCCGGAAATCGACTTGAGTCCGTTATGCCCTCCGGCCGAGCCCTCGGGACGGAAGCGAACCCTCCCTACTTCGAGCGTCGCGTCGTCCACAACTACCAGGAGGTCCTCACCCGGTACAAAGCCCGGGACTCCGAGCAACGGACGCAGAGCGAGCCCACTTCGATTCATGTAGGTCGTGGGCTTCAAGAGCCTGACCCGCGTGTCGCAAGCCGTGCCCTCGCTGACGAGCGCACCGCCGTCCCTCTTGAACGCGCCAAAGCCCCAGTCGAACGCGAGCCTGTCCACAACCCACCAGCCCACGTTGTGCCGGTGGGAGTCGTACTCGGGCCCGGGATTCCCGAGCCCGATCACGACTTTCATGCTGCGAGGCGTTCAGGCAACTCAGTCCTCGCCGTCACCATCAGTGTCCTTACCAACCAACTCCGGATCTTTCGCTTCATGGTCCTCGGCCCCAGCAGCGACCTCGGCTCGGGGCAGCGAGACGGAGCAGATCGTAGTGTCCTGCGGCACCATGACCTCGACGCCCTCCGAGAACACGATGTCGGCGACATGGATGACGTCGTTGAGGTCCAAGCCGGTGACGTCCACCTCGATCGAGTCTGGAATCATCGAAGGGATACAACGGATGGGGAGATCGTGGATGACCTGCTCGATGATTCCACCACCGATCCGCACACCGATCGGCGTACCCACCAGGTGAACCGGGACGTCCATCTCGACCGCAACGCCCTTCTGGATTCGAATGAAGTCGACGTGGAGGAGCGAGGCCTTTGCTGGGTGGGTCTGAATCTCCCGAACCAGCGTCTGGAAGGACTCCTTCGTCCCCTCAACAGCAAGCTCGACGATCGTGTTGTCGACCGAGATGCTATGGAAGAGGTATTCGGCCTCTCTCGTGTTGAGCGAAATATGGATCGCGTCCATTTCCCGCCCGTACACCACGGCCGGAATTCGGCCGTTCAGCCGGAGTTGCCGCGCGACGCCCTTGCCGGTGCCCTCGCGCTTTTCTGCCTTCAGTGTAACCGTCGTGGACATAGTGTTTTCCTCTGATTATCGGCCCCCAGGGTCTCCTGGGGCCCTTTCCCTCAGTTGTCTGGAAGCATCTCGAAGAGCTGACTTACCGACTCGTTCGAATGCACATGGTCGATCGCACTGGCCAGAAGACCGGCCACGGAGAGGATCCGAAGATTCTCGAACTGCTTGTCTTCGGGGATCGCGATCGTGTTCGTGACCACCATCTCCTCCAACGGCGCCTCCCGGAGGCGATCGACCGCCTCACCCGAGAAGAGCGCATGGGTCGCCGCCGCGTACACCGCTTTGGCGCCCCGCTCCTTCAACGCATAGACCGCATTGGACAAGGTCCCTGCGGTGTCCACCATGTCATCGACCAGCAGACACGTCATACCCTCTACGTCACCGACCACATTCAAGACCTCGGACTGGTTCGCCTTGGGCCGTCGTTTGTCGATGATCGCGAACGTCGCCCCGAGTCGCTTTCCGTAGCCACGGGCCATCTTGGCCGAACCCACGTCGGGAGCGACCACGACGAGGTCCTCTAACTCGAGATCCCTGAAGTATTTAGTGATGACCGGCGCCGCGTAGAGATGGTCCACCGGGATGTCGAAGAAGCCCTGGATCTGATGCTGATGGAAGTCGATCGAGATGACGCGATCGGCCCCCGCAGCGACAATCAGGTTCGCGACGAGCTTGGCTCCGATCGCGACTCGCGGTTGATCCTTGCGGTCCTGCCTGCCGTACCCGAAGTACGGGATTACGGCCGTAACTCTCGCCGCCGAGGCCCTTCGAGCCGCGTCGATGAGCAACAACAACTCCATGATGTTCTCAGCGGGCGCGTTCGTGGACTGCACGATGAAGATGTCTCGGCCCCGAGCGTTCCTGTCGATTCGTACGAAGATCTCGCCGTCCGCGAACAGCTTGATCGTCGCGCCGTCCGGAGACTTTCCGATGTGCTCACCGATCTCCGCCGTGAGGTTCGGATTCGACCGACCACACAGCAGTTGGAGCGGGCCCCGTCTGAAGGTGTCGTCCATGAACTCGGTGTCGGAGTCAAGGGAAGCGTGAATGACAGCCTGAAAACCTAGACAGGACGCCGGGAGGGGTCAACGTGGGGGCCGCGGCTCACCGAGACTCATTTGAGACGATGAAGGCCAAGGTCGACACCACGTCACTGCGATCGAGCGTCCGCATGACCAGACGGAGTTCGTAGACGCCTTCTTCCAACGCCGGAAGATCCAGGTTCAGGGACCGATACATGTGTGTCGGACGGTCAGGCCCCACCTCTTCCCACGACAGCGCGAGCGGTCGTGCTCGCTCATTCAGGCCCAAGAATTCCCCCACACGCCTCAACACGCCACGGTCCGTTCGTCGAACGGATAGCTCGAAATCGAGCACCTCGGGCCTGAATCCCAGCCCCACCACCTCCCAGACGATCCCGAACGACTCACCGGGTCGGATCGCCGCTCTCGGCAGGGCTCGCTGCACCGCCTCCTCCAGCGACTCGGGGTCGGGCCTACCCGGGCGAACGAGGAGTATGTCCGACAGGGTCGCCACATCCTCCGGTGCCGGTCGCGCTGCGACGCCTCGGCGAAGCCGACCCGCTCTCCTCCGTGTGGGACTCCAACTCTCGGCCGAAATCACATAGGCCCCTGTGGGTACTTCGAGCATCAATGCTCCGTCGGTCGTGCCGGAGCGGATGGTCTGCCGCGGCGCTCCCCCTTCGATCGGGTCGGCAAACAGCCCAATCCGATCGGCCATGCCTTCCTGATCGCCGGCCTCCATCCACGGCAGCGGGTGGAGGTGGCCAACGTGGTAGGTCGTATCCTCCGGCAGGAAGAGTGACGCAACCACCCACGTGGTCTGCCCTCTGGGGAAGAACGCGACTTGACCCTCCATGGGGAGCAACACGGGGGCGTACTCGGGCGCGTACAGGCTGCGCGGCCGAATCCGACTCGCGGTCAGGGACGCGGGAGTCGCCGACACTGGGTCGGCGACCACTCGGCCGGACGGTAGGAAGTCCCTTCCCTCCGGGTGCTTGTGGCCGACCACGTTGTCGAGCGCGGTAAAATCACGGGTCGGTGTCCGCTCCCAACCCACTTCCCAGCCATGGCGCACCGTGAGTTGGTCTAGGTCCGGACCCCACCGGATGTGGAACGGATTGCGAGCCCGTTCCCGAATCGTCGCCACGGTCCAACGAGCATAGTGGGCTGTACGCCTGTCGTTCCCTTCCACGAGATAGAGCGGGTCGGCGAGTCGCCACAAGCGCTCCAAGAGTCGTGCTTCCGCGCCCGGATCGTGCTCGGCGTCTTCCAAGAGATCACGCGCGGTCCCGTCGAGGCCCCATCGGGGAACGCGCCACTCTCGGGCGCGTTCGTCGTCCATCCCCCGCAGCGCTTCAGCGAAAGCGGCCTCGGACTCGCGATAGCGTCCGGCGCCGTGCAGGGAGAATCCCTCCAGCGCGCGGCACCACCACCGCTCGACCCGCCCGCACCCGCGAGCCGCCTCGACTGCTCCGGTCCAATCCCCCGCCTCGGAGCGATACCAAACCCGCTGCCCGAGAATCCAGCCCTCCTCGAGGACCACCCCCTGGAGGGAATCCAAGCTGGCGAGGAGGGTCCGACGCAGATGCACGATCTCCGGCACTTCCTCGAGGGGGAACCACTCGCCCTCTCCGTACGAGATGCAGAAGCGGCCGACGTTCTCGTCACAGTGTCCGCCACCTGGCTCTGCGGATAGGGGCAATAGCCGGACCCTTCGGCGCTCGAAGAGCGCCTGAGCGGCGCGAGCGGCCCCGAGGGCGTCGCCGCTTCCAACCTCGACCTCGAACGTATCGGGCGACTGGGTCGCGACCTGCCCGGTCAGCGGCGTTGACCCGACCAGCGGCGCGACGACGATCAGTAGCAAGAGTCGAAAGGCGACCGACATCACGGAATCTTGGGAAAGGGGCTTCCGTATGCGTACGCAGATGTATTGGCCCGGGTGGATTCGAACCACCACTGCCGGATCCAAAGACCGGTGTCCTGCCGTTAGACGACGGGCCAGCAGGGTACGAACTACAGCGTTTCTGGACGGTTCATTTCGACGAGGGACAATAAAGCATCGTCGACAAGATGAAAGTACCCCATGGCGATGGAGGTGGCCCTCCGTCGGCTCATCCAGCCACTCCACGAAAGACGACCGGCCCCATCGTTCGGGACCGGCCGTGTTTTCTGTCGCGCAACTGCTTACAGGGACCCGCTGTTCCGGACGCTGTACATGTTGTCCTTGTGGAGCGTGCACAGCGCGTCGTACTCCGCGAAGACCCCCGGTTGGGCCGCACCCAATCTGCGGCGGAACTCATCCCAGAAATCGAGCCAAGCACGGTCGCTCGCGGCGATGGTCACCATCCCGACGTTCCACTCGTCACCCCAGCCGTGGCGCAGATCATACCAATC
>JAQBXY010000021.1 GCA_027623325.1 Gemmatimonadota bacterium
GATAAGCTCAACACCAGACCTCGCCGTAGGCTCGGCTTTCGAACCCCCGCCGAGTGTTACTTCACCAAAACCGCCCGTTAACTGCTGTTGCACTTCAAACTTGATGTCACATTGAAGCCCCGTATGTCGTGATTGACACACTACGTCGAATCTGACATAGTGGGGAGCATGAGCCCGAACGACAAGCCGCTCGTGTGGCTGGCCAGGGAGGTGAAGTCGCCGCCGTTCTCGGCTGAGGCCAGAATCGAGGCCGGCTTCCTGCTACGCCGGTTGCAGCAGGGGGGGTCGTTGTCGATGCCGCACTCTCGGCCGATGCCAAGTATCGGGAAGCGGTGTCACGAACTCAGGATCGTGGACGAGAGGGTAACGTGGAGGATCGTGTACTTCGTGGACGCCGATGCTGTGGTGCTCCTCGACGTTTTCGCCAAGAAGACTCAGGCCACTCCGAGGAACGTCATCGAAACCTGCAGTACGCGGCTTGCGACGTACCAGGACAGCAGGAAGTAGCGAGGGAGGCTGGAATCATGGATAAGGCGACGAGCAGGAAGCTGGCGGCAGCTGGCTGGACGACGGGCGACGCCCAGGAGTTCCTGGGCCTTTCCGACGCGGAAGCCGCATTCGTGGACATGAAGCTCGCCTTGGCCGCAGACCTCAGGGCGCGGAGGCTGGAGAAGCACTTGAATCAGACTCAGGTCGCCCGGATCATCGGCTCCAGTCAGTCGCGAGTCGCGAAGATGGAAGCCGCTGATGCCAGCGTGTCGGTGGATCTTCTGATCCGCGCCCTGCTCAAGCTCGGTGCAGAACGCCGCGATGTGGCGCAGGCTGTCGCTGCCTCGGTGTAAGAAGCTTCAACCTAACTCTCTTTATTCAACGGGTCTGCCCCGGATTCCGCAATCCGGCTCCGGTTCCGCGGCCACTCCCCTCAGAACTCCTGCCCTCCCAATCCCGCACCATGCCTGAGGAATCTCGCGCTAGCCGCTGGCGCCCGGGCCTTCTCCCTATTGGTGGAAAGACAGCGCGCGACCTAACGGGCTAAAGGGGGTCGGGCTCGGGGCGTTCCGCGAAGATTGTGTCGAGGGGGCTTCGGATTCCCCGTCCGCCGCGGTTGAGCACGTGGGTGTAGATCATGGTGGTCTTCACGCTCCTGTGGCCGAGCAATTCCTGGATGGTGCGGATGTCGTATCCATCCTCCAATAGATGCGTGGCGAAGGAATGGCGGAACGTGTGGCTGGTGATTCGCTTGACCATGCCGATCGCTCTCGAAGCCGTGGTGACGGCCCTTTGCACCGCTGTTTGGTGCAGATGATATCGCCCGAGCGCACCGGTGGTTGGATCAGCGCTGAGCGTCGAAGACGGGAAGACGAACTGCCACCCGAACTCGAATCCGGCCCGGGGCGACTTTCTCGAATAGGCCCCGGGCAGGGTCACCCATCCGCCACCTCCGACGAGGTCGCGCTCGTGCGTCGCGCGCCTTCGCTGAAGTTGATCCTCCAGTCGGGTGACGAGCGCGGATGGGATCATGGACACCCGATCTCGTCCGCCTTTCCCCGATCGCACCACGAGTTCACGCCTCTCGAGGTCCAGGTCTTTGACCCGTAGGCTGAGCCCCTCGCTCAGACGTAGCCCAGATCCGTACAGCATCGACGCAACAAGCTGGGGCTTCCCTCCCATCGCGCGCAGAAGACGCCCGACCTCGGTGCGCGTCATCACGACCGGAAGCCTTTGTGGCGACTTGCCCTTCACGGTCTCGATATCGATGCCATCGACGGGCGCGGTGAGCACGACCTTGTAGAGGAAGAGCAGCGCGGCTCGGGCCTGGGCTTGGGTCGACCCGCTGGCGCCCCGTGCTACGACGAGGTGGGTCAGGAAGGCGTTGATCTCCTCGACCCCCATTTCGGACGGATGGCGGAGTCCATGGAAACGGACAAATCGCAGTGTCCACCCTCGGTACGCCTCTTCCGTCCGCGGACTGTATCGGCGCGCGCGCACGGCCCGCGACACGAGGTCTAGGAGCTTCGGCCTTTCTTGATCAGGGCGACCCTGTGTGGACATTGGGGCTCCCGTGGAGTCATCTCTCTGCCGGCACCGAGCTCACGCCGGGAGACCGGCCCTGAGAATAGATCACGACCCAAGCGGGGCGATGCGATGCGACGACGGGCCCCGGTTCACCATCGAGCTTCGCGGGCCCACAACCATCCGTCCGAGAGCCCCTACCTCAGCGCGGCACCATCTGCTTCAACACCTCGGCGAAGTTGTTCACGAGCACGAAGCGGGGAGCGGTTGGCCCGTCCGCCCCACCATCTGACGCGTGCCCATCTCGCGGGACACATAGGCGATCCACCGTCCATCCGGTGAGATCGCCGGATCCATTTCCTCGGACGGAGTAGCGAATAGTGGCGTGGCCACACTGTCCTGACGAGGACGGCTGTGCGGTGCTACCGGGATACGGGGGCTCGCCGACGAGCATCTCGTACAGCACACACGCGAGCGAGAGAGTGTCGCTCGCGGGACCGATGGCCTGATCGCCCGTCGCCTGCTCAGGCGACATGTAGTACGGGGTGCCTAGCGAGAGCCCGGTTTCCGTGAGGCGCCCGCTTCCTCCTGCAGCGCCATCCAGACCTCAGGGCGTTAGCTGAAAGATCACGAGCACGACGAAGTTCCACATGAGGTGGGCAACCACCACAGCCGGGAGACTGTCGCTGAACGCTCGCAGTGCAGACCAGCACAGGCCAGCCCCAAGGGCCGTGACGACGAGCGCCGCAGACCCAATGGGAATATGCGCCAGCGAGTAGAGCACGGCTCCGGCGACGACGGCCCACGGCAACGACATCCTCCGCGCCAAAGCGTTGTGAATCGCGCCACGCCAGACGACCTCTTCGAACACCACGACCATCGGCATGAGAAAGACCACGATCAGCGCACCGGGACTTCGGAACGCCGCGTAGAGCGCCGCGACGTCGGCCCGAAGAGAGGGAAACGCTCCTGCGACGGGCTCGAAAAGCACGAGGGTCGCAACGGCCATCATCAGGCCCACCATCGCGCCCAGGATCATGGAGCTGGCAGGAGGCCCACTCCCCCACAACGTCCTCCGTTCAAGCAACAGGGCCGTCACGCCCAACAGCGCGGCTGAGGTTCCAATGGCCAGCCAGATCCCGATTTGGGTCGAGATCCATGCGCCGATGAGCCAGACGAGCCCGTAGGCGAGGGCGCGTCCACCGGCCATGGACCCGTCCGCTCCTCGCGGCTCCGGCCCCGAGGAACGCTCTGAAGCGAGGCTCCCGACAAGGCGTAGGGCTCGCTCCACCCAAGACCACGGACCTCGACTGGGAGCCCGCTCACGCTCGGCTTCCAATGCTGTCCTGGCAGCCTCGTCGAAGCTCTGGGTCTCCCGATGTCCTATGAGAGACCAGAACCGATCATCGTGGGCGATGAGGTCCGTTTTGAGCCCCACGACGACTTCACGCGCGACGGACCACTTCGCTCGGGTGACGAACCGCACCCAATGCGACGAGAGCTGCGGCGAGAGGAAGGGGACCTGGATCATCACGGGCTTGTGCACGCCCAAGGCCGCGGCGGTTCGCTCCAGAATCTCGCGTCCGGAGAGCACGTCCGGACCGGGCACGTCGAACCACGTGCTGTACTCCAGTTCGAGGTCCAGCGCTCGCACGAGCGCGACGGTGATGTCGTCGATGGACACCGGCTCCGTGCGCGACCGAAGCCAGCTCGGAAGGATCATCACGGGCAGGCGCGCGGCCAGGTCCCGGACGATGAGCCAACTCAAGCTTCCATCGCCCACGATCATGCTGGCACGGAGCTCCACGGTGAGGACGTCGCCCGCCCTCAGGGCTTCGCCCACCTCTTCACGGCTCCGAAGATGTTCGGACGCATCGCCCGGCGCGGCGACTCCGCCCAAGTAGACGATCCGGTCCAGCCCGGCCTTCGCGGCTTCTTTGGAGAACGCCTCCGCCTGCCGAACCTCGGCGCTGCGAAAGTCGTCCCCGTGCGACGCCATGCCATGAATCATGTACAGGGCAGCCTTGCACCTCTCCATGGCCCCGCCCAACGATCCGGGGTCGGATACGTCGAGCTGGACCCAGGTACGCTCGGGCCACCGAGCCTGCGCGGACGTTACGTCTCGCGTCGCGCAGCGAACGCTCCACCCCGCTTCGACGAGTGCGTCGTACACGTATCGACCGACGAAGCCGGTGGCTCCCGTGAGCAGAATCGTACGCTTGTCTTGACCATTCATGCGATCACCATCCTCCTGACCCTAGATCACCCTTGAAGGGTCCCACAACGTCCGAAGTGATCCAACCAGCGTAGAAGCCGCCGGCTTGGGCCCGCACCTCCTCTCCGGCCAGGACGCAGTCGACCCGATTGGGGTAGAACGCGAGATAGTCCCGGAGCGCTTCAAAATCGGGGAACGGCTCAGCGTAGCTCCACGCGGCCTCTTCCACGCGCTCGCCTTCCTGAGTCCGCACGGACCAGTACCGAGCGGTACCCTTCCACTCACACCGAGACACGCCGGCCTCTGGGCGCATCAACTCCATCCGTATGTCGGACGGCGGGATGTAGAAGGTGGGAGGACTGGCCGTCTCCAACAGTCGAAGAGCCCCAGTAGTGTCTGCGATGACGGCACCGCCCACCCGAATCACGATCCGCCGCTCATCCGGCTCGAGCCGGGGCGGCCGAGGATAGTCCCACACGGATTCCTGACCCACGCCGGGTGTATCCGCGAATTCCGGCCGTTGCGAGCCGTCCCAACGCCAGATGCCGCGCCCACGTTTGGCCCATTCAGGCAGTTGCATGACCCGCTCCGTCCAGAGTGAGCTGCGCGCTCGGTCCACCCCAGCGCTCCAAGTACCGATCCAACGACAATTTCCGCCGCGTCGACGCGGATGTCATGGAGCGGACCTTCCCGAAGATCGGTCGCTCCGGCCACCCACGGTCGAATCGGCCCATGACCCAGAAGATGCCGCTGTAGGAGTTCGGATCTCGGCCATCGAGTGCGTACCGGTTGTTGATTTCGACCATGACGTCGAGCGCCTCGCGGGGGTGTTCGGTCCACTCGAGGATCTTCTTTCCCCACAGCATCCGCAGATAGTTGTGGATGTAGCCGTCCTCCACGAGCTGCCTCTGGGCGGCGTTCCAGATTTCGTCGTGCGTTTCGGCCGCCGCGAATTCGTCCGCGGAATACAAGTGCTCCCGTCGGTCGTGGACGTGATCCTCGAGCGTCTGGCGCGCCCACGCCGGCAGCGTTTCGTACTGGGTGAAATCCGGCTCGTAGACCGCGTACCCGTGACCGACTTCGCGCCACGTGATGAGTTGATCGAGGAACGCTTCGGCGCTGGCGCTCATGCCCCACCAGCCGCTCCGGCGTCCGTCCGGTTTGTCGGAGAGTCGAATGGGGGTCCACTCCTCCGCGTCGACAACCGCACGAAAGATCTCGTGCGGCGAGATGTGTCCGTAGTGCAGCCAGGGTGACAGTCCACTCGGAGCCATCGAGTCGGGATGGTTGCGATCCTCTACGTACCTCGGCAGTGAGGCTTCCACGAAGTCCTGCAGGCGCGAACGTGCAGCGGATGCCCCGCCACGCCATGGAGTCGTACCCACCGAGTGGTCGATGGGGAGCGACGCGAGAAGGCTCGGGTCTTCGAAGTCGGCCGGTTCGGCGGGCGCCCAGCGCGCCGCGACTTCAGTGGGCAACTCGCCCATGGGGGGCAATACGATGCCGGTGAGGGGGTCCGCGCTCGGCACATCACCGAGTCGGGCAGGCAGCTCTTTGTGCAGATAGCGCCTGAAGTGATACGCCGCGCTGTAGGGACGACCCGCGGCGCGAATCGGGAGGAGTCCGACGCTATCGACCGCGTCGACCCGGACCCCTTCCAAGCGCGAGGCCGCTTCGAGGAGCTTAGGGGTGAAGAAGACCGGCGAGTCGTCCGTGACGACGTGACACGCTCGAGCGGCCAATGCACGCACGAGCCCCCTGCCCTCGCCCGCGCTCCGCTCGATGAACGGGAAGTACCCAACGGGAGACGCCGACAACTTCGTGCTGTGTTCGCGCATGCCGTCCATGATCGCCTGGTGGTGCCGATCCGAAGCCCATCGATACCCCAGCTCGAGCCCCTCGTAGATGAGCAGCGGCTTACCGAGAGATCGGGCGACGGTCACGGCGTGGTCGAGCGCGTAGTTCCACTCCAACCGTCGCGTCGCGGTCATCCAGTAGAGCACGAAGGCTCCGCCTAGGCGCGGGGGCGCCTCGGCCAGGGTTCGGACCCGCATCGTGGGTGGGTGACTCATCGGAAACCGCTCCGTGTCTCACGTGTGTACAAGTATCGTCTAACTCATTACATTGAGAAGTTAGACAAAACCCGGTACACACGAAAGCCGGTAGTCGAATTCAACAAGACCAAGGGTGTCACTCATGAACAACACGCACGACCAGACAACACAAACGAGCGCAACACAGGAACATGCGCCGGCCCGAGGCCTCCTTTCGAGCCCCCGGACGTTCTTCTTCATGGCTGCATTCCTGTCCTTCGTACTGTCGGTCGGCCTCTTCTTCAGCGGTGACCGTGAGCGCGGAATCTTCGTCGGGATCTGGGTGCCTTCCATCCTCTCCGCCGGCACACTCACCCTGATGGGGCGAGGCCGATGACCGACGGAATCCTCTTTGCACTCGGATGCGGCATCTCCTTCATCTTCATCGCCGGAGCCTACGTCTACATTCGTGAAACGGCGACCCAAAGTGGACGCGAGGTGACCGACGCCAAGCGGCCCACACCAGCCCAGTAAAGAGCGTCGAAACACATCCTGTGGAAGACTTATGGAAGACTCTAGGTCCCAAATGGCAAAAGCCCCACAAGCATATAAGTGCTTGTGAGGCTTCACTTTGCCCGAGTGCCCCGCCAGGGACTCGAACCCCGAACCTACTGATTAAGAGTCAGTTGCTCTGCCAGTTGAGCTAGCGAGGCGTCTCTTCCTCTCGCGCCGACATGAGGAGAACCCGAAAGCTACGGAGCGGGAGGGCCGGGTCAACCTCACCAGTTGGACTACTGAGTCGGGTTCGCCGGAAGGCACTCTTGAGCGTGACCTTCATGATTCTCCGAAGACGCGGGGATCTCTCGGCGCTTCCAAAGTGCAGGAAGTGGACCGCATAGCGGAATCCCTTTGCGCTCAAGGTCATTCGTGAGCCACCCGGCGCTATCCCCCCCTCGGAGAGGATTGAAGCGGTGCAAAACGTGTTTCACGACGCCGGCCGGGTGTTGCATCGACGTTCCATGAAACAGCGGGCCCGGCCCGTGCCGACTCGCCTTGAAGGCCCGACATCCGGGCGGATCAACGGTTTTCGCCACTCACCGTCGACCGTGCACGCCCCCTGCTCATGGTATGGCCCCACCTGCGGTGATGAAACGATCCGCGCGATACGGTCAACCAAAACAAAGGAACTACGATGAAGCGCACTCTTGTTTTCACGCTCGCACTCGCGACGCTCGGCCTGGCGGCGTGTGGCGACGATGATCCCACGGAGCCACTCATGGAGACCCTCGATCTGGCATTTGTTGGCCTCGAGCCACTCGCCAACGGCTTCCACTATGAGGGATGGGCAATCATCGCAGGGGCACCCGTGAGCACGGGCAAGTTCAACGTCGACGGCACGGGCGCATTGACCACCGTCGCCGGAGGGCTGATCGCCGGCGGCAGCTTCGAGACCGGCATCGATCTCATGGGCACCACCATGGTCGTGATCACCATCGAACCATCGGGTGACACCGACGTAGTTCCTGCCGACACGCACGTTCTGGCGGGGCCCGTCGGCGCGGTCGGAGCCAGTCTTACCGTAGGTGATGGCGCTGCGCTGGGGAATTCCTTCACCACGGCCACGGGCGACTACATCCTGGCCACCCCCACAGACGGTGCGATGAACAATGAGAACAGCGGCATCTGGTTTCTCTCCATCGCGTCCGGTTCGCCCGCAGTGGGGCTGAACCTTCCGGCGTTGCCGGTAGGCTGGGCGTACGAGGGCTGGGCGGTCATCAATGGGCAGCCGGTCACCACGGGAAGGTTCACAGCACTCAACATGGCCGATCTCTCGGCTCCCTTCAGCGGCGCGATGGCCGGCCCGCCCTTCCCCGGCGAGGACTTCCTCATGAACGCGCCCACCGGGCTGACCTTTCCGACTGATCTCGCCGGAGGCCTGGCTGTGATTTCGATCGAGCCACAGCCCGACGACAGTCCGAATCCCTACACGCTGAAACCGCTAATGGGCGGGATCGCGGCCGGGTCCGTCGATCACGTGACCTACTCGATCCCCAACATGGCCGTCGCCACGTTCCCGACCGGAACGGCGATGATTCGTTGACCGAGTAACGCGGAAAGAACGAGGGCGGGTCGGCGATTGCCGGCCCGCCCTTCATTCTTCGTGGGGCAACCCGCTCGTGGAGCAAGCCGCTCTTGTGGCGCGACCCGCCGCTCGACGTCTTAGAACGCGTTGATGCCCGTTACTGCCTGACCGAGAATCAGTGAGTGGATGTCGTGCGTCCCCTCATACGTATAGACCGACTCGAGGTTCGCCATGTGCCGCATGGAGTGGTACTCGACCAGGATCCCGTTCGCGCCAAGCAGGCGCCGAGCCTCCCGAGCGATGTCGGTCGCCATGTCGCAATTGGCCCGTTTCGCGAGCGAGACCTGCTGGGGTGTCATGGTGCCCTCGTCCTTCATGCGCCCCAGATGGTACGTCACCAACTGACCTTGAGTGATCTTCGTCAGCATATCCGCAAGACGCACCTGCTGAATCTGCTTGCCGCCGATGGTCGTGTCGAACATGACCCGTTCCTTGGCATACGAAACGGCCTCGTGGAAGCAGGCCATGGCAGCTCCGACCGCGCCCCAGGAGATGCCGTACCGGGCCTGAGTGAGGCACATGAGCGGCTGCTTGAGTCCGTCGGTGCTCCCGGGCATAAGAGCACTCTCCGGAAGATCGACATCCTGGAAGACCAGCTCGCTCGTATCCGATGCAAGGAGAGAGAGCTTGCCCTTCTGATCCTTGGCGCTGAAGCCAGGCGTATCGGTAGGCACCACGAATCCACGAATGCCCTTCACGTCGCCCGGCGCGCCGGTCTGCGCCCACACGACCGCCACATCCGCCATCGACCCGTTCGTGATCCACATCTTGGCGCCGTTGAGTCGCCAGCCGTCCGACGTCTTCTCAGCACGCGTGATCATTCCGGCGGGGTTGGAGCCGTAGTCGGGTTCGGTCAGGCCGAAGCAGCCGATGGCCTCTCCCGTGGCCAGCTTCGGGAGCCATTGCCGTCTGTGCTCCTCGCTCCCGAACGCAAAGATCGGATACATGACCAGGGCGCCCTGAACGGAAACGAAGGAGCGGATCCCGGAGTCTCCGCGCTCCAGCTCCTGCATGATCAGCCCGTAGGCGACGTTGTTGAGCCCCGCACAGCCGTATTCCTCCGGGAGGTTGGCCCCAAGCACGCCGAGCTCACCGAGTTCAGGAATCAGCTCCGTCGGGAACTCCCGCTGGATGTACGCTTTACCGATGATCGGCATGAGGCGATCCTCGACCCAAGTGCCAACCGTATCGCGCACCATGCGCTCCTCTTCCGAGAAGAGCGCGTCGAGGTTGTAGAAGTCGATGCCTTCGTAGCGGGCCATCGCACACGTTCCGTTTGTTGAGAGTTACGCCTCGGAGCTGACCGAGGGCAGAAATCTAGTCGACCGGTCCGTCTCAGGCAGGTCCGCCTAGGGCAGGCCCGGGTGGTACCGCGTCCACGGCCCGAGCATTCCGAACACGCATGACCCCGTACACGATTTCGCGGGCCACTTTCTGGCCAATCCAGATCGCAGCGACGACGGTCCCCACCCAACCGCCGATCACCAAATCGGTCGGCTCAATGACGAGCCAGATGTACGCGACGATGCCTGTTCCGAAGGCGAGGCCGCCGAGCCATCCGGCCCACGCGGCCCGTTCACGTGCACGGCGACGGCAATCATCGCACCAGAGCAGCCGATCCAACAGCATCTGGTCGAGAACCTCCAGGCAGCGCACACACGTCACCTCATCAGGATAGCGATCTCTCCAGGTCGGGGTGCCGTCGTTCACCTAGCGGTCCGCTCCCGTCCGCTCAACCGAGCGCTCGTACCAACGCTGTCGTGAATTCCTTCGTGGTGGCCTTCCCGCCCATGTCCACCGTGCGCGCCTTACCCTCGAGCACAACGGTTTCCAATGCTCCACGGATCGTGGTGGCAGTGTCGGGCTGGCCCAAATGGTCGAGCATGAGGCACGCCGACAGGAGGAGGCCCGTCGGGTTGGCGATGCCCTTCCCGGCGATATCCGGCGCCGACCCGTGCACCGCTTCGAACATCGCGGCGTCCACGCCGATGTTGCCGGCCGGAGCAAAACCCAATCCGCCGACGAGGCCGGCCATCAGATCCGAGAGAATGTCGCCGAACATGTTTTCCATGACGAGCACGTCGAAACGGTACGGATCGAGCACGAGTTGCATCGCCGTGGCGTCGATGATCCGATCCTCCCACTCTATATCCGGATAGTCCCTCGCCACGTCCTGGGCGCTCTCGAGAAAGAGGCCCTGGGTGTACTTCAGGATGTTCGCCTTGTGCGCGAGCGTCACCTTCTTGCGGCCGTGTTTCCGCGCGTACTCGAAGGCATAGCGACAGATGCGCTCCGCTCCGAAGCGCGTGATGATCATCACAGACTCCGCGGCGGCTTTGGGGTCGCCGTGCATGCCGATATAGTGCTCCACTCCGACGTAGAGCCCTTCGGTGTTCTCTCGAATCAGGACCAGGTCGATGTCTTCGTAGCGCCCGCCGGGCACGATGGTGCGGACCGGGCGCACGTTCGCGTACAGGTCGAACGTCTTGCGGAGCTCGACGTTGATCGAGCGAAAGCCCGCACCCGAAGGTGTGGTGAGCGGGCCCTTGAGCAGAATCCGGTTCTTCGTCGCCGAGTCCAGCGTGGCCTGTGGGAGCGGATTACGGAGTTCCTTCAGCGCGATCAGCCCCGCGAGCTGAAAGTCGTACTCCAAATCGGCGCCGGCCGCCTTGAGGATCTCGAGTGTCGCGTCGGTGACCTCGGGGCCGATGCCGTCGCCCGGTACTACCGTGATGGTCTGAGCCATTTCAACTAGATGGGGTTAAGCGCCGATCAGCGGCGCGTATATCGTTCACTGTAAGAAAACTCGGTGTGCGCCTCGCCCCAGTCGACCATGTCCTCGATCCGACGGCGCCTCACACGCCATCAGGAGTGCACCCGTCGCCACCACCCACCGCCCATCGATCATCGATCCCGTTCCTTCGGTCGTGGTTTCGGTTCTTGGCCGTTTATCGCCGGACATACCAAAACAAGGTCTGCGCGAGCCTGTCGACGGCAGACGCGAGGCCACGGGGATCCGTCGGGACGAAGTCGCCACCCTCTTCGATCCCGAACCAAAGCACTCTCCCTGTTCTCGGCTCGATCAGAGCTACCGTGAACCGGACCCTCGGGGTCCCACCTGGGATCGCTTGATTGGGCTCGAATGAGGCCAGGATGGGCAGCAAGATCGCCTGCGCGTTCACCAGTGTCGCCATGCGACGCAGTTCTCCGTACAGAGGATCCCCCACCCTCTCCACCTCGGCCTGCAGGAAGAGTCCGACGGGAAGTCCCCGGGTCCGCGCCTGGATCGCCGGAGACCGTCGCAGGATCTCCTCGACCTCGGCCTCGAAGATCCACTCGACCTCTCGCCCGCGCTCCCTCAGCGTGAACGCGAGTTCTGCGTTCGGATCCCCTTCGACCCCACTCACGAGTTGCACGGGCAACAGCATCACTCGTGAACCCCGCAAATCGGGAGGGATCCCTCGGTTGTCGCCCGGTTGGGGCACCGGGCGCGGGCCGCCACATGCCGCAAGACCCAGCCACAATCCGACCATAGCTGCCCACCGCAAGGACGCGCTCCTGCCCCATACGCAACCGTGCCGGTTCATGTCAGGGACCCTCCCATCGGATGCCACATGCGATTGGACCACAGCTGAGAAAGGTAGGTCGCGTCACGGATCCTTTGAACCCTCGACACGACTCGGATCCGTCGGGTCCGCCTGCTCCGGAACGAGCTTCAACGACGCCGAGTTGACGCAATAGCGCAAACCCGTCGGTCCCGGTCCATCGGGGAAGACGTGGCCCAAGTGTCCACCACAGCTGGCACACAGGATCTCGGTCCGAGTCATCGCGAATTTTCGGTCGGTCTCCGTGCGGACGTTCGCTCGATCGACTACATCGGAGAACGACGGCCAACCGCTGTCGGAGTCGTACTTCGTTTCGGAAGAGAACAGATCGGTCCCGCAGCCCCGACACCGGTAGGTGCCCGGCCGCTTCTCGTCGTTGTACACGCCGGTAAAAGCCCGCTCGGTGCCCTTCTCGCGCAGGATCCGGTACTCCTCGTCGCTGAGGAGTGCTTTCCACTCCTGAGTCGACTTCTCCACAGGGTCGCTCACAGCGTCCTCCTATCGTTCCTTCGGCCGAGCAGCATCGAACCCCATTCTACCCGAGCGGGGTCCCAGCGAGCCGAGAGAACCACGCCGCCCATTGACTTGAGGCGCATGCTGTTACCGATTGGCACTCCTCTCTAAGTCGACCCCGGGGTACCCCGATGACCGATTCTCTCGTCCGCCACGAGAAGTGGGAAGACATCGCCCACGAAGTGGTAACCGATTCGATCGCGCGCCGTCTCTTCACTGGCGAACGGATGATGCTCGCGCACGTCTACATCGACAAAGACGCGATCGTGCCCAAACACTCGCACGAAAACGAGCAACTGACCTGGATCATATCGGGTGCGCTCAAGTTCTGGATCGGGAACGAGGGTGAGCCAGGGTACGAGGAGCGTGTGGTATCGGCAGGTGAGGTCATGTACATCCCGTCGAACGTGCCGCATATGGCGCAGGCTCTCGAGGACACCTTCGACGTCGACGTCTTCAGCCCTCCTCGGCAAGACTGGCTCGATGGCAGCGACTCCTACTTCCACAAGAAGTAGATCATGGATCTGGGGCTAAAGGGTAGAGTCGCGGTCGTCGCGGGATCGAGTCAGGGACTCGGACGCGCGATCGCCGACGTGCTCGCCCAAGAGGGTGCCGCGCTCATGATCAACTCTCGGTCGGCCGCCAAGTTGGCGGTAGTCAGAGACGAAATCGTCGCCGCGACGGGGGCGAGGGTCGAGGCTTTCGCGTGTGACCTTTCGGAGCCCGCAGGGGCCGAACAGCTGATCGCTGCCGCACAGGTTGCCTTCGGGAAGGTCGACATCCTCGTGACCAATACGGGCGGACCGCCCGCGGGCATGTTCGAGGATCATTCACCCGAGGTCTGGCGCCAGGCGATCGCCCAGAACTTCGAGAGTGTCGTGAACCTGGTGCGCGCCGCCCTCCCTGGAATGAAGGAGCGCAGGTGGGGCCGGATCGTGAACGTGACATCGATCTCCGTAAAGCAGCCCGTCGAGGGCCTGATCCTGTCGAACTCGCTCCGAGCGGGGGTAACCGGCTTCGCCAAGACGATCTCGAACGAAGTGGCCCGCTACAACGTCACCGTGAATAACGTGCTGCCGGGGTATACACGGACCGAGCGTCTCATACATTTGGCCGAAGCGGTCTCCGAGCGCGACAAGAAGACCGTGGATGAGGCCTACGAGGGGTGGGCGGCCGAAATCCCGATGGGACGACTCGCGGAGCCACCCGAGGTGGGTGCGGTCGCCGCGTTTCTGTGTTCCGAACAAGCCTCGTACGTAACCGGACAATCAATCGCCGTCGATGGCGGCTGGATCAAAGGACTCGTGTAATGGGTGCAGTGGGTTTCAACGAAGCGGATTGGATTTGGCGGGACGGTGAGTTCATCCCCTGGCACGACGCGCAGCTTCACCTCCTGTCGACCGCCGTCCAGTTCGGCACTTCAGTGTTCGAGGGCATCCGCGCGTACCAGACGCCGAAGGGGGCCGCGATCTTCCGGCTCGACGCGCACATCGAACGGCTCTTCGATTCCGCGAAGATCTACCGGATGCTGCCCGACTACACGGCAGACAATATCGCCGCGGTGTGTCGCGAAGTCGTCGCCAAGAACGGACTCGGCGACTGTTATATCCGCCCGATGATCCTTCGCGGATACGGCACGCCGGGCCTCAACCCGACACTCAGCCCCATCCAGACGTTCGTGGCTACTTGGGCTTGGGGTGCGTATCTCGGCGAGGAAGCATTGGCCCAGGGGGTGGACGTCTGTGTGTCGTCCTGGCAGCGGGCTCTACCCAACACGCTCCCGGTTCGGGCCAAGGCGGGTGGGCACTACGTGAGCGCGCAGCTCATGAAGATGGAGGCCGTCGCCAACGGATACGCGGACGCAATCGCGCTCGGGCCGGGCGGGCTGGTCAGCGAGGGCAGCGGTATGAACCTCTTCCTCGTCGACGATGGCGTCGTGATCTCCCCGGTTCTCGACGGGACGTCCCTGGTCGGGATCACCCGCGATTCGGTGATCCAGATGGCGAAAGATCTCGGTTATGAGGTCAGCGAGCGGCCAGTGGCACGGGAGTTTCTGTACACCGCCGACGAGGTGTTCTTCACGGGAACAGCCGCCGAGGTCACCCCAGTGCGCAGCATCGACAGAATCGAGATTGGAATAGGGAAGGCGAGACCGATCACCCTCGCACTCCAGAAGGAGTTCATGGATACGGTCCGGGGCCGAAACGACGACCGGCACGGATACCTGACCTACGTGACCGGGTAGGGCGCAAGCGCCCTACCCGGCTCGCCTCATCGCGTGGCGCCGTAGATCTCGGTCTGCGGAAAGGTCAACGAGAAGCCGTACCAGCGGGTGAAGACTTGGAGTGGCCGATCGCCTCGCACGCGGTTGTCCGAGCGATCGTACAGTAGGCTGCTAGCCACGTACGACCCGTCGGACAACCGCAGCACGTCGTCATCCCATTGCGGCGTGTCCCCGTCGACATAGACGGCTGCCAGTACGAAGGTCTTCGGGTCGAGGTAAATGAGCACGCGTTTGCCGTCGAAGGTATCGACGAGGGCGCGACCCTCTTCGCGGACGACGTCGTGCGGGTAGTACCGTGCCCCTGCGTCCGACCACACCCCGATCCCGATGTCCATCGTGGGACGTCGATCGTCTTCCTGTTTGACCGTGGAGCTGAACATGCCATTCAGTCGGCCACGGATCCCCGCCAGCAGCCCTTCGACCTTCATCTGGTCGTCGGTCCGAATCGCTTGTGTCGACAGAGCGACCATCGCGTCCGGATCCGTCTCGAGCACCTGTTCGACGGTCGTCTGACGCAGACTCGACACCGTCAGCGAAGTCCCGACGAGCGGGCCATACACGGCTCGCCCGGTCATATGATCCCAGTAGGTGCCGGTCTCCTCGTCCTTCATTAGGAAGAGCCCGTCGTACAAACCGTGTTCGGAGAAGAGGTGAACGTCGCCTTCGATGCGTGGAGCCATCCTGACCCCTGAATTACAGATCACTCAGAAGGTGACCATCCACGGTTCTCCCGCCATGTCACCCTGCGCAACGTGGTGATACGACATCTGACTCGAAACCAACGCGAGTGTCTGTCCACCCGCCTCGAAGACGATGACCGGCGTATCGTCGGCAACCTCACGGGCCCGACGCACGGCTCGAAGCGGCCGCCATTCCGGGTCGCGAAGCGGTACGAAGTTCGGTTCGGCCCAAAAGAGCGCCCGCTCGGTGTCGAAGCCCTCCGCGACTGGCATGGAAGGATCGACCGGAACCTGCGTGAAGCGCTCCGTTCGCGCCTGCCCCTCGACGCCGCTGGCCGCTGCGACCAGTATCGCGAGGGCCAGCGTCGTGCCCGCGGTCCTGCCGATGGGTAGGGGATCTCGAATCAAGGAAACACTCCCGTGGCATGAGGATCTGTAAGCCGTTCGATCCCATAATACGTGGGACCCCTCGTGAGATCCAAATGGCGAGCCAATACATGACGACCCAACCGTTTGTAAACCTCCTCGAGGAGGTCCGCGCGTGCCAGCTGTGCGCCGAGCATCTGCCTCATGGGGTCCGTCCGGTGGTTCAACTGAACCCGGGGGCGCGAATCCTGATCGCCGGGCAAGCACCCGGGCGAAAAGTGCATGAGACGGGCATCCCATTCGATGACCCCAGCGGTGACCGCCTGCGCGATTGGATGGGGCTGACGACCGAGCAGTTCTACGACCCTGGCCTCGTGGCCATCCTTCCTATGGGGTTTTGTTATCCCGGGACCGGATCCTCAGGGGACCTGCCACCCCGGCCCGAGTGCGCACCCGCGTGGCGGGCGCGATTATTGGAGCAGCTGCCCCTCATCGAGGTGACGCTGGTCATCGGACGATACGCTCAACTCTGGCACCTCGGCGTCCCGGGGGTTGGTGTCACGCAGACGGTGGCCGACTGGACGCGATACTGGCCCGAGGTGCTCCCACTGCCGCATCCGAGTCCCAGGAACAATCGGTGGCTCAAGCAAAATCCCTGGTTTGCTCGAGAAGTGTTGCCCGCCCTCCGCGCCCGGGTGGCGGATCTGCTTTAGCCGCGCGTCGCTCCCACACGCGCGAGAAGCGCGGCGAACTCCGGCGTAGCTGAAGCCGAGCATCTGAGTAACGATCCATGCGCCAGCCAGATATCCGAGCATACGGCTCCGAAAGCTTGTTCAGATGATCGATAATCTCCCCGCCCACCGTTGCGTTCGCCAGGCGGGGGGTACCGCGCCTACAGTCGAGGCGTCGGGAACTCCTTTTCGTATCGGACCACCGCGTCCGCGGTACCACAGATGTAGAGCGTGTGCTCGGCCGTGAGTCGGAAGTCGCCACCGAAGTCCATCATGACTTCACCACCCACTTCGACTGCAACGACCGTGCAGCCCGTCCGTTCGCGAATCCGTTCGGCCATCGGGTTCCGGCCTTCCAGAGGACCGGCGGCCACGCGCACGAGTTTGATGCGTGGTTGGAGAGACACGGTCTCGCCGAGCACATGGTGTACCAGCAACTGCCCCGCGACCTGGCTGACCGACAGCGCAAAGTCGACGCCCGCCCGCTGAATGCGAGAGACGTTCTCAGCTAGGCGTGCGGCAGCGATGATCGGTAGATGTGGCGCTCGGTCCCGAAGCACTGTAGCCGCCAAAGCGGCGGCGCTGTCGGACTCGAGCGCGAGCACCACCACTCTGGCCTCCGCGAGCGGGAGCCTCTCGAGCACGTCCGGATCCATCACGTCGCCGACCACGTGCACGCCGGGCCGGGCGACAGGATCGACCACGATGAAATTCTCGTCCACCGACGCCAGGATCTCCGCGAGCTTCTCGCCCACGTCCCCGAACCCCACGACGACGATGGTCCCCTCTTGCGTGATGGGTCGTGCCATCTCGCTGAGCTTCTCGATACTCTCCGGCGTTCCCGCGGCGATCAGAATCGTGCCCGAAGGGATGGTTTCGTCCGCCGCCGGCGGGAGGTGAAGCGCGGCATCTCGCCATTGGCCGACAATGTTGGCTCCGGTACGGCTCCTCACCCCGACGCTCGCAAGTGTGGCGCCCGCGAGAGGACTGGCGTCGTGCACCCTCAGCTCCGCCACCTCCAGCAGCCGAACGAGGGGTCTCACACCGCTCAGGCGTGGACCGATGAGGGCGCTTGCGCGAGAGCTCAAGACCGCTGCGAGCACATGCGTGGGAGCGAAGGTGGCGGACGCTCCGGCAAGGAGCAGCGCCGAGCGCCGCCGCGGGTCTCTGATCATCGCAATGATCGGCCCCTCGAGCCCCGCCTCTCTCGCGCTCAACGCGAACAGCGCGTTGTCATCGTCATCTCCGTTGAGAACCAGGGCCCGCGCGCGCGCCAACGGTCGGAGGTCGATCTCGTGTTCCGTCGGTTCGGCATGGAGCACTCGTTGCCCGCGATCATGAAGCCGGCGCGCCGCAGCTTCCTCCTTTTCGATAACGAGCGAAGGGATGCCATGGTCCCTGAGTTCGCCGAGGAGCACTTCGACCTCCGGGCCGGCCCCATACACCACCACAGCATCGTCCACGACGGGAAGCGCAGGCGCGACCCGTCGGACGAATCGCTCCATCAGCGGAGCGTCTGCGAACTTGTCGCGCAGCAACACCCCCACGGCCCCTCCCTCGTGCTTGGGTGCTCGGCCCTCCAGCATCACCGCGCATCCCTTGAGCGCCATCGGCGTGAACAGATTCAGCACGAACGCTGTGAAGATCAGCACGGAAAAGACGGACGCGTCGATCGCGCCCTGAGCGAATGCCAGTGCGGCCAGAATGAACGCGAGTTCCGCACGCCCGCACATTCCTACGCCGACGGTCAGCGCCTCTCGGGCGGGCAGGCCCATGCGTAGCGCCATGCCGCCGGCGCTCACGATCTGGCCCACGATGACTCCGAGGGTGAGCAAAACCATGAAGGCGAGCGCAGATGCGGTGATATCGAACGTGACCGAGAAGCCCAGCGACATGAAGAATATGGGTCCCAGAAACGAGTACGCGATGCCGTACGAGCGGTCCGCCACAACGCGAACCAGGTTCGGGTGCGCGACCTTCTCCTCGAAGAACAACCCCGCGAGGTACGCGCCCAAGATCATGTGAAGGCCGATCGCTTCGGCGAACAACCCTGCGGCAAACGCGACGAACAGGATGAACGTGAAGCCCTTCCCTCCCTCGGTACGAAAAGGCAGGGTCAAGCGGGGGTAGATGAACCCGCCGAGCAGACCCGCCACCCCGAAGAACGCGACGACCTTGGCCAGCGCGATACCGACCATCACCGGCTCGAAAGAGCCACCCCCAAGCACGCCGACGATAAGGCCGAAGAAGATCAGGGTGAGCATATCGTCGATGACGCAGCTTGCCACGATCACGCGGGCCAAGCGCGTGTCCGCCAGGCCCAGGTCCTTCAGGGACTTGAGCGTAATGACCACCGCGGTGGCAGTCATGGTGAGGCCCACGAAGGTCGCGGCAATCAGATCCAATCCGAAGGCAGTCGCCACACCGAAGGCGACACAAAAGGGCACGATCGCACCGACCAGGGCGACGCCGATTGAGCGCTTGAGCGCGTCAAAAAACTCGACGGGCTGGGTTTCCACCCCCGCGTGGAACATCAGAAAGAAGATGCCGATCTCGGACAGAAGCGTCAGCGCTTCACTCGGTTCGATGACGCCAAAAACCGCGGGGCCCAGGAGCACGCCTACGATCAGCTCGCCCATGATCGTAGGGAGCCCGAGTGGGCGAAGGGTGACCGCGACCAGCCAGATTCCGCCCAGCAGGATCAGAATATCGAATGCGACGTCGTGCATGGGAGGACGATACCGGCGGAACCCCGCCTCCACCAAGTGGCGGGGTCACGCTAGCGGCGTCACGGGTGCGGCCACATGTTGATTCGTCCCGCTGCGTGTGGGCTGCGTTTGTCCTATGGTGCCTCCAACGGTCTTGGCTGGCGGGCCGTGAGGCTCATCCCCCGTCGCTCGTTATCGAGACGAAGCGGGGCGAGTCCGGCCTGCCGACCCGCACGGTCCACGGCAGAGGCTAACCGCCGGTCGCCGAGGCGCCACCCCCTGGTGGCCGTTTCGCCAAACCGTCGCGACCCAGTACCTTGGTTCGCCTCGCCCGTGGTGAGGCTGACCAGCCCAACGCGGACTCACAGGAACCATGATCTCAGCGCGAGAAGCATTGGAGCGGTTGCTCGAAGGTAATCGCCGCTTCGTGGCCGACGTCGGAGACGACGGCATCGTCATGACGAAGACGTTGCAGAGTGACATGGTCGCCGATCAGGAGCCGTTCGCGATCATCCTGGGATGCTCTGACTCCCGTGTGCCGGCGGAAATCGTCTTCGGTCAGGGACTCGGTGACCTTTTTGTCATCCGAGTGGCGGGCAACGTGGTCGCACCTTCACAGATCGGCAGCGTCGAATTCGCAGCCGCTCTATTCGGAACGCGCCTCGTCGTGGTCCTCGGACACTCCACGTGCGGGGCCGTCATCGGAACGCTCGACGAGCTCGAGCGCCCCACCGACATGCGTTCGCCCAATCTGCGTTCGATCGTAGATCGAATTCGGCCTTCCATCGAAGCTCTGATGGAGGCGAACCCGGGACTCGATCGGGCCACACTGATCGATCGTGCGGTGCGAGCGAACATCCGCGCCTCCGCGAACCAGCTCAGGCACGGCTCTCAGATCCTCGAAGATCTGATCGAACAGAGCGGCCTACTCGTAGTCGGTGCCGAGTACTCACTGGAAACGGGCGTCGTGGACTTCTTCGACGGCCTTCCCCAAGGGTAACCCGCTACCCCGCAGGCTAGACCGTCACCCCTGCGCGCGCCGAAGCGTGGCTTTCACCCGCGTCATGAGTCGCGCGGGGTCGAGAGGCTTCCTCAGGCAGTCGTCGGCGCCCATCTCCAACGGCATCCGTCCAACCACTCTCTCCCGGTCGCTGCTCATCCATGTGCGCTCCTGGGCTCCGGCCGATTGAACGTCCTTCGAGCACCGCGCTCCCTCCAGTCTACCAGTCGGGACTCTCCGACTCGTCCAGTGTATGCATCGCGGCGCGCAGCCGCTCGGCTTCGTCGTCCGTGAGGACCCCCACGGGCGCGAGGGACTCCTTGTTCATGCCTCCTCGCGCGACCAGCCCCACGAGCATGCCGGCGGTCAGGATCGCCGCCGCTGGCAGTAAGTATCCCAGAAGATTGAAGCCTTCGGGCGGGGGCAGCATGAGTACCTGGGTGCCGAAGTCAGCGACGAAACTGGCCCGGATCGCCTCTTCGGATTCACCGGCTGCCAGCGCCTGACGAATCCGGAGCGACCAGACGGGCGAGGTGCCGCACTGCATCTGGAACTGGCAAGAATGAACATCGAGCCCGCACCCGCAACTGCACTTGAAAGCAGACTCGAGCGCCATCAGCTTCTCGCCGAGTTCACCCTCGTGGAAGTGTCCCCCCACCGGGGCGCTTGGATCGTAGCCTGCGTGGTTCGAACCCGTCGATTGCGCTGTCAGCGGAATGCAGAACAGCAACGCCGTAAGCGCGCCGGTCGCCGCCGTGACTATCGTCCTTGAAGTCATATACATCCCCCGTGACTCATCTTCTGCTCGCTCCACACGCTTTGAACGTCGCCCATTCTCGGGCTACCGCCCAGAGAGTGGGGGGTTCCACGCGTCATCGGCCCCGCGCCGCCGCGTCGGGACTCCGCGGGTCGGGGGCACCGATTCGTTCTCCCGTGACGGCATCGATCCCGACCGAGTTCGCCGAGCCCTGCTGTCCTCCGATGCGCACGACGTGACCCATAAGCTCCAGTCGTTCGACCGTTTCGGCCGTCGCACCATCGGCTTCGATACTGATCCGGTCCGGCAGCCACTGATGGTGAAAGCGTGGAGCGTCAACCGCGGCCTGGATGCCCATGTCGAAGTCGATGAGGTTGAGTACGACCTGCAGCACCGTGTTGATGATCGTGCGTCCACCAGGCGTGCCCACCACCGCCACCAGGTCGCCGTCCTTCGCCACGATGCTCGGCGTCATGGACGACAGCATCCGCTGCTGCGGCCGCGTGAGGTTGGGTTCGGTCCCAATCAGCCCGCTCGCGTTCGTGAGCCCGGGACCGGCGTTGAAGTCGCCCATTTCGTTGTTGAGGAGGAAGCCACCTCCGGGCACGACGATGCCGGAGCCGTAGCCGGACTCGAGCGTGTAGGTCACCGAAACCGCGAGCCCGTCCTCGTCGACCACGGAATAATGCGTCGTCTCCGGGCTCTCGGGAGCCATGGCAACGTCGGAGGGATGCGAGACCGACGCCCGGTCGGGATCGATATTTCGGCGAAGCCAGTCCGCGTGCTCTTTGCTGGTGAGCCATTGGACGGGCACGTCGGCGAAGTCCGAGTCCGCGAGGTACTCGGCACGGTCCTGGAACGCCCGTCGCATCGCTTCAGATACGTGATGGATGTAGGCCGCGCTGTTGTGGCCCATGCCGGCGAGATCGAATGCCTCCAGCATGTTCAGCATCGTCACGAGGGCCACGCCGCCGGAGCTGGGTGGCGGCATCGAGATGATATCGAAGCCCCGATAGGTACCGGTCACCGTCGCCCTCTCACGAGCCTGATAACGATCCAAGTCCTCCTCGGTGATGACTCCCCCACCCCGACGCATCTCGGCCGCGATCAAGCGGGCGGTCTCGCCTCGATAGAAGCCGTCGCTCCGACCCCTTTCGATTCGTGCTAGCGTCCGCGCGAGATCTGGCTGTCTCCACGTCTCGCCGGCCTGGTAGGCCCCGCCGTCCTTCGTAAACGCCGCAACGGTCGCCTCGTAGGAACTCCGGCTACCGAACGATGAAATCGACCGCGCGAGCGACTCGCTCAGTGGGAAGCCCTCTTCGGCCAACCGCACCGCAGGCGAAACGAGCTCTGACCAGTTCGATTGACCGTAGAGTCGGTGCGCCATGTCGAAGCCGGCCACGGTACCCGGCACACCGACTGCCATATGGCTGCGGTGATGCAGTTCGGACGAATACTCACCGCTCTCGTCGAGCCACATCTCAGGGTGAGCCGCGAGTGGGGCCTTCTCCCGGAAATCGATGGCCGTGGACTGGCCGTTCGGAAACCGAATGACCATGAAGCCACCCCCGCCGATATTCCCAGCGGTGGGGTGAGTGACGGCTAGGGCGAAACCCACGGCGATCGCCGCGTCTACGGCGTTCCCTCCCGCGGCAAGGACATCGGCCCCCACCTGACTCGCGATGACCTGCTGAGAGGCGACCATCCCGCTCGTGGACCGAGCGGCATCAGGCGCCTGGGCCGCCACCTCGACGGCAAGGAGCCCAACAGACGGTGCGAGAGCGAGGGCCAGGACGACAAGCAGTGAGCTGTTCTTATGCACTAGCCACCTCGAAGGAGAGAGCCCAATGGAACGAAGGCGGAAGATCCCGCGCCCGGCCGTCCGGCGCCAGCCACGATTGCCCGTACGGCAAGCACCCGTTACTTCATTCGGCCTTCACCCACAACCGATCCTCACCGAATCGACCACATATAGGGCGCCACATGACCATCAAGAGACGCGATTTTCTAAAGAAGGCTGGAACGGGAGCCGCCGGGGTCGCGGCGTTGGGTGCCTGTGGGAGTGAAGGCGGCGCGGCAGCGGGTCAAACGGGGGGGATCGACGGCCCGCGGGTAGACTGGCGGCTGGCCACGAGCTTTCCGCCGAGTCTCGACCTCCTACACGGCGCTGGCGTTCGAGTCGCGCGGAGGGTCGAGGAGCTCTCGGGTGGCAACTTCACGATTCGCGTTTACGCTGCTGGTGAAATCGTGCCCGCGCTCCAGGTCATGGACGCCGTCATGCAGGGTACAGTCCAGTGCGGCGTGTCACCCGGCTACTACTACATCGGGAAGAACCCCGCCCTCGCGTTCGATACGGCTATTCCGTTTGGTTTGACCACGCGGCAACAGTATGCGTGGATGACCCACGGCGGCGGGCTCGATCTCATCAACGCGATCTACGCCGACTTCGGAATCATCTCGTTCGTCGCGAATTCGACGGGCGGGCAGATGGGTGGGTGGTTTCGCGAGCCGGTCAACAGCCTCTCTGAGCTGGCAGGGCTACGGTTCAGAATCCCGGGCATCGGCGGCGAGATCATGTCGCGCCTCGGCGTCACGGTTCAGAACCTCGGCGCCCCGGAGATCTATCCGGCGCTAGAGCGGGGCGCGATCGATGCCACCGAATGGGTGGGCCCGTACGACGACGAAAAGCTCGGCTTCTATCAGGTCGCGAAGAACTACTACTACCCTGGCTGGTGGGAGCCGGGTGTGACGATGGGCCTGCTCATCAACCTCGAGGCGTACAACGAACTTCCGACTGTCTATCAGCACATCCTGCAGGCGGTCGCCGGCGAAACGTTCGCCGATCGTCTCGCGGCGTACGACCACGCGAATCCACTCGCGCTGCAGCGCCTTGTTCGAGACCACGGTGTCATCGTCCGAGAATACTCTCCAGACATCATGGACGCCGCCTGGCGCGAGTCGAATGCGTTTCTCGAGGAGCAGTCCGCCGCCGACGCGACGTTCCGTCGCGTGCACGAGTCGTACAAGGCGTTCCGCGAGACGCAGTGGTCGTATGCGCGAGGCAACGAGCTCGCGTACCAGAATTCGGCGCTGTCGCGGACGTAGATCGTCCGGCGGCTACTCCCGCCGCAACAAGGTCAATCCATCCCCGATGGGGACGAGACTCAGCGATACCCGAGTGTCATCGATCACCTTCGCGTTGAAGCCACGAATGGCCTTGGTCGCGTCATCGAAGATGTCCGGGGTGATGACCTTGCCACTCCAAAGTGTGTTGTCGACGGCGATGAGTCCCCCCGGCCGCACGAGTCGCAGGGAGTGCTCGTAGTACTCGTCGAGTCCTTTCTTGTCGGCGTCGATGAAGACGAAATCGAACGAATCCTCCGCACCTTCTGCTCGAAGGCGCTCCAGTGTCTTCGCTGCCGGGCCAGATCGGAACTCGATCTTGTGAGCGACGCCTGCTTCCGCCCAATACCGACGCCCGAACGAGGGCCATTCCTCGTCGATGTCGCATGCGATCAACTTGCCGTCTTCCGGTAGCGCCGTCGCGACGCAGAGTGCGCTGTAGCCGGTGAAGGTGCCGATTTCGAGCGCGGTCCGCGCACCCATAAGGCCGACCAACATATGCATGAACTGCCCCTGTTCGGGGCTGATCTGAAGGTCGGAGTTTTCGAGACGCTCCGTCTCTTCGCGGAGACGCCGCAAGACATCGGACTCCCTCAGCGAGACTTCCAGGAGATAGTCGTAGAGTGCTTCAGAAAGTGGGGTGGTTCTTCTACTCATGGCAGTTCGGTTTCGAGGACTCTCCAACAATAGAACGCTGCTGCGCTACGCCAGGGACGGTACGGGTCGCCCAGGGGTTCCATCTCCTTTTCCTTCGGATGGCCATTCAGGCTGTGTATCTTCGCGAAACCGGCCCGGACACCAAGGTCGCCCGTGGGCCACACATCCGGCCTCACGAGCCGAAACATCAAGTACATCTGCGCCGTCCACACGCCGATGCCCCGCACGCGCACGAGCCGCTCAATGACCACGTCGTCCGACTGGTCGACGAGATCGTGCACCTCCACCTCACCCGATCGGACCTTGGTCGCCAAGTCGCGAATCGCGGCGAGCTTGTTGCCCGAAAGGCCTGCCTTTCTCAGCGTGGTCTCGCGCGTCCTGAGCACCTTCGCCGGAGTGACTTCACCCTTCAGCGCTTCGACCACGCGCCCGTGGATCGTCGCCGCTGCCCTCCCCGCCAGTTGCTGATAGCAGATGGTTCGGACGAGATAGAAGAACGGCTCCTCGGTCGCCGCGTGGAGCTTGATGGCACCGATGTGGCGTACCCAAGGACCGAACACTGCGTCGTCGCCCAGCTTGCGACGGGCGCCAGGCCAGGCCGTGATCCATAAAGGTTCTTTCGGCTCGTAGGTCGCCATCGGTGAACGGTAGGGCCGTCCAGGCGAGCGAAGCAGGCTCCGTTCCCCGACACGGCGTGCGCAGAGCACCATTGTCGTGCGGCCGGGGCGCCGCGTCGAGGGGACGCCTGCCGATTTCCCCTAGTCGGAACGCAGCGTCGTAGCGGGATCCATCCGCGTCGCACGGCGCGCGGGGATGAGGTTCGCCGCGAGCGCCACCAACGCGAGCACCGCCGGAATCCCCACGAAGCTCACCGGATCCGTCGCGCTGATGCCGTACACCAAACTCCCCAACAACCTGCTCAGACCCAACGACGCCACGAGCCCAACGGCGATGCCGACGGCGAGAAGTCGTGCACCCTGAGAAAAAACCATCCACCTCACCTCACCGACACGCCGTTGGAACCCCTCGTGGAGGTCGCCGAGGTGTTCGTCTCGGTATTGCCACGGAAGCAGGAGCAAGAGAAGGAACTCAGCCCAGCGCGGCGGCCGGCTCTCGGGACGCTGGAGTGTCACGCGGCGCCGTCCAGGTCCAGCTCGAGGCCGTCCCACAGGGCGTGTAGCGCCGACCGGGAGCGCCGCAACGCGTAGACCCCCGCGGGCTCGAGCGCGAAAAATCGTTTCGCTCGGCCTCCCCGCTCAGGCGTCGGATCGCCCACCTTCGACGACACGTACTCCTGCCGTTCGAGTCGATCGAGCGCCGCGTACACCGAGGCGACTGCGGCCTCCGCTCCTGTTCGCGACTGGATCTCTTCGAGAATCGCAATCCCGTAGGCGCCCCCGCCCAAGCGCGCCACGGCGAGCATGACCATCTGCTCGAACTCGCCTAGGTATTCCCCTCTCGGCATTCTTTCTTCCACAAGTACGAGGATTCCTGATTCGGAGCCCTACGCACCATGAATTCGAGAGGTTTCAGCGGCCGGAACTCGCCTACTTGGGCACCGCCATCCAGATCAGCGCGGCGAGCACGATGAGCTGGATCCCGATGAACGGGATCACTCCTCGATAGATCGCCGTCGTAGGGATTCCTTCCGGGGTGACTCCACGCAGGTAGAACAGGCTGAAGCCGAACGGCGGCGTCAAGAATGACGTCTGGAGGTTCACCGCGAGCACGATTCCGAGCCAGACCAAGTCGACGCCGAGCACCACGGCAGCCGGCACGATCAACGGCACGATGATGAAGGCGATCTCGAAGAAGTCGATGAAGAAGCCCAGAAGGAAAACCAACAGGTTGACGACAATGAGGAAGCCCAGCGCCCCACCCGGGACCCCGGTGAGCATACCCTCGATCCACAGGTCGCCGTCGAAGCCGCGAAACACCAGCGCGAAGGCAGTCGAGCCGATGAGAAGGAAGACGACCATGATGGTGAGTCGACTCGTCTCCTCCATCGCCCCCTTGAGCGCATCGAAGGTGAGCGACCGGTTCATCATCGCCAGGGTCATCGCGCCGATGGCGCCCAACGCTCCCGCCTCGGTTGGCGTAGCGACACCCGCGAAGATGCTGCCTAGCACAACGACGATGAGCGCCAACGGCGGCACGAGCGAAAGCACCACGCGCCGCACCAACTCCCAGCCGGAAATCCTCATCTCCACCGACAGGGCCGGCGCCACTTCCTTCTTGAAGAAAGCGATGGCCGCCACGTAGACCGCATACGCGCCGGTGAGAACCAACCCGGGGACTAATGCCGAACGAAAGAGGTCTCCGACACTGACCCCCATCTGGTCACCCAATACGATGAGTACGATGGAGGGCGGAATGATCTGACCCAGCGTACCCGAAGCCGCAATCACGCCCAGACTGAGGTCCTCCTTGTATCCGTTGCGGAGCATGACCGGAAGCGAGATCAGTCCCATCGCGGTCACGCTCGCTCCCACCACGCCGGTCGCGGCGGCAAGCAGCGCGCCAACGAAGATCACACCCAGGGCGAGACCACCTCGAAAGCGTCCGAACAGGAGCCCGATCGTCTCGAGCAGTTGCTCGGCGAGTTTCGACTTTTCGAGCAGCGTCCCCATGAAGATGAAGAACGGGACCGCGAGGAGCGTGAAGTTCGACATCGTGCCGAAGGTTCGCTCGGGAAGCGCGAAGAGCAGCGGAACGGGGAAGACGCCGGCAAGATCACCGACGAGGGCAAAAATCATCGCGGTGCCCCCCAGTGCGAACGCCACCGGATATCCGGTGAAGATCATCGCGAGAACCGAGAGGAACATGGCGGGGCCCCAGAGACTCATACGTGCACCTCGGGCTCACCCGCATGATGGTCGAGTGCCGGCGCCACGCCTCGGATCACGTCGACCTGCTTGACGAGCTGGCTGAACGCCTGCAACAGCAGCAAGACAAACGACACGAGAATGAGTGCCTTGATAGGGTATCGCGGCAGGCCACCCGGGTCGGGCGAGACCTCACGCACGGACCAGGAGGCCCGGACTGCCGGGTACGAGACGTACAGCATCATGATCGAGAACGGAACCAGAAACATCACGGTCCCGGCCAGGTCGATCCAAGCCTGAACCTTCGCGCTCATCCGTTCGTACACGACGTCGACACGGACATGTACGTTGTGGTTCAGGCCGTACGCTGCGCCCAAGAGAAAGATGACGCTGAACATGTACCACTGAGCCTCGGTCGCCGGCGTGAGGTTCAGCGTCCACTGTTGGGAGCGAGCAAAGTATCGAGCGACGGCACTGGTTGCCCCGACGAGCACCATGAACAACGCGAGCCACCGGATGAACGCTCCGATGACGTCGTTGAGTCCGTCGACGAGCCCGCTCAGCTTTCTGAGAGTCTTCATGCGCCGATGATGCGCAGGTGAGCGTGATTCGGCAACGCGCAGAGCTTACAACAAGTAGCCGCCATCAACCGGAATCACGGCGCCGGTGATGTGGCGCGCGGCCTCGGAACACAGAAAAACCACCACGCCGGCCACGTCCTGGGGGTCACCGAGCCGCCCCAAGACCGCTTGTTCTCTGGCTCGGTCCAGAATCTCGGGCGCCACCCCGTCGGTAAGTCGCGTGGTCCGTATGTAACCGGGCGCCACCGCGTTGACGTTGATATTTCGGGGTCCGAGCTCGATCGCCGCGCTGCGCGTCAACCCGATCATCCCAGCCTTCGAAGACGCGTAGTTGGAGATGCCGAACTCGGAGCTGATCCCGTGAACTGAGGTGACATTCACGATCTTCCCGAATTCCTGGGCGCGCATGATCGGTGCCACGGCGCGGGTGAAGAAGAAGGCACCGTCCAGATTCGTGCGGACAACCGCCTCCCACTCGTGATCCTCCATGTTCCAAAGTGCCCCGTCACGCCCGATACCAGCATTGTTGATCAGGATCTGGAGGCCTCCCAACTCTTCCTGGACCTCGGCCACGAAGTCCTTTACGTCGTGACTCTCGCGCACATCGCACGACCGAAAGTAGACCTGCACCTTGAGCGCGCGCAGTCGCCGGGCGGTCTCCTGAGCGTCGAGCCGAGACTGTGCGCCCGTGTCGAGAAAGCAGAACGCGATGTGCGTGCCGCCCTCGGCAAACTCGAGGGCTACGGCTCGCCCGATCCCGCTGGATCCCCCGGTTACGATTGCCACTTTACCGCGGAGTCGCCTGACGTCGTACAGCGGCTCGGGCTGAGTCGCGACTGCTACTTCCTCGAGGAGAGCCTCGACCGCACCGTGTATCTCGGAATCCATGGAGGACAGGCTACGGGAGCCGACGGGCCCTCCGCAACATAGGCTCTTTCGCGACCCGACTACTCCTCTCGAGATCTGGAGCTGGGCAGCTCGGCTCCGTGCTTGATCGCCCGGCCCTCGACCAGGAACACCACGTCCTCGCCGAGGTTCGTGGCCAGGTCGGCGATCCGCTCGAGATTCTGGGACACGAGGAGGAGCTCGAGGGCGCCACTGATCCTCTTGGGATCTTCCATCATGTGGGTCACCAGAATGCGAAACATCGAGCGCTTGAGGTCGTCGACCCGATCATCGGTGCTGCAGACGTGCCTCGCCAATTGCGCATCGCGGGACACGAACGCCACGAGAGCATCCGACACCATGCCTCGGGTAGCATCGATCATCTCCTCCATCTCTCGCAAATGGGGAACCGGCGCGAGCTGCTCCAAGCGGACGACGGCTTTCGCGATGTTCGACGCATGATCTCCCATGCGTTCCAGATCGTTGCTGAGCTTGTGGCAGGTGACGATACGCCTCAGGTCGGACGCCATCGGCTGGTGGAGCGCGAGCAGGGCGATCACCCTCTCATCGACCTCGATCTCGAGTTCGTCCACTCGACGATCCGCTGCCCGGACGAGGCGTGCTCCGATCACGTCCCGAGTGAGTACCGCCTCCGTGGACGCCGCGATCGCCTGCTCGACGAGTCCCGCCATCTCCATGATGCGCTGCTGGAGAATGTCCAACTCGTCATGAAAATGACGCCGTGACGCTGTGTCGGGCTTCAACCGAACCTCCCGGTTACGTAGGCCTCGGTTCGCTCCTCGCGGGGGTTCGTGAAGATCGAGTCGGTAGGACCGTACTCAATCAACTTCCCCATGTACAAGAAGGCCGTATAGTCGGAAATCCTGGCGGCCTGCTGCATGTTGTGGGTAACGATCACGATCGTATAGTCCTTCTTGAGCTCGTATATGAGTTCTTCGATTCGCTGTGTCGCGATCGGGTCTAGCGCCGACGCGGGTTCGTCCATGAGCAGCACCTCCGGGGTCACTGCGAGCGTGCGGGCAATGCAGAGCCGCTGTTGCTGTCCTCCGGAGAGCGAATACGCCGATTCTTCCAGTCGATCCCTGACCTCGTCCCACAGCGCGGCCCGACGGAGCGAAGCCTCCACGAGCGCATCCTCATCGCCCCTAAAGTTGTTGATGCGTGGCCCGAACGCGACGTTGTCGTAGATGGACTTCGGGAACGGATTGGGCTTTTGGAAGACCATCCCGATATGCCTCCGGACTTCCACGGGGTCGATGGTCGGCGCGTAGAGATCCTGCCCGTGGAATTCGACCGCACCCTCCACTCGAGCGCCGCGCACGAGATCGTTCATCCGATTAAAGCACCTCAGCAGGGTACTCTTACCACACCCGGACGGACCGATCAGCGCGACGACGGAGCGTTCGGGAACTCGAAACGAGACGTGGTCGACCGCCATCGTTTCACCATAGAACACAGAGAGGTCACGAGTCTCCAGTGCCGGCCCTTCCTCGCCCACTTCGATGTCGTAGATCGTAGTCATGGCTCAGCCCCCGGACCGGGCGCGGTTGCGGAGCACAATCGCGAAGGCGTTCATCGTTAGGAGCAGAGCCAAGAGGACGATGATGCCGGCCGCAGCCAGCGGTTGGAATTCCTCCTGAGGCCTGGATATCCAGCTGTAGATCTGCAGCGGCAACACGGTGAACGGGTCCATGACGCTCTGCGGCGTGAACGCGAGGAAGCCCACGGCTCCCACCATGATGAGCGGAGCTGTTTCGCCGACGGCCCGCGAGAGGGCCAGAATCGTACCGGTCAGGATTCCAGGCATGGCCATCGGTAAGACCTGCCCCCGTACGACCTGCCATCGCGTCGCACCGAGTCCGTAGGCAGCCTCTCGAATGGTCGATGGCACAGCCCGAATGGCCTCCTGCGCCGACATGATGATCACGGGCATGACCAGGAGTGAGAGGGTGAGCGCACCCGACAAGACGCTCCGCTCCAACCGGAGTCCACGAACGAAGAGGGCGAGGCCGAGGATCCCGTACACGATCGATGGCACACCCGCCAGGTTCGCGATGTTCGTCTGGATCGCCCGGGTGACCCAGTTGCGGGGAGCGTACTCCTCAAGGTGGATCGCCGCTGCCACCGACAGTGGGAACGAGATCAGGGCGGTAAGGACGAGCAACCACACCGATCCGGCCAGAGCGGCCCGGATGCCGGATCGTTCCGGGAACCGAGAGGCGAATCCCGTGAGGAACGCGAGGTCCAGTCGACTCGCACCGTCGGCGATCACATCGACGAGCAGTGCCCCCAGGGAGGCCACACCGACGAAGGCGGCCGCCGCGCATGTGAACGCGAAGATTCGACCCTTGGTGCGTCGAGCTCGATCGAACGCCGACGGACTCGCGCCGAGCGGCGCGCGCCCGGGCCTCACTGGTACTCTTCGCGAAAACGCGCCATGACCCATTGGCTGACGATGTTCATGCCGAGGGTCATCAAGAAGAGCGTCATGCCGACGGCGAACAGCGTGCGATAGGCCAACGTTCCCTGGGGTGTGTCCCCCATGCTCGCCTGCACGATGAACGCGGTCATGGTCTGGATCGACTCGAGCGGATTCAGCGTCAGGTTCGGGAGATTCCCGGCCGCGATCGTGACGGCCATCGTCTCTCCCACGGCTCGAGAAATCGCGAGAATGAACGAGGCGATGATGCCCGAAAGCGCCGCGGGCACGACGACGCGCGTCGAGACCTCGAGCTTGGTCGCGCCGAGCCCGTACGCAGCCTCTCGGAGCGAACGCGGAACGGCACGCAGGGCGTCCTCCGAAAGTGACGACACCGTCGGGATGATCATGAGACCGACGACGATACTCGCCGCGGCGGCATTGAAGATGTCGGTCCCTGGAAATACGAGCCGGAGAAGCGGCGTGATGAAGGTCAACGCGAAGTAACCGTACACCACCGTCGGCACGCCCGCCAGAATCTCGAGGAGCGGTTTCAGAACCGCCTGAAGCCGTGCGCCCGCGTATTCGCTGAGGAAGATCGCGCTCAGAATGCCGATGGGCAGCGCAATCAGTCCGGCGCCGCCTGCAACCAGCAGGGAACCACTAACCAGCGGGAGAATGCCGAAATGCTGCTCCTGAAACATGGGCTCCCACCGCGTACCGGTGAGAAAGTCCACGATCGAGACCTCGGAAAAGAACGCTACCGATTCTCGAGCGAGTACGACGACGACTCCAACCGTTACCAGCGTCGAAAACGCGGCGCAGGCAAACAGGGCGGTGCCGATCAGGCTCTCACCGAGCTTTCGTGAGCCCTTCCGGGTGAGATCAACTCCCACCCGGAACGACCCTCGCGATCGCCGCTCGCCCCTGTCCATACTGCTCAGCCGACAGTGCATGGTAGCCTGTCGAAGGAACGAGTAGGCTGGCGCTGTCGAGCAGATAGTCGACGTAGGCCCGTACTTCCGGCCGCGCGAGAGCCGCGTGACTCACATAGACGAATAGCGGGCGCGCCAACGGAGCGTAGGAGCCGTCTTCGATTGTCGTGTCTGAAGGCTCGACACACCCCGCTCCACCATCGATGGCAAGAACCTTCAGCCGGCCGGCGTTCTCGGCGTAGTACGCGTACCCGAAGTAGCCGAGTGCGTACGTATCCCCCGCGACCCCTTGGACGAGAATGTTGTCGTCCTCACTGGCCTGGAAGTCGGGTCGACTGACCCCACTCTCACCGTTGATGACCTCAGTGAAGTAGTCGAACGTCCCGGAATCGGTCCCGGGTCCATACAGTCGAATCTCCTCGGCGGGCCACGTGGGACGGACGTCTCGCCAGGTGCGGACCGTGGTGCCCGGCGACCAGATGCGCCTCAGTTCAGCGACCGTGAGACAGGTGGCGAACGAATTGGCGGGATTGACGACGATTGACAGCCCGTCCCACGCCACGGCCAGTTCGGTATACGCGACCCCTGCCGAGCGGCATGCGTCGGCCTCGGACTCCTTGATGGGGCGCGACGCGTTCGCAATCTCGATCTCTCCTGCGCAGAAACGCTTGAAGCCGCCGCCCGTCCCGGAAACGCCGACCGTCACACGAACGTTCGGGTTGCTCAGCTGGAACTCTTCGGCGACCGCCTCGGCGATCGGAAAGACCGTGCTCGACCCATCGATTCGTACGGCGCCAGCCGGGGTCATTCCGCCGCTATCTTGGCCTCCACAGGCCGCGATCAGGGCCGTCGCGAACACCGCCTGCATCCTGGTCCAGCGTTTCATGAGAATCACTCTCTGTCGAAGTGTCGTTTCGTTGTCTCAACGCTAGAGTCAGCCCTGTTCGAAAACGGTCACTAGCTGGTCACAACTACGTAACAGCTGGCTCACTTCGTCCCTTTGAGCGGGAGCGTGAACCGAATCGTCGTCCCTTTTCCCCACTCGCTCTCGGCTTCGATCTCTCCGCCCATCGCTCCAATAAAGTGCTTCACAATAGCCAGCCCCAGCCCCGTACCACCGAAGTCACGCGCCCTCGAAGAATCTGCCCGGTAGAATCTCTCGAAGATGCGTGGGAGCGACCGAGCGGGGATCCCTTCCCCATCGTCGGTGACGGAGATGTGGGCCACGCGTCCGGCGTCATCCGAGTCCACGATCACAGCGACATGCCCATGTGAGTCGGTGTGTCGGACCGCGTTCTCGAACAGGTTACTGAAGACCTGAAGCAAGCCGTCACGGTCCGCCACGACGTCGGCGTCCCCATTGAGCGTGAACGTCCGAGACGCGTCGACCCGTGCAGAAATCAAGTCCCACGACTCCCACACCACGTCCGAGACAGAGAGCGCATCGGGACTCGCGACCCATCCACCCGAGTCGAGCCGAGACAGGTCCAACAGGTCGTCCACGAGTCGCTGGAGCCGCAACGTGTTGTTTCGAATGGACTCCATGAACTTGCGGCGCGTGGGCTCCGGCGGATCGGTCTCTACCAGCGTCTCCGCGTATCCACGTATCGAGGTTAGCGGCGTCTTGAGTTCGTGGGACGCGTTCGCGACGAAGTCCCGACGGACCTGTTCGAGGCGACGCAGATGTGTGACGTCGAGCAAAGTCGTCACGGCACCTCCGTGATCGAGCGCCCGGGACGCGAGCAGAAAATGGCGCGCGCCCATGTCGATCTCCTTCGCTTGCGTTGACTCGGTGACCGACCGTTCCAATGCGTTACGAAGACTCGCGTGCCGAATCAGCGAGCCGAGGGGAGCGAAGACCGGGGCGTCCCCGAGATCGAGGAGCGCGCGGGCGGCACGATTCGTTCTCACGACTTCTCCGTTCTCGTTGAGCGCGATGACGCCCTCGGCCATGCAGTCGATGAGCGCCTGCATTTCATCGCGCTCGCGACGCAGGTCGGAGAGGCGCTCCTGCAACTCATCGGCGAGTCGGTTGAAGGCGACCGCCAAGTCTCGCAGTTCAACAACGCGACTACGCGGCACCCGACTGGTGAAGTCACCCTTCGCGAGGCGGCCAGCCCGGTCGGCGAGATCGACGAGCGGCCTCGTAAACGCTCGACTGAGCCCGTACGCGGCCATCATCGCCACGAACATCGCGAACAACCCACTCAGGGCGACGGTCCTTCGGAAATCTCCGAGGGCTCGATCGATATCCGTCTGGGGTGCCGCGATACGGAGGATGACCGGCACGTCTGCCAGTCGGCTCTGACGGGCTCCGTACAGGAACGACTCCCCGACCGTCGTACTCGAACGCCGAGCAAAGCTCGGAGACCGACCGGCGAGGGCGGCCTGGACCTCCGGCCGTTCCCGATGGTTCTCGACCGCTCCCAGGCGGTCGGTTTGCACATGAGAGTCACCGAGCACCGTCCCGCTCAGCGCGATAAGGGTGACCCGGTACTCGAGACGGGCAGCGATCAGGCGCGCGAGTGAATCCGGATCCGTCGCAGCGGAAGAAGTGACGAGCGCATCCGCCAGAGCGAGTTGGCGCTCCAACTCGTGTTCGAACGTGGCGTCGAGTTGCCGGCGCAGACCCGAATTCACCGACAGAATGATCAACAAGACCAACCCACCGACGATTGTCAGCACTCCCGCGAACAGCGTGTGATGAATGCGGAGTCCCGGCAGTGCGGTCGAAGGCATCGCGAACGGTTACTCGATCCCTTCGGGGACCTTGAGGCGGTAACCGAAGCCCCTCACCGTCTGTATCCAGCGTCCGCCCACGCCCAGCTTCGCCCGAAGCCGGCGCACATGCATGTCCACCGTGCGGGTGTGAAGTCGATCGGAGACCCCTGGCTCCACCGCCCAGGCCTTCTCGAGCAACTGCCTACGACTCTGCGTCCGCCCTGGGCGTTCGATAAGGGCTCGGAGTAGACGAAACTCCGTCGGCGTCAGGTCGAGCTCCACCCCATTGAGCTCGGCTCGATGCGCCCCGATGTCGACCCGGATCGGGCCTGCCCGGAACACCCGGCCACCCGGCGACGATTCCGTTCCGTGCATCCTGCGTAGGATGGCATGGGCTCGAAGAACGAGTTCGCGCGGACTAAAGGGTTTCGTGAGATAGTCGTCGGCCCCCAACTGGAGACCTTCGATCCGATCTTCTTGCTCGCGCCTGGCGGTCAGGACCAGGACCGGAACCTTCGCGGTCGACGGTTCCGACCGGATCCGGAGCAAGACCTCGTCTCCGCTCAGCCCCGGTAGCATCCGATCGAGCACAACGAGATGAGGCAGTTCGCGATCGATCGCGGCGAGGGCATCCGGTCCGCTGCCAACGGTCTCTACCCGAAAGCCCTCGCGGGTAAGCTGATAAGCGATGAGGGCAGCGATGTCGGGCTCGTCCTCCACGACGAGAACACGGGGCACCAACGGGAGTGTCGACTCGGAGGTCATACAGACGTCAGCCGGTGCGGCAAAGCGCCTCCAATTCACCCACGGTCAGCGTATGATCGGCCTGCTTGGCGGCCTTGAAGATGCGCGCGCAGAGATCGTCGTCGTCCGGATCGTGTCCATGTTCACGCAGCCAGTACTTCACATTGGACAGCCCGGACATCGGTCCGATTTCGATGATCTGGCGTCTCCCGACCATGGAGGCAGGAATCCCCGAATAGATCCGGTCGGCGAGCCAGTTGTCGCCCTTCGCATGAGCCTTCACGATCGCCGCTGCGTGTACACCGGTGCCCGTACGGAAGGCGTCGCTCCCGAAGATCGGATAGGAATGTACCAGCGGTATCTGGCACCCATCGGCGGCTAGTTGGCAGTACTCAGGCAACACCGTCAGATCCGCGTCGTGGACGCCGAGGAGCTTCAGGTTCACCAGTAGTAGATCCATCTCCGTGTTCCCCGAACGCTCTCCAATGCCAAGGGCGGTCCCATGGATGCGCGTCGCACCAGACTCGATCGCGGCGATCGCATTGGCGAGCCCGAAGCCCCGGTCCCGATGCCCGTGCCAATCCACGCCCACGTCTTCACCGGATGGCCGTACGATTTCTTCCACGACGAAGCGCACCAGCGCTCGCGTGCCGTCCGGCGTCGCATGCCCCACGGTATCGGAGATACATATCCTCCGCGCTCCCCATTCGATCGCTCGACCATAGAGCGCCTTCAAGACCTCCGGTTGGGCCCGCGTGGAATCCTCCGTGACCATCATCACGGGAAGCCCCTCGGCAACCGCGAAACGTACGGCCTCCTCCGACACCCGAAGCATCTTCGAGAGGGTCCAGTCTTCCGCATACTGGCGAATCGGGGAACTGCCGATGAACGTGCACGCCTCGATGGGAATGCCGACCGCCTGACTGATCTCCGCGATCGGGCGCACATCAGCCACCACAGTTCGGGCAGCACAGTTGGCCGCGATCTTCAGTTTGGAGTCGACAATCTCACGGGCCAGCGCCGTGACGGCAGCCACGGCGCGCGGACCCGCTCCGGGAAGTCCGATGTCCGCTGTGTGGATGCCCAACCGATCCATCAGGTGGAGCAGGCTGATCTTGTCCTCGATGGAGGGATCCACGACGGTCGGATTCTGCAGACCGTCGCGCAACGTCTCGTCGTCGAGCTGGATCTCCCCGACGGCAGACCAGTCGAAGGTCTGGCCGGTAGCATTCCAGTCGTGTATGAGCGCCTTCTCGTCCATGCTCCCCGCTTTCGCATCGGATGCTCTTGAACCTGTAGGCGATAAAGATAGGCCGCTCGACTGGCCTGGTCATGGTCGGGCCTCGCGCCGGTACCGCCGCGGCTCCGCGTCGTAGTAGCGAAAGACCTTGAATCCGTCACCGCGCTCGAGGACGTCCTTGAAGACCTGGACCTCCCACTCCTCCAGAGTGTCGCCTGTCACGAAAACGACCCAGCAGTCCGTCCTCACTGCGAACGAGACAAACCGCTCGGTCTCACCACGGCACTGCACTTCCCGAAACGCGAGCGCGCGGTCGGCGAACCGGGGGATGATCCGGACCAGGCCCTTCCGGTTCCTGTTCTCGATGTTCGACCAGGCATAGTCCATCGGGAAGTTGACCTCGGGTGCTGACGCCGGGAGCTCCGGCCAGACCACGTCGTTGTGTTCGTGTTCCGACAACCTGTAACCCTCGAGGCGCGTTGTATCTGCCCGACTAAGGGACGTCAGGACCTCCCGACCCAGAGCATCGAGCGACGGTGCCGATCCATCGAAACGCAGGCTCCCATCGTGGTACGAACCATCAGTGGGGCCATCAGTCGCGTCGGACGACCAGCCACACCCCGAGACCGCCATTGCCGCGAAAAGAATGATGGTAGCGAAGACACGTGCCGTCCCGGGGACCCGGGACGGGCGGATGTGGCGAAGGGCAGGGAGCACCGGCACTCTCTTCAGTTCCTCACGAACGTGGTCCAACCCTCGAACCACTGCGCCGTGTCCATCGGGTCGACAGCCCCGATGTAGTTCACGGTGATGTCGAAGAAGCCGTCGTCCGGAGGCGTGGCGAAGCCGGCGAGCGCCGGTGACCCCGTGCCGGGCCTGAGGTCGGGAGCATCGCGGTTAAATGCGTCGGCGAGCAGGGGGTCGGCCCCTGCTCCAATGACGTTGTTCCACGCGGGCAGGGACAGACTGTCCTGGAACGCGGCCCCACCCGCGTCATCCGCGGATTGCAGATCCTTGCTGTTCCGCGAGACAATCGAGTTCTGGATCGTATAGCGGCCCACCGACTCGATGTTGTCCACGTCGACGCCAGCGCCACCGAAGCCGATCACGATGGCGTTGAAGATGTCACCGCCGGTTCCCCGCCGCAGGCGGATACCATCTTTTGACTCGCCCGCGGTGCCACCCGCCCCGTCGAGGCCCTTACCGACTAGGGTGAGGTTGTAGATCGTCGGGTCGGTCAACGGCATCGCATTGAAGTCGTCTTCGTTGCCGTCCACCTCAAACCCGTTGTCCGCATCGTCGGGATCCTGTTGGGCGATCCAGAACTGGCCGCGCCCACTCCAGCCGGTGGAGTAGTCGAAGGAGTCGTCGGAAATCCCGGTCGCCACCGCATACTTCAGGTCGACCGTACCGCCGAACCACTCGAATCCGTCATCCGAACCGTAGTGGGTCTGGATGTGGTGGAGTTCGGTACCCGAACCAACGCCATTCAACGTCAGTGCGTTGAGCTCATTCCCGAAGCTTACTTCGAAGCCGGCGAACTCGATCCGCGTGTAGGTCATGACGCCACTGTCATCGTCCAGCACGCTGCCTCCGTACGGACCCGAGGCGCCCTCCCCGACGCAGTCGCCCGCCGGGAAGTTGCAGACGGACCGTCCGTTGATGACCACACCGCCCCAGTCACCCCGCGCGCGTTGCCCGACTGCGGCACCCGAGGTGAAGATGACAGGATTGGCCGCGGTCCCGTTCGAGAAGATCTTGCCGCCCTGCCGTACCATCACCGCCGAAGGTGAAACGCTCGTACTCCCCTTGAGCACCGTGCCGGCCGGGATGGTCAGTGACGCGCCATCGGCGATCGCCACGATCCCGGTGATGATGTAGGTCTCCGAGGCGTCGAGTGTCATCGGCCCTGTGATAGTTCCGCTCAGCACGGTCTCGTTCAGGTCGAGCGCCCCGGGAAGCGGATCGCTGGGCGTGGAGCTGCCCGCGCTGTTCTTCGCGATCACGCGGTAGTTGTACGTCGACCCTACCATGGCCGTTGCGTCGGTGTACGTAGTAACCGTCTGGTCTGCTGCGATCGTGATGAACGTCGCAGCTCCGACCGCCAGTTGGCGCTGCACGTCGTATGCGTCCGCCCCGGCAACTGCAGCCCAGGTTACCACCAGCGCCCCACCCTGCTCGGCAACGGACTGCACAACCGGCTGAACCGGCACCACCGGCCCCGGATCGACAGGTGAGTCCCCGCACGCGCCCATCGTAATGAGAAGACCCGCCAACACGGGGGTCCGGAATATTCTACGGAACATCAATCATTCTCCTGGAAATTCGTTGTGTTGCGAGACCGCGCGTTTCGCGGCCGCGTCGAACAGCCGCCTCCGGAGTCGGAGACGGTCCTGACCGGTGCGAGTCGCTCACCTAGCGCCCCGCACCCCAGCTCACTCCCGCCGAGACGGTCCGACCGAGGTCGTACGACCGAAGCAGATCCTCGTTTTGCGTGAAATTCACGACGTTGCCGAGGAGTCGTGACGCCGACAGCTTCGCCTTCCAGCCGCTGCGGACGGGCCACTCGACCACCATGTCGAGCTGGCTCCTCGCAGACTCGAAGACATCGGGCGTAGCCTGTCCGCCGACCGCGTCGATCCGCTGGCCGAATCGGTTGAACAGCAGAGTCGCCGTCGTGCCCGTGAGAGGTGCCCACGTCAACCCGGCGTTCAGGACGTAAGGCGACTGTCCCTGAAGCGCCCGCTCCCTGGAGATCACCGAGATCTCCGCGGGCCCCGTGCCGGGCAGATAGACCCGGGCCACGTCACCCGTCGTCACCGTCGACCGCACCAGTGTGACATTCGCGTTGAACGAAAGGGCATCGAGCGCGCTGGTGAGCCCTCCCAGGCCGCTGCGCAGCTCGAACTCGACCCCGTAGTTCTCCGCCGCGTCGGCGTTCACCCACGTCTTCAGTAGCTCCGAGCTGGGTAGCACAGACACCTCGATGGGCGCGTCGAAGCTCTTGTAAAACACGCTCGCGGCAAACACGGACCGAGGGCCACCGAACCATTCAAACCGAGCGTCGTAGTTGTCGATTCGCGTACGATCGAGACCTGGATTCCCTATGACGAGGTATCCGCCCGCATAGTCCGCAAAGGAGAACGGCGCCAGTTCGCGCAGCTGGGCACGTGCGAGGGTCCGCGACGCACTCGCCCGAAGGTTGATCGCGTCGGTGAGCTCCACCGTCGCGTTGATGGCAGGAAGGATGTCCGTGGTCTCTAGGTTCGCGCCTTCCATCGGTGGAATGCCACCGATGTCCCACAGGTCCTTTGGGCTCACCGTTTGCAGAGATCGCTCCACACGTGCACCCCCGGAGAGCCTCAGGCCCAGGACATCCACGTCGAGCATGGCGTATCCTGCGTCGATCTGCTGCATGGCGTCGTAGTTGTCCGTCCGGAACGTCGCCTCTTCGATCTCGAAGCCATCCGGGCGAATGTACTGCTGATCGCCTCCAAAGAGTTCGTTCGGGCTCAGAGCCCGCACCTGTCCGTCGATCTGGCCGCCTGGCTGCGGGCGGAAGCGGAAGCGTCTCGTGTAGGCGTCCCTGTCTTTGCGATCGGTGCTCGCGCCGAGCTGGAGCGACGCGGCGGCACGGCCCAGATCGAACGGGACCTTGAGGGACGAGCCACCATTCCAGCCGCGATCCGTCATGTCCTGGTGGAAGATTGACCCACTCTGAATGAAGTCGTCCCAGAGCAGCACTCCGTCCGACTCCTGGTAGAGCGATTCCCTCGTGCTCGGCTCGTACCGGGACGCCGAAGTCAACGCTCCTCGCCATGCGAACGTCGCGTCACCGAGGAATCCGAGCTCGTGGCGTCCCTCGAGTTGACTGTTCACCAACGTTTGCTCGAGGAACTGAATTCGCGAATTCCACTGATTCGTATTCGAGTCGAGGTTGAACCCGCTGAATACCCGCGACTGGTCGTTGGACAGGTGGTTGTAGATCGTCGCAAACTTCAGTTGATGTCGTGGTGAAGGCTGGTACGTGAGGTTGAGCAACCCTCCGATCGAGACCGCATGGTCGGCGATTTCGCCGCGATAGTCGACCTCGGGGTCGGACCCACCCGAGGCCGCGAACACGCGTTCGATCATGTTGCTGCGCAAGCCCTGACTCGATGAGTAGTTCAGGGAGCCGATGTAGCCGAGGCGCTGATCGCCGAAGATGTCGGCATGGTCACCGATCGAGATACCGAGGCCGCCGTTGAGGGGAATCTTTCGGGGTGTCGGTGCCCACTCACCGGTGAAGGCCCGTCCGATGCCCTGGAGTGCCTCTCCGGAGAAGTTCGCGCGCGATACCTGAAGATTCGTCGGGATTCCGGCGGGTAGTCCCCGCGCTCCGTCGTCGAATCCCAGGAAATCCATACCGCCACCCACGTAGCCAATGCCGTCGCGTAGGCTCGCGTCGGAGCTCCACCCGCCCGACACGCTGACGTTCATGAGCCGATTCACGGGGAAGTCCCGCGTGCGAAGCTGGACGAGCCCGCCTGCATAGTCACCCGGATGCTCGGGCGAGTACGACTTAGAGATCACGATGCTTTCGAGCAGTCCACTCGGAATCACATCAAGCGGGATCACTTTCTTGTCGGGCTCGGGTGAAGCGAGAGGCGCACCGTTCAGAGTCGTCGCGCTGTACCGCTCACCCAGTCCGCGGACATAGGCGTACTTTCCGTCCACCACCGAGAGTCCCGGCACCCGGCGCAAGGCGGACGCGGCGTCGCCGTCCGGCGTGCGAGCCATCTGTTCGGACCCGATCCCATCCTGTACGACCGCTGCCAGCTTTCGCTCCCTGATGAGTGCGGTGGTGGATCCTCCCTGTGCGGCCGAGGTGATGATGATCTCCTCCAGCATCACCGCCTGTGACTCCATGGTGATGTCTAGGGTCGCCGTCCCGTTCGCGTCGACCGACACGTCCGTGATGGTCTTGGCTGCGTAGCCGATGAGTTGAACGGAGACCTCGTGGACGCCTACCGGAACGTTCCGAAGGACGTAACGTCCGTCGAGCGCCGTAAGGGCCCCGACAGAGCCGCCGACCGTGAACACTTGAACGCTCCCGAGAGGGGACCCGTTCAAACCATCGATGACGCGACCTACGATCCGGCCGGTCTCCTGGGCGTTGAGAAAGGCCGGTACGACCGTGAGAAAAGCGGCCATGGCGGCCATGGTTCTTTGTCGTATTCTTCTCGTGTTCATTTCGTTTTCGTTCGCTCCCTGCTGTCTCTGAGCTTCGGTTCGATATGAGGAGAAGCCCCCGCTCCCGTTCCATCCTGATGGAACTCTATCGGGACGTCGTAACGGACCGACCCAGAGTTGGTAACGGCCGCGTAACGCATTTCACCGCGCCCGAGGAAGCCGGATGAATGTCCGGAACCGTGCCGCCGACGTGGCCTCGCGCACGGACGTCCTCGCGGCCGTCGACCTGATTGGTTCTACGGACGACCGGACGGTCGAGACCCAGATCGAGTTGTCCGAGATACCGGCACCCCCCTTCGGCGAGGAGCACCGGGCCCGCCGCATGCTCGAACTGTCCGAGGCGGCCGGACTCGGAGCCCCGCACATCGACGCCGTGGGCAACGTCGTCGCTAGCCGACAGGGGACGGCCGCATTGCCTCCGCTGGTCGTCTCGGCGCATCTCGACACGATTTTCCCGGCCGGTACGGACGTAACCGTACGCCGGGACGGGAACTTGCTGCGAGGCCCCGGCATCTCGGACGACGCGCGTGGTCTCACCGCGATGCTGACGATCGCTCGAGCGCTCGAGTCCGCTTCCATCTTCACCGAGGTACCACTGCTCTTCGTGGCCACAGTCGGAGAGGAAGGGCCCGGTGATCTACGAGGCGTGAAGCACCTCTTCTCAGATGCCGGAGCCGCCCATCAAGCAGCCGGGTTCATTTCGCTCGACGGGGCAGGCCTCGAACGGATCGTGGTGAATGGGCTGGGATCTCGACGGTTCCGCATCACGAGCCGCGGCCCCGGCGGCCATTCGTGGACCGACTGGGGAACGCCAAACCCGATCTCGGCACTGATGGAAGTCGGCCGTCGCCTCAACCGAATCAAGCTGTGTGCCAACCCTCAGTCGACTCTGACGCTGTCCCGTGTGGGAGGTGGCACCAGCATCAACGCCATTCCGCAGAACGCGTGGCTAGAGATCGATACGCGCAGCTCGGACGGGCAGCAACTCGACGGCATCGAAGTGTCCCTCCGTGACATCGTGCGATCCGTGGGTAGTGAATGGTCCGCGCTCACCTTCGAGCTGTCCGTCATCGGAAACAGACCGGGTGGCAGCACGCCCGTCGCCCACCCGCTGGTTGAAGCGGCCGTGGCCGCCACCCACCACCAGAATCGCACTCCCGTGATGGCACTGTCGTCGACGGACGCCAACATCCCGATGTCCCTGGGGATAGCGGCGCTGACCCTGGGCTGTGGTGGAGAAGCCGGACAGGCACATACGACCGACGAGTGGTACAGAAACCAGGCGGGGCCTGAGGGAATCATCCGCGCCCTCCACACGGTTCTGCTCTTCGCGGGGGTGGCCTAGCCGGCCCGTTGGGGTCGGCCCCGCGTTGCCCCGCCGAGGCCCCTCACGACCGAATGGTCCGCCACAAGCACCGAACCGGACACACCCGACAGTTCAGCGTACCCCCCCACGATCGAGTCGCGGAGCTGTACGCGCCGCAGCCGGGCTGAAGGCCCGACGACCGTGTGTTCGAGCGTCGAATCGTCCACGACCGTTCCCGCCTCGAGGGTGACGTTGGGGCCGATGCGGCCGCCGCGCACCTCGACGCCCGCTTCGATTCGGACCGGCTCGACGATTTCCGCGCCCTCCACCTTCGCGGCCGGATCGACGCCGCCCCGTCCGATGAGAAGCAAGTGCTCGTTGGTCTCGAGGAGGGTCTCCGGCTTGCCGGCGTCCCACCAGCCGTCGACGGGAGCAGTCGCGATTCGACTCCCTTGGTCGACCATGTATTGGAAGGCGTCGGTGAGATAGAACTCACCCGAAGGGCCGGCACCGACCGAAAGAGTATGCCGGATGCCCTCGAACAGAAGCTTGTGGTCCCGCACGTAATAGAGCCCGATGTTCGCGAGTTTCGACACAGGCTCCGATGGCTTTTCGACGATGCGAGCCATCGTGCCGTCTTCATGGGTCACGATGACACCGTACCGCTGATAGTCCTCGACTTCCTTGGCCCAAATCACGGCTCCGTAGTCCGACCCGAGCGTGTCGATGAGACCGTAGTCCACCTCGAGAACGGCATCGGCGAAGATGATCAGGACGTCTTCGTCGACGAACGGTTCGGCCAGAGCGATGGCCCCGGCGGTGCCATCCTGAACTTCTTGAAGCACATAGTGGGCACGGAGCGTCGGATACTCCTCGGCGATCCAGGCCTCGACCGTCTCGCGAAGGTGTCCGACGATGAAGACGATCTCCTCAACCCCCAAGGCCACAACGTCGTCGAGGATGTATGCCAGAACCGGCTTTCCGGCGACCTTGAGGAGCGGCTTCGGAGTATGATGTGTATGCGGCCTGAGACGGGTACCCTTCCCGGCCAGCGGGATGACTGCTTTCATCGGCACTCACATGTTTGTGGCGAGGGGGCGTCGACGGCGCCACACTATAACCCGATTTCCTGGATCTGCGGGAGTCCGAAAACCGACTCTCCCGACCTGACCACTCGGTCCGAACGAGGATGAAGCGATGATACGAATCGGGGAAGTCGCAGCGCTCGCGGCGATCCTCACGGCCTGCGGAGGCCCGCAGGCAGGCGGGCAGGCGACGCCTCCAACATCGGGAGGCCTCGACCGGATCCATCTGTACGAGGTCGCGTCCGACGCGATGCCGCAGGGGCTGACGCCTCAGTCTCAGGAGGCCGGATGGATCGAGGTCAGTGGTTCGGGCTCCGTCCAGGTGACTCCCGACCGTGCGCGGGTGGCATTCGCCATGGAGACCCGCGCCGACGCCGCTGACGCAGCCGCCGGAAGGAACGCCGACGCGATGGACGCCGTTTTGCGCGCGATCCGCGAGGCCAACTTCGACGGGCTCACCCTGAGCACATTTGGCTACACGCTCCAGCCCGAATATTCGGCAACGAACAACCAACGGTCCCGTGAAATCGCAGCGTACACGGTCCTCAACAACGTCGCAGCGATTACTGAGGACGTCGACGCAGTCGGTCGCATCGTTGACGTGGCCATCGCCGCCGGGGCGAACCGGGTGTCGAGCATCTCGTTCTTCGCCTCCGACACCGACGCGGCGCGAAGCGATGCGCTCGCTCAGGCCGTGCGCAACGCGCGCGCAGAAGCCGAGGTGATCGCCGAAGCGCTTGGCTATCGCTTGGGAGCACCGCTCGAGATCAACGGTGGAGCTCAGCGGCCCATGCCGCGAGGCGGTGAATACGGCGATGCGGTAATGCTGCGAGCGGCGGCCACACCGATCGAAGTAGGCGACCAGACGGTACAGGCCAGTGTTTCGATCCGCTTCGCGCTCAGCCGGGAGTCAGGTGGTTGAAAGGGATCCTGAGGGGTCTTCTCGAACACGAGGCGCGAACCGATCCCGGGTCAGACGATCCGCGACTGCGCGGACGGACGTATGCCATCCCATTCGAAACCGTCTGGCAAGCATCGCTCGCGCTCGGTCGAGGTGGCCTGCGCGGATGGTCTCTCGGCCACGCCGATGACCAGATCGGCGTGATCGACGTGCTTTGGCGCACCTTCGTTTTTGGCATCGAAGCCGACATTCGCATCGAGATTGGCCTCGACCAGGACGCGCAGACGCGGGTCGACCTGCGCGCCCTGTCCCGGAACGGTCGAGGCGATCTGGGCCGGAATCGTCGGGCGATCGGGCGATTCACACGCAAGCTCGATCGGCTACTCGATCCACGGCCGGGCCAGGTCTTGGACCCAACCCGATCCCCTCGGTACGAGTCACATCCGTGACCCGCGCACACGGAATCGGAATCGTATTGTTGATCGCCGCTTCGGCGTGTGGACGCCCGGAGCCTGCCCCCCCTTCGGGGACCGGGGGCGACCCGTCGCCGGAGACCGACGGAAACTTCACCCGCCACACCTACGAACGGAACTTCGTGTTCATCTCCCTGGAGAGCGACAGTCTTTTTCTCGTGCCCTGGCTCATGAAGACGATCGAGACCCCAGATACTGTGACCCGAACCGCACGCGCATGGCTGGCACGGGGCGGAGTGTGGGAGGGCTTCTACTCCGAGCGTTGGCTCACCGGGCCGACCCGTTCGCCCGGACAGGTGCTTCCACAGGGAAGTCTTCGACTCCTCGTCCGGGACGGCAACGCCATCGACGGCATCCTGTTCGAAGAGGGCCCACGCAGTCTGGAACTGATTCTGGGAGACGTCGAGGCGTCGTGGACCGGCGCGCGCGGAGGGGCTTTCGAACTGCTCGAAGCCGCAGCGTACATCGCCGATCGGCGCGTGGACGGTTTGGTTCTCGATATGGCTCGCGCCGCGGCCGGTGAAACCCCGCCCGGGGGCGACTGGGCCCTTCTTCTTTCGGGAGACTCGGCCGTCTTCGTCTTCGCGGCCGACGATGAATACGGCGGCGAGGTCGAGCCGATCTATCGGGGTTGGGCCAGCCTGGAGAACGACGACCTGCAGTGGCCCGAGGCTCGTGTCGACTGGCGTCGGACCGAGGCGTTTCCACCTGCTCGACGAGATGTTCCGGTGGAGTGGCGGATCTGGACCGTGGACGGGTTGGTGGAGGGTGAGTTGCAGGCTGTGTCCGCTGAAATGCAATCCGGAGAGGGCCCTGGGCCGCTCTTACCGGTGCACGCGCTCTTCGAGGTCGCCGGTGAAATCTCGACCGTGGAAGGTACGTTTGTTGTTCGCGGTCTCCTCGTTCATGAACGGCGGTAGAGCACGGTGCTGACCGAAGAATTGGTCCGAGCACTCATCACGGTCGGTTTCGGCGCCGTCGCCGGCGGGCTCACGAATACGATCGCGATCTGGATGCTCTTCCACCCCTATGAGCCCCCGAAACTCTTTGGGCGTTGGTCGGTTCGTTTCCTGCAGGGTGCCATCCCCAAGAATCAACCGCGGCTCGCGTCGGCCATCGGTCGGACGGTCGGCAGTCGGCTGCTCACCGAAGACGACCTCACGCGAACTTTCGCGGATGGCGAATTCCGGGATGCCTTCGATCAGCGCCTCGCTCTGTTCGTCAACGAGATGCTGAATACGGAGCGCGGTTCGCTGGAGGAGCTGATCCCAGCAAGCGCGATCGGCGATCTGGAAGCGCTCATCGCCGATGGGCTGCAACGTGGCCTCGAACAGCTGGAGGCTTACATCGCTTCCGATGCCTTCGAGGCCGCCATGCGCCGACGGGCCGGTGACTTCGTCGAGGCCATCGCCCACGAGCCGATCGCAGGGATGTTGACCCCCGCCCGAGGAGCCGCCCTGGAGGGGGCGGTCGAAGGGTGGCTCCAGAACGCGGTGGAAAGCGCCGACTTCACCGAGGCCGTGTCCGACTATCTCGACAGGGCGGCGGGGAAGCTCCTCTCCCATGGACGCACCTTCGAGGAAGTCCTTCCGCTCGGGCTGATCAGCTCGCTGGAGAAGGCCATCGCCAGCTATCTGCCGCTCGCCGCGGCAAGGCTCGGGGGACTCCTCGAGGACCCCAAGGCGCGGGCGCGTTTCGAAACGATGCTGCACGATCTACTTCATCGCTTCCTCCGCGATCTCAAGTTTCACCAGCGTGTCGTAGCCCGTCTCGTCATGACCGAGGATACGGTCGAGAAAGTCCTCGATACGATCGAGGCCGAGGGTGCCGATCGGCTGTCCGAGATCTTGCGGGACCCTGCCGTCCAGGAGGCGATGGCCCGAGGAGTGAACCAGGCGATCGTGGACTTCTTGCGCAGACCGGTTCACGAGGTGCTCGGGGAGCCCGATGATCCCAACCTTATCGAGGCCCGCGATACGCTCGCCGGCTGGGTAGTCGGCATGGCTCGCGATCCCGCAACCCGAGAGTTCCTCGGCGAGAAGCTCCACGCCGGCCTCGAGAAGGCTGGGGCCAAGACGTGGGGAGACGTACTCGAGCGTGTGCCGACGGACCGCATCGCCGACGCACTGATATTCGCGGCGCGAACGGACGCCGCCCGCAAGGTGATCGACACCGGAGCCCAACGCGTCGCGACGCGACTGCTCCAGCGACCCATCGGTACGCCCGCCCGCTGGTTCCCCCCGGACGGCCCCCGGCGCATCGAAGCTGCCCTGGGGGACCCCATCTGGGATTGGCTTCAGACCCAGGTACCTGCGGTGGTCGAACGGATCGACGTGGCCCGGCGCGTCGAAGACAAGGTGCTGCACTTCCCCATGGAGAAAATGGAGGAGATCGTGCGTCGGGTGACCGACCGCGAGTTGCGCCTGATCGTGCGCCTCGGCTACCTCCTCGGCGCCTTCATCGGACTCGGACTCGTAGCGGTCGACCGATTGTTGGGCTGAGTGCCGAGGTACGCTACACAGGCGGCAAGCGCCGTTACCGGTCTTCTGGTGTCTCGATTCGAAAGCCGGACCCGCCACGGCTCTTGCGCAGGTCCCGCGTGCCTCGGGCGTCGGCCTTGCGCTGCAGCCAGGCAAGGGGCGTGAACACCTGCTTGGTCTTTCGGCGTCTCGCTCCGCCGGCGGCCATCACCTTCTCGATGTCGTCGGGGGTCTGCGTGTAGCGGCCGGGCATCCCAAGCCAGATCCCGATCCCCAGTGCGCCGAGCGCCCCGACGATCATCAGCGTGGGGCCCATTCGTCAGGCCTCGCCGTCGATCACTGTTTGGTGGCCATCTCCACGACCAACAGCCCAATCCCGATCGAGAGGATGATCGCTACGGCGTTGGTGCCGACCGCCACCATCGCGACCACCGTCCAGAAGATGAGGTGGGTGAAGATGTAGCCGCCGGGGACGAGATCGCGCATCGTTCGCAGATGTTCGGGTTGGTTCGCTAGTGCCGCTGGAATATGCCCGGCCGGCAGCCGGATGTCACCCCCGCTGGACAGGCTGAGCGTCCGGAGACGGTCAGTCCATCGCCTGCATCGGGTCTTCCTGATCGGTCTCGGTGAAGCGCTGTCTCGCCTCGGCGAGATACCCCGGCTCGAGGCGCAGGAGGTTGCAGATCTTCCGCATGAGGTAGTCCTCCTTACTCGCGAGGTCCCCGTCGGAATAGACCAGCCCCCACATGATCTCGGCGAGCACCATCTTCTGACCGGTCGAGTAGTTCTCCGCGATCAGGTTGGTGAACTGCCAGAGATCCACAGCCTCGGATCGTGCCTCCTGGGCCAATTCGAGGAGCCTTTCCGCGTCCGCAGCGCCCAATCCGAATTGGCGGCGAACCGCAGACTCAAGATGTTGCCGCTCATCATCCGTGAATTCATCGTCGGCGTTCGCCAGCTCGAGGAGCAGGGCGCAGGCGGCGAGTCGAATGTCCTTCTTCGCGACACTGACGTCCGCCTCGGGAGCCGGACTCATCGATGAAGAGAAGAACCGTTTGATTGCAGAGATCATACTCATTTCCCAGTGAAATTCGACTCGAACTCCGACGTCCAAGCCGGCCCAGTTAGAAGTCCAATGACTGCACGTTCCGGATTCCTGCCCGTAGAGGCAACCAGGTTGCGAAGATCGTGAGGACTCCCGCGCCGGCAACCCCCATCATCAAGGGCGCGAGGCCCACCTCGGCCTGCCCCCCCTGCAACCGGGAATTCAAGAACAGATAGACGGGCCACGCCTCGAGAATCACGACCCCTGCCAGATAGATCACTGCGGCCATCATGAACAGGAGCCCACCGAACGAAGTCGGGATTTCAGCGATGTTCTCGGTGTCGTAATTCGGGTAGAGCGCACCGAAGCCGAGCGCGAGGGCCGTTAGTGCGAACGTGACACCGACCATGGTCACCGACGTCAGTATGAGGATGAACGGCGACGCCTCGAGCACGATGTTCGTGCCGATAATGAGCGGCAGCGCCACGACGAGGAGCGGTAGCGTCCCGACCCAGTACTTCGACCAGAAGATCGTGCGCACGTCCACGGGCGACGACTTCATGAGCCACATCATGCGCCCCTCGATGGACATCGACGGAAACACGAATCGCGCGGCGATGGCGGCGACGACGAAACCGGCCAGCCCGAGATTGAGGAACGAAATCACGTTGATGATGAGGAAGGACACCTGCTCGCCCGTGTAGAGCGGCAGCACCGTGATGTTGTAGACGTAGACCACGATGAGTACGCCTAGAAGGATCAGCTGCGACCACTGCGTGGTGTCGCGGAAGAAGACCCTGACCTCTTTCGATACGAGGCTCCGCGTGCTCGGCCGGGCCCCGGCCAGTGCCCGATCCAACATGAGGGAGCGGACACGACCCTCTCTCCGTTCTGCGCCCTCCCGGGCACGCGAGAATCCGGCGTCGTAGTACCAACGGTGCAGCCAAGCGCCCACGACGAAACACATCGCTGCCGTGGACCAGAGGAACACGAACGGGAACCACTGGAAGAATCCCCCCAAATAGGACATCAACGCTTCCGTGGCCCACTCGCTCGGCAGCCAGGTCGACGTCGGGGTACGCAGTACCGTGACGAAGTCGACGAGGTCGCTGAATTCCTCCGGGCTCATGAGGCGTTCGGGCCGCAGCATCCGGAAGAGAGCGACCACACCTGCCGCGGCGAAGAGCGCGATCAGGGCCAGGAGGTCGCGAGTGCGTCGGGCCGGGAAGACGTTGACCAACATGAGCGTGACCGCACTGCCCAACACCGCTGGAATGACGAGGAAGGAGATCACCGTAGCAACCGCCAGCACGTAGTACATCGGGCCCGCCGCATACACGGCCCCGTACGCGACCAGAAGTGGGATCGCGAGCAACGCAACCATCCACGACGAGTCGACGATCGTCTCGATGAGGCGGGCGCTATAGACAGTCTCAGCCTCGACGGGGGCCGCGACCACGAACTCTAGGTCCTCGGAGAGAAAAAACGTCGATAGCGCCGTGATAACGTTGGACAACACCAAGATCGTGAGGAACGTGAGAAAGGCGAGTCCAAGCAGCTTGGCCGCGAGAAGGTCTCCGATCCCCTGCGTGCCGCGGAAGTACAACAGCATCCGAAAGATGACAGCGAAGATCAGGCTCCAGAAGAAGAGCCCCACAAAGCCGAGCAGAAGACCCTTGAACAGCCGCCCCTCATCGGTCTTCGCCCGATTGAGCCTGATGCGGACCTTGGGGCGGAGTAGCCAAATGAGGCCCGCCCGAACGGGAGCCGTGACTTCGCTCACTGCTGGATCGCCTCACGGAGACCTTCGATGACCTCACTCATGGCCTCGCCCCCGGTGACCTTGAGAAAGATCTCCTCGAGGTGCGCGCCGCCAGCCTCGGCTTGAGCCCTCAGTTCATCCATGCCGCCGAGGGCGATGATCTCACCCTGGTTGATGATCGCGATGCGATCGCACAGCGCCTCAGCGACCTCGAGCGTGTGCGTGGACAGGAAGACGGTTCCTCCGTTGTCGGCGAACGTGCGGAAGAGTTCCTTGAGCACCTTCGCCGACCGTGGATCGAGTCCCACCATCGGCTCATCGACAACGATAAGCTGAGGTTGATGGATGAGCGCAGAACTGATGAGGATCTTCTGCCTCATGCCGTGGGAGTAACTCTCGATGAGTTCGTCCTTCCACGCCGTGAGTTGAAACAGCTCGAGAAGTCGATCGATACGCGCCTCGACGTCGGCTCCCTCCCGACCCCAGAGTCCCGCGACGAAGCGAAGGAACTCGGCCCCGGACAACTTCTCGTAGAGGTAGGGACGGTCCGGGATGTACCCGACTCTGGCCTTCGCTCGCTCCGGGTCGGCCAGCAGGTCGTCCCCTCCTACGAGCACTCGCCCGGAGGACGGTCGCAGCACGCCCGCGACCATACGAATCGTCGTCGTCTTTCCGGCCCCGTTCGGACCCAGAAAGCCGAAGATCTCGCCCCGACGCACATCGAGATCAATTCCCTTCACCGCAACGAAGGAGCCGTACTGCTTCCGCACGTCAATGAGTTGGAGCATCATCTGCGCTTCGGACACTGATATTCCTTTCGGATCGAAGGGATGTCTACTCGAGGACTTCGATATCGAGGTTGCCGATGAGTCGAACGATCTCGACTTGTTGGGCGAGCCCGCCGATGACGAAGCGAATATGCGACGCGTCCGCAGGGTACTGCCCGAAGGTCGGATCGACGGCGACCCACTCGTCGAGCCAGACTTCGGGCCACGCATGGTAGAAGAAGGCTCCGTTCACGTATACGAGTCCGACCGCCGTGCGAGCCGGTAACCCGAGGGCCCGCGCCATCGCAACGAAAAGGACGGTGTGCTCGTTGCAGTCACCCTGGAGCGTCTCGAGAACCTGGACAGCATTGGGCACCGAGAAGGTGATCCGTTTGTCCAACATGTTGTAGACCGCCGTCGTAAGCTGGCGGGCGACCTGCTTCGGGTCTTGAGACCACTGACTCCGTCGGGCCGTGATTTCTCGGGCGCGTCGAATGATGCGCGCGTCGTCGCTTTGAATGAGGGGTTCCGGCTCCAGCGACGCACGCAGGTCCATGAAGGCGTACGGAAGCCGGTACCCCGGCTCAATTCCTTCCCAATCCCCGCGACGAATCACCAGGGTATCGCCGTGCAATGACTGCCGCCCGCCGTCCAGCTGGAATCCCTCGAGATCCACTCCGGTCAACCGGAATCGCAACTCGGCGAACTGCTCGACGTTCTCGAGGTCGACGTTGCTCTGCACTGCAGTCGAGAGGATGACGTCGCTGTCGATGGGCGATGAAGTCACGAGACGCGAGTCCTCCTGCGACTGCCTCGCCAACTCGTACTCCGTCTTCTCCATGGCGAAGCCCAACGCGCTCGAGGCCCGCAGAATACGGCCGTCCTCGTCGACCCAGCTCTCCACACGAATCCCCCCGAACACCTCGGCGATCTTCCAGGCTGGAATCGAGTCCGTTCGGGCGGAGACCCATCGGCCGGCACCGTTTGCCGATGCCGAGTCCGTCACGAAGAGGGTGTCGTGTTCGAGGACGTGCACTTCGACGGTCCGCATGCTGAGGCTCGTCGGATCGAATACCGGGAGACGCACCGTCTCGCCCACCTCGAGCGCCCCACCCATCGCGACCCGAATCGGGACGACATTGGACATGACCGGTGGCTGGGGGAGGCGGAAGCTCAAGTTCTGCTCACTTCCCGCAGAGACGATGGAGACTTCCAGCGTCGTGTCGGGACGGAGCACTCCGCTCGCTTCGAATCGACCAACCTCACTGTCCAGGGTGAACTGGAAGCTCTCCATGACCAGGGACGGGCTGAGTTTGACGCGCGTGCGAGCTACGGCGATCCCGGTCTGGCCCAACGCGGGCAGCTCGAGATTCATCACGTCTTCGAGCTCGAAACCGTCGGGGAGCGTGTCGAGGCGGGACGTCGCCTGACCGATCGTTCGGTCGCCCATCGTCAGCGTGTAGAAGTTGATGCCCGGCGCGAGGGACAGGCTCGCCGCGGCCAGGCGCGCGAGTTCCGGTTGGAAGTACTCGTCGCGCGCTTTCCAACCGACCATCGCCACCCACACAAGGACGATCGTCGTCCCGAGGATCCGTTTCCGCATGTAGCAGTCTCCCTGCAGGCGAACGGGCCACTTCAGGTCCGGGATGGTCATGGGTACGGGAGAACCATAATCAGGTTCCCCGCTAACGGGGTCAGGTGGTCCGGTCGCGCGCCAGCTCCAGGACCAACTGCGAAAAGAGATCCACCTCGTAACTCGACGAAACCGCGATCGTCAAATCCTGGGGCGGCAGGCCTTCGTCGAGATGGTTGTAGAGGAATTCGACCAAAGCCCGCGCGGACACCTCGGGTTCGATGAGCCCTGCTCCCATGCCGATCGGGGGGAGCGCCAGAGAATCGAGACCAAGATCGGACGCTCGGCGAAGCCCGTTTTGCAGCGCCTTCTGTACAGTCGCCGCGGTCTGAGGCTCGTCCTCGGTCATCACCACGACGTGGATCAGGAAGGTCGCGGGCAGATTGCCCCCGGGCGTGATGACCGCTCCTCCGAGCGGGAGCACACCGATACTCTCCAAGCGGTCGGTGACGGCACCGCCGGCGACGATCGCGAGGTCACGGGACGCGCTGTTGACCGGTGAGAGATCGGAACGAATCGAGCGCATGACTCCCGCGGAACCGAGTTCGGTCAACTCGGCTTGCACGACGGTAATCACGGCGTCTGTAGCTCCCGAACCCGCCGATACATCTCGGCCGCCTCTGTGGAGAGGCTCTTTCGGTCGTACAGATGTCCGAGCGTATAGAAGGGGCGTGGGTCGCCCGGCATGAGCTGTGCGGCTCGCTCGACGAGCGGAATGGCCTCGTCGAAACCGCCCGACCGATTGAGCGCTTCCCCGCGGTAGTAGAACGCCGGCCCGTTCTCAGCATCATGTTCGCAGACCCAGCGCAGCTCGACGTCTGCCTGAGCGTAGAGTCCCCGTCGAAACGAGAGGATGCCCGCAGCGAGTCGCGCCGCGACATCGTCGGGCGCATTCCGAAGGGCTCGCCGCAACATCGCGTCGGCGACCTCATAGCGCGCGAGCGCGGTCAAGGCCGAGCCGTGGTTGGTAAGCACCTCGACGTTGTCCGGTTCCAGGCGAAGTGCCTCTTCGAAGTGTTCGACCGCCGCCTCGAACTTCCCAACTTCGTCAAAGAGGACACCGAGGTTGTTGTGTGCCTTCAGGCTAGCCGGGTTCTCCGCAACGATCTCACGGTACAGCTCGATCGCTTCATTAACGCGGCCTCGTTCGACGAGGTCGCGAGCGCGGGCCAGCTGATTTCCGGCCGGCCGCACGACGGAGTCCGAGACGGGCGCTTTGGAAACCTGCGGCGGCGACGGTACCGGGGCGACCTCGGGCTGACGCGCGGACGAGCGATCCGCTTTGGGCTCCGGGGCTGCGGCCGATTCCTTCCCGTCCCGCGCCGCTGGGGCCGGTTCCTTCGCGTCCCGGGCCACGGCGACGGGCTCCTCCCCGTCCATTACGGAGTTGGGTGCCTCGGGGGGCTCGGGTGTCGGGACCTCCGCACGCCGCGTCCCGGCATCCGGCAGCAACTCGACCTGACGCTCGTCGGGAGGGAGTCGTTGGCCCTTCTTCCGCTTCCGCGGCGTCATGGGGCCACCCTGACTTCCCCGCGGACCCAATCCATGTAGGCGGTCGAACCGTCGGGAGTGGGGATGACCAAGACCTCGGGCACGTCATAGGGGTGCAACTCGATGATACGCTCTCGCAGTTGAGGAAAGGCCGCCTCAGTGGTCTTGAGGATCACGAGCACCTCCGTCTCGCGCTGCACCTGTCCCTGCCATCGGAAGATCGACGTCACGCCCGGTACGAGATTCGAGCACGCAGCCAAGCGCTCCTCAACGAGTCGGGTCGCGAGCCGCTCGGCAACGTCGGCGTCGGGCACCGTCGTCAGCACGGCCATGAGCGCCGTGTCGGGAGAATCGGGCATGGTACTCAGGGGCCGGTGGCGTCTGCCGCCTCACCCTCGTACAGGCCAGCGATCACCGAGGAAAGGCGATCTTGAACCTCGCGACGCTTGATCTTGAGCGTCGGGGTAAGGAGGCCGTTCTCGATCGTAAATTCCTCGTCCAGCAGCGCGATCTTCTTGGGCCTCTCGAAGGAAGCCACGTCGACGAGCATCGCACCAACTTCGGCCTCTATGTGCTGAAGCACACGAGCATCGTTCACGAGGTCGCGTCGAGAGTCCCACGAAATGTCCTGGCTCGCCGCCCATGCCTCGAGTGCTGGAAACGAAGGCACGAGCAGCAACGCACAGTAGCGCCGACGATCCCCGATCAGGACCGCCTGTTCGACGAGCTCATGAGTCTTGAGGCGATTCTCGATCGGCTGCGGGGCCACGTTCTTCCCGCCCGCGGTCACGATGATGTCCTTCTTGCGGTCCGTGATCTTCAGGAACCCGTCGGAATCGATCTCACCAATGTCCCCGGTCGCGAACCATCCCTCCGCGTCGATTACCTCCGCCGTCGCCTCGGGCTTGTTGTAGTACCCCTTCATGACCTGGCCACCGCGAAGAAAAATTTCGCCGTCCGGAGCAATCCGAGTTTCGGTCCCGGGGACGGGCTTGCCCACGGTGCCGATCCGAAAGTCGCTCTCGGTGTTCACGTGCGTGACCGGGCTCGTTTCGGTGAGGCCGTACCCTTCGAAGATCTTGAGTCCGATCGAGTAAAAGAAGCGATTCAGCGCGGGAGCGAGCGGCCCTCCTCCGCTTACGAAGAAGTTGAGATTGCCACCCACGGCATTCTTCACTTTCGAGAACACCAGCCGGTCCGCGATCCTGTACTGAAGCGCGAGCCAACCCGCCGGTTCCCTTCCCTCGAGCCGAAGCGTCGCAGCGCGATCCGCGACTCCTACCGCCCAGGCGATCAGTTTGCGCTTGATACCCTGCGCACTCATGACGTTGTTGTAGATCTTCTCGTAGACACGCGGCACCGACACCACGACTGTCGGCCGCAACGTCCGCATGTCGGCGACGACCGTGTCCATCGATCGAGGATACCCGATCGTGCAGCCCACCCACATGAACAGGTAATCCGCCATGCGCTGGAGGATGTGTGAGAGCGGAAGGAAGCTCACCGTGTTGTCGGTCGCGCCGACATCCAGCACCATGCACACGGCGCGGACATCTGAGGCCACGTTGTTGTGGGTCAGCATGACCCCCTTGGGAGGCCCCGTCGTCCCGGATGTATAGAGTACGGTCGCAACATCGTCCGGCTTGGCTCGCAGCGCCGCCGTGCGGAATGTCTCATCGGACCATCGGGCGTCGATCTCGGCGCCAGCCGCGAGGAACTCATCCCAGTGAATGACCCCATCGAGCGGTGTGGCCATCGCGTCGAACGCGACCACCGCTACCTCATGAGGGCATTCGGCCGAAGCATCCCGCGCCTTACGAGCCTGCTCCTCGGTCGACACGAACACGAGCTTCGCACCCGAGTCGGAGAGGACGTAGGCCACCTGCGCCGCGGTCAGCGTCGGATAGATCGGAACGCTGATGATGCCCCCGCACAGACATCCATAATCGGCCATCGCCCACTCGGGACGATTGTCGGAGAGGATGGCGACTCGGTCTCCCCGTTCGATTCCAGCAGCCTCAAGTGATGCGGCTACCCGGCGCACCGACCGGAGGACCTCGGCGTAGCTGATGTCGACAACGCGCTCGGCGGTCTCGAGGCGCTGACACGCGGCGGCTCCCGGATTCCGGGTCACACCTTCGAAGAAGAGTTCGGTGAGCGTCGAGTCCGGGACGGGCGTGTCATTCGCAAAATAGTCCAGCGCGGTCACGCCTCCTCCTCTCTCGAAATCAAGCGCGTTCCACGCGAAGATCGAAATCGATCTCGGGATCGAGCGTGTGTAGGACCGAGCAGTACTTGTCCCGCGAAAGCTCGATCGCGCGATCGAGCTTGGATTGGTCCTCGGCGGTAGGGCCGCCTAGGCGATAAAGCAGCTTCACCGACACGAACCGCTTGGGCACCGTCTCGGCTCGTTCGCCGATCGCTTCCACCTCCAGCGATTCGACCGGAACCCGCGACTTCTCCAGAATCATCAGAACGTCGACCGCCATACAGCCGGCGAGAGCCATCAGCAGGAGCTGCGTCGGGGTTTGACCAAGCTTGCCGTCACTGTCGACAACGATCTGAACCCCCTCGTCAGGGCCTCCTTCGAACACGAGACCCGCGCCACTCCATCGAAGCCTGACCTGGCGGATATTAGAAGTGAGCATCTGGATCGTCGACGTCGTAGTTCCCGTCGTGCGCTCTGCCTCTCAACTGAGCCAGGGTCCATCGCGCGTGCTCGACGTGGGCCCCCGCCTCCTCATCCTTGGGCGCGTGGGAAAGGAAGGCCTCGAGGTGTTCGATCGAGGCAGCGGGCTGCTCGCTGCGAAGGAGGATAAACGCCAGTCCGTAGTGGGCACCGGCCGCTGCGGGGTTTTTCTGAAGGACGTGGCGGTAGGTTTTCGCCGCTTCTTCGACCATGCCGATCCGTGTGTAGCAGATCGCGATCTGCTGTAGCACGATCGCGTCCCCAGGCGACTCTTTCAGCGCCAGTCGGAACGACGTGAGAGCCTCGTGGAATTTACCTGCCGTAAGGAGATCGAGGCCCTCGTGGTAATAGTCGACCGGCTGGACATCCTCGTTGCCCAGAATCTTCTTCCAGAACGCCATGCTCGGGGGTTGGCTAGAGGCCTGTGGCACCGCAGGAGAGAGCCTCCGGAGGTCCTCCCAGGGTTGCCGGAAGGTAGGCGACCCACCACACCGGACGCAACGCTTAACCCCTTGTCGCGACGACCGTTTCGGCCTCCGCCGCGAGGATCGAGAGCCCGGCCTTCCGGAGAAGCTCCTCGGTTCCGGCGGGAGCGCGAACGACCAGAAGCCGTGCGAGAGGCGCCGTTACCCGAGCGGCTTCCACAACAAGCTCCGTTCCCAGCCTACCGTCGAGGACGATGCCCCGAAGGCTCCGCGAGAAAAAGCAGAGCCCGGGTCCAGACACGATCCGACTGATTCTCACCCGGTCCGTCCACTCCCGAGTGTCGGCATCGACCACAACCACCTGCACCTCTTCCATGACCTCTGCCAGGGCCGCTCCATACCGGGCGGCCCCCCCGACCAACACGACGGTCCCGGAACCGCCCGTGATCCCGAGTAGAGCGATGATCCGGGAGGATTCGTCGTCGGAGATGGGGCCGTCGGATCTATCCGAAGAACCCTCGGATCTATCCGAAGAACCTTCGGATCTATCCGACCCCGCGAGGCCGGGGGACAACTCGTCCCGGGGGGGCGCTCGCAGATCGGCGAACCCACTCGCGATCGGATAGGAATCCCGGCAGTTCGGGCACCCGAGAATGCCCTCGTGGACACGCCGCTCGATGAGCCGGTCGGCACGAAGGATGAGCCCGAAGGTCGGGCCACAACGTGGACACGTGAGCCGATCGGTCAGAAGGAGGTGCACGCCGTCGCCGTCTCGGTCAGCCGCGTTCGACCCTGAGCACCGGAATGCTGACGGTATCGGAGCGTGTCGCGATGAACAGGACGGCATCGGCTACTTCCGACGCCGCCAGCATGTCGGCCCGATCGGGCAGATTGGGATCGGAGTCCGGTTCGAGTGGGTCCCAAAGCGGTGTGTCCGTCGCCGCCGGTTCGACCAACGACGCACGCACCCCGGATCCCTTCAACTCCTCCAGCAGGACCTCATGGAATCCCCTCAGCCCGAACTTGGAGGCCGAATACGCCGCGTTTCCGGTAAACGCTCGCCTTCCCGCAACGGAGCCGATGTTCACGATGAGACCGGACCTTCGTTCCAGCATAGCCGGCAACAACGCCCGCACCACCAGAAACGGACCACGCAGGTTCACCGCGATCTGGGCGTCGAACGACGCCACCGACTCCTTGTCGCAGGCAGCGATGCCGAAGGTCCCTGCTGCGTTGACCACGATGTCGGGGGCACCACCCATCACGTCGGTCATATCGTCCAAGGCGAGCCAGGTCGCCGTCTCGTCGCGAAGGTCGACACGGAGTGGCTCTACGCCGTGGTGACGGGACAGGTCGGCGAGATCGTCCTCCGAGCGAGCGAGCCCCCAGACCCGCGCACCGGCCCGTGACAACGACTCCGCCACCTGACGGCCGATTCCCCGGCTCGCACCCGTGACGAGCGCCGTTCGACCGCTCAGGTCACTCATCAAAGCGGCCGATGAAGACTGGTGCACAGCCGGAGAAACTCATCTCGCGTGCGATGATCCTCGAGGAAGATCCCGCGCATCGCCGATGTCACCGTCTTCGAGTTCTGTTTCTCCACCCCCCGCATCATCATGCATAGGTGGTACGCCTCGATCACGACGGCCACACCCTGTGGCTCCGTCGTTTCCCAAACGGCTTGAGCAACCTGCTCGGTAAGCCGCTCTTGAACCTGGAACCGTCGTGCGAAGACTTCGACGAGGCGGGCGATCTTCGACAGGCCCATGATCTTGCCATTGGGGATGTAGGCCACGTGCGCCTTGCCGAAGAACGGCAACATGTGATGCTCGCACAGCGAGTACAGTTCGATGTCCTTCACGAGCACCATGCCATGGTGGCCTTCCTCGAAGAGCGCGTCGCCCACGACTTCGACGGGGTCCTCGCGGTAGCCTTTCGTGAGGAACGCCATCGATTCCGCGACACGCTCCGGAGTCTTCTTCATGCCCTCGCGCTCCGGATCGTCTCCCAGCCGCCGGATCATTTCAGCGACGAGGTCCTCGAAGGCGAGGGTGGACAGGTCCGGTCGACCGTCAGAAGGGCTCATCGGCGCTCGGCCTCACTCGGTCCGGTGTACTCGACGGCGTTGTTCGGTGTCTCGCGGAGAAAGACGCGTTGCAGCCGTACACCGTCGGGCAGGGCGTCCGCGAGACGGTCCCAGATCGCGACAGCGAAATTCTCGGTCGACGGCATGACACCGGTGAGCCAGGGTACTTCGACGTTGAGGTTCCTGTGGTCGACGTCCGCGACCACACGCGCGGTCACGGCTTCCTTCAGTTTCTTGAGATCCATCACGAACCCCGTTTCCGGATCGACAGGCCCCTCGACCGTGATGTCGAGGACATAGTTGTGACCGTGCCAATTCGGATTCGAGCAGTCACCGAACACGCTTCGGTTCTCCTCCTCGGACCACTCCGGCCGTCGCAGCATGTGGGCAGAACAGAAATGGACGCGGCGGGTCGCTCGCACGATAGGCATGGGATTCTTGGTCGCGGGTCATGGTGCAAAAGCGAAGGGCCGGCACCGTAGTTCACCTAGGTGAACGGCGCCAGCCCCCGCAAACAACACACCGAAGGGGTTTTATTGAAGCCCGGGAATCCACGAGTGGAGACTTCCCCGAGTCTTACCGCTTTCCCCTCACGGGGCATAGCGTCGTGCCCAGGAGTCAGTCCCGGCTTCTATTTGTTGGCTCAATAAATGAGCCCTCCAGTGTGGAACGAATATAGGCCGTGTTTGATATCATGACTAGGATGTCGTGGAGGTTGACATCGCCACGACCACGGATATAGCCTGCGAGGCAATGACCACTCGAAGCCGACTTCGGAAGAGCGTCTCAAGAGGATTGATCGTACA
>JAQBXY010000022.1 GCA_027623325.1 Gemmatimonadota bacterium
GCCCAGCGCCGCGGCGCGGCCCACACCCCAGCGCGCCCCCGTACGAGCGGTGCCGAGCCCCGGAGCGCGTCGCTCGGCGCCTCCCGCTGCGCGACCCCCGTCTCAAACACGGACAGGCGCGAGGAGCGCGCCCTCGGCACGGCCCGCTGTCCGTTCCGCGCCCCGGCCGGCGGTTCGTCCCTCCACCCAGCGACCGACGGGCCGAGGGAGTGTTCGACCTGTCCGGAGACCCGGGGGCCGGGGAGGCTGAAGGTCGATCCGACACGGGTCCAGGAATCGGGGAGTATCGGGCCTACGAGAGCCTACGGCGGCCCGTTAACTTAGGCGCTGCCCACCCTCGATTCTCCAGCTCGTATCTCCCTTGCAGACCGATTTCATACGCAATTTTTGTATCGTGGCGCACATCGACCACGGGAAGTCGACGCTTGCGGATCGCCTTCTCGAGGGTACGCAGACCCTCGACGCCCGCCAGATGCGGGAACAGGTCCTCGACGACAACGAGTTGGAGCGCGAGCGGGGGATCACGATCAAGCTCCATGCCGTCCGCATGGGCTATACCGCCGAGGACGGCGTCGAGTACGAGCTGAACCTCATCGACACCCCGGGGCACGTCGACTTCACCTACGAGGTGTCGCGGTCTCTGGCCGCGTGTGAAGGCGCGATCCTCGTCGTCGACGCGACCCAGGGCGTACAAGCCCAGACGCTGTCGAACCTCTTTCTCGCGCTCGAAGCCGACCTCGAGATCATTCCCGTCATCAACAAGATCGACTTGCCGGGAGCGGAGCCCGAGAAGCGCAGGGACGAGTTGGCGGACCTGCTCGGAGTCGATCCGGATACCATCTTGCTCGCGAGTGCGAAGGCAGGAATCGGGATCATCGAGATTCTCGAGGCTGTTGTGAGTCGCGTGCCTCCGCCGGTGGGCTCGGCTACCGCGCCGCTGCGCGCCCTCATCTTCGATTCGTACTACGACAAATACCTCGGGGCGGTGCCCTCCGTACGGGTGGTGGACGGCGTGCTCAAGCCCGGCATGCGGATCACGTTCGGAAACGTCGCAGTGCGCTACGAGGTTACCGAGGTGGGTTGCCTGAGGCTCGGAAGGATCCCGCAGCCGCAGCTTGGACCCGGTGAGGTGGGCTACCTCGTCGCGGCGATCAAAGGGGTCGCGGACACGAAGGTCGGCGATACGATCCTCGACGCCGATCGGCCGGCAGCCGAACTCCTGGATGGATACAAGGAAGTCCGGCCGATGGTCTTTGCCGGCCTCTATCCGACCGATTCCGACGACTACGAGCCTCTTCGGGACGCGCTGGAGCGACTCCGGCTGAACGATGCGTCTCTGCAATACGAAGCCGAGACCTCGGTCGCACTCGGCTTCGGATTCCGCTGCGGTTTCCTGGGCCTGCTCCACATGGAGATCATACAGGAGCGCCTGGAGCGCGAGTTCGATGTCGATCTGATTACGACCGTCCCGAATGTGAAGTACCAGGTGGTGCTCACGGATGGAACGAACCTTTCCGTCGAGAGTCCATCGGCTCTGCCGGATCCGGGTCGGATCGAGACGATTTCCGAGCCGATCGTCCGCGCGCACATCCTCTGTCCGGCCGAATACATCGGCAACGTCCAGAAGCTGTGCCACGAACGGCGGGGAACGTTCCGGGGGATGAACTATCTGGATACGCAGCGTGTCGAGCTGGACTTCGAGCTACCTTTGTCCGAGATCGTGCTCGACTTCTACGACCGCCTGAAGAGCGGGACCCGTGGATATGCTGCGCTGGACTACGAGTTCATCGAGTACCGCCCCGGCGACCTGATCCGCCTCGATATCCTCGTGAATAGTGAACCCGTCGACGCGTTCAGTGTGATCATCCACGAGAGTAAGGCCTTCTTGTACGGGCGGGATCTGGTACGGAAGCTCAAGGAGCTGATCCCAAGGCAGCAGTTCGCGGTCGCCCTGCAGGCGGCGATCGGCAACAACGTCGTCGCGCGCACCAACGTTCAAGCGTTGCGCAAGAACGTGACGGCGAAGTGCTACGGGGGCGACATCTCGCGGAAGCGGAAGCTCCTGGAGAAGCAGAAGGCGGGAAAGCGGCGCATGAAGCAGGTGGGAACCGTCGAGATTCCTCAGGAGGCGTTCCTCGCCGTCCTGAACCTGAGCGACGATTGAGCCTCGAGGTCTCCGCGTGAGTGGGCGTTGGGTCCTCGGTGTCGACATCGGGGGCACGAACCTCGTGGTGGCCTCCGTCCCGCTCGCTCCGGGTCATCCGGCCGCCGTCCGCTCGCGTGACACGATTCCCGCACGGGGCCCCGATGCAGCCGTGCGCGACATCGGAGCCATGGCAGAGGAGGTCATCGACGCCACGATCGCCGAGTTCGGCGGGGCCCGAGAGGACTTCGTGGGAGTCGGAATCGGTTGTCCCGGGCCGCTCGATCTCACGACGGGAGTCGTGATCTCGACGCCGAACCTCGGCTGGGACGGATACCCCATCCGTGCACGCATCTCCGAGGTGGTCGGCCTGCCCGCCACGTTGGACAACGACGGGAACTGTGCGACCTACGGGGAGTGGTGGCGAGGAGCAGGGCAGGGAGCCTCATCGATTGCCGGTGTCACGGTCGGCACGGGCATCGGGGGCGGGCTCGTGGTCGATGGGCAGGTGCTGCGCGGGGTGAGCGGGAGCGCGGGGGAAATCGGTCACATGACGATCGACTTCTCCGGGCGTCGCTGTGCGTGCGGAAACGTCGGTTGCCTCGAGGCCTATACGTCCGGCCCGAACATCGCCGCGCGCGCCAGAGAGGGACTCGCGGGGCGTATCGACTCGATACTCGCGAGCCTCGTGGACGGCCAACTGGACCGGATCACCGCACGGACGGTCTACGACGGCGTGGTTCGCGGCGATGCCTACGCCGCGGACGTCATGAAGGAGACGGCGAAGATCCTCGGCGTCGGCGTTGCGAACATCGTGAACGTGTTCAATCCCGAGGTCGTCGTCATCGTCGGTGGCGTGACCCGCGCCGGCGAATACCTCTTCGGCCCTCTACGCGAAGAGGTTGGGCGCCGGGCGTTTCCGAGCGCGGTATCGGCGTGTTCGATCGTGCCGGGGGCTTTGCCCGAAACGGCAGGGGTGATCGGGGCGGCGGGCATCTTCGTCGCGGAACACGAGCGGATCGGGTGACCGCGGCGCGAACGGTGGGAGTCATCGGGACGCTGGTCTGGGATCGGATCATGGGGGTAGAGACGGGCCGCCCTCCCGTCGATGCCTGGGGTGGAGTCGGCTATTCGCTCGCGGCGTTGTCGGCGTCGTTGCCGGCCGCGTGGTCGGTGCGCCCCATTATGAAGCTCGGGTCGGACCTGGCCGACGAGGGTCGGAGCTTTCTGGGCTCGATTCCTCGGGTGGATGCCGAGGCGGCGCTCATCGTTCCTGAAGAGAACAACCGGGTGGAGCTCAGCTACGACTCGGGCTCCGAGAGAGTCGAGCGGCTGCGAGGTGGGGTGCCGCCGTGGACATCGGCCGAGCTAGCCCCCCGACTGGAGGGATGTGATGCCCTTTATGTCAACTTCATCTCCGGATTCGAGATGGATCTCGCCACAGCGGGAACGATTCGCGCTCTGCACCAGGGGCAAACCTATGCCGACCTCCACTCGCTCTTCTTGGGAGTGGACGCGGATGGCCGTCGCATCCCTCGCACACTCGACGCGTGGGAGGCGTGGTTCGGTTGTTTCGACGCCGTTCAGATGAACGAACATGAGTTCGCTCGACTCGGGGCGGACGGCGAAGGGAGCGCGTCCGCTGCGCGGTTGCTGGGCCCGGATCTTCACCTCATCGCCGTGACGCACGGCGACCGGGGAGCCACCTGCCATACGTTCGAACCGGCCTCTGGGCGGGTCGCGGATGGAAGCGTTACACTCACGGCTGAGCGGAAGTCGGGTGACCCGACTGGGTGTGGGGATGTGTGGGGCGGTGCGATGTTCGGTCGGCTGCTGGCGGGTGACGACGTCCCCCGCGCGATGTCGGAGGCGAACCGGCTCGCGGGGCTGAAGCTGGGGTACAGCGGAGCCCAAGGACTCTTTTCACACTTCCAGGAGCGCGCCGCCGGCGCGGAGGAGCACCGTAGCGAGGTGACGAACTGAACGTTCTCGCGGTTCCCAGCTCCCTCGATCATCGGACGATCGACGCATTTCTGGATGAGGTCGTGGCGCTCGGCGCCGAAAAGACCTTGTTCGATGCGCGCCACCTCCGGTGGGTCGACCCCAACGGCATGGTGGCGCTACTGGTCGCGGGTTCCGTCGCGGCGAAGGCTCAGGGGGGGCGCCCTCGGCTCGGACTTCCTGAGAGTGCGGATGTGATCGGCTACCTCGGCCGTATGGCGTTCTTCGAAGCGGCGCGTGAGGTCTTCGACTTCGAGGCTCCGGGGCGTAGAAGCGCAGGATCCTCGTCCGACGTCCTTCTTGAAATCACGCGCGTAGCGGCCAACGCCGACGTGCATGAGGTCGTCGATCGCGTGCAGGGCAAAGCGGGGGCAATTCTGGCGTCCAAGCTGGGATATCCGACCACGGCCGTGGTGCAGTTCTCGGTGATCCTGTCGGAGGTCTGCCAGAACATCATCGAACACGCGGAGGCACCGGGATGGGTGGCGGCCCAGGCGTACAATTGGGCGCGCCGACTCGGCCGCTTCGTAGTGGTCATCTCGGTCATGGATGTCGGTCGGGGCTTCCGCGGCTCGCTCATGGACCAGCACTCTGCGCGGTACGCCGATCGCTGGGGTGATACGACGGCGCTCGAGGCAGCCTTCCTCCACGGCCTCACCCGCTTTCCTGACTCGGGGCGAGGGCAGGGCATTCAGCAGATTCGGCGCCAGGTGCGACGATGGGATGGTGCGATCACGATCCGGAGCGGGACGGCCCGCATTGGGCAGGTTCCGGAGTGGGACGACACGCCCCCTCTGGTCGATGGCCTCGCTCCGCTCCCGGGTTCTCAAATCAGCATCATTCTGCCTGCGCGGGTGACGCCATGACGGACCTACCCATCGATCCGATCGCGATCGATGTCGGGAAACTTCTCAACAAGACCGTGACCTCGCTGTACTCCCACTTGGTGACTCGGCCCACGGGGCGGGCGGTGAGGATGGCGATCGCGACCCAATTGCAGAGCGCGGGTGAGCAGTCGCTCTCCCTCATCGACCTTTCCGAGGTCGTGATCATTGACTTCTCTTGCGCCGACGAGGTGGTCGCGAAGCTCCTTCAGGAGTACCAGGACAACGAGGTGCACGATGCCTTCTTCGTCTTCCGGGGTGTGCACGAGCCGCACCGGGATCAGATCGAAGTCGTGCTCGTGAGGCAGGGACTCGCTGCGGTCGTCGAGACCGACCCCGGCAACTTCCAGCTCCTCGGCGTACACTCGGATCGAGAAGATCGAGTGTGGGGGGTGTTGGAGGCACGCGGAATGTTAGCGATCGACGAAATCGATAGCGTCTTCGACGATCTCGAGGACCGGAAGACACTCGAGTCCCTCGTGCATCGCGGACTCGCCTTCCGTAGTCTGATTTCCGGTCGGATCCACTCGCTGAGTCGGTTGGTTGAACACCTGATGTAGGCCCCCGGGCCTGAGCCCATCACACACAACGGTTCTCGGAGAACTATGTCGAAATCGCCGACACGTCCGCATGGGCCCGCCACCCTTGGCGTCCACGGCGGCGCTGGGGACCGGACGCCAGGAAGTCCGGTCGTCCCGCACATCACCCAAAGCGCGACCTTCCACTGGGCGACCCCTGAAGATGGCGAGCTCCTCTACAGCCGGTACGGCAACAATCCGAACCAGGTCCAGGTCGGTCTCAAGGCGGCCGCACTGGAGGGGACGGAAGCCGCGATAGCCCTCGGAAGCGGAATGGGCGCGACGTCCATGGCGCTGCTCGCGCTCACCTCATCGGGCGACCATATCGTGGCCTCGTCTCGCCTGTACGGTGCGACACAAACACTTCTGGCGCAGGAGCTTCCGAGGCGGGGGGTCGAGACCACCTTCGTCGATCCGGATGAAGGTGGCTGGGCCGCCGCGATGCGACCGCAGACGAAAGTCGTCTTCATCGAGATCCCTACGAATCCGACGCTCCGAATTCTCGACCCGAGGCCGATCGTCGCGTTGGCGCACGGGAGAGGGGTCAAGGTCGTGTGCGATGCGACATTCGCATCGCCCGTGAACTTCCGCGCCGCGTCCGTTGGGATCGACGTCGTCATCCAGAGTGCCACGAAATATCTCGGCGGACATTCGGACATCATCGCAGGCATCGCCTCGGGCTCAGCCGAGATCGTCGCGGAAATCACGCGCATGTCCCGACTGTACGGGCCCGCCCTGGACCCGCACACCGCGTGGCTTCTCGATCGGGGCATGCGCACCCTCGATGTCCGCGTCCGCCGCCACAACGAGAACGCGATGGCCGTGGCCATGTGGTTCGAATCGCGATCGGAGGTGGCCACGGTGATCTATCCGGGACTGGCGTCTCACCCCGACCACGAACTCGCATCCGAATTGATGGACGGATTTGGCGGCATGGTGAGCGTAGTACTCGCAGGCGGAGGGGAAGCCGCCGATCGATTCATGCGTCGCCTGTCCGTCGGGATGGCAGCGCCCAGTCTCGGGGGCGTCGAGACGCTCGTGTCGCAGCCCCGCTTCACGTCGCACGCCAGCCTCTCCCGCGAGGTGCGAGAGGCTCAGGGCATTCCGGACGGATTCCTCCGGTTGAGCATCGGCATCGAGAACGCCGAGGACCTTATTGCCGACTTTGAACAGGCGCTCGGAGGGTAGAGGGGTGACCCAACGAAAGCGACCAGCTCAGGGAAGCGACTCTTCGCCGAGGCAGCCGTAGTAGGTCTTCATAGACCGGGCCCTGAAGGCACGTGACGATGACGACCCGGCAGGGTTTCATCGGCCATATGGCGGCAGCGCCTGACCGAATGGCGTTCGCGAGCGGATCCGCTAGTTGCTCACGCGCAGCCTCTACGCCTCGTCCATGAACGGATACCGAATGTCCGTCGGTGACACGAAGGTCTCCTTGATCGAACGTGCGCTGACCCAGCGGAGCAGATTGAGCATGGAGCCGGCCTTGTCGTTGGTGCCGGAGGCCCTCGCTCCGCCGAAGGGCTGCTGGCCCACCACCGCGCCAGTGGGCTTGCTGTTCACGTAGAAGTTGCCGGCCGCGTTGTTCAATACATCGGTCGCTTCCCGGATGGCGGCGCGATCGCGGGCGAAGACCGCTCCGGTGAGCGCATAGGGCGAGGTCGAGTCGACGATCTTGAGCGTCTCCGACCATTTCGCATCGGGGTACACGTAGATGGTCATCACCGGCCCGAAGATCTCGTCGCACATGGTCACGTAGTGGGGTGACTTCGCGACGATGATCGTTGGACGGATGAACCAGCCTTTCGAGTCGTCGCACTCGCCACCTACGATGATGTCGGCGTCGTCGGAGGCCCGCGCTGCGTCTATGTAGCTCTTGATCTTGTCGAACGCCTTCTGGTCGATGACCGCGTTCACGAAGTTCGAGAAGTCCCGCGGGTCACCCATCGTCAGCGAGGCCGTGTCCTCCACGAGGGGGCCCTTGAGGCTCGCCCACATGCTCTCCGGGATGTACGCCCTCGACGCGGCGCTGCACTTCTGGCCCTGATACTCGAACGCACCACGCACGATTCCAGTCTTGACCGCTGCGGGGTCCGCCGAGGGGTGCACCACGATGAAGTCTTTCCCACCCGTCTCACCCACGATCCGTGGATAGCCTCGGTAGGTCGACATGTTTTCACCGATCGTCTTCCAGAAGCTGTTGAAGACCTCGGTCGAGCCGGTGAAGTGGACGCCGGCGAGCGTCGGCTGTGAGAGCACGTGCGCCGTAATCGCGACCGGATCTCCGGTGAGAAAGTTTATGACACCGGCGGGGAGCCCGGCTTCCTCGAGCAACTTCATGACGTAGTAGTTTGCGAGCACACCGGAATGGGCGGGCTTCCACACGACGGTGTTGCCCATCATGGCCGGAGTTCCGGCCAGATTCGCGCCGATCGCGGTGAAGTTGAACGGGCTCACGGCGTAGACGAAGCCTTCGAGGGCCCGATACTCGGACCGGTTCCAGATCCCCGGATCCGACATCGGCTGCATGGCATAGATGCGCTCGGCGAAGTTCGCACCGATGCGGTAGAAGTCGACGATCTCACACGCGGCGTCGATTTCGGCCTGGAAGGCGTTCTTGCTCTGACCGAGCATTGTCGCGGCGTTCAGCTTCGCGCGCCACGGACCGGCAAGGAGGTCGGCGGCCTTGAGGAAGACGGCAACGCGGTCCTCCCACGGCATCATCGACCAGTCGCGCTGGGCGGCGTCGGCTGCCTTCACGGACGCCTCGATCTCCATCGGACCTGCCCGGTGAGCCCTGGCGATGACGTGTCCATGATCGTGTGGCATCACGACATCGAATGTGTCGCCGGTTCTCACTTCCTTGCCGCCGATGATGAGCGGAACGTCCACAATCTGGGAGGCTTGGGCGGCCAATTCGGCCTTCAGTTCGGCCCGTTCCGCACTCCCGGGGGCGTAGGTCAGGACGGGTTCGTTGACCGGCGGGGGCACTCTCGTGATACCGTTCATGGATGCTACGGCGGGGTTGGCGGGGGTCCAGCTTCGACCGCGCGGCGGCGCGACCTTAGGTGGAATCTCGACGTGACATAGGGGGCGCGCAACCGGGGTTTCCGGGGACCGCGACAGTCGCAGATAGGCCGTTTTGGCCCTCCGACATCGCGTTGACTCGTGCTTGACGTCACGGGTAACTTCTCGCTCCTCACGCCTTCCAAGAGGGTTTCGACCCTCTCTGAGTTGTTTATGAATCCCGAAGATCTTCGCCGTTCCGTCATGGCCGTATTGGCCCGGATCCCGCATCCCGAGACGAGCACGGATCTGATCACCGGCGGCCACGTACAGAATCTGGAAGTCGATCCGGACGGTGCGACCCGCTTTCAGTTTCTGCTCCGCCCGGGCGATCCGGGTGACCTGGTGAAGGCGGCGCGCACGGCGGTCGAAGCCCTCGAGGGGGTGGCGAGCCTCAAGATCAACGTGCAGCTACCCCAGATGACTCCAGGGGGTGGTGGTGGCCGGAAGGGTGCGCTGAAGCCCGGGTCCGTGCCTGCACCCACGCCGAAGCCCGGGGTGCTGTCCGGCGTCGGCAGCGTGATCGCGGTCAGTTCGGGAAAGGGCGGAGTCGGTAAGTCGATGGTCGCGGCGAATTTGGCCGCCGCGTTCGCCCGCCGGGGCAAGAGGGTTGGTCTCATCGACGCGGACATCTACGGCCCGAATATTCCGCTCATGTTCGGAGTGAGTCGGCGTCCGAGCGTGACCGGTGAGAAGGGTAAGGAGCTGATCGAGCCCCTGGAGGCCCACGGCGTGCGCCTCATGAGTCTCGGCTTCCTTCTGGATGAAGATCAACCCGCGATCATGCGTGGCCCGCTGATCTCCGGAATTCTGAAGCAGTTCCTGGAGCAGGTCGATTGGGGTCCGCTCGATATCATGGTCGTCGACATGCCCCCCGGGACCGGCGATGCGCAGCTTTCGCTGGTGCAGTCCATCGATGTCGACGGCGCCGTGATGGTGACGACCCCGCAGAAGGTCGCCACAGGCGACGTACGGCGGGGGATCAAGATGTTCGAACGGGTGAACACCCGCGTGCTCGGCATCGTCGAGAACATGAGCGGCCTCGCGTGTCCCCATTGCAACAAGCTTGTCGATGTTTTCGGGACGGGCGGTGGACAGGCCCTCGCCAAGGAGATGAGCATTCCCTTCCTCGGCAAGATTCCGCTCGATCCGGCCGTGGTCGCCGCGGGCGATCACGGAGCGCCGACCGTCCTTTCGGCGCCGGAATCGGCGGCCGCGCGAGCGCTCGAAGAAGTAGTCGATACTCTGGAGAAGAGTCTCGCGGCGCTCGCCGGCTAGTGCGGTGGCGCTAGCCCCGGGCGCTGGGCGCCCGGGGCTAGCTGGCTTACTCGCCTTCGAGCCACCTGCGGTCGGAGTCCGACAGCGAGTCGGACCCGCGGCTCTTCTCGAGCACCTTCACGACGATCCAACCCACCAGGAGAATCGGGGCGACCTTGAACAGCAGGAAGGTTGCCAGGCCGAAGGTGAGGGAGAATACGACCCCCACGACCCCGAGTACCACGCCCGCGACCAACAGCGTGACGAGCCCTACCGCGAAGAATGTGAGAAGAGAGCCGAGCATGGTTGTTCTCCTACCGGATCCAGACGACCGCGACGCTACCGAAGGCCGCGTCTAGGTCGATCATGACCTTGTAATCTGCATCTTCGAAGTCCAGGGACTCATACACGTCACCGCGTTTGATGAGGCCCTGGGAATCGAGCGAGGTGAGGAAACTATCCTTCTGTAGCCGAATGCCGAGGCCCTCGGGGACGCGCAGCACGAGAGACCCGACACCCATGTCGATCGAGAGTCGCGCGTCGCGTTGCCACCGTCCGTCGAGCCCGAGCGTCAGCGATCCGACACCGGCTTCGACCTCGATGCGCTCGGCGTTCAGGTTGCCGAGGTTCTGAATACGAAACTCGGCGGCCCCCACGGCGAATGTGGCCGACCTCATCTCTTCCGAGTTGGGCTCCGAAATGTCGATTGTCGATTCCGAGGCGCCCGTCTTCAACTCGAGGTCTGTGAGCGCGAGACCACCGAGATCGATCTCCGCTTGGACCGCTCCGAACTGGAGATCGAGACGCATGGGGACACCGCGGGCCAGTTCCAGATCCATCTCACCGGACTGGCGACCTTTCAACCGGTTTCGACCGAGAGACTCGATGCCGAGGGTCAAGTGATCGCCCGAGAAGTCGGCCACGGGTTCGAAGCGGTCCTCGTCGTATCGGAGATTCATTCGATACATCAGCCCTTCGTCGACGGATCGGATCTTGAGCTGCCCCGCTCCGTACTCGACCTCCACCCGCATTTCGTCGTTGTTCTGCAGCTGACGGGACATCGTCACCGTCCGCCAGTTCTGGCCCTCGGCCAGAGCAGGCGTGAACGCCGCGGCCACCACCACGATCATGAGAAACTTACGCATCGTCCTCCACCCCCCCGTTGCTGGCTGATTCACTGGTGTCGATGTCCTCATCGACGTCCACGTTCATTGCGGCCTCCCAGGCCGCATCCGGGTCGTACCTGCGGTATTCCGGCTTCCGGCCCGCTCGCGTGAGAAGCACCGCGCCGAAGCCGATCTGCATGGCGACGAAGGTCACGATGACTCCGACGACGACCAGAAGGCCGCTCAATACGCCGAGGAACGGCGCGATCGAAATCACGTTAGCCGCGATGAAGGCCAGCGACAGACCGAGTAGACCGCCGAAGAGCGTGAAGACCGGATTCGACTTCCGGATCCATCCGGTCCACGGGAAGCTGCTGTCGGCCAACCACTCACCCGTGTTCCGCGCTACGGCCACATAACCGAGCACGCTGGCCAGGATCGCAGCCAGCGGGAAGAGCGGGATCCAGGCGATCGCCACCGGGATGCCGATGATCGATACCACGAGCGCCACGGCTCCGAGAATCCACACGGGGATGAGCAGGAACGTTCCTGCGAAGCCGACGGCTGCCGCACGTCCGGGAGCGCGCCGCGCCGTTTCGGAGATCGCATCGACATTGTCACCGGCGAACACGAGGAAGCCTGCCCCGATGAGGCCGAGTACGAAGATGGCGAGCAACTTCTCGAGTACGCCGCCCACTCCCCGGATGACCGGGCGGAACGGCGACATGATCGAGAAGGAGTCATCGATGCGGGTGACGTTCCAGATCTCATTGCGCAGGTCGCGACGCACCTCGTCACGAACCTCGTCACGGACGCGATCACGCACCTCACGCTCGAAGTCCCTGTCGTTTTCGAGCAGATCGACCACACCTCCGCCGACTTCACCGCTGTTTCGAACGACGCGCGAATCTGCGATGCGCGCCTCCCCGGTGATCACCCCGCCTTCGCGGATGTCGAGTGAGCCGCCCACGACCACGACGTCGCCTTCGACACGCCCCTCGATTCGGAGCGAACCCTCCACCACCACGAGGGTCCCCTCGAAGACGGATCCCTCTGCGATTACGACGTCCTCATCGACGTGCACTCGGAAATCGTCGCCGAGGCCCGCGAGCGCATCCTGGAGAAAGCCGAGGCGACTCAAGGACCTGAGGACAAGACGAGCGACCGTGCTCTCATCTCCGATCGAAAGGGAGACGGAGCCATCGTCGACACTGAATTCGATCTCGATGTCGTCGAGCGCCGCTTCGAGCGCACGATCGATTTCCTGAGCCGCATCTGCGAGTTCGGCGGCCAGGGCCGCCGGTACCGTCCAGTCCGCCAGCATCTCGGCCAGCGCACCGTTCTCGAGCATCATGGCGTCGCTCAGGATGGCACGCCACGCGACATCCAGGTCGTCCCCGACCATGTACGATCCGACGAGGTCGCCGTCGACATAGACGGAGCCACGATCGAACTGAATCTCGAGCCGCTCCTGGTCTGCGAACTCCAGGACCAACGTGCCCCCGGAGGAGCTGGCCGAGACGTTCTTGGTGATGATCTCCCGCAACTGGGCCTGAGCCCCGATGGGCAGGAGAAGGGCGGCGAAGCCCAGGATCGAGACGACTCTACGAAGCTGTGACATGAGTATAGCGACCATTCAGGGGTCGATTGGCGAGGAGATTGCGGTAGAGCACTCGCAACGCGAGCCCACATACCATCGAATAAGCGAAGACGCCGCCGGCAACCATGAGCGGAGCGGAGGCAAGCGTCTCGACGAGCGAGTAAAGACCGAACACCTCTCCGCTCTGCAGTGCCGTCGCTGCGAAGCGGGCGGCGAACGCAGACGCGAGATCGGTCACCTGCCACCACGCGAACGAGGCCAGCGAGCCGAGCGTCAGCGTCGGGTGTGAGAAGACGGCGTAGAACAGAAGTCCGAAAATCGCCGCAGGCGTCACCGCGACACCGGACAAGGCAGCCCAGGCTTGGCGGGTCTGCGGTACGAGCCGAAGCGCCGCCGCAGCCGCGCGAGCCCAAACAGGGGCGGGGCGGACTGCGGGAGCGAGCTGATGCAGGCGCACGCGCTCCATGACCTGGTCGGCGAAGTCGGGCTGGGGCGCGAAACGCTCAACAGACTCGATTCGGGCCACCACGGTGCGCCAATCCGCAACATCGGACGCACACGCACCACACGAATCGATGTGAGTCTGAACCCTGGCCACGGCCCGGGCCGGGAGCGCGCCGTCCACGAAATCCTGTAACAGCGAAGCGGGGACGTGCGCGGCGTCCGAGACGCCGAGCAGCCCGGCGACACGAGCTCGCAGACGCGCGGCGAGCGGTACAGCCGCCGGCAGCTCGATGCCCGCGAGCACCCGATCTGCGAAGGTGGCGGCGGGAGAGAACACTTCCAGGCTCTTCAGCTGGTGCAAAACGCCAAGCCACGCGTCGGCTTCGCCCGTGCAGGTGCTGCAGGCCTCGAGGTGCCGCTCGACACGCGTCGCCTGGCGTGCTGCGAGCGTTCCTTCGAGGAAATCCTGGATGACTTCCGCCGAGACGTGCACGAGGCTCTCGGTCGGGCCGACGGCGACCTGCGCCATGACACGATCCGCGAACCCCTCGTGCGGGCCGGGCGACGCGAGTTCGCCGAGCCCCTCGAAGAGTACCCGCCACCCGTCCATCTCCGCTGAGCAGCGGGCACAACCGGCCAGGTGCTCCTCGATCGAGGCAGCGTCCCGGGAGGGAAGCTCGCCTTCGAGAAGCGCCTGCATCCGTTCGGCGCTCAGGTGTGCGTTGGACATGGGGTTGTTCACTCCGATTCTCCTGCTTGCTGCATACATCCGATCCTACGGCCTCCGAAGAGGCCGAGTTTCAAGTAGGAACGTGTGGTTTCGAGTGGCATCATCGTTCAAGTCGCCAGGTGCGCGAGGGACTCACGAAGCTCACCTCGGGCCCGGTGCAGATAGGTCTTCACGGTGCCGAGGGGGAGGTCCATGATTTCGGCAATTTCATCGTAGGCATACCCCTCGACGTGGCGTAGCACGATGACCGTCTTGTATTCGTCACGAAGCTCCGCGATCGCACATTCGATCTGGCTTCCGAGCTCGCGGTTCTCGACGTACTCCGCGGGACTCTCGCCCCGGGACTCGATCACGACGGCGCTCTGGCTTACTTCGTCGGCCGTAGTCGCGTGGGGTGATCCGTCGATGGATACCGTGTCGAGTTTCCGCTTCCGCAGGTAATCGATCGTGTGGTTGTTCGCGATCTTGAGAATCCAGTTACTGAACTTGTAGCTGGTCTGGTAGGAACCGATCGCATTGAAGGCCCGGATGAACGCCTCCTGCGATAGGTCTTCCGCAAGCGTCCGATCGCGCACCATGCGGTAGATGAGCGAGAAGACCGGCCGTTCGTACCGCGTCAGCAGCTCGCGGAATGCCGGCTCGCGACCGCGTGCGGCGAGCGTCGCCAGTTCGCGGTCGTCGAGGGTCGCGTAGTCCGGAGCGGCCAGAGGTCTCTTGTCCTGCCGTGGGTTGGCGAACCACCCGGAGGTGGCACGAGGCAGGGAAGCGATGTGGGTGGTCATCCCGCGACCCTACGCGCCCACCTGGGTCGCGGTTTCGTCGCAGGCGTTGAGCCCCCTCTTCGGTTCGCGTAGCTTCTTGGCCCTCCCTGCCTCGATCGGCAGTCTCCAGGGCCCTCGAAAGCTACGCAGCCAACCGATCTCTGTCATGCAACCCGTACCTGATGCCGTCCCGAAGGCCGGGGCCGCCCGTGAGCAGCAGGTACAGCAGCTCTTCTCCGAGATCGCTCCCCGCTACGATCTGCTCAACCACGTCCTGAGCCTGAACATCGATCGTTCCTGGCGGAGGAAGGCCGTCGATCTCCTGCGCTGGGAAGACGCCCGTGACGGGACGTTCCTCGATGCCTGCGCGGGCACGTTCGATCTCTCACTCGAGATCGCTCGTCGCGCCGGGTTCGCGGGCAGGGTGGTCGCTTCTGATTTTGCCCATCCCATGCTCGTGCAGGGAACGCCGAAGATCGCGAAGTCGCCGATCCTATCGGTCTGTGGGGACTCGCTGGAGCTTCCATTCTCGGACGGCACCTTCGATGGTGTCACCGTCGGGTTCGGCGTGCGAAATCTTGCCGACCTGCGAGGAGGGCTCGGGGAGTTCCGGCGGGTGCTCAAGCCCGGCAGGCGTTTGGTGGTTCTCGAGTTTACGGTGCCACCCAACCCCATCATGCGCGCGGGTTACCTGTTCTACTTCCACAACGTTCTACCGCTCGTGGGCCGGCTCGTCTCCGGGCACCCGTGGGCCTACACCTACCTCCCTGAGTCGGTGAAGGGGTTCCCCGGCCCGGGCGAACTGGGAGCTCTGTTCAATACAGTCGGTTTCACCGACACGGGTTGGAAGTTGGTCTCGGGTGGAATCGCCGCAATCCACTGGGGATCGGCGTAGGGATCGAAGTCAGCGCCCGGGCAGTACCGTCACGGGCCCGAGTGACTCGATCGCCGACCATCCGATTCGGATCGGATCTCCCACGATGAGAATCGTCATCGCTTCCGGCCGGAGATGTTCGCCGAAGACGCGCTGAACGCTCTCGGGCGTAACCTCCTGAACCCCTCGCCAGTACCGCTCGAGCCAGTCGTCGGGAAGCTCCTGAGCCAGAAAGAAGACGCTTCGGGACACGATCTGGCCCGGTGAGTCGAAGTTGAAGACGAAGCCGTTCACGATCTGATCCACCGTCGTCGCAACTTCCTCATCCGTAGGTGCCTCGTCGCGCAATTCGGCCATCGTCTGGAGTATGGCCTCGATGGCGGGCACGGTGTTCTCGGGTCGGGTCCGGGTGATGGCCCCCAGGATTCCCTCGTGTTCGCGGGGCGTGGTCCAGACGGAGGAGGCGGAATAGGCGAAGCCCTCCTCGGTACGAATGCGTCCCACGAGTCGACTCGAGAATCCTCCCGACCCTAGGATCGCGTTGCCGATCGTGGCCGAAAAGTAGTCGACGTCGTCGGACTGCCTCACATCGGTCGGATGAGCCATGACGATGACGGACTGCTCGAGATCCTTTTCGATGACGAAGACGCCGGGTGCGCGACGAATGTCGGGTATCGGCGACTCAGGCAGCTCCGAGGCACACGCGGGAATACGCTCGACCAGGCGCTCGAGCAGCCGTTCGGCATCGCTCCAGCCGACGTCTCCCGTCACGCCCAGGACGAGGTTGTCCCGGCAGACGATCGCCTCGTGCATGGCCCGGAATCGGGCAGGGGTCACCCGCTCCTCCGCCAGATCGGAGATGTCCATTTCCCAACCGATGGGATGGTCTCCGTAGAGCAGACGGTTGAACTCCGAGAAGGCCAGGCGAGACGGGTCGTCCGGCCTTCGTGTGACTCCCTCGAGTTGGCGTCCCCTCCACGCCGCAATTTCGGCAGAATCGAAGCCGGGATTAGCGAGCATGTCACCCCAGACGTCGATCGCGGTTTCGAGGTGCTCGGTCAGCGTATTCATGGTCGACGTGACGCTCCCGCCTGCGCTTCCGAACGATGTTTGCACCGCGAGGAACTCCAGGAGGTCGTCGACCGAATCGGGGGAGAGCGTCGTGGAGCCGCCATAGCGGAGCATCGCCGGAAGCCCCATGGACGCTGCGTAGGAGCCTCGGTCGAACAGACCGTACCCGCCTCGGAAGTGGGCGAAGATACTCACGAGCGGCAGTTCGTGGCTTCCCATGAAGACGACGTCTACGCCGCGAACGTCGTATCGGCTCGCCTCCGGTTGTTCGAAGTCGAGCGCGGGAACCGAAAGAGTGGTGATTCGATCGCGTGTGCTCGTGGACTGTGCCTCGGTAGTGGAAGGGACCAATACGGAGGCGGCGCACGAGATCGCGGCCCAGAGAGTGGCCGCCCTCAGGGCAGGGGCGACCGGCCCGAGCGGCGTCGGGGGGAGACGTTCGGTCATGGCGACCTCGGACGAACGAGGGTCGCTACCGTTCGGTTCTCCCCGCGCAGGTACTGGGCCGCGACACGACGAACGTCGTCCGCGGTGACCGCGTTGAGTCGTTCCGCGGAACGGAACGTCTCTCGCCAGTCGCCGAAAAGCGCCTCCGAATCCGCGATCTGGAACGCGAGGCCCAGATTGGACTGGATCCGGCGCACGGTACCGGCCGTGATCTGGTTTCGCACACGCTCGACCTCGCGATCGGTCGGGCCGAGGCGGGCTAGCGACGCGATCTCTTCGTAGACGACCCTCTCCAGGTCGCGCGGCGAGGCTGGATAGATCGGCGTCGCCTCCACCTGAAACAGCTGCGGAAAGAGGCTGCCCGGTCCCATCGACGTGTAGACGGAGACGGCGAGCCGGTCCTCGGTAATCAGCTTCCGGTGAAGACGTGCGGTCCGGCCGCCCGTCAGGATCGACGCGAGAATCACGAGGGCTGGTGCGTCTTCATGGTCAGCCGGCGGGACGCGCCAACCGATCCGTAGCTGGGGCTCGGCGTCCCACTCGACCTCGACGCGACGCTCACCACGCTGCTCGGGCTCGACGGCGAGAACCGGGGGAGGAGGTTCGCCTCGGGGAATGGGCTCCAGGTAGTGCCGAGCCCACCCCTCGATCTCATCGGGGTCGAATCGCCCTACCACGGCGAGGACCGCATTGTCGGGCCCGTAATAGCGCCGATAGTACGCGTCCACGTCCCGTCGGCTCAGCGTCTCGAGGTCCGACATATAGCCCACCACCGGCACCCCGTACGGATGCATGGTGAAGGCGGCCGCCAAATGGGCCTCATACAGCAAGCCGCCCGGGCTCGTCTCGATGCGCATACGGCGCTCTTCGGTGACCACGTCTCGTTCCGAATAGAACTCTCGGAACACCGGGTTCGTCATCCGGTCGGACTCGAGCGCGAAAAACAGCTCGGCACGATTCGCTGGAAGCTCGACGAAGTAGATCGTCGACTCGTTCGTCGTCGTCGCATTAAGCCCCTGCGCTCCCGCTCGTGTCAGAATCCGATCGAATTCGTTTGCCTCGACGTACTCCCGTGCCTGGTCCTCGAGCGAATCGATCGTGCTGGCGAGCTCCTCCACGGTCCTCAGGTCGCCCGCGGCCCGGGCACGGATCAGCAGGTCGTGGGCGTCGTCCATCAGAGGAAAGAGCGCCCGTTCCGCATCGACGTTGGTTGTGCCGATCGTCTCCGTACCCTTGAAGAGCATGTGCTCCAAGAGGTGCGCGATGCCGGTTGTGCCCAGGCGTTCGTGAACACCGCCGACCGCGAATTGCATCACGAAGGAGATTGTCGGAGCCCCTTCCCGGGGCAACAGGAGAAGCCGAAGGCCGTTGTCCAGCACGACTTCACGGACCGGGAGTCTCTCGCCCAAGGCGCTTTGAGCGGAAGCCGAGGCGTGGCCCAACAGAGTCAGGATCAACAGCGGAGCGATGACGACCGAAGTACGCTGTCTCCAACAGAGATTGGACATGGGCCTCATGGGGCGGGCTGGCATCGAGGACAGTAGAAGGCGGATCGATTCCCGAACACGACCTTCTCGATGAGCGACTGGCACCGAGTGCAGGTCTCTCCTTCACGGCCATATACGTTCAACTGCTGGCTGTATTGCCCTTCATCACCCTCGGCGTTGCGGTAGTCCCGGATCGTGGTCCCCCCGGCATGGATCGCTTCGCGGAGGACGCTCCGGATGGCACCATGCAGCGCGGTCGCCTCAACGCCACCGATATCCCGAGCGGGAGTCGTGGGGTGGACGCCGGCCAGGAAGAGCGCCTCAGCTGCGTAGATGTTTCCCACACCGGCCACGCGCCGTTGATCGAGTAGCCAGGAGCGGATGGGACTCCGTGACCGTGCGAGAGCGGCGTGCAGGTGATCCGCCGTGTAACCGTCCTCGAGTGGTTCAGGCCCCATCCGGTCCGAGCGACTCTGCCATGCCTCGGTCGTGAGGCACTCGACCGTGCCGAAGCGACGCGTGTCGTCGAAGACGAGCACACCGCCCGACACGAAGCGGAAGCGGACCGCGGGGTGCGTGGGTCGAGCGGCCCCACGAGGTGGGCGAGGGAAGGGGAGGAGGCCACCCGTCATTCCGAGATTCACGGCGATCAGTCGGTCTCCGTCGAGCCGGATGAGGACGTTCTTCGCTCGGCGCTCGACGGCGACGATGGTCCGGCCCGGGAGCTTGCGGGTGAAAGCGTGCTTCGGTTCGCGGAGGATGTCGGCCTTGAGGACTTCGGCGCGTACGATCGTTTCACCTACGATCCTCGAGCGTAACCCCCGGACGATCGTTTCGGCCTCGGGCAGCTCAGGCAAAGCGGCTCATGACTCTCGGCGCTCGGTCCGGCCGCGTTCTCTCCATCCGATATCGCTCCGATAGAACGCACCCTCGAAGTCGATCCGGGCCGCAGCAGCCCGACTCGCATCGGCTGCGGAAGCGAAGGTGGGGCCGATCGCGGTGACCGCACAGACTCTCCCGCCCGTGGTCACCAGCGTGCCGTCGTTCTGGACTCGGGTCCCGGCGTGGAAAACGAGGAGGTCCTCACCTTCGAGGCCGTCCGGTACGTGGATCGTATGCCCTTTGTCATACGCCCCGGGATACCCGCCGGAGGCTACGACGGTGGTCACGGCGGCCCCCGGGCGGGTCGTCGCGGTCCGACCCGCAAGCGAGCGACCCTCTGCGACGGTGATCATCAGGTCGAGGAGAGACGACTGCATGAGCGGGAGAATGACTTGTGTCTCCGGGTCGCCGAAACGGCAGTTGAACTCGACGACCTTCAGCCCTTCGGCCGTGTTCATGAGCCCGGCGTAGAGGAGCCCTTTGAACGGAGCGCCCTCCGCCGCGAGCGCGGCCAATGTGGGGGTGATCACCGTACGGCTCGCCTCGGCGAGAACGGCCGCGCTGGCGATGGAGACGGGCGAATAGGCGCCCATCCCGCCGGTGTTGGGGCCTGTGTCCCCTTCGCCTACCCGCTTGTGGTCTTGCGCCGGTTCGAGGAGAACGAAGTCACGTCCATCGCACACAGCGAAGACGGAGAGTTCTTCACCCTCCATGAATTCCTCGATCACGATCTCTCGGCCCGCCTCACCGAAGTCCAGGTCGCCCAACATCGAGTCGATCGCGGCGACGGCCTCCTCCTCGGTCGTGCACACGACGGCCCCTTTCCCGGCCGCGAGGCCCGAGGCTTTCACCACGATGGGTGCGCCACACTCGCGGACCCATTCCACCGCCCCAGCCTGGTTCGAAAACGTCTTGTGATCTGCGGTAGGGACATGGGCGCCCCGCAGGAGCTCCTTCGCGAAGGCCTTGCTCGATTCGATCCGGGCTGCGGCGCGGGACGGACCGAAAACGGCGAGTCCCTTTGCCTCAAAGCGGTCCACGATTCCGGCGGCGAGCGGGCCTTCGGGGCCGACCACGGTCAGGTCGATTCTGTGCGCAGCCGCCCAGCCGGAGAGAGCCTCTACGTCACCGGGGTCGATCTCTACCGCCTCGCACAACGGGGCCATGCCCCCGTTGGGTTTCGTGGCAAAGAACGTGGCGTGCGGAGCATCGCGCCGCAGCTTCCAGAGAAGAGCGTGCTCTCGCCCACCGTTTCCTACCATCAGGATGCGCATGGGCAGAGTCTACTCGGCTGGGAGTGAAAAAAAAGGGGGCGGTCGGGCCGAAGCCCTACCGCCCCCATGGCCACTCGGCCGGATCGACCCGATCGCTACCGCTTGAACCCGCTGAGGAAGTCCGACCCCGCACGCTTGGCCGCATCGGCCATGGTGTCGAGGAATTCCTTGGCGCCGTCGGCGTAGGCCGTGGCCGCCTCCTTCAGATCTTCTTGGTAGGCCGGATCGGCCTCGCCCCGCCGTGCGTATTCGCCCCGCACGATTCGATCGTAGTCACCCGTCTCGATCCAGGCGCGCAGCTCGCTGACGCGAAGGACGTAGAAGGGGTGCGTCTGGAACATGAGATTCAGGACCTTGAACACCTGGTCCGCAACGTCGCCTCCCTCCTGGTATTCCTCGGCCTGGATGATGAATTCCTGGAGGCTGGTCTCTTCGTTGCTTCCACCGCCGGCCATCTTGAGCATGGTGCGCATGACGACCTCGGGGTCTTGGACGCCCAGCAGGCCCGCGCGGTCACTCGAGAGTTCCGACTTCCGCGACCACTCCAGCAGTCCGACGAGGACCGCTCGGGCGGCCAGTCCGACGATCGGGAAGCCCATGTTCGCGAGGTTGATCAAGAGGACCGTCATCGTCTTATAGAGGACGTGGTCGCTCATGATGTGTCCGATCTCGTGACTGATGACGTACGAAAGTTCGTCGTCCTCGAGAAGTCGGACCGTACCGGAATTCAGAATGATGAACGGCTGATCCATCCCGTAGGCGCCCGCGTTGACCATCGGCGTCTGGGACATGAACAGCGGGTACTCCTCGGGTGCGTCGAGCGTCTTGAGGCACTCCTTGTACATGCTGTAGATGTGCCCGAACTGATTCGGGCTGACCCGGACCGCATTCGCCTGGAAGGCGAGGCGGATCGGCTTCTCACCGAAGAAGCCGAAGATCTTCTTGAGGATGTCATCGAAGACCGGAATTCGACGAAGCGCCTGCAAGGCGGCTTTGTCGGCCGGGTGTTCCCACGAGTGGGGAGCGATATCCGTGAGTATGCGCTTCGCGCGGCCTCGGCCGCCTGACTTGTTGTCGCCGCCGTCCGGTTCGTCGGTGCGAGCCTTTTCGTCCGCCATATCCTAGTTCCTCTTGCGTGTGTTTTCCCTCATCGCCGCCGGCGTGAGGGATGCCGACGCTGGTGCCCCTTACGGTGGCCCGTCACGCCCGGTTTCACGATCACAGCACCCGGTCCAGATCCGCGATGATGTCCTCGATATCCTCGATTCCGACCGACAGACGGACGAGCCCCGGGGAGATCCCCATCGCGGTCCGACGATCTTCGGGTACCGACGCGTGCGTCATGAGCGCCGGTACGTTCGAGAGCGACTCGACGCCACCCAGACTCTCGGCGAGCGCGAAGATCTCAAGGTGCTCGGTCAACGCCTTCGCGCGGGCGAGCGTACCGACGTCCACCGACACCATACCCGTGAAGCCGGACATCTGGCGTTTCGCCAGATCGTGTTGTTCATGCGAGGGGAGTCCCGGGAAGAACACCTGATCGACCTTTGGATGGCCTTCGAGGAACTCGGCCACGGCTAGTCCGTTCGCATTGTGTTGGCGCATGCGCACGGCCAGCGTCTTGATGCCGCGCAGCGTGAGCCAGCAGTCCATGGGGCCGGGCACGGCGCCGGTCGACTTCCGGATGAAGAAGAGCTCGTCCGCCAACTGGTCGTCTCGAACCGCCACGAGCCCGCCGATGAGGTCCGAGTGGCCGTTCACGTACTTGGTCGAGGAGTGGAGCGTGAAGTCGGCTCCGATCTCCAGCGGCCGCTGGTTGTACGGGGAGGCGAACGTATTGTCGACCGAGAGCAAGGCGCCCGCGGAGTGCGCGACATCGGCGATGGCCGCGATGTCGCAGAGGCGCATCATCGGATTCGTAGGCGTCTCTACGTGGACCAACTTGGTGTTGGGTCGCATCGCGGCTGCAACCGACTCCGTGTCTCGCGCATCGACGTAGGAGAACGTGATGCCCATGCGGCTCAAGACGCGATTGAACATGCGGGTCGTACCGCCGTACGTGTTCTCCTCACTGACCACATGATCTCCCGCCGAGAGCCGCTTTACGACGGCTTCGATCGCCGCGAGTCCCGAGGCGAACGCGATGCCGCGACTTCCGCTCTCGAGCGAAGCGATACTCGCTTCGAGCGCTTCCCGCGTGGGGTTCGCGGTCCGGCCGTAGTCGTAGGTCCCGTTGAGAGGTTCACCGACGGCGGGCTGCACGTACGTGGAGGTCTGGAAGATCGGGGTCATGATGGCCCCGGTGATCGGCTCCGGGCTGACCCCGGCATGAATCGCACGTGTACCGAACGAGTAGTGTTTCGTACCCTCATCGCCCATGGCGGGACTTCCTCTCGAATGTTCAGGGATGACCCACCACGCCGTGGGCTCACAAATCTAGACCGCGCCGCGGTGCCCCCGCCACCGACGGGGCGCAGATCGCGTTGACGCGCACCACCCGGCAAGGCGAAACTTCGCGAGGCGGGTACGCAGCGTCGTAAAGATCGCATGAATCCTTAATAATCGAACCCTTAGAGGGGCCTGTGCCGATTCGTATACCGGAAGGCCTGATGGTCAGTGTTTCGGGTGTCCGGGGCCGTGTGGGCGACCCGCTGACGCCGGAGTTGATGGCGGGAATCGCGGCAGCTCTCGGAGCGCACCTGAGGGAGATCGAGGGCGGGCGCACCGTGTGTCTCGGCCGGGATTCCCGCGTTTCGGGACCGATGTTCGCCCGGGCCGTCACCGCTGGTCTCCAGTCGGTGGGCTGCGACGTCGTCGACCTCGGCGTCGTCCCGACACCGACCTTGCTCATGGCGGTTCGCGACTGTGGCGCCATCGGCGGGATTGGCGTGACGGCGAGCCATAATCCCGCGGAATGGAATGCCCTCAAGCTCGTTTCGAGCGAGGGGATCTTCCTGGACGCCGACCGCTCCGCGCGGTTCAGGGCGTACCTCACCGAAACCGACCCGCCCCGCGCCTCATGGGACACGCTGGGGACGGTCACGTACGACGACGGGGCATGGAGCCGGCATCTCGAGCGAATTCTGGCTCTGCCGCATCTCGATGCTGACATGATTCGCGCTGCCGGTCTGAAGGTTGCGATCGATTGTGTCCACGGGGCCGGAGGGCCGGTCATGATCGACCTTCTGGAGCGGCTCGGCTGCGAGATCGTCGGCATGGGGATGGAGCCGGACGGCCTCTTCCCGAGGGATCCGGAGCCGACGGCGGCGAACCTGGCCGGCCTCGGGGAACTCGTGAAGCGAAGTGGAGCCGACGTGGGGCTGGCGATCGATCCGGATGTGGACCGGCTGTCGCTGGTGGATGAGACGGGCCGAGCGATGGGTGAGGACCTGACCCTAGCGCTCGCCGCGGCCGCCGTCCTGCAGCGCTATCCCGGCCCGGTGGTTACCAACCTCTCGACCAGCCAAGTGGTCGAGGACGTAGCGCGGGCGTTCGACTCACCGCTCATCCGCTCGCCGGTCGGAGAGGTCAATGTGGCCCGCCGCATGCAGCAGGAGGGGGCCGTGGTCGGTGGCGAAGGAAACGGAGGAGTGATTCTTCCGGCCCTTCACCACACCCGCGATGCGCCGCTGGCTTCCGCCCTCGTTCTCCAACACCTTGCAGAACAGGGCCTCAAGCCCTCGGAGGCGGCGGCACGGTGGCCGTCCTACCATATCGTGAAGGAGAAGGTGTCCTTTCCGATCGAAGCGCTTCAGGCGGGGTACGCCGCGCTGGAGGCGGATCTCGGAGCGGAGAGCAAAGACGAGTCGGACGGGCTGCGACTGGCGTGGCCGGGGAAGAAGGCTTGGCTGCACGTTCGCCCTTCGGGCACCGAGCCGGTGGTCCGCTTGATCGCGGAGGCTGGGGACGCGGCGGCAGCCCGGGCCCTGGTTGCTCGTGCCGAAGCCGTGCTGACGGGTATCGCGTAGCGCCTTGAACGCCAAGAACGGAGGTTAGACCCCGATGTGTGGCATCGTCGGATACGTAGGTTCGCAGCAGGCAACGCCGATCTTGATGGCCGGGCTGAAGCGTCTCGAATACCGAGGCTATGACTCGGCTGGGCTCGCGCTCCTCAATGGTGAGGGCCTCAAAGTCGTGAAGCGGCCCGGGAAGATCCGCGAACTCGAGGCCGCCATCGAAAAGGCGCCCATAAAGGCAACCTGCGGGATCGCGCACACGCGCTGGGCCACGCACGGGGCGCCGACTCAGCCGAACGCCCATCCGCATACGTCGAGCGCGGGCGACATCGCGTTGGTCCACAATGGGATCATCGAGAATTCCGATGTGATCAAGGCGCGCTTGGTGAGGGAGGGGTACGTCTTCGTATCCGAAACCGACACCGAGGTCGTCGTGCACCTCATCGACTACCTGTGGGAGGAGGGGGAGCCGCTCGAGGAGGCCGTCGCGGCCGCGCTCCGCCAAGTCGAGGGTGCCTATGGCATCGCGGTCGTTTCGTCGAGGGATCCCAACAAGATCGTCGTGGCCCGCCGCGGGAGCCCCTTGCTCATCGGCGTGGGAAAGAACGGCGAGATGCTGGCCGGCTCCGATGCGGCAGCGGTGATCGCCGTGACGCGTGACGTGGTCTATCTCGACGACGGCGACTACGCCGTTCTCACCCCGGAAGGGTACCGGACGTATCAACTGGAAGGGCAGGAGGTCGACCGAGGCGTTCACGAGGTGACCTGGGACCTCGCCGCCATCGAGAAGGGCGGCCATGAGCACTTCATGCTCAAGGAGATCTTCGAGCAGCCCGCGAGTCTAGCCGACGTGATGCGCGGTCGGCTCATTCTCGAGGAAGGAGATGCGCGCCTCGGAGGGATCGCCGATCACCAGTTCGACCTCGGAACGATCCAGCGAATCGTGATCACCGCGTGCGGAACGAGCTGGCATGCCGGGCTCGTCGGCGAATACATGCTCGAGGAGCTGGCGCGGATTCCGGTCAACGTCGAGTACGCGTCGGAGTTCCGCTATCGGAACCCCGTTCTGGAGGACCGAACGCTCGCGCTTGCGGTGAGTCAGTCCGGCGAGACAGCGGATACACTCGCGGCCCTCAAGGAAGCAGAGCGCCGAGGAATCCCGACGATGGGAATCGTCAACGCCGTGGGATCGACGATCGCGCGGCAGACGAAGTTCGGAATCTACCTGCACGCCGGACCCGAGATCGGGGTTGCGTCCACGAAGGCGTTCACGAGCCAACTGGTCGCGCTCTCGCTCTTCACGCTCTTCATGGCGCGGCGGCGCCACATGTCCGTCGTCCAGGGCCGCGAGATCGTTCAGAGCCTCCAGCAGCTCCCGAGTCAGGTCGAAGAAGTATTGAAGCTGAATGACGAGATTCGTGACCTCGCGAAGCACTACGTCGACTCGAAGAACTTCCTGTATCTCGGCAGAGGCTATCAATTCCCGGTTGCGCTCGAGGGCGCGCTGAAGCTCAAGGAAGTGAGTTACATCCACGCCGAAGGATACCCTGCGGCCGAGATGAAACACGGGCCGATCGCGCTGATCGATGATGACATGCCGGTCGTGGTTCTGGCCCCGCGCGACCCGATCTATTCGAAGGTCGTGTCGAACATCGAGGAGGTTAAGGCGCGGCATGGGCGCATCATCGCCATCGTGAGTGACGATGCGCCTGAGCTACAGGGCAAAGTCGACTACATGATCAAAGTGCCGCAGACCCTGCCGCATCTGCTCCCGGTGCTTACCACCATTCCTCTGCAGCTCCTGGCCTATCACATCGCTGTCCTGCGTGGCGCCGACGTCGATCAGCCGCGCAACCTCGCCAAGTCCGTTACGGTCGAGTAGGCACCTCCTGACCAACGTCCGGTGAAGGTCGTACTTCAGCGCGTGACCCGGGCGGAGGTCCGAGTCGGCGGAGTGGTCGTCGGACGCATCGGCCCTGGATACACACTTCTCGTTGGATTCGGGACGGGAGATGACCGAGAGCAGATCGACTGGATGGCGAACAAGATCGTCGAACTGCGCATTTTTCCCGATGAAGACGGAAAGATGAACCGATCGCTCGAGGACATCGAAGGAGACCTGCTGGTGGTCAGTCAGTTCACCCTCTACGGCGACACGGCGAAAGGCCGGCGACCGAGCTTCGTTGCTGCCGCAGCACCCGAACGCGCGGCGGAACTCTACCAGACGTTCGTCGAGCAACTCCAGGCGCGTTCGGGAGGCATCGTCGAAACCGGAGCGTTCGGCGCGGCCATGGAGGTCGATCTGGTCAACGACGGCCCGGTCACGCTCGTCTTGGAGCGTCCGTGATTCCCGAACTCATTCTGGCCTCTGCGTCGCCCCGCCGGGTAGACGTCCTCCGGCAGTTGGGCTTCGATCCCACCGTGCAGGCGGCGGACGTCGATGAGTCGTACCTGGAGGGTGAATCGGCATCGGAGCACGTGGAGCGACTGGCTCGCCGCAAGGCCGAGACCGTCTACACAGGCGGTGACGTCTTGGTCATCGGAGGAGACACCGTGGTGGTCGACGGGACTCGTATCGTCTCGAAGCCGAAGAGCGCCTCCGATGCGGTCGCGATGCTCCTCTCGCTCGCGGGACGATCTCACGACGTGCTGAGCGGGCTGGCGATCGCGGGTCCGCACGGAGTCGTCAGTTCGGTCACTCGGACGTCCGTGTACATGAGGGACTTCGACGCGGCGACGGCCACAGCGTACGTCGCGACCGGGGAGCCGCTCGACAAGGCAGGGGGGTACGGGATTCAGGGGCTCGGAGCCGCGTTGGTCGAGCGGATCGAGGGGGACTACTATTCGGTCGTGGGCTTTCCGGTCGGCGCCTTTCTCGACCTTCTCGAACGCGCGGGGTGGCAGGGCGCGTTCGGTACGCTGACGCGCGGCCAGGTCGACTAAGGCCGAATCCAGGCTTCCAGCAAGCAGACGAGGCAGGGCGATGAGTGTTCCCGCGGTACTCGCGATCGACCAGGGCACCACAGGATCGACGTGTCTCGTCGTCGGCCAAGACGGGCGTATTCTGGGGAAGGCCTACTCGGAGTTCACCCAGTTCTTTCCCAAGCCGGGATGGGTGGAGCACGACGCGCTCGAAATCTGGGAGGTGACCCGGCGCGTCGCTCGAGAAGCGATCGCCGAGGCAACTGAGGCGAGTGTTCGCGCGGTCGGCATCACGAATCAGCGCGAGACCCTGGTCCTGTGGGACCGGGCGACCCTCGAGCCTGTGCATCGGGCCATCGTCTGGCAGGACCGGCGCACGGCCGACGCCTGTCGGAGGCTTAAGGAGGCCGGACACGAGGCAGAGGTGCGCGCCCGCACGGGGCTCGTGCTCGACCCTTACTTCACGGGCACGAAGGTCGCGTGGCTACTGCGCGAACGGCCGGAACTCCGCGCGCGGGCCGAGGCGGGTGAGCTAGCGCTCGGGACCGTGGACAGTTGGCTGATCGCGCGGCTCACGAATGGGGCCTCGCATGTCACGGACCCGACCAACGCTTCGCGGACGCTCTTCTACAACCTCCACACGGCCGATTGGGACCCGTGGTTGCTCGACCTCCTGGAGGTCCCCGCTGCCATGCTGCCCCAGATCGTTCCGAGCGCGGGGGAGTTCGGCGTCACGGCGGGGGAGCACCTGGGGATCTCGGTCCCCATCGCCGGGGTCGCGGGAGACCAACAAGCCGCTCTCTTCGGCCAGGGGTGTTGGAGCGCAGGGCTCGCGAAAAACACCTACGGCACGGGCGCCTTCCTTCTCCTCCATACGGGAGCGGTCCCGGTCCCCTCGAAGCATGGCTTGCTCACCACCGCTGCATGTGATGAGGCCGGGCGGCTTGCCTACGCACTCGAGGGCTCCGTGTTCATTGCCGGCGCGGCGGTCCAGTGGCTGCGCGACGGACTCGGACTTCTGGCCTCCGCGACCGAATCGGCCCGGATGGCCGCATCGCTCGAGGACAACGGGGGAGTCTCCTTCGTGCCCGCGTTCGTCGGGCTGGGAGCGCCTCATTGGGAACCCGAAGCACGGGGCGCGATGTTCGGGCTCACGCGCGGTACGACCCGGGAGCATCTCGTGCGAGCGGCTCTGGAGGCGATGGCATTCGGCACCGCCGAAGTCCTGGAAGCCATGGAGGCCGACTCCGGGGTTCAGACGACCGAACTCAGGGTCGATGGTGGCGCCGCACTCAACGACTGGCTCATGGGCTTTCAGGCAGACCTCATCGACGCCCCGGTTCGGCGCCCGGCAATCGTGGAGACAACGGCCCTGGGGGCCGCCGGGCTGGCCGGCCTGTCGTCGGGGGTGTGGCCATCGGCCGAGGCCTTCCTGGCCTGTCAGGGCGAGGCGGCTCGTTTCGAGCCAGCTTCGACCCCGACCGACCGAGCCCGCCTGTCGGCACAATGGCGGCGGGCGGTGCGGGCGACGATCGGTTGGGCCCGCGACGACGAGGGGTGATCGGTCGGCGTACACGCCCGTAAGGGATTTCCCGGACTTTTCGTTGCGGGGAGGCTCCGGCTAGATTGGGCGCAGCACTTCGTGGATATCCACTGGAGCGAGTGATGAAGAAGAACGGACGATTCATGGTGGGCCTCGTCGGCGTCGCGACCGTCGTGACCTATCTGATCTGGACCGGCGTCAGCGAGACGATGGTCTACTACATGACGCCCAGCGAGCTGCTGTCGAAGGTCGAGGTCGACGCGTCCTTCCACGAAGTTGGTGTCAAGGTCGGCGCTCAGGCGATTCCGGGCACGTATTCAAGAGTGGAAGGTGAACTCCTGCATGTATTTACGGTCCGTGACCTCGTGGATGAGTCGAAGACATTCGTCGTGGAGTATCGTGACGCACTTCCCGACACGTTCACCGATGGAATCGAAGTCGTGATCGAAGGACATCTGCGCGCCGACGGTGTCTTCGAGGCCACGACGTTGCTGACCAAGTGCGGCAGTCGGTACGAGGCTTCTCCGGAAGATCTGGCGGGTAGCGCCGGGTGACAATTCTCGGGGAAGTCGCCCTCTGGATTTCCCTGCCGATCGCCCTCTGGGGCATGGTCGTAGGATACTGGGGGGGGCGTAGCCAGCGAGGGGATCTCGTGCTGAGCGCGGAACGGAGCATCTATGCGACGTTCGGATTGCTCATCGTCGCGTCGCTCGGGGTCGTGGCTTCCTTCCTGGGAGACCGCTTCGAGTATTGGTATGTGGCCAGCTACTCGAACGCTGAACTTGAGCTCTTCTACAAGATCACCGGGCTCTGGGCCGGCCAGCGTGGCTCGTTGCTCTTCTGGGCGCTCCTTCTGGCCCTCTTCGCGACCATCGCCGTCTTCACGAACCGGAAGAAGAACCGCGAGTTCATGCCGTACGTCGCCGGCGTGCTCCAAACCATCCTGGCCTTCTTCATCATCGTCCTCCTCTTCGCCGACGTGAATCCGTTCGAGCGACTCGACTTCACGCCGGCGAACGGTCAGGGGCTGAACCCCCAGCTCCAGAACTATTGGATGACGATCCACCCGCCGACGCTGTATCTCGGCTTTACGGCCTTCTCGATTCCGTTCGCCTTTGCGGTGGCCTCTCTGCTCAGCGGCCGGCTCGATGCTCGCTGGATTCAACTGACGCGGCGGTGGATTCTGACGAGTTGGTTGTTCCTATCGGTCGGTATCGTCTTCGGCATGAGATGGGCCTACGAGGAATTGGGGTGGGGTGGCTACTGGTTCTGGGATCCCGTCGAGAACGCTTCGTTGCTCCCCTGGCTGACGGCGACCGCGTTCTTGCACTCCATCCAGATTCAGGAAAACCGCGGCATGTTGAAGGTTTGGAACATGTCGCTGGTGGTGATGACCTTCCTGCTGACGATCTTTGCGACCTTCCTGACTCGTTCGGGTCTCATCGAGTCGGTGCATTCCTTCGCGCAGGAAATCAAGATCGCGCTCATCTTCCTCGGCTTCATGGGGACGGTGATGGCGCTGTGTACCGTGTTGATCATATACCGACTCCCTCAGCTCCGGAGCGAGAACCAGATCGAGTCGTTCTTCTCGCGCGAGTCTGCGTTTCTGTTCAACAATCTCATGCTGATCGGCGTGGCCTTCACGGTCATGTGGGGCACCATGTTCCCGTTGATCTCGGAAGGGGTGACGGGACAGAAGATCAGCGTCGGGCCTCCGTTCTTCGAGATGGTCAATTTCCCGCTTGGCCTCATTCTGCTGGCGCTCGTCGGGATCGGACCGGTCATCGCGTGGCGTAGGGCCACCCGGAAGAACCTGCAGAAGAATTTTGCCACTCCGGTCGTTGTGGGGCTCGTCGCCGGCATCCTGCTCTGGATTTCGGGGGCGCGGCATGAATTGTCGCTCGTCACCTTCAGCATTTCGGCCTTCGTCCTGACGGTTATCGGTACGGAGTTCTGGAAGGGGACGAGGACTCGGGCGCGGATCGAAGGCGAGGGCTACCCGCTGGCGTTCTATCACCTGATTACGCGAAATCGTCGCCGGTGGGGCGGCTACACCGTCCATGTTGGCTTCGTCACGATGTGCATCGGATTCGCCGGCGCGGGCTACAATTCCGACGAGCGTTACAACGTGCAGCCCGGAGACCAGGTCGAGATCACGTCTCCGTTTGGACACACGTACTCGCTGACCTACGAGGGACTGTCGGTCTCGCTCGGAAAGGGGCAGCGCAACCTCCTTTGGCAGGCGATCGCCACGGTGTCCGTCTCTCAGGACGGCGTGCCCAAGGGTGTACTCACGACGGAAAAGCGGCAGTACACGAACCGAGACAGTCAGCCGATGACCGAGGTGGGCATTCGCTCGATCGTCCGTGAAGACCTCTATCTCATCCTTTCGGCGCTCAACGACATCAATGGCGCCGTGAATGCGGAGTCCGATGCACAGGGCATCGACCTTCAGGTGTTGATCAAGCCGTTGGTGGGCTTCATCTGGTTCGGCTGCTTCATCCTGGCGATCGGCACGGTGATCGCGCTGTGGCCCAGTGTGGATCGGAAGCGTATGGCCGCAGCGCCGCACACGGGGGAACAACAGGAGCCCGCGCTCGCGGGGGCCGCCGACTGAGGGGAGTGAATTCGTGATGCTCATCCTCGGCGTGGTGCTGGTGGCCGGTGCCGTGGTCCTCTTCATCTTGCAGCCGTTGATCAAGGGGATTCACGCGTCACTCGAACGCGAGGATGACGAACTCACCGAGACCGAAGCACGGAAGCGGGTCGCGCTCCTCGCGCTCCGAGACGTCGAGTATGACTTCCTTGCCGGTAAGCTCGACGAGGAAGACTACCGGTCGATGAAGAGCCGGTTGACGGCGGAAGCGCTCGCTGCGCTCGAGGCCGACGAAGTCGCACGCGCCGGTGGCGGCGTGGTTGCCGCCGATGACATCGAAGCTGAGATCGCCAACCTGAGATATGGCCTACGATCGGGTTTCTCGTGCCCAGCGTGCGCGTTCACGAACGGGGAAGGGAGCCGCTTCTGCTCGGCGTGCGGGCTGTCGTTGGGCGAGCGCGTGGCGACTTGACCCGTCTCGTGCTCGAGGCAAAAGGACTCGCTCGCGAATACGGACCCGTGGTCGCGGTGGATGACGTGAATCTCTCGCTCGGGGAGGGGGAGTTTCTCACGGTCTTCGGTCCGAATGGCGCGGGCAAATCGTCGCTCCTCGGGATGCTCGGCGGCGCGATGCGTCCCACGAGGGGTCACGTGCTGATCCGAGGACAGCGGCTCGCCTATTCGGATGTGGAGTGGCGTCACCAGGTGGGGATCCTCTCGCATCGCGGCTTCTTATACGGCCAGCTCACGGTGGAGGAGAACCTCCGCTTCTACGGCCGCCTCTTCGGTCTCACAGATCTGGATCAGCGCATCCCGGAGAGGCTCGAACGTGTCGGTCTGGCAGACCGAATCCGCTTCCAGGTCCGGCAGCTGTCGCATGGCATGCGTCAGCGACTCTCGTTGGCCCGAGCGCTCCTGCACGATCCGGACGTCATCCTCCTCGACGAACCGTACACCGGCCTCGATCCGTCGGCGGCGGGGGTGTTGCGCGGCGTGCTCGCCGGGTTGCGAGACGGGCGCCGTACGGTCGTGATGGTGACACACAACCTCAAGGAAGGCCTCGAGTTGGCGACGCGCGTGGCGATCCAGGTATCGGGTCGATTCGCGTGGGAGGGCACGCAGGCGGATGTGGGGGGCGAAGCCTTCGAACGCCACTACCATCGCGTCGTCGAGGGCCGGTCGTGAGGACCTACATCGATCAGATCCGGGCCATCATCTGGAAGGATCTGGTCCTCGAATTGCGAACGCGAGAGCGTATCGCCGCGATGGGTGCGTTCGCGGTGCTGGCCGCGATCCTTTTCAACTTTTCGATCGACACGACCTCTACCCGACCCGAGGACGTGGCTGCGGGACTGATCTGGATGACGCTCGTGTTCGGTGGGCTGCTCGGTGTCGGGCGGACATTCTACCTGGAGTCGCAGGACAACGCGCTCCTCGGTTTGCTCACCTCTCCGGTCCCCAAAGACGCGATCTATCTCGCGAAGACGCTCGCGAACTTCGCGCTGTTGTTCATAGTTTCCGTGCTCGTACTCGGGGTGTTTGCGCTCTTCTTCGGGTTGGACCTGGGTGCGAATGTGGGGGGAATCATTCTCGTGCTCGGGCTCGGGTCGCTCGGCTTCGTCGCGCTCGGGACGCTCTTCGCGGCGATCTCCACGGGCACCACGATGGGAGAGACGTTGCTCCCGATTCTTGTCTTCCCTCTACTGGTACCGATGGTCATCTATGGAGTGACTTCGACGGGGCGCCTGATCGCGGGACGTCCGTTCGATGAAGTCGAAGGAAATGTCCGAATGCTCGGAGCGTTCGCCGTCGCCGCGCTCGCGGCGGGTGCTATGCTCTTCCGTTACGTCGTGGAGGACTGATGGCGACCGCTGGAATGAGGCGCGGAGGAACAGCGCTGACGCTCGTGGGGCTCGCGGGCCTGGTTTTCGTTTACTGGATGTCGTTCTTCTGGGTCTCGACCGAGATCAACCAGGGGGTCGTCCAGAGGATCTTCTACGTACACGTGCCCGCAGCATGGACATCGTTCATGGCCTTCGGATTCTCGGCTCTTGCGAGCGCGATGTACCTCTGGTTGCGCGACGATCGTTTGGATCGAGCGGCGTTGTGTGCTGCGGAGGGAGGGCTGGTGTTCGGGACCATCGTTCTGACCACAGGGCCGCTCTGGGGCAAGATCGCGTGGGGCACGTATTGGACGTGGGAGCCGCGGCTGACGCTTACTTTGCTCCTGTGGTTCATCTTCGTCGGCTATTTCATGGTCCGGAATTCGACGGAGGACCCGGAGAAGGGTAAGCGGTTCGCGGCGGTCGTGGCCATCATCGGCGCGCTCGACATCCCGTTTATCCATATGAGTGTCATCTGGTTTCGTTCCCTCCATCCGGAGCCTGTGGTCGCGAAGCCCGACGGGCCGTCCCTTCCCGCCGACATGTTGACGACGCTGCTCACGAGTCTCGCTGTCTTCACGGTGATCTTCCTTGGACTCTTCCTGTATCGGTACGCGCTCGAAGGACTCCGCGCCGAAGCCGACCTTCGTTCCCGTAGCACTGCAACGTGATCCTGCCATGATCCTCTTCAGAAACCGCGTTTGGGTCGCCCGAACCGTACTGGCGTGTGCACTCTTTCTGCTCGCCACCGCCGCCGTAGGGGCTCAGGAGATCCAGGGGCTTCCTCGACCGACCGCGCTGGCTTCGCAGAGTCTCCGACCCTATTGGCACGTCTTCGCGGCCTATGCCATCGTGATCACGTTGATCGGGGGTTGGGCGATTTCGATCGGTCGTCGGCTTCGCGATCTCGAAGACCGACTTCGTTGATTCGCGAGGTTCACGGGGCCTGTCGGTGACGAAAGGGGGCGCTCGCAGGGGTGCCGTCGTTCTCGCGATCGGTTCGTTGGGCCTGGTGGGAGACGCCGCCGGACAGACCCCGACGATGCCGAGCACACTCCGCTACGGGTCGGGGCTGATCGACATCCCCGTGTCGAGCGTTCTGCCGCATATGAAGCTGACGGGGACGCTGTCGGGCTTCTTCTCCAATATCGGCCGTAGGGTCGAAGTCGACGATACCGGCCTTCCGGTCGGGTTCGGCCCGGCGCGAGAGGAGTTCTACTCAGACGGATCGATCGCCATTGGGCTCTTCGACCGCGCGGAGGGGGGAGTTTCGGTACAGGCCATCGGGAACGGACGGGCGGGCGGCAACCTCTGGGGGCTGTTCGGACGAGTACGGCTGTGGGAGCCGGTGGACCAAGGCGTCGGACTGGCCGTCGGTGGCCGATATCTGACGAGCCCAACCTTCGCCGACGGCGGCCGGTATGCGCCGGGTCGGCTCGGCTTCCCCGATGAGCGTCTGAGGAAGGACTACACGGCCACGAGCGGTCTGGGATCGAATCTGAGTCTGTACGGAGTGGCCACGGCCTACTTGAAAGGGTATGACGGTGGCCCGATGCCGGAGAACGACATGTCGTTTTCCTTCGGATATGGTACGGGGATGTTTCGCGAGGGTGGTGAGCTGGACTTCTACTCCTCGGGTCACGCGAACGGATGGTTCATGGGGACCGCGTTGCACATGGACATGGGGACGAGCAAACAGCTCACTCTTATGGCCGAGCACAACGGCTTCGACGTCAACGTGGGAGCACACTTCGACTGGGACGGAGTGAGGGTAGGGGCACAGTACCTCGCCTCGAACCATGCGCGGCCGACCGACGGGCATTCGTCCGAGTATCAGAAGCCGAAGTTCGGTTTTCTCGCTTCGGTAGCGGTGTGTCCGAACGAGCCAAGATGGCGCTGTCGACCGCGGATGATGGCCCGGATCGAACCGGATACCATCTTCATCCCGCCGCCCCCACCGGACACGATCGTCGTTCGGATCGCGGGAGGCACAGCAGCGGCCCCGCCCGAGGGAGTGCCGTCGAGCATCTGTTTGTCGACCGGGCAGAACACTCCCATCCTTCTGACCGCGGCCGGCGACACCCTGGTCGGTCCTGGTGCGCAACCCATTCGGTTGCTCCGGCCCGCACTCGATTTCGCGGGGTCGTACGCCGCCGGTGCGTTTTGGTATCAGGATCGCCAGGTGATCATCTTCGAGGGGGGTGATTTCGGCCCTTCGGACGACGTATTTCCTGTCGATTGTGAGCAGATCCTGCGGGTCGGCGTGTATTCGGGCGTCCCGGTCTTCTCCGTCGTGAGCGCCCTGAGGCCGCTGGAGATGATCTTTGTTCCGGTGCGGCCGGGTCTGTGGCAGCGATACGAACGCGGCCGCCGAACCCCGTCGCCCGCCGACCCGTCGTGACCGAAACGGCTCCGCCAGATCGCCTCTGGACGGAGCGTTTGCTGATTCGGGTCTGGAACGCCGCCGACGCACCCAGTTTGCGTCACGCGATCGACGTGAGCTTGCCCGAACTACTCCCGTGGATCCCGTTCGCGAAAGACGAGCCAACGACCATGGATCAGCTTCGCGAGCGGCTGGACGGGTATGCTGCTGATTTCGTTCAGGGGAAGGACTTCTTGTACGCGCTGGTCGATCCGGACGACACCGAGATCCGCGGGGGAGTCGGCTTGTACCAAAGGGTCGGACCCGGTGCGCTCGAGATCGGCTACTGGTTGCGCAGTGACCTTGCCGGCCGGGGCCTCATGACGGAAGCCGTCGCGGCCCTGACGGGGGTCGGTCTCGAACTCCCTGGGCTCGACCGGCTCGAAATCCACATCGATCCCGCGAATGGTGCGAGCGCAGCAATACCACTGAAACTGGGATATAGGCACCGTGAGACGCTTCCCAACCGGAGCGCCGGTCGAGAAACGATGATCTGGGAGATCGACCGCGCCGGCCTCAGCGCGCTACCCGCTGCTCCATCACCCGGTTACTCGCGTTCAAGACCGCTTTGACGGCGGCTCCCGGGAGATCCTCTTCTCCCTCGCAGGGTGCCGCGCCGAGCAGCCTGTAGCTGTCCGCGCCGGCTCGACCGTTGACCCGGGTCACCACCACCCATCCGTCGAACGCCCGAACCGCTTTGACGCCGACGACCTCGAGATCGATGCTGTTCGTCGAGACCTTCTGCGTGGAGGCGAGGGTCGCCGACAGCGCCGCTTGGGACGCTGCCTTGATGATACCCTGTTGGGTTTGGAGGCAGGGGACCGTCCCCTCGTAGAACGCTCCGCCCCACTCCAGCCGCACCGACACTCTCCCCGATCCATCCGGGGCGGTCACATGTTCCAGGCTGTCGAACCGCAGGCGAGACCGAACCTTGTTCGCTGTCTTCATTCGTTCTCGAACGTTGGGCCTGGGGGGGGACATCTCCAACCTGCACAGGCGGCTGGAGTCCTCGCAAGTGTTCTATGCAAGTCGCGTGCCCTCCCTCAGCGCGCGCGCAGCTCCTCGGGCACGTCACGGGCGGTATCCACGTCGGTCTTCTGGTCCAAGAGGGCGACGCTCAGCCCCGAGTCCGCAGCTCGGGTCCGCGTAACCTCGAGCACGGAGGGGGTGCTCCACGCCACACCCTCGAACAGTGTGGGGTGGATTTCGCGCAGAGCGATGAGGTAGTACCCACCGTCGGTGGTGGGGCCGAGCACGACATCCCGGTTTCGGAGCGCTCGGAACGCCTCGCGAGTCGTCTCCCCGTCGATACCCGGGATGTCCGTTCCGATCACGCACACCTCGGACGAGTCCTCGAGGCAGGCCTCGAACGCGCGGAGCATGCGACGTCCCAGGTCGCCGTCGCTCTGCGGTCGATACTCCACGCCCTCGGACCCGAGCCACTCTCGTGTGGCCTCAAGGGCGTCGGGCCCAGGCGGGTCGAAATAGACGATCAGGCGATGCGGCCCGCCGCGCAGAGCGTCGAGCGTCGCCCGACCGATCGCTCGATAGATCCTCACGGCTTCGACGTCCCCGATCCCCGCAGCGAGGCGAGTCTTCACACGTCCCGGCGTCGGTGCCTTCGCGAACAGGACGATGGTGGGGGCAGTCACTTCCTCGGAGGAAGGAGGCGCCGGGGTTGGTGAAGCGCTTTGGGGAGCGTAGTGACGTGCCAGCTTCTCGGGCGACGCACCGGCGTGAAAGAGTGTCATGAGGACGACATTCCTCATCCACGCCAGTGCCCATCCCTCTGTGTCGTACCGGCGGGCACTGGTTCGAAGCGGGGCCGGCAGCGTGGTGCGCCGCCCTTCTCGAGATAAGCGGCGCACGATGTCGACGTCTTCCATGATCGGCCACGCGCGATACCCACCGATCCGAACGAAGAGCTCATGGGAAACGAGGAGACCTTGATCGCCATAGGGGAGCCGGAACAGGCGCTCCCGGACCCTCTGACCGAATTCGATGATCCGGTGCCTCAGGCGTCTGCCGTCCAGTTGGAAGCGATAGTGTGCGAAATCCAGGGGGGAGGCGCCCGAGAGGAAATCCTGGAGCGCCTGGAGCGATCCGGGGGCCAGCCGAGAGTCGGCGTGCAGGAAGAGGAGCCACTTCGTATCGGCCACCGCTGCGCCCGCGTTCAACTGAGTGCCTCTCCCGGGATTCGAGTCGAGAACACGCGCGCCGTGCTCCCGGGCAATCTGGACCGTGGCATCGCGTGAACCGCCGTCGACGACGACAACTCGAGCGCCCGTGCCTCGGAGGTCCGAGAGAAGCCCTCCTAGGCACCGCTCTTCGTCCAACGCAGGGATGATGACGGTCAGCGCCGCAGGCGAAGCGTTCAATTCCTCGGCGCGCGGGCGCCACGACTCTTCAGGCGGCGGAGGAAGACGGGAACGAAGCTGAGTGCGACCAACAAGGCTCCGGAAGCCAGAACGCGCAGGAAGGCTGCTCTCGAGGCGTCCTGTGATCCCGCGAGAAGGGCGTCGGCGAACATCGTGTATACGACGGTACCCGGGAAGATCCCGATCGCTGTCGCAGTCGCATAGGTCGCCCACGGAATCACGGTCAGTCCGGCCCCGAAGTTGAGCGCATTGAACGGAACCGCCGGAACGAGACGGAGCGTGAGAAGTCCGCGGAAGCCATGGGTCTCCGTCGCGCGATCGAGCGCTTTCAGGCGCGGCCCCGCGAGGCGTTCAATGCCCCCCCGACCGAGGTAGCGGGCGACCGCGAAGGCGGCGTTGGCTCCCAGGTTGGCTGCGAGGGTCGTGTAGAGCGTCCCCCAGAACAGGCCGAACATTGCCCCCCCTGCGAGCGTCAGGATCGAGCCCGGGATCGCCAACGCCGTAGCTGCCGCGTAGATGAGAATGTACAGGGCAGGTGCGGAGTTCGAGGCGCGGAGCCACGTGATGGCGTCGCCCACTCCTTCGCGACTCAGGTAGTCGCCGAGCGGGGTGTACGCCGCAGCGAGCACCCCCCCCGTCAGGAGTAGAAGAAGGAAAAGGAGCCGCCCAATGGAACCTCGGTTCGAACCTACTTCATCCACGAAATCACCTTCCTCAGGACGCGACCTCCTGTCCCTTCGAGCCGACTCTTCTGGTAGGCGTCGGAGGTGCGCTTTATCCCCTCGGAGAGCGTGGGGTAGGGGAAGATCGTCGACGAGATGTCGGACAGCGTCAGTCCGTGCTGCATCGCCATGACGAGAGGCAGGATGAGTTCGCCGGCGTGTACGCCGAGGAGCGACGCGCCCAGGACACGACCCTTTCGGTCCGCCGAGATCTTTACGAAGCCCTGAGCGACTCCATCGACGATGGCGCGGTCCAGGTCGGCGAGTTCGTAGGAGTACGTGCGCCCCCCGCGCAGCGCCGCTTCCTCCTCCGTCAGGCCTACCCGGGCGAGCTCCGGATCCGTGTAGGTCACGCGCGGGACGTGGCTGTAGTTCACCCGCACGGAGCCCGGGACCAGGGCGTTACGGAGCACCGTCTTCGCCATGTATTCAGCGACATGCGTGAACTGGAGTCCACCGGTCACGTCCCCTGCGGCCCAGATCCGGGGGTTGGACGTTCGGAGTCTCAGGTCCACCTCGACGGCCGATCCCCGCGTTCGCACGCCGGCGCGCTCGAGGTCGAGGCCTCCCGTTTCCGGTCGACGCCCCGTCGCTACGAAGATCTCGTCCGTGACGACGCGTCCGCCTCCATGCAGCATCAGATGCTTTTGGTGCCCGACCACTTCTACCCGCTCGACCCTCTGTTCGAGTCGGATATCGATCCCCTCTCCCCTCAGGATCGTGAGAAGGCGCACCGCGGCCTCTTCATCCTCACCCGACAGTATTCGGTCCTGCATCTCGAGCACCGTGGTGGTAGCGCCCAGACGGGCAAACACCTGGGCCATTTCCAGACCGATCGGGCCAGCGCCCAATACCACGATGCGTTTCGGAAGCTCCTGGGCCTCGAAGACGGTGTGGTGGTTCAAGTACCCGGCTTCCGCGAGGCCGACGATCGGGGGTGCGGTCGGCGTAGCCCCCGTCGCGATCACGAAGCGTCGCGACCGGATCGTGCCGACGCCATCGACGTCGATCGCCGTCGCCGACAGGAACCGAGCGGCTCCGAATTGCACGTCCACACCCATGGCACGAAAGCGTTCCGGGTCGTCGTGGTGTTCGACCACACCCCGGGCGGCGCGCATTCGCTCCACTACGGAGGCGAACGCGTGCTGCGGGTCGGCGGCGGCGAGTCCCAGCTCGTCCGCGTTTCGCATGCCATGGGCGAGACGGGCTGATGCGATCAGAGCCTTCGAGGGGACACATCCGGTCCAGAGACAGTCTCCACCCAAGGCATCTCGCTCGATGATCGCCGATCGAAGTCCGAGGTAGGCTGCACCTGCGGCTGAGACCAACCCCGCGGTGCCTCCGCCGATCGCGACCAGATCGTACTCTTTGTCCTTCATCGATGCGTGCCCTGGGAGGATGCGGCGCTCGGGCACGCAACGCGCCTGGGCGGCGCGAGGTTCCCTCGTCGTTCATATAGAGGGCGGGACGACGTCCCACCAGGGCATTCCGAAGTCCCGGCGCGCCGAGTAGCTTGGCTTCTCACGAGGGAGGCGACGAGGGACTTTCGCTTTATCTTCGGGTTTTGTACTTTGGGTGCCGGGTCCCGAAATACGGGCACATCAGGCAACGGAGGCTGAATGGCGACCGCTCAAATGACCGACCAAAAAACGACCGAACAGAAGAACAAGGCGCTCGACACCGCGCTGACACAGATCGAGCGCTCGTTTGGCAAGGGATCGATCATGCGCATGGGCGCGGACAGCTTCCGCTCGCACATCGAAGCGATACCGACCGGTGCCATCAATCTCGATGCTGCAATCGGGATCGGTGGAATTCCCCGGGGTCGCATCAGTGAGATCTATGGGCCGGAGTCGTCAGGCAAGACGACGATCTGTCTGCAGGTCATCGCGAACGCACAAAAGATGGGCGGAATCGCCGCGTTCATCGACGCCGAGCATGCGCTCGACGTGAACTATGCCCGGAAGCTTGGGGTCGATGTCGACAACCTCCTGGTCTCGCAGCCCGACACGGGCGAGCAGGCCCTCGAGATCGCGGAGGTGCTCATTCGCAGCAACGCGGTGGACGTCGTCGTCATCGATTCAGTCGCCGCCCTGGTGCCGCGTGCGGAGATCGAAGGTGAGATGGGCGACAGTCACGTCGGCCTCCAGGCGCGCCTCATGAGTCAGGCGCTGCGGAAGCTCACCGGCGCGGTGAACCGGTCGCAGACCTCGGTCATCTTCACCAACCAGATCCGCGAAAAGATCGGCGTCATGTTCGGGAGTCCGGAGACCACTTCGGGAGGGCGGGCCTTGAAGTTCTATGCCTCACTCCGCCTCGACATCCGGCGTATCGGCGCGATCAAGGACGGGCAGGACATCATCGGGAACCGGACGCGGGTCAAGGTCGTGAAGAACAAGTGCGCCGCCCCCTTCCGGCAGGCCGAGTTCGACATCCAGTACAACGAGGGCGTAAGTCATGCCGGCTTGCTCGTCGATCTGGGTGTTGAGCACAACATCATCGACAAGGCGGGCTCGTGGTTCTCGTACGGCGACCTTCGTTTGGGGCAGGGGAAGGAGAACTCGAAGGCCTTCCTTCTCGACAACGAGGACATTGCGAACGAGATCGAGGAAAAGGTCCGAACCGCGCTCGGACTCTCGGGAGGAACGCGCGCGTCCGGAGAGGACTCCGACGATTCCGGGGATGACGTGGACGATTGATTCCGGTCGTAACGCGGGGGCATCGGGGCCTCGGACGACAGATTCGTCCGAGGCCCTTATCTTTTGGCCCTACCCGGAGCCCTCTCTCGCCGGTTCTGGACACACCCAGCTAGACGACCAGCGGCGTGCCGCCGATACGACGATGAAGACCGCAGAAATCCGCAGTCGTTTCCTCGACTTCTTCAAGGAGCGCGGGCACGAGGTCCAGCCCAGTTCGCCGCTGGTTCCGGCCGACGATCCGACGCTTCTGTTCACGAATGCGGGGATGGTGCAGTTCAAGCAGGTCTTCCTGGGCCGGGAAGATCTGGGATTCACGCGAGCGGCGACGTCGCAGAAGTGTGTCCGGGCGGGGGGGAAGCACAACGATCTGGAGGAGGTGGGTCGGACTACGCGACACCACACCTTCTTCGAAATGCTGGGGAACTTCTCCTTCGGGGACTACTTCAAGCGCGATGCGATCCTGTACGCATGGGAGTTGATGACGGATGTGTACGGGCTCGACCCCGAGCGATTCTACGCGACGGTCCATCACTCGGACGACGAGGCCGCAGCACTCTGGGCTGAGGAGATCGGGCTTCCGCCGGAGAGGATCTATCGCCTTGGGGACAAGGACAACTTCTGGCAGATGGCCGATACCGGTCCCTGTGGGCCGTGCTCGGAGTTGCACTACGATCTGCGCGAGAACCGCGCGCCGGTCACCACTGCCGAAGAGTTCGTCGAGCTGAACGACTCCGGCCAGATCATCGAACTCTGGAACCTCGTCTTCATGCAGTTCGATCGTGATGCCAAGGGGACGCTCCATCCGCTTCCGGCTCCGTGTGTCGATACCGGTGCGGGTCTCGAGCGGATCGCGGCGGTTCTTCAAGGCGCCGACTCGAACTACCACACCGACCTGTTTCTGCCGCTCATCGAGCGTGTGGCGACGTTGGTGGGGCGCGCCTACGACCGAACGAGCGAAGAGGGGGTCAGCTACCGAGTGCTCGCCGATCACGCGCGCGCCGTGGCCTTCCTGCTCGCCGATGGCGTCTATCCTTCGAACGAGGGTCGTGGATACGTCCTGCGCCGCATTCTCCGCCGAGGAGTTCGCCACGCGTGGCTGCTCGGTCGCAGAGAGCCGACGCTGGCCGGGGTCGTTTCGGCGGTCATCGAGCAGATGGGAGATGTGTTCCCGGACCTGGCCGCGCGCGCGGAGCACATCGTGGAGGCGACCCGGTCGGAGGAAGAGCGATTCTTGGGAACCATCGAAGGCGGAATGTCCCGCTTCGAGGAGCTCGCCTCCGGTACCGGCGGCAGCATCCCGGGCGAAGAGGTGTTCAAGCTGTATGACACATTCGGCTTCCCCCTCGACCTGACCCAGCTGATGGCCGAAGAGCGGGGGTACGAGGTCGACGTAGAGGGCTTCGAGGAAGCGCTCGAAGCCCAGCGTGCGCGTTCGCGCGCCGATCGCGCGGCAGGTGGTCAGGGCATTGATCCCGCGCTCGATGGGGGCACGTGGGTCTCAATAGGCGATGGCGAGCAGGCCTTCGTCGGCTATTCGCGATTGGTATCCGAAACCGATGTCCTTCGGGCCACAACAGTGGATGGCATGGTCGGGTTGGTACTTCGCGAGAACCCGTTTTATGTGGAGAGCGGCGGGCAGATTTCGGACCAGGGTTTGGTCCGGGGTCAGGGGTGGACCCTCGCAGTGGACCGGGTCGCTAAGGTCGGCGGAGCTACGGCTGTGTTCGGGAGGGTCATGGGCGACTTCCCCGACCCGCTGACGGCTCCGCTCGAGGTGGTTGCGGAGGTGCCGCGAGATCGCCGCAACGACACGCTTCGTAACCATACCGCCACGCACCTGCTCCACGCCGCACTTCGTAGCGTGCTCGGAGGGCACGTGGTTCAGCGCGGTTCGCTCGTGGCGCCCGAGCGACTCCGTTTCGACTTTGCTCACACGGCGCCCCTGTCCCCGGAGGAGCGGGCAGGGATCGAAGCGATGGTCAACGAAAGCGTGTGGGCCAATCACCCCGTCGAGATCTCGAGTCGTCCCTACGCCGAAGCGGTGGCCGCCGGGGCGATGGCGCTCTTCGGCGAGAAGTACGCCGACGAGGTACGTGTCGTACATGTCCCGGGCGTGAGTATGGAGCTGTGCGGCGGCGTTCACGTACAAGATACCGGCGATATTGGCCTCTTCCGGATCGTGAGCGAGTCGGGCGTCGCTGCGGGAGTCCGACGGATCGAGGCGCTGACGGGGCGTGGCGCGTATCGATACTTCTTGGACCAAGAGGAGCGACTCGACGCGGCGGCTTCGATCCTCAAAACGCAGCCGGACACTCTGTCTCGGAAGGCGGAACAGCTGCTCGCCGAGAAGGCAGAACTCGAGGCGATTCTCGCAGAACTGCGATCTCAGGGGGGGGGCGGGGAATCCGTCGTCATCCATGAGGCGATCGCGCTCGAGGGAGGGAGTACGACCTCGTACCGCGGCCTCAAGCTGCGGGCGCGTGACGTCGACGACGCCCGAAAGTGGGGGGACGCCTTTCTCTCCTCAGGTGAGAGTGGCGTCGCAGTGCTCGCCGCCGAGATGCCCGGCGAGAAACAGGCCCTTCTGGCGTTCGTGACTGACGACATGATTTCGCGCGGTGTACGCGCCGATGCGGTCGTCCGTGAGGTCGCGGCACTGGTGGGTGGCCGGGGAGGGGGGCGGCCGCACATGGCGCAGGCCGGAGTGGAAGACCCCGCACGGCTCGATGAAGCGCTGCTGTCTGGCGTCGCGACCGTTCGGAGCCTTCTCGCTGGAGGCGAACGGTGAGTGACGCTGAACGCTGGTTGGATGCTCGCCGACCCGTGCCGCCACAGGCGCTGGACGCTGCGCTCCGCTCGGCCGTTGGTCCCGTGGAGACACCCGAGGCGCTCCTCGCGGCAGCGGTTGCGCGACTCGACGCGGCGCTCTCGCGGCCCGGTCGGGTCCGGGAAAGCGCGTTCGATCTTCTGGTCGCTGACGCGGTGACGACGTATGCCTGTGAGGCGGCCCTGGAATCGTCCGACCCGGAGACCGCGCTGAAGAGGCTCCTCGAGGTAGGCGACGCCCGGTGATCTTGAGCGACTCGACGTCGTTGGTGGATATCCACAGTCACCTCGTGCCCGGCGTAGATGACGGAGCCAAGACCGTCCAGGCTGTGCTCAACGCGGTGGAGCGATTCACGCGGCTGGGTGTCCGACGCATCGTGACCACGCCTCACATTCAGGGGAGCACGACGCTCCAGACACACCGCCTCGAAGAGCGCCTGGAGGCGGTCACGGTGGCCTTCGATCGGGCGGCCGTGGCGATCAGGGCAGAGTTCCCCGAGGTCGACTTTCGTCGTGGGCACGAGGTGCTCATCGATGTTCCGGAGGCTGACCTCTCCGATCGTCGACTTCGCCTGGACGGCACGTCCTTCGTGTTGATCGAGTGGCCCAGGCTTCAGGTGCCTCCGGGCACGCCACGTGTCGTGCGTTGGATTCGAGACCAAGGCTATCGACCCATCATCGCCCACCCGGAACGATACGGCGGGATGGTGAACGCGGTGGACGTGGCGAGCCGCTGGCGAGCTGCCGGAGCCTATCGGCAGGTGAATTTCGGCTCGCTGGTCGGCAGATACGGTAGCGAGGCCGAGTCGATCGCGTTCCGCTTGCTCGAGGCCGGGCTCGTCGACTACCTGGCGTCGGACTTTCACGGGCATGCTACGCTCAAGATCTACCAGTCCGAAGCGTGCGCCGCGCTCGAGGCGAGAGACGCCAGTGAAGCGCTCGACCTGCTGTGCCGCGTCAATCCCGCCCGGGTGCTCGACGACCAGGAACCGATACCGGTTCCAGCCCTATCCCCCGGGCGCAACCTCATGACCCGCATTCGAGGCATGATCAAACGGGAGATGGCGTGACTACACGAGCCAGTGTCCTGAGGCATTTCGCCGAGCACGCCGCGGTCGTCGAACGTGTGAGCACCGAATTGCTCGATCCGATCAGTGAGTTGTCCGAGCTCGTTCTCAACACCGTGCGCGCGGGCGGTACTCTACTGTTTTGCGGCAATGGGGGCTCGGCTGCCGATGCCCAACACCTCGCGGCCGAATACGTGGTCCGGTTCGCACGCGAGCGGCGGCCGATCGCGGCGATCGCCCTCACGACGGACACATCTCTGCTCACGGCTGCGGCCAATGACCATGGCTACGACACGATCTTCGAGCGTCAGATTATGGCGCTGGGACGAGCCGGGGATCTGCTCGTCCTACATTCGACGAGTGGAGAATCGGAGAACCTCATGCGGGCGGCGATATCCGCGCGGGCGAAGGGAATCGCTACGGTAGCCCTGCTCGCGAAGGGCGGGGGCCGCCTTCGAGCGGAGGTGGACTTGGCGCTGGTGATACCGACCGATTCCACGGCTCGGGCTCAAGAGGTGCACCTCACGATCGGTCATATCGTATGCGATCTCGTCGAGGCGGCGATCGTCGGCTCGAATCCCGAAACCACTACATGAACACCCCATGCAATCATTGATCGACCTCACCGGCAAGAACGCGGTCGTAACCGGCGGGTCTCGCGGAGTCGGCCGTGCCACTGCCCTCATGTTGGCTCAGGCCGGCGCCGCCGTGGGGATCGGCTACAGGAGCCGAGCGGACGAAGCCGCCGAAGCGGTAGCCGCGTGTCGGGCGTACGGCGTGCACGCGTGGGCTCAGGCGGGAGACCTCTCGAGCGCCGACGACGTCGAAGCTCTCTTTTCGCGAGCCGACAAGGAGTTCGACGGACTCGATATCTTCGTGGGGAACCACGGGATCTGGCCTCCGGTCGACGCCGCGCTCGCGGACATGACGGACAGCCAGTGGCACACCACGATGGGTGCCAACCTGCACTCCATATTCTACACCTGCCGGGCGGCGGCGCGTCGCCTGCGCGACCAAGGGCGCATTGTCCTGGTGAGCAGCACCGCGGGGCAGCGCGGAGAGGCGTATCACGGCGACTACGCGTCGACGAAGGGCGCGATGATCTCGTTGGTCAAAGGCTTGTGCATTGAACTCGGCGCTCGGGGCATCACCGTGAATTCGGTGGCTCCCGGTTGGATCGATACGGAAATGTCGGAGAGTGCCTTCGTCGGCGAGGCTCGCGATCGGGTCGCATCTGCCATTCCCATTCGACGGATCGCTACGTCCGAGGACGTGGCGGGCCCGATCGTATTCCTCTGTTCCGAATTGGGTCGTCACGTCACGGGAGAGATCCTCAACGTGAACGGCGGCGCGGTGCTCGTGGGGTGACTTCCCTGCGCCCCGTGGCTCCCGCGGCGGTCGCCTGGATCAGCCGAACGCTCGAGGACGCGGGCTACGAGACCTGGGCCGTCGGTGGTGCGATTCGCGACGCCCTGCTCGGACGTGCGTCGTCCGAGTGGGATCTGGCGACCCGTGCGACCCCCCCGCAGATGCGCCACCTGTTCCGTCGGACGGTGCCGCTCGGAATCGAGCATGGCACGGTAGGAGTGCTCACCCGCGAAGGGGTGATGTACGAGGTGACGACCTTCCGGAAGGACGTCGAGACCGACGGCCGCCACGCCGTCGTGGAATTCGCGGATTCGATCTCCGATGACCTGGCCCGGCGTGACTTTACGGTCAATGCGATCGCCTGGCATGTCGCGCGCCAGGAGTTTCACGATCCCTTTGGGGGCGCGCGGGACCTTCAAGCCGGCGTGTTGCGAACGGTCGGTCTGCCGGAGGAGCGCTTCCGAGAGGATTACCTCCGCATTCTGCGTGGACTGCGATTCGCGGGTCGTCTGGGGCTAGAAATCGACGGCGCCACGTGGACGGCGATGCGCACTCTGGCGAGCCACCTGCCGACGCTCTCGCCGGAACGCATTCGAGAAGAACTCTTGAAGGTGCTGGCTAGCGCGAAACCCTCCCAAGCGCTTGAGCTGTACGCTACCTCGGGTGCCCTCGGGGTCCTGTACCCGGAGCTGGAAGCGCTCCGCGTGACGGACGGGGACGCGGGGCTCAGGGCCGAACAGACCGAGCGCCGGGGTTGGGATCACGCACTGCGAGTCGTCGATCGACTCCCGTCTCGGCTTCCACACCTCCGTCTGGCGGCTCTGCTGCGGCCATTGGAGCGGCAGGACATTGCAGCGATCCTCACGCGGTTGCGGCTCTCGAACGCCCTGATCGAGGAGGTCGCCAGATGGGCGGGGGCGGACTGCATTCCGCCCTCAACGGCCTCGGAGGAGGACGTGCGCAGATGGCTCAGTACGCACGGGTCCACGAGGCTCACGGCGGTGGCCCGTCTCGACCTCGCCGCCGCGCGCAGCGGCCTCGGCAGGGACGCTCGCGACCTCGCCAAGGCGGTCGTGGCGGCTTGGCGCCGTGCCAGGACGGTGCGCCGATCGAGGCCGCCCCTCGCCGTGGGTGATCTGCTCGTCGATGGTCGGGACCTCATCGGAATGGGGCTTCGCCCCGGTCCTGAATTCGGCGAGATCCTCGAGGAACTTCTGGACTGGGTTCTCGTGGATCCTGCCCGTAACGAGGGCCGGGTTCTAACTGCGCGGGCTCGTGAGATCGCGGCGAGGAGAGCAGGCGGTGTCTGAGCTCGACCTGTTCTTATCAGACGGAGGCGGCGAGTCCGCACCGACGCTCGAGACGAACGCTCCGCTGGCGGCACGAATGCGCCCGAGGACACTCGCTGAGTTCCGAGGGCAGGAGCATCTCCTCGGAGCCGGCAAAGCCGTCCGAGCCATGCTGGATTCGGGCAGCCCCGGGAGCATGATCCTCTGGGGTCCGCCGGGGAGCGGCAAGACGACGTTGGCCCGACTCTTCGCCGCTGAGGCAGACGTTACGTTCGTTGCGTTCAGCGCGGTGACGGAGGGTGTCGCTCGTGTGCGCCAGATCATCGCCGAAGCGGACCAGCGACGACGCTCGACCGGGAAACGGACGATCCTGTTCTGTGATGAGATCCACCGCTTCAACAAGGCGCAACAGGACGCCTTCTTGCCGCACGTCGAGTCGGGCACGGTCATCCTCATCGGGGCGACCACAGAGAACCCGTCCTTCGAGGTCGTGCGACCCCTCTTGTCCCGAGCCCCGGTCTATGTCCTGGAGCCCCTTTCGGCGGCGGAGCTCGAGTCGATTCTGAGAGACGCGCTGAATGATCCGCGCGGGCTCGCCGAGCAGACATTGATCGCGATGGATGATGCCATCGAATTCATGGCGGAGGCGAGTGACGGTGACGCCCGCCGCGCATTAGGTGTTCTGGAGGCTGCTGCTGCCCTAGCCGGACGAGGCGGGACCCTCGACCTGACGTCGGCCAAAGAGGCGCTCCAGCATCGATTCGCGATCTACGACAAGGGTGGCGAGGAGCACTACAACCTGATTTCGGCGTTGCACAAGTCGGTTCGGGGGAGTGACCCGGACGGAGCCCTATACTGGCTCGCGAGGATGATCGACGGTGGCGAGGATCCACTCTACATAGCCCGGCGACTGGTTCGCATGGCGATTGAAGACATCGGACTTGCCGATCCGGCAGCCCTCGGAACCACCGTGGCGGCGCGTGATGCGTACCACTTTCTCGGATCGCCCGAAGGTGATCTCGCGCTCGCGCAGGCGACGGTCTATCTCGCCACGGCTCCCAAATCGAACAGCGCGTATTCTGGGTGGAAGGCAGCGCTCGGAAGGGCGCGAGAGACGCCCTCTGCGCCGGTTCCTCTCCACCTCAGGAATGCACCGACCGGGCTCATGAAGGAACTAGGGTACGGAGACGGTTACCGCTACGACCCGAGCGAATCCGACGGCGTCTCCGATCAGCGCTATCTCCCCGAATCGCTTCATGGTGAGCGGTTTTATCATCCTGGCCGCTTCGGCTTCGAGAAGACGATTGCGGAACGTCTAAAATGGTGGGAGTCTCGCCGAAAGGGGTCGAGCGCCCCTTCAGCAGCCGACGACACCAGCCCTACATGAGTGTGGCCGACTTCGGTATTCTTCTCCTGCACCCTCTACCCGGGAATCGGCCCGCCGAGGGCCGGAGGTAGAAGGATCCCGACTCAACTCATTGACGTTCGAACACCGGTCGATCGCGTAGTCCTCGTCGGCGCGCCGGCGCGCTCACTCGCTCGGGACCTCGCGGACGAGCACCTTCTGGAACTCGGGCGGCTGACCGATACGGCAGGGGGCCATGTCGTGGGGTCCGTCGTCCAGCGCATCGATACTCCGCATGCTCGCTTCTATCTCGGGGAGGGCAAGGCGCGAGAGCTTGCTACGGTCGTCGAGGAAACCGAGGCCGACCTCGTTGTCTTCGACGAGGAATTGAGCCCGGCCCAGGGCCGCAATCTCGAGGAGCTCCTCGGGGTGCGTGTCGTCGACCGGTCCGAGCTCATTCTGGACATTTTTGCGACGCGAGCGCGCTCGAAAGAGGCTCGCATGCAGGTCGAACTCGCCCAGCTTCAGTACCTCCTGCCGCGACTCCGTCGGATGTGGACCCACCTGTCGCGGATTCGTGGCGGTATTGGATTACGGGGTCCCGGTGAGACACAGATCGAGACCGACCGTCGCCTGATCTCGAAGAGGATCGGGGACCTTCGGAGGAAGATGAAAGAAGTCGCGAAGGCGAGGGCCGCTCAGCGCCGCGGCCGCGAGGGGAACTTCCGAGCCGCGCTGGTCGGATACACCAACGCCGGCAAGTCATCCCTACTCCGGGGGCTGTCCGGCTCGGACCTTTTCGTGGAGGATCGCCTCTTCGCGACTCTCGATTCTGCGACGCGCGTCGTCGAGCTCGGATCTGGCCACGAGGCGCTCATTACCGATACCGTCGGCTTCATTCGCAAACTCCCTCACCACCTCGTGGCTTCGTTTCGTTCGACACTCGAGGAGGCGGGAGAGGCCGACGTCCTCTTGCATGTGATCGACGGATCTCATCGCGATTGGGAAGAACACTACGAGGTCGTGCTCGAGGTGCTCGCCGAGTTGGGCATGGAGGAGCGAGACTGCGTCCTGGTGTTCAACAAGGTCGACCGACTGTCGGACGAGCAAGAGGAAGCGCTCCGCACTAGGGTGCGGGCATTTGATCCCACACCGGCGGTCTTCGTGTCGGCGCACAACCCGGTCACGCTCGACGCGCTCCGCGATACCCTGCGGGCGCGGCTCCAGAGGAGGCTCGCGCGTGTGGTCGTGCATGTACCGGCCTCGGATGGGCAGACCATCTCGACGCTGTATCGAGAAGCGGAAGTGACGGGTCGGGTCGACGACAGCATGCGCGTGTCGCTCACGGCGAGGGTCCCGACGGAACTGCTGGGACGACTGTCGAGCCGGGACGGGGTCGTGATCGAGGAGATGGCTTGATGGCCGGCCAGGTCACGATCGTCGGGCCCGGCCGGATGGGTCTTGCGCTCGGTGTGTCGCTGCTGCGCGCCCAAGCGGTCGGGGGTGTCACCTTTTTCGGGAGGAGGCCGGAACCCCCGTCTCACCCGATCTTTGCGGATGCCCGGGTCTGGTACGTGTATGGCGCGGAAGCGCTGGGAGGGCACACGGTTGCACTCTTCCTGGCCGTTCCCGACGAGATGGTTCCGGAGTTAGCCGTAGTGATCGCGGCTCAGGGCGCTGCCCCCCCCGGGTGCGCGGCCTTCCACCTCTCGGGATACCTGTCGACCGATGTGATGGCTCCGCTTCATCGCGAAGGATACGCGGTGGGGTCGTTTCACCCGCTCCAGATCATCTCCGCTACTGTGGCGGCCGCCGAGCGGATTCCGGGGTCCTATATCACCGTGACCGGTTCTCCCGCGGCGGTGAGCGTGGCGCGAATGCTCGCTCGTGAGATCGATTGTCACGTCCTTACCGTACCCGACGGGCGCCGGCCGCTCTATCACGCCGCGACCGTCCTGGCGACCGCGTACCTGGCTCCGCTCCTCGACCTGTCCGCACGCCTCATGGAACGTGCGGGAGTCCCGAGTGAGGATGTTTTGCCCGCTCTGCTTCCGCTGATCCGGGGCACGGTGACGGGGCTGCAAGAAGAGGGCGTCGCCGGTGCGTTGGTCGGGCCGATCGCGCGGGGCGATATCGAGACCGTGGGGCTCCACCTGCGTGCTCTCGATCCGGAGGCACAGAGATTGTATGCGGTATTCGGTGCGGAGGTACTTCGGTTGATGGGTCCGGAGATCGATGATCGGACCCGAGCCGCGTTGGGCGAACTGTTGGAACGACATTCGGGGATGGCGACAACGGGGACAGGGATTTGAACATGCGGCTCTACATCAACATCGATCACGTCGCGACCGTCCGGCAGGCGCGTCTCGCGAACGAACCCGATCCCGTGCGCGCGGCCGTCGTGGCCGAACTGGGTGGCGCGGACGGTATTACCGTGCACCTACGGGAGGATCGGCGGCACATCCAGGATCGCGACGTCCGACTCCTCCTGGAAACGGCGCGGACCGGGGTCAATCTCGAGCTCGCGGCAACGTCCGAGATCCTCGACCTCGCCTGTGAGCTCCGCCCCATGCAAGCCACACTCGTGCCCGAAAAGCGAGAGGAAGTGACCACCGAGGGCGGGCTGTCGCTGGCAGACCCCGCTCAGGTGGAGGTGGTCCGGGCAGCCTTGGCGCGCCTCTCGGCGGCGGGCATCCGCACAGCCCTTTTCATCGATCCGAACGAAGCCGCGATCCGGACCTCGCGCGAGCTCGGTGTCGATGCGGTCGAGCTACACACCGGTGAGTACGCCAACGCGACCGGAGCAGCGAGGGCCGAACAGTTGACCCGAATCGCTGGGGCGGCGGCTTTGGCTCGAAGCCTGGGTCTCGCCGTTCACGCGGGTCACGGGCTCACCTACGAGAACGTGGCTCCGGTCGCGGCGATTCAGGAGATCGAAGAGCTCAACATCGGCCACAGTGTCGTCTCGCGCGCGGTCTTCACGGGGCTCGAAGTCGCGGTTCGCGACATGGCCGATATCATTCGCCGCGCTCGCTTGGTATGAAGCATTGGGGTAAGGCGCTACTCGGCATCGTCATCACGGTCGTACTGCTCTGGTGGGTCCTGGCCGACGTGCCGTTCGGCGATGTCGTTGCGAACATTCGACGCGGCAACTTCCTGCTCCTCGCCGCCTCCGTTTTCGTCGCGACGTTCGGCTTCTTGATCCGGGCCCTCCGGTGGAAGGTCCTGCTGACCCCGATTCTCCCGAACACCCGCCTTCGGTCCCGTTTCGCGGCGGTGTCGATCGGTTTCATGGCCAACAACGTGTTGCCCGCGCGCGTGGGCGAATTCGCTCGAGCGTATTCCTTCAGTCGCCTCGAGCCCGTCAGCGCAACAGCGGCCTTTGGGACCCTCGTCGTCGAGCGGTTCATGGACGGCGTCATCCTGCTCCTCTTCTTGGTCGTCCCGGTTCTTTTGCCCGGCTTTCCCGCCTCTGAGGCGCTCAGCGGAGGAAGTGGCCTGGCTCTCTTCCGCTTCGCCATCGGCGCCGTCCTGATGGTCCTGATGGTGTTGGTCGTCATGGCCGTCATGCCTCAGATCTTCGTGTCGATCGCGAAGCGAGTGTCGGGAGTCCTGCCCGCAAGCGTGGGCGATCGCTTCGTGCAGGGTCTCCAGGGATTCCTGGATTCGGTCGCGATCATGAGAGACCCGAAGCTGCTGGCCGTCGGCTTCGCCTGGTCACTCTTCTTTTGGACGTGGCACGGACTCTCGTTCTGGCTCGGAATGCTCGCCTTCGGAATCGACACGGGGTTCGTGTCGGCCATCTTCACCGAAGCCGTTGTCGGCTTCGGCGTGGCGGTTCCGTCGGCGCCTGGCTTCTTCGGGACCTTTCATTTTGCCGCCAACTTCGCCCTGACGACCGTGTACGGTGTGCCGGAGGCTCAATCCCTGGCGTTCGCCTTCGCGTACCACTTTGGTGGATGGATCCCAATCACGGTCATTGGGCTCGGATACGCCTGGGCGCTGGGACTCTCTCTAGGTGAGGTGGGACACGCCGACGAGCGTCTCGATGCGGATGAGCCGCCGGCCCCCTGATGAGTCGTGTGGTTGTGGTCGACGCCCCGGCGAAGGTCAACCTCTTCCTGCGGGTGCTCCATCGTCGGGAGGATGGCTATCGGGAGCTGGAAACGCTGTTTCAAGCGGTTTCCCTGGCCGACGAGATCCGCCTCTCGCTCTCGTCTCCCGACGGCCGGCCGGCCCGAGGAGGGGGGACGGTCACGCTCGAGGTGGATGGACCGGACCTCGGCCCGGTGGAGTCGAACCTCGCATTCCGGGCGGCCGCTCTGTTCCAGCAGACGACCGGACTCGACGCGGATGTTCACATTCATCTGACCAAGCGGATTCCGGCCGGCGCTGGTCTGGGCGGTGGCTCGTCTGATGCGGCCGCGGTTCTGCGCGGCCTCGCCAGTCTGGTGGACTTCGTGGATCACGAGTCTCTGGCCACAATGGGCACCCACCTCGGGTCGGACGTGCCTTTCTTCCTGGGGAGCGCTTCCCTCGCGCTCGGGCGGGGTAGGGGGGACGTGCTCGCACCGCTGCCTCCGCTCCCCGAACTCTCGGTGGTGTTGGCTCTCCCACCGGTCCACGTATCGACTGCCGAAGCCTACGGTGCCGTGACCGGATCTCGCGCCCGTTCGGGGACGCCCGATGGGGAGGTGCGACCGAATGCCCTCTTCGAGGATCTCGACTGGGAGCGGGTCCAAGCGCTGGTGGAAAACGACTTCGATGCCGTCGTCAGCGACCAACATCCGGAGATCGGGGCTTCCCTCGAGGGACTCCGCGCGGAAGGCGCTCGGTGTGCCGTACTGTCCGGCAGTGGCTCCGCGTCCTTCGGCCTGTTCGCCGGACCGGCGCAGGCCGAACGGGCCGCGAATGTGCTCACATCCCGCCTCGGATGGCGCTTCCTCCACGTGACGACGAGGATCTGAGCCCTAATCCGCAGGGCTGTTGCGGCTAGGGTAAGGGCTTCCCCTGGCGCTCAGCACTTTCGCGCGACCTATTGCACGCGCAGTATATGAGGAGTAGCTCTGACCACACTACCAAGAATGGGGAGGTCCCATGCGTCGCACTCTGTTCCTTTTCCTCGCGTTCGCGGTCTCTGCGGTTAGCCTGGAGGCTCAAGCCGATCGGCAGACCGGGTTCATGGTTCATCAGTTGAGCGTGTGCCCAGGCCCCAACATGGCCCGGATCAATGAACTCAGCGCCGTCGGTGCGCCCATCCTCAACGCGCTGAAAGAAGAAGGCATGATTCGCGATTGGTATGATCTGCGCCACGGCTGGGGTGACGAGTGGAACGTCGGGATGGTGACCATCGCCGCGAGCCACCGTGCTTGGCTCGATTTCTGGGCTGAGTACCTCCGCAGATTGGGTGCGGCCCAGCCGGGAGTCCTCGCCGAGTACGGCTCGCTGTGCACGCTCCACAAGGACAACATGTACAGCGTCCGAAACAGCGGGTCTCTGTAGGCAGTTGCCCGACAGTAAGCACGGCCGGTCCCGAACGATGGGGCCGGTCGCCGCAACGCGGGGGAGTAGAACCTGCGGTCCATCCAACGCTGCGAACTCCGCTGGTGTCAGGTAGCCCA
>JAQBXY010000023.1 GCA_027623325.1 Gemmatimonadota bacterium
GAGCGCCTTCGCGCCGGACCCGGAGCCCGAGCCCGAACCGGAAGTGATGGACCTGAGCGCCTTCGCGCCCGACCCGGAGCCCGAACCGGAAGCGATGGATCTGAGCGCCCTCGCGCCAGACCCGGAAGTAATGGACCTGAGCGCTTTCGCTCCGGACGATGTGCTCGATCTATCTGATCGATCGCCGGACCCCGTAGTGGAGGACTCGGAAATGGGTAGCACCGAGCCGGTCTACACGCGCACGCTCGCTGAGTTGTACGTGAAGCAAGGGTTCGAGGATCGTGCGCTACACGTCCTCAGGCACCTGCTCAGTGAGGATCCGGCGGCCGACGACATTCGAAATCGCATCGAGGTGCTGGAAGGCGGATCATCCCAGGCGCCGCCGGTCGGCGTCGATGAGGATGTCGACCCCGCCGAAGCCGTCACCCTCGAGCTTCCGGCCATCGGAGCGGCGCCGGTCGCACCATCGGAGAAGGGTGACGTGAGCGACAGTTACGAAGAGGAGACTGAGGAAGAGGTCGAGACGCTGGCTCGGGACCTCGCGGAGAGCGGCAGAGACGCGCACGATGTCGATACGCCCTTTGCCTGGACGGAGACAGAGACCACTCCATCGACGGAAGGGTTGGGCGGGGGACCGGGCATCGGGAGTTACTTCGATGACCTTCTCGCCTGGGAGTCTCGGGGGGAATCGTGAAGGTCGCCGTAGTTCATGGGCCGAATCTCCGGCTTCTGGGCCGGAGGGAGCCGGAGGTCTACGGGAGTGACACCCTTGCCGAGGTGAACCTCATGCTCTCAACTCTGGCCGCCGAGCTAGACGTGGAGCTCCAGATTTTCCAGTCGAATCACGAAGGAGAACTCGTCGACTACATCGACGATGCATCGAGAGAAGTCGACGGCTTTCTAATCAACCCCGGCGCGTTTACGCACACGTCGATCGCGTTGCGCGACGCCCTCACGGGCGTGAATCGCCCCTTCGTTGAGGTCCACCTGTCCAATACGGCAGGGAGAGAGCGCTTCCGGCGGCACTCCTATCTGTCGGGCGTCGCAGCAGGTGTGGTTTATGGCTTCGGGGTCCAGAGCTATCTTCTGGGGCTCCGGGGCCTGGTAGCCCGACTCGGCGGCTAGTCTTCCGCTCAACCAAACAACTCAGAATCGAGATCTTGCATGGCGAGTACTGCGGATTTCCGCAACGGAATGGTGATCGAGATCGATGGTAGTCTCTGGGCCATTTCGTATTTTCAGCACGTGAAGCCCGGCAAGGGCGGCGCGTTTGTTCGGACGAAGCTGAAGAACGTCCTAACCGGTTCGGTCGTCGACAAGACCTATCGGGCGGGCGAAAAGGTCAACGATGTCCGCTTGGAACGGCGGCCCGTGAACTACAGCTATACTGACGGCGAACTCTACTACTTCATGGACGCCAACACCTTCGACCTGATTCCGATCGCGGGAGACCTGCTCGGCGCCGACCAGTTGAAGTTTCTCAAGGAAAACATGGCGTGCGAAGGACTCGTCCACGCGGACCAGGTGATCAGTGTGGAACTCCCACAGTTCGTAGAGCTCCTCGTATCCCAGACGGATCCGGGCCACAAAGGCGACACGGCCCAGGGCGGGACCAAGCCCGCCGTCCTCGAGACCGGCGCCGTGATCAACGTCCCGCTCTTCGTAGAGGAGGGTGACGTGCTCAAGATTGATCGTAAAGAGGAGAAGTACCTCTCTCGCGTGAACGTATGATGGACTTCGAGTTCATCGAAGGGCTCATCCGCGCGTTGGACGACAGTTCGATCGATTCACTCGAGATCGAGCGAGGGGGGACCCGGATTCGGCTCGCGAAGTCGCCGACCACGGTTGCTGGGCCGGTTACCATGGCGGCGCCCCCGGTAGTGGCAGCCGCAGCTGTGGCGCCCGCGTCGGCGGTCGGAAACGCCCCGCCGATCGGGGCACCTGCCACGAGTGTGCCAACCGTCGCGAGCAACCTCCTTGAAATCACCTCACCCATGGTGGGCACCTTCTATCTGGCGCCTGCGCCGGATGCACCGGACTACGTCGAGGTAGGGGGGAGAGTCTCGCCTGGCGACACACTGTGTATTATCGAGGCCATGAAGCTCATGAATGAGCTGGAATGTGAGATCAGCGGGAGGATCGCCGAGATCTGCGTCTCAAACGCACAACCGGTGGAGTTCGGGCAGGTCCTGTTCCGGGTAGACCCGAGCTAAGTCGGTTCACCTAGATTCCTCCGACCCCCAGGGGTTGGCCATGGATCGGGATACGAGGAGCGTCGGGCCACCGCGATCCGGGAGATAAACACTTGTTTAAGAAGGTCTTGATTGCCAACCGCGGAGAGATTGCTCTCCGCATCATCCGGGCCTGTCACGAGCTCGGCGTCAAAACGGTTGCGGTCTATTCTGAAGCCGATCGCGAGTCCCTGCACGTGCGATTCGCGGATGAAGACGTCTGTATCGGCAAGGCCCCCGCGAGCGACAGTTATCTCAACATTCCGCGGATCATCGCGGCCGCCGAGGTCACCGGAGCGGAAGGGATTCACCCCGGGTATGGATTCCTGGCCGAGAACGCGGAGTTCAGCGAGATCTGCGCTCGTTCGGACATCACGTTCATCGGACCTACCCCGGCTCAGATTCGCTCGATGGGCGACAAGGCTACGGCCCGTGCAACGATGATGAAGGTCGGCGTACCCACCGTCCCCGGCTCCGAGGGGATCGTCCGGACCGTCGATGAAGCTTTGCCGATCGCGAAGGGGATGGGATTCCCGATCATGATCAAGGCCTCGGCCGGCGGTGGAGGGAAGGGCATGCGCATCGCGACCGACCCGTCGGACTTCGGCAAGCTCTTCCTGGCCGCGCAGAACGAGGCACGCGCGGCGTTCGGCAACCCGGATGTCTACCTCGAGCGGTGCCTGCTCAAGCCGAGGCACGTCGAGATTCAGGTCTTCGGAGATTCCCACGGGCGCGTGATGCACTTCGGCGAACGAGATTGTTCCATTCAGCGCCGGCACCAGAAACTGGTTGAAGAAGCGCCTTCACCGGCACTCACCCCGGAACTTCGCGCAGCCATGGGCGAGGCGGCTGTTCTCGCGGCGAAGTCGATCGACTACGTCGGCGCAGGCACGATCGAATTCCTGCTCGACGAGGACGGCTCCTTCTACTTCATGGAGATGAACACCCGAATCCAGGTCGAACACCCGGTCACGGAGGTGACGACGGGCATCGACTTGGTCAAGGAGCAGATCCGGGTTGCGGCCGGCGAGCCGCTTCTCGCTCCTGACGGGATCGAACACCGCGTCCACGCGATCGAATTTCGCATCAATGCGGAAGATCCGGATCGCAACTTCGCACCGGCGCCGGGTACCATCAGGACGTTCCACCCGCCGGGTGGCCCCGGCGTTCGCCTCGACACACACGTCTATGCCGGGTATACGGTGCCGCCGTACTACGACTCTCTTCTGGCGAAGCTTATCGTCAGCGGGAATACCCGAGGGGAGGCGATCGTTCGGGCCCGACATGTGCTCGACCAATTCATCATCGAGGGTATTCCGACGACGATCCCATTTCTTCGACGAATCGTCGACGATGCGGCTTTCGTACGTGGAGATGTGGACACGGGATTTGTTGCCCGAATGATGGCGGAGGGATCAGCGAACGGATGAGGATCGATACGTACTTCACTCTGCCAGAGGTGGATCCTGCCTCGCTGACTGGCGCCACGGTCGTGGTGATTGACGTCGTACGCGCAACGACGACGATCATCGAAGCTTTGGCGAACGGAGCGCGCGCGATCTACCCGACGGCTTCGACGGAAGAAGCGGTGCGCCTCGCGTCGTCGATGGGCCGCGAGGATACGCTGCTGTGCGGGGAGCGGAGAGGGCACAAGGTCGAGGGCTTCGATCTAGGGAATTCCCCCCGCGAGTTCACAGCGGAGGCAGTGGAGGGAAAGAAGCTGGTCATGAGCACGACCAACGGAACGAAGGCGCTTGGTGTGGGGCAGGAGGGCGGGAGGGTCCTTCCGTGCGCCTTCACCAACCTAAGTGCCGTCGCTCACGCCGTCCGCGCCGACGAGCACATCGTCGTCATGTGCGCGGGTCAGGAAGATCGCTTCTCTCTGGATGACGCGCTCTGCGCCGGGCATCTGATCCAACTCATTGTCGCCGATGACGCGGAGGAGCGTGCCTTCAACGACTCGGCGCGCGCAGCCCGCACTCTGGCGGCAGCGCGCCGGCCGACGCGGAAATTCCTGAGCATGACGGCGGGCGGTGCTGCGGTCATCCGAATCGACTTGGCCGATGACTTGGAGATCTGTGCCGATGTCGATCGGCACGACATCGTCGTAGTCATGAGCGACCAGGCCCTCGTCCGGTCCGGAGGATGACTTCCGCGACATGCTGACCCAGGAGCAACGCCGCGAGATTCTGGCCGTAGTCCTGTTGGCCGCCGCCCTCTTTCTTCTGCTCTCGCTCCTGCCGGTATCGACATTCGGGTCGTCGGGGGCCGGGTGGTTTCCATCGGGCAACATGATCGGCCCGGTCGGTGGGACGATACGGGGCCTGCTGGTGGCGTTCGTGGGGAGCTCCGCCGTGCTCGTTCCCGTTCTGTTCGGCATCGCCGGAGTACGGGCTGGACAGTGGCTCTCGGCCGAGCGCGCGGTGCGGTACGCGCTTCTCGCGACTGGGCTGATGATCCTCGTTCCAATGTGGATACGAGTCTCGGTGGGCGAATCGGTCGCAGCGGGGTGGCTAGGAAATCTGTTGGGCGCTCCCCTGCTTGGCCTCGTCGGCGGATTCGGAGCCCTGTTGGCCACGGGGGTGGCGTTCGTCGCCCTGTGTGTGGCGACGCTCGGATGGAACCCACTTCGCTCGGTGGGCCAAGGCGTGATGGTGGGCGGTGACATGGCGGGGCGCACGGCTAAGGTCCTCGCCGACAAGCGCAGGGAACTGGCCGAGTCGCGGGCGAGGGCCCTGGCCGAGCGTGAGGGAAAGAGGGTCGTCGACGAGGTGTCCGCCGTGGAGGGGCTCGAGCCGGAATGGCTTGCCCCCCCAGAAGAGGACTCGAGGGAGGCCGACGAGTCAGATGAGGCGGCGGAAGATGCGTCTCTCGAGGCGGCGGTCGATGAGCTCGGATTCGGCGAAGAAGACTTGGCCGAGTCTGATCCTGAGGACGATTTCTTCGACCCGAACGCGGGGGCGCCGATCGGGCACGAGGTACCCCCGGTTGACCTCCTCAGCGCGCCCGAGATCCAGGACCGCGCGAGCATGGAGCGTGAGCTCGACGAACTCGGTGAGATCCTGATTGAGAAGCTTCGGACATTCAACGTGGAGAGCACACTCGCAGGGCGAACCACGGGACCCGTCGTGACCCAGTTCGAGGTGGTTCCGGCTCCTGGCGTCAAGGTGAACCGCATCGCCAATCTGGATGCCGACCTGGCCCTGGCGATGAAGGCGAAGACGATCCGGATTGTTGCCCCGATTCCTGGCCGCGGCGCGGTTGGAGTCGAGATTCCCAATCCTCAGCCCGAAATCGTCAACCTCCGCGAAATTCTCGAACAGCCCGCCTTCCGGAACGCGAAAGGCGAGATGCCACTGGCGTTGGGCAAGGACCTCCATGGGAAGGCCTACGTCTCGACGCTCGAGAAGATGCCGCACGTCCTGATCGCCGGGGCGACGGGGGCCGGAAAGTCCGTGTGCCTGAACACGATCGTGACGAGCCTCGTCTACCGGCACACGCCGGAAACGCTGCGCCTCCTCATGATCGACCCCAAGATGGTGGAGCTGTCGGTCTATTCTCGACTGCCCCATCTCCGCCACAACGTCGTCACCGACCCCCGTGACGCTGCCGGTGTACTGAAATGGGCGGTTTTGGAGATGGAGCGCCGGTACACACTGCTCAAGGTGAACCACGTCCGCTCCCTCCAGGAATTCAATCGGAAGGTCCGGGACGGCCAGGTGTTGAGGCGCACAGAGCCGAAGGGACCCGAGGGGGATGAGAATCGGTGGATCTATTCGGACGGGGTGATGCCCTACATCGTGGTGGTGATCGACGAACTCGCGGATCTCATGATGACCGTGCAGTCCGAAGTCGAGAAGCCGCTGACCCAACTCGCTCAGAAGGCGCGCGCCATCGGTATCCATCTGATCGTCGCGACACAGCGCCCATCGGTGAACGTGATCACGGGCCTCATCAAGGCGAACTTCCCGACGCGAATCGCCTTCCGCGTGGCGTCGAAGACGGACTCACGAACGATTCTGGATCAAAACGGCGCCGACGCGCTTCTCGGGAACGGGGATATGCTCTTCCTCCCTCCGGGAGGCAGCGACCCGGTTCGGATTCAGGGGGCGTATCTGTCGACGGAAGAGACCGAACGACTCATGGGGTGGTACGTGGAGCTGCTCGAGCGACGATCCCAAGAAGCCGACGCGATTGTGGTGACGGATCCTTCGTCGGAGACGGATATCCTGGAGGAAGTCAGGGGTCAGGAGCTCACCGATGCTGCGGCTGCGGTCGACGAGATCGCGGGCGACTGGGACGATCTGTTCCGGGCGGCGGCCGAGATCTGCATCCAGAACGGAGGGGGCTCGACGTCCCTGTTGCAGCGTCGTCTGAGCATCGGCTACGGGCGTGCTGCCCGGATCGTCGACCAGCTACACGATGCCGGGGTGCTCGGACCGTCGGACGGGGCCAAGGGCCGAGAGGTGCTGGTTTCGATGGGCGAACTCGATTCAATCTGTGGCGTGGCATGACCCGCTCACTCGTGGTGACACTCGCTCTGTCTCTGGCCGCGTTGCCGAAGGCCGCCGAAGGCCAGAACCGTGGGTTGGAAATCCTCGAGCGCGCCTCAGACCGATACGAAGCCGTGCAGACCCTGTGCGCCGACTTCACCCAACACCTATTGGTCCCGCTCCTCGGCAACGAGCGCACAGGAACGGGGCGACTTTGTCAGGGACGACCCAATCTCTTTGCGATGCGGTTCACCGATCCCGCCGGTGACCTGATCGTCGTGGACGGTGACTTCGCGTGGATCTATTTCCCGAGCAACGATGCGCGGACCGTGCTCAAGACCTCTGCCGATCGGAGCGCGGGTGGTCGGGATTTTCATCGGGAGTTCCTTAGCGATCCCGCCACCAAATACGAGGTCGCATACGTCCGGTCGGAGGTCGTGGTGGGACGTGAGACCCATCGCATCAACATGATCCCGAAGGGACCGGCCTCGTACCGGACGGCCACGGTTTGGCTCGACGTTGCGGAGCCGGTACTCCGGCAACTTCGTTTGGAAGAGGAGAACGGGAACGTACGAACGATCACGCTTACCAACGTCGACTTCGCGAGCGATCCGGGAGGGGACTGGTTCTCCTTCACCCCACCGCTCGGGGCACTCGTGATGGTCCGATGAGAGTCGCGCTCCCTCGATGACGCGCACGCGGGATCTTCCGGTCTTCCCGGTCTCGCCGGATCCGGTACGGCCCGGGGTGTGTCCCGACGTCGCTCTCGTCCATCACGAGATCGGGGCAACCGGTGATGCCAATGGGCCCCGGATCGCATTGGTGACACTCGGGTGTGACAAGAACACGGTCGACTCGGAGCGCATGATGGCGGCGCTCGTGGGGCACGGGGCGCGAGTGTCGTCGGACGTCGACGGCGCGGAGGTCGTCATCGTGAACACGTGCGGCTTCATTCAAGCGGCAAAGGAGCAATCCATCGAGACCATCCTCGAGGCGTGCGGCATGAAGGCCGATGGCACGCTCCGAGCGGTCGTGGCGGTTGGGTGTCTGGTCCAGCGACACGGTGACGAACTGAAGAAGGAGATTCCCGAGGTCGATCTCTTCCTTGGGCTCTCGGAACTCCCTACGCTCGTGCCCGAGCTCAGGAAGCGTGGTTTGCTGCCACAGCCGGGCGATTTCGTCCCGATCATGGAGCGACCGCTCCGGATCCTCTCGTCGGCAACGTCTCACACTTCGTATCTGAAGATTTCCGAGGGGTGCGATCACACATGTGCTTTTTGTGCGATCCCGCTGATGCGGGGACTCCACCGCTCACAGCCTGTCGAGGAGCTCGTGCGAGAAGCGGCGGGACTCGGCGCTGCTGGAGTGCGCGAGATCAACATCGTCTCTCAGGACACTACGTGGTATGGCCGTGACCTGCGCCGGCGCGACCGGGATGCGCCCTTGCTGGCGGACATGCTGCGGGCGCTACTCGCGGGGACCGATGTGCCCTGGTATCGTTTGTTCTATATGTACCCCTCGGGTATCACACGCGAGATCGTGGAGCTGATCGCGAAGGAAGATCGTGTTCTCCCCTATCTCGACATGCCTATTCAGCACGGGAGCGATCGGATTCTGGAACGGATGCGTCGACCGGAACGACAGGCCACGATCCGGGAACGGGTTGGCTGGTTGCGCGATGCCGTGCCCGACCTGACGCTGCGTACTACGGTCATCGTCGGCTTCCCGGGTGAAACCGATGAGGACTTCCAGGAGATGCTCGAGTTGCTCGACGAGATTCAGTTCGAGAGAGTCGGCGCGTTTGGATATTCCGTCGAAGAAGGAACGAGGGCCGAAGGCTTCGATGGCCGAGTTCCCGAGGACGTGATCGGTGAGCGTGTGGAGCGCCTCATGGACTTTCAACGAGGGATCTCGTTCGATCGGAACCTCGACTTGGTAGGGACGACAACCACGGTTCTGATCGACCAGCTCACCGACGACGACCCGGAGTTCGGCGCTGTCGGACGTACGATGGGTCAGGCGCTCGATATCGACGGCGTGACACATTTGATCACGCCGGCCGGAGTGCGCCCCGGCGACATGGGGCAGGCGAGAGTCGTTTCTGCGCTCGACTATGATTTGATCGCGGAGTGGATCGGCAATGGGTGAAGTCCAGGGTCCCGTGCAAGGAGAGGCTGTGATATCGCGTGTGACTTGGCTTGGTGCGGTGCTGTGCGCGCTCATGGTCGCACCGTCCAATGGTACCGCGCAGGACATCGCCGACCTCGACTATGAGCACCTGTCTTTTCGAGGCTTCGGCTTCGACTTCGGGTACATGTGGCCGAATCGGGTCGAGCCGACCGAGACGTACGCCGTGCGGTTCGACCTGGGCTACGCTGGACCGGGACTCCGAATCGTCCCTTCCGTCACTGTGTGGCGATCACCCATGGAGGCGCTGGAAATTCAGGAATTCGCCGATCGGGTCGCGGCGCTCGTGGCAGAACAGACCGGCGGGCCCCCTCCGGCTCTGGATCTTGGGGTGATCGAATACACGGATATCGCCCTCGGAATCGATGGGCACGTAGTGTGGGAGCTTCCGCTCGACTTGTTGACCTTCGGTGGGTTGGGGCTGACCGCACACTTTCTCAACGGGGACGGCGAGGCGATCGCAGGGACCTTCGTCGAGGATCTTCTCGATTCGGTAGAGCCGGGATTCAATCTCCACTTTGGGATGGAATACCCGGTGACGAATTCCATGCGGTTGTATACCGTCGGGCGCTACGAGGTCATGCCCGACCTCCAGTATTTTCACGCACGTGTAGGGTGGCAGATCATGATTGGCCCGAATGCGCCAGGCGAGGGTCGCGGCAATGACTGAGCCTTCGCCCCCGGTCCGACTAGGAATCGTCGGCACGGGCGCGATCAGCCAGATCGTGCACCTGCCGATTCTCGCGCAACGACCCGATGTCAACGTCGTCGCCCTTGCCGACACGGACGTGCACAAGGCGGAGGCGCTCTCTCGACGATTCGGTGTGCCCCTCGTTCTCGACACCGCCGACCTCATCGCTTTCGACGAAATCGATGCGATCGTCGTGTGCACCCCGAACGATAGCCATGAACAGCTCACGATCGCGGCGCTCGAGGCTGGCAAGCACGTTCTGGTGGAGCGTCCGATCGCCGCGTCGTCGGCGGGCGCCGCTCGTGTCATTGAGGCGGCCGAGCGTAGTGGACGTGTAGTCAGCGTCGGCCTGCCGCACCGCTTTCGACCCGAGGTGGTCGCGTTGCGAAGCTTCGTCGCGGGTGGAGAACTCGGGGCGCTCTATTCGGTCCGTGGGAGTTGGCTGATACGATCGGTCCCCGCCATGCGGTCGTCGTGGCGCAACAAGGCCTCCCGAGCCGGCGGTGGTGCGCTGATCGATCTGGGGATCTCCGCGCTCGACCTTTGTCTATGGGTGGTTGGTTTTCCCCGGATCAGGCGGGTGTCATGCGTCATCGGCCCGGGTGAGTCAGGAATCGAAGACGCGGCAACCGTCATGCTGGAAACTCAGGAAGGGATCGCGTTGACCCTCGAGGTCAGCAATCGGTTCTTCGCGGGTGAGGATCGCTACTACATCCGGGTGATGGGCCGGGAAGGATCGGGGTCGCTGCCGCCTCTTGAGGTGTTCAAGCAGCTAGGCGGGCGGCCGATGGACGTTACTCCGCGGCAACCCAAGCCTCGGGGCGGAGAGAACCCCTACACGAATGCGTACCGACGCTTGCTCGACGACTTCGTTCGCTGCGTGTCGGGTAAGAGTGAAGCCAAGATCCCTCACGAGCAGATCCACCTGATGGAGGTGATCGAGGCGGCGTATCGGGCTGCGAGCGAGGGGCGGGAGATCGAGTTATAGCCGCGTCGTGGTGCCCGCGCTCCGGCGAGCGCGTCATTCCCGCGCTGTCGGGCGTCCTCCTCGCGCTCTCGTTTCCTCCGTTTCATCCGGTTCTCCTTCCGTTCGTCGGGCTCGTTCCGTTCGCGCTCTGGGTGCATGGGCTGCCTGCCGATGCGAGTGGGCGCCAGGCCGCGAGGCGAGGCGCCGTCGTGTTCGGAACGACGTACTTTGGCCTCCTCTTTTACTGGATCCTCGTCGCGCTGATCTGGTTCACGAAATTGGCCGTTCTCGCGTTTGCGGCGACCCTCGCGATTCTCGTGCTCATGACCACGGTATTCGCGTGGCTGTTGCACCACGGCTTGCACACGATGCGTGCTCCCCTCTGGGTCGTTTTGCCGGTTGCGTGGACGGCGCTCGAATGGTCGCGAGCGCACCTGCCGAGTACGCTCGCCTTCCCCTGGCTGGGGCTCGGAACGTCTCTCACGGGCGTCCCAGAGATGGTGGGGATCGCCGAGCTCGTGGGGAGTCGGGGGGTCACCTTTTGGATCGTGCTGGTGAATGCGCTGATTGCGCAGACGATCCTGAGCCTCCGCGACGGCGCTCCCTGGCGTCACCGCCTCGCCGTGATCGCGCTGGTCGTTGCCTCCCCGATCGGGTGGGGCGTGTGGAGGGCGCAGACCTTGCCTCTCCGGGCCGTCGGTCGCGTCGCCGTCGTTCAACCCAACATTCCCGAGCACGTGAAACTAGACGGTGCAGCGGGGCTGGACAGCACGTTCGCCGCCCTAGATCGACTCATTCCTTCGATCGCCCCGGGAGCGGTCGACGTCGTCGTTCTCCCCGAGGTGACGCTCAATCTCTTCCTCCGGTCGAGCCGCTTCGACAGCGAGCGGCTTCGCATGCAAGCGTACAGTCGGGAGGTCGGTGCCCCTCTCGTCTTCGGTAGTCTGGGCTTTTCCGTTCCCGCACGGGGAGGGGTCACGCCGTATAACTCGGCGTTCGTGATGGAGCCCCAAGGGCTCACGGATTTTCAGTACGACAAGCACTTTCTCGTCCCTATCGTCGAACGGGTGCCTTTCTTGCCGCGCAGCCTCACCGAGGAAATGCCGTACTTCGGAGCCTACGGAGTCGGACGAGAGTGGCCGCTGATCGAGGTCGATGAAACGCGCTACGGCGTATTGATCTGCTACGAATCCACGTATCCGGAGGGTGCGCGTGCCCTTCGATGGGAGGGTGCCGATGTGCTCCTCAACATCACGAACGATGCGTGGTATGGGCGCGAACCCCTGTACGCACGGACCACCGCCCTCTGGCAGCACCCCGCTCATATGGTGATGAGGGCCATAGAGAACCGGGTGGGGGTGGCGCGGGCGGCGAACACGGGGATCTCCATGTACGTGGACCCGATCGGGCGCGTCTACAATCCGACGCCGCTCTTCGAGGAGGCAACGGTCATCGATGAGGTCTACACCACCGATGTGCTGACCTTTTATACGCGCTATGGAGACCTGGTGGGCAACGGCGCAGCGTTCGCGGCTCTCCTCATGGCCCTTTCGCTGATCGTGGCGCGTCCATCACTGGACCCCCTCGAGAGAGTCGTTTAAGTTTTCCAGGCTATGCCCCAACGTTCAAAATCGAGGACGGGCGGACAGGCCTCGGGCTGAAGCGATCGTGCTCGCCCGAATCACTCAGGCGTTTGGAGCAGGACATGAAGCAGGGCATCCATCCCGACTACATGACGGCGACGGTGGTTTGTGCCTGTGGGAATCGTTTCGAGACGATGTCCACGCGGGACGAGGTCCACGTGGAAATCTGTGCCGTATGTCATCCGTTTTATACGGGCAAGCAGCGTCTCATCGATACCGCGGGTCGCGTCGACCGCTTCAACAAGATGTACCAGAAGGCCGCAAAGGAGTGATCGGGCAGGCTGGGCTCATCACCCGCCCGGCCGCTCGCGCACCCTCGCTGATCAGTAGGTCCTCTCGGGCCCGGTGATCCACTCTCTCCCGTTGGCGGCCTCCTGAGCCGTACCGTATGAAGGCCCCGATCCTCGACCCGAAATTGGACGAGCGACTCGCCGACGCGGAGCGCCGCTTCGTCGGAGCCGAGGAGGCACTGGCCAGCCCCGAAGTCATTTCGAACATCGAGAAACTCAAGAGCTTTGGGCAGGAACGGGCCCAGCTCGAACCCGTGGTCGCGGTAGGTCGTGAGTTGAGGGACGTGCTCGAAGAGTTTGCCGGCGCTTCAGAGCTTCTGCATGCCTCCGAGGATCCAGAGATGCGGGCGCTGGCCGAAGAGGAGACCGAGGCGCTCTCGGAGCGACTGGAGGTCCTCGTGTCGCGCGCGAAGGAGTTGCTGATTCCGCCGGATCCGCTCGCTGATCGTACAGCCGTGGTTGAGATCCGAGCCGGGACGGGGGGTGACGAAGCCGGCTTGTTTGCTGCCGAACTCATGCGGATGTACCGCCTGTTCGCGGAGCAGCAGGGGTGGTCCATCGAACTGATGAGTGTCTCCGAGGGCATCCCCGGCGCGATCAAGGAGGCGATCTTCATGATCAGCGGCCGCGGCGTATACGGTCGACTGCGGTACGAGTCGGGTGTACACCGTGTGCAGAGGGTCCCCAGCACGGAGAGCGGCGGGCGTATCCACACCTCCGCAGCAACCGTAGCTGTCCTACCCGAGGCGGAGGAAGTGGACGTACAGATCGACCCCAACGACCTCCGTATCGACGTATTCCGGTCGTCGGGTCCCGGAGGTCAATCCGTGAACACGACCGATTCGGCTGTGCGCATCACGCACATCCCCTCGGGCCTCGTGGTGTCATGCCAGGATGAGAAGTCGCAGCACAAGAACAAGGCGAAGGGGCTAAAGGTGCTGCGAAGTCGGCTCCTCGACCTCAAGATCGCCGAGTCGGAAGCGAAGAGGGCTCGAGAGCGGAAGAACCAGGTTGGAACCGGTGATCGCTCCGGAAAGATTCGCACGTACAACTTTCCGCAGAGTCGCGTCACCGACCATCGGATCGGACTTACGCTGCACCGGCTGTCCGACGTGCTCAACGGAGACCTGGCCGAGTTGATTGCGGCGCTCCGGCTCGCGGATCAAGAGGAGCGGATGGCGGCGGAAGAAGCGTGAGTGTGGGCGACTCAGGCCCCGGCGCATCGGGCGTCGGCGGTGGGGACGGAGATCGATGGACGGTGCTCCGATTGATCCTCTGGAGCGCCGATTATCTCCGGGAGAAGGGTGTAGCGTCAGGCCGGCTCGACGCTGAGCATCTTCTGGCTCACGTGGTGGGGGTCCCCAGATTGCAGCTGTACCTCGGCTTCGAGCGTCCGCTCACCTCGGCCGAACTCGACGGATTCCGCCCGCTTCTGAAGCGCCGTGCTTCCCGCGAGCCGCTACAGTACATCGTGGGGCGACAACCTTTTCGTGAACTGAACCTGCATGTTTCGCCGAAAGTGCTCATTCCGCGACCGGAGACCGAAGTGCTGGTCGGGGAGATCTTGAGGTGGGCCCGTGAACAGGATCGACAGGATGCGACGGCACTCGATGTCGGTACTGGCTCCGGCGCCATCGGACTCTCTTTGGCTTTCGAGGGGGCCTTTGCTAGCGTTGTGGCGACCGACGTCGCCGAAGGTGCACTCGAAGTGGCTCGTCGGAACCGCGAAGCGGTTCATGTGAAGGGCAAGATCGACTTTCGGATGGGCTCTCTATTCGAGCCCATGGGAGCCGACGAGCGTTTCGATATCATCGCCTCGAATCCACCTTACGTGGCCGAGTCGGACGAAGAGTCCCTCGAACCCGAAGTGAGGGATTGGGAGCCGAGAGGGGCACTCTTTGGCGGAGTAGATGGTTTGGACGTGTTACGCAGATTGTGTTGGGAGGCGAGCGGACACCTAAAGGCGGGTGGGCTCCTCGCGCTGGAAGTGGGGTTCGGTCAGGCTCGAGCGGTGGCGGGCCTGCTCGAGGGTACCGGCTCGTATGAGGATGTACGGGTGGTGCGGGATTATTCGGGGAAGGAGCGTTTCGTGCTCGCGCACGGGGCTTAGAGATCAAGGTGGCGTTCAAGGCCACGAACCGATGGAGATGATCGGATGGCAGGGATACACGACATGGCACGGGACCTCGGCGGAGCGCTGGCCCGAACCGACGAATACCAGGCGCTCAAGCGAGCGATGGCTTCCGCCGACGAAGACCGGGATCTGGTCGAGATTCGGAACCGAATTCAGAGTCTCGAAGAGCAGTTGGAGGCTTCGTTGCGCGTTGGGAAGGAACCGGAGGACGCTCTCAAGCAAGCGTATGGTGAGACCGCCGAGGAGTTGCAGGCGATGCCCGGTTTCCAGAGGCTCGTCGCGGCTCAGACGAATTTCGAGAAAGTGATGTACAAGGTGAACGAGACCGTGGCGAAGGGCATCGAAGAGGGAGCCCAGAGTCGCATCATCATTGCGTCGTAGCCCCATGCTAGCGACCGGGACATAAACGAGAACAGTCGAGGAAGACGTGAAAAAGCCAAGTGAGATCAAGCCCGCAACCGGGAAGCTCGGCGTCTTGTTGCCGGGCTTCGGTGCCGTCGCCACCACCTTCGTCGCGGGCGTCGAAGCGATCCGACGGGGGATAGCCGAGCCCATCGGCAGCTTGACTCAGCTCAACACCATACGCTTGGGCAAGCGGACGGATGGACGTACCCCGCGCATCAAGGATTTCGTCCCGCTCACCGAACTCGACGACCTCGTGTTCGGCGCCTGGGACCCGATTCCTGACGACGGGTATGCCAGTGCCATCAACGCCGGGGTGCTTCAAAAGGAAAAGCACCTCGATCCGATCAAGGATTTCCTCACCTCGATCAAGCCGATGCCGGCGGTGTTCGACACGAGTTACGTGAAGAAGTTGGAGGGCCCCAATGTGAAGTCGGGTGCCACCAAGCGGGATCTCGCCGAGCAGCTGCGTGAGGATATCCGCCGCTTCAAGAAAGAGAACGACTGCGCCCGGCTCGTGATGGTTTGGTGCGGCTCGACCGAGATCTACGTGAGGCCCAGCGCCGTGCACGAGACGATCGAGTCGTTCGAGAAGGGCATGGACGAGAACCACAAGGACATCGCTCCGAGCCAGCTCTATGCCTACGCGGCGATCATGGAAGGTGTGCCTTATGCGAACGGGGCCCCGAATCTGTCGGCTGATTTCGCGGCGCTCGAGAGCCTCGCCAAGACGAAAGGCGTGCCGATTTGTGGGAAGGACTTCAAGACCGGTCAGACACTCATGAAGACGATTCTGGCACCGGGCTTCAAGACGCGGATGCTGGGGCTGTCCGGGTGGTTCAGTACCAACATCCTGGGCAACCGCGACGGCGAGGTGCTCGACGATCCCGAGTCGTTCAAGAGCAAGGAAGTCTCAAAGCTCGGCGTGCTCGAGAACATCCTCCAGCCCGAGATGTACCCGCAGCTCTACGGCAACATGTATCACAAGGTGCGGATCAACTACTACCCGCCGCGTGGTGACAACAAGGAAGGGTGGGACAACATCGACATCTTCGGATGGATGGGGTACGAAATGCAGATCAAGGTCGACTTCCTGTGCAGGGATTCGATCTTGGCAGCGCCGATCGTGCTCGACCTGGCCATCTTCCTCGATCTCGCCAGCCGAGCGGGGATGAGCGGCATTCAGGAGTGGTTGTCCTTCTACTTCAAGTCCCCGCAGACCGCGCCCGGGCTTTATGCCGAGCATGACATCTTCATTCAGCATTGGAAGCTCAAGAACACGCTTCGTTGGATGATGGGTGAAGAGATGGTGACCCATCTGGGGGTCGAGTACTACGACTGATGGGTGAGGCAGGGCGATTCATCGTATTGGAGGGCGGCGACGGCGTCGGGAAAACGACGCAGGCCGCCCTCCTTTCGTCCTGGTTCCAGGCGATGGAGCTTCCCTATCTCTCGACGCGCGAGCCTGGTGGAACGCCGGTGGGGGAGGCCATCCGCGAAATCGTTCTGGCGCGCAAAGACCTCCCCATGCCCGCCGAATCCGAGTTACTCCTGATTCTGGCGGCCCGAGCGGCCTTCGTGCACGACGTGGTTCGGCCGGCACTCGCGGCCGGGAAGGTTGTGTTGGCGGATCGGTTCTCCCTCTCCACGCTCGCCTATCAGGGGTACGGGCGCGGTCTCGAGCTCCGTCGAGTGCGGGACGGCATTCGCATCGCGACGGACGGCCTCGAGCCCGACATCTACCTCGTCCTCGACCTCCCGAACGATGAGGGGCGGGATCGACAGCAAAGAGCGGGGGCCGAGGCCGACCGCATCGAACGAGAAGGAAAGGAGTTCCGGGAAGCGGTGCGAGCGGGCTACCTTGCGTTGGCCGAGTCGGAGCCGCGCGCCGAGATCGTAAACGCTCGAGGCGCGCCCGAGGAGGTTCACGCGAGGATTCGCGATCGACTCGTGGCGCGATTTCCGACAACCTTCCATGCGCACGGCGCGCGGGATCGCACGGGATGGGAAGACGACGAGTGACAGAGGACGGACGGACATGAAACGCAGCGTTGCAGCGCCGATTCTGGTGGTCTTCTTTTCGATCGCCGCGGGCGGATGGCTATTACAGCAGGGCGTGGATCGTGCCGAGAACATCTACGTCCGCGTTCGGGTCCTCCAAGAGGTGATCGACCGAGTCGAGTCGAGTTTTGTAGACGAGGTCGACTCCGAGTCGCTGTACACGTCGGCGATCGACGGGTTGATTCGTGACCTAGGTGATCCCCACTCGTCGTTCCTGCCCGCGAGAGACTACGAGGACCTCCGGATCCGCACGGAAGGGGAGTATGGCGGGGTCGGGCTGGAAGTCGTCGATCGTGGTGGCTACGTAACGGTCGTGAGTCCGATTCCCGGCGGCCCAGGCGGTCGCGTCGGGATTCGAGCCGGCGACCAGTTCTACGAAATCGAGGGCGTGTCCGCCGACACGATGGTGACCGATCAGGCGGTCGAACTGCTCCGCGGCCGCGCAGGGACCCAGGTATCGGTTCGAATGTTGCGTCCCGGCGTCGACGAGCCGATTGAATTCACGATCCAGCGCGAGGTGATTCACCTGAAGGCCGTGCCGTTTGCGGTCATGCTCGAGGACGGTGTCGGATACGTTCCTCTCCTGACGGTTCGGGAAACGTCCACCGTGGAGGTTCGGGCGGCCGTCGATTCACTCCGTGAGGAGGGGATGCGCGCGCTCGTGTTCGATCTGCGCGGCAATCCGGGGGGGCTCCTCGATCAGGGAATCGAGGTCACGGACCTCTTCCTCGACCGCGGGCAGGGTATCGTGGAAACCCGAGGGAGAGCGGCGGACCAGAACGAGACCTTCAACGCACAGCGACCCGATCGTTACGCCGGACTACCCGTCGTCGTACTCATCGATGCCGCGAGCGCTTCAGCTTCCGAGATCATCGCGGGTGCGCTTCAGGACTACGATCGCGCGGTTCTCATCGGAGAGACCACGTTCGGCAAGGGCTCGGTGCAGAGCTTGTTCCGGCTCACGGGTGGGGATGTGCTTCGCCTCACCACCGCGCGGTGGTATACGCCCAAGGGTCGCTCGATCCACCTGGACCCGGTCGATCGGGCAGAAGGGGATCAGTCACACACGCTCACGATCGCGGGTCAGCTCCTGCAACCCATGACGATCGAGGGGCGCCCCGAGCACCAATCCGAGGGTGGCCGAACCTTGTACGGTGGGGGAGGAATCACGCCCGACCTCTTCGTTTCTCCCGAGACGTTGGCTCCGAGAGAAGTAGAGGGTGTCCGTGGCCTGTTCTCACGGGCGGGGGGCTTCTCCATCGCCGTATTCAACTTCGCCGTCGCCTATGTGAGGGATCATCCCGACTTGCGGCCGGGCTTCACGATCGATCGGGCGGACCTGGAAGCGCTTTATGCGACTCTCCCGGAGTATCGGGCTGAGATCGCTCGCGAGGACTTCGACGCGGCGGAGCGATTCGTCCGATACCACATCGGTCGTGAGATCGCCCTGCAGGCGTGGGGGGAGGCAGGTCAGTTCGAGCAGCTCCGAGGCTTCGACCGGCAGCTCCAGCGGGCGATGGAACTCCTCGCCGGGGTGCAAACGCCGGAAGAGCTGATCGCCGCAGTCGAGGCCGCGGAACCCGACCTGTTACCCCGCGACTGATACGCTCTTGATCGGGTTTCTCTGGTCGTTCTCTCGCGGGACGACCGGTTCGGCTATTTCGCCGCCCCCCGGTCCTTGCTTGATTTCCTGATGCTCTCCCGATCGAACTCAGAATGAACGCCGTCGAAGTCGTGCGTGGCGGAGTCGTTGAGTCCCGCCATGCGGTCCACGTGGCCGTGGTTGGGACCGACGGTTCGCTCCTGGCGTCTGCGGGCGACGATCGCTTGCTGACATATTTCCGATCGGCCGCGAAACCGCTCCAGGCGCTTCCCCTGGTCGAGGACGGCGTATTCGACGAACTGGGCCTGTCGATGGAGGAGTTGGCGCTGTGTTGTGCTTCGCACGAGGCGGAGCCGGATCACGTGGACGGCGCTCGGTCGATCCTTCGCAAGGCCGGTGCCGATGAATCGCTGTTGCGGTGCGGCGCACACGCTCCCTATTCCGCGGCAGCGGCGCGGGCCCTCATCGAGTCTGGGGCTGCCCCGGCACCGATCCATAACAACTGCTCAGGCAAACATGCGGGTATGATCGCGCTGGCCGTGGGGAAGGGTTGGGACCCGTTGGATTATCATCGCCCCAACCATCCCGTCCAGCGCCGAATGGTGGCCGAGGTGGTACGATGGTCGGGCGTTCCGGAGGGTGACATTGCAACGGGCGTCGACGGCTGCGGCATTCCATGTTTCGCGGTCCCTCTCCGTAGCATGGCCGAGTCTTTCGCCGCGTTCACGGCGGCTGCCGACGCGGGCGGGCCGGCGGAGCGGATCGTGGAGGCGATGACCGCACATCCGTTCATGGTCGCAGGCACGGGACGGACTTGTACGGACGTGATGCGGATCGCGGGAGATCGAGTCTTCGTGAAAGTCGGCGCCGAAGGTGTGTACGCCGGTGGGCTTCGGGGGCGAGGTGTGGGCTTCGCCATCAAAGTCGCAGACGGTGGTCGGAGAGCGGTCGAGTTGGCCCTCGTCCGCGTGCTGTGGGAGTTGGGTGTGCTGACCGACGCGGAACTCGACGCGTTGAAACGACACGCCAATCCCGATGTGCTGAATACGCGCGACGAGGTGGTCGGAGAGCTCCGCTCGGCGTTTTCATTAGCGATTCACGCCAGAGTGGGTGCCTGAGGATGTTCATCGACCGCGCAGTGATCGAGATAGTTGCAGGCACGGGTGGCTCCGGTGCCGAGGCGTTTCGAAGAGAAGCTGGGGTGCCACGGGGCGGCCCCTCGGGCGGAGATGGAGGGAAGGGTGGCGATGTCCATCTCATGGCCGACGCGCAGCTCACGACGCTCCTCGACTTCAGCTACCGGCGTGTCTATAAGGCGCCACGGGGGATGCACGGGGCGGGAAGTAATTGTACGGGCCGCTCCGGAGAGGACCTGATCTTGCGCGTGCCGCCGGGAACGGTCGCCTACGACGCCGCTACCGACGAGGTCGTCGGGGAGTTGCTCGTCGACGGGGAGACGATGGTTCTCGCGAGGGGGGGGCGTGGAGGCCGCGGCAACGCCCGCTTCAAGACAGCGACGAATCAGGCTCCTACGCGATGGGAGCCCGGCGAAGAGGGTGAGGAGCGAACGCTCCGTCTGGAATTGAAGCTCATCGCCGACGTCGGCCTCGTGGGGGAACCCAACGCCGGAAAGTCGACGTTGCTCTCGGTTGTCACGGCTGCACGTCCCAAGATCGCCGCCTATCCGTTCACGACTCTCGAACCGAACCTGGGGGTCGTGCGACTCACCGACTACCGTTCGTTCGTGATCGCGGATATCCCGGGGATCATCGAGGGTGCGCATGAGGGTAAGGGACTCGGACACCAGTTCTTGAGGCACATCGAGCGTACGAGGGTGCTCCTGGTGATGGTTCCGGTCGACTCGGAGGATGTTCAGGGGGAGTACGACCGCCTGCGGTCCGAGCTCGAGGCGTATTCCGTGGACCTCGCGGCCACACCGTTCTGTGTTGGATTGAGCAAGATCGATATCCTCCCGCCCGAGGCGCCGCTACCCGAGCTCCAGGCAGATGGGGCCCTCGGGGTCTATGCTTTCTCTGGAGTGTCACAACAGGGGGTCCCCGAGGTCCTGGCAGCCCTTTGGAGCGCCAGTCAGGCGATCGTCAAGGAGGAGCGGAGGAGGGAACAGGATGAGGAGTGGTGGACGCCCTGACCGTCCCCCCGTCGTCGATCCCTGACGACGTGTGCGCGCTCCTGACGCTCGATCAGCTTCCGGGGGTCGGACCCGTGACCGTGCGGCGGCTGGTCGACGAATTCGGCACGGGGGAGCGAGCGCTCCGTTCACCGCTCAAACAATTCTCGGTGCTGGCGGGCTCGGCCGCGGCAGCGGCTCGGGGTGACCCGAATATTCGTCGCACCGTGGACCGCGCGCTGGCCGTGGCGGCTCGGCTCGGCATTCACGTGCGTAGCTGGGGATGCCCCGATTACCCGAGCCGATTGCGTCAGCTCGCCGACCCGCCTCCGGTGCTCTTTCTCAGCGGGCGCCTAGAACTCCTGACCCTGCCGAATACGGTGACCATCGTGGGGGCGCGTCGGGCGACCTCGCGTGGCCGCGACGTCGCCCACAGGCTTGGTGTCGCTCTGGCGCGGGCCCACGTGCCGGTCGCGAGTGGACTGGCGCTCGGCATCGACGGGGCGGTCCACGACGGTGTACTGGGCGCGGGGGGGGACGCGATCGCGGTCCTGGGCACCGGGCCGGACGTAGTGTATCCCCGGGCGCATGTGCGACTCTTCGAGCAGATTCGGCAGGCCGGACTTCTCATCAGTGAGTTTCTTCCCGGCACCATGGCCGCCCCGTACCATTTCCCGCGGCGCAACCGGATTCTCGCGGCTCTCTCTACCGCTACCGTGGTCGTCGAGGCGGGCCGTAAGAGTGGATCGCTGATTACGGTCGATCATGCCCTCGACGTGGGTCGAGACGTGTGGGTCGTCCCGGGACCGATCGACTCGGCGACCTGTGCCGGATCGAATCGCCTTCTCCTCGATGGCGCCTACCCTCTGGTGGACATCGGCGAGTTCGTTGCCACTTTGACGGGCCGACCCGTGGAGATGGATACCATGACCGCGCGTCCGGAGAACTCCGCCCCGGAGACGCGGCTCCTCACGGCCCTGGCGGAGGACACCTTGCAGGTCGACGAACTCGCCAGCCGCGTCCGGATGCCGATCAGCGCGACGCTGGCGCTCCTCACCACGATGGAGCTGCACGGAGAGGTCGAACGGATGCCAGGCATGAGATTTCGGCGGGCAGCATGAGTAGCGCCGCGGGCGAGGCGACTCGAGTCGGCGCGGTCTACGTGCACGCCCCCTTTTGTGCCCGCCGTTGTGTGTACTGCGACTTCGCGGTGACCGTGCGACGGGAAGGGGATCTGCCCGCTTGGATCGAGTCCCTTGGTGCCGAGCTCCGGCTGGTCGAGGCCGAGGGGCTGTTTCGGCTGGCGCCCCGATTGGACTCGCTCTATGTAGGCGGCGGCACCCCGTCGCTCCTCGGACCGGGCGCCATGCGGGGGTTGGCGGAGCTGCTGGGCAGAGACCGCCTCCAGGATCCAGACCTCGAGTGGACCGCAGAGGCGAACCCGGAAAGCTTCACCGACTCGGTGGCCCGCGCGTGGGCGGAAGCCGGAGTGAATCGGATAAGCCTTGGTCTCCAGACCTTTCATGCCGCAGGGCTGAAATGGATGGGCCGACTGCACGGTGTCGAAGGGCCCGCGCGCGCGCTCGAGGCCGCGCGTCGAGCCGGGATCAACAACGTCAGCGTCGACCTGATCTTCGGCCTGCCGAGCGCGTTGGGGCGATCGTGGGAGGACGACTTGGAACGAGTGCTCGCGCTCGACGTCCCGCACGTGAGCCTCTATGGACTGACCATCGAAGGGGGGACAGCGCTCGGCCGGGCGGTGCGGGAAGGACGGGAGTCACCGGTCGACGATGAACAATATCGTGAAGAATTCCTGCGAGCAGCCGAAGTGTTCACGAACGCGGGGTACGTTCATTACGAAGTGTCAAACTTCGCTCGCCCGGGCGCGGAGGCCCGTCATAACGGGCGCTATTGGGACGGATCTCCCTACCTCGGACTCGGGAACGGCGCGCACAGCTACTGTGAGCCCATCCGACGTTGGAACGTCCGAGATTGGGAAGACTATCGCACCCGGCTGCGTCAGGGAAAATCGCCGGAGGGAGAACGGGAGGTGGTGGGCGCCGATGCCGCCGCACTCGAGCGAGCCTGGCTGGCGCTTCGGACGCGTGAAGGGATCGTGATGCCGGAGGCCACATCCCTGACCGGGAAGATCGGGCTGAGCTGGCGAGATCAGGGCCTCGCGGTGTTCGATCAAGGCCGGCTACGCCTCACTGCGGAGGGCTGGCTCGTGCTGGATCGACTCGCCCTGGAGTGGGACGACGCGATGAGTTCTATCGATCTTGGGAAGCGCGTGAGGGACTAGGTGGAGCCGCTCGGCTTGCCGCGATCCGAGTGTATTTCGATCTTCGAAGATGGCTGGATTGGATAAACGCGACGTGGTGGGCACAGATCTGACGGATCGAGAGCGACAGGTTCTCGAGGCCGTGGTCCGGACCTACGTGGATACCGCCGAGCCGGCGGGGAGTCGCACGGTGTCGCGTGTGTACCATTTGGGCGTGTCTCCGGCGACCGTTCGAAACACGATGAGCGACCTCGAGGAAAAGGGGTATCTCTTCCATCCGCATACCTCGGCAGGCCGAATTCCGACGGACCGGGCCTATCGGTTCTTCGTTGACCGTCTCATGGCTCCCCTGGCTCCCTCGCCGGAGGAACGCGCGAAGCTCGAGCAACAGCTGGAGGAAGCCGGGTCGTCCGCCGTCGAACGCCTCGTGTTGCACGCGACGAGGGCACTCAGCCTGATCTCCAACGAGCTCGGCATCGCGGTCGCTCCTCGTCTCGAGGAGGCGATTCTGGAAAAGCTGGAGCTCATCCAGGTCTCGACCAACAAGGTGCTCCTGGTTGCCACGATCCGAGGTGGGGTGGTGCGTACCGTGTACGTCGACCTGCCGATCGAGGTCCCGCCCGAGACGCTGGTCACGGTTACTGTGGCACTCAACGAGCGCCTGGCCGGGCAGTCTCTACCGGAGATCCGCCGGACGTTTCCTCAACGGCTCCGCGACTCCGACTTGAGCGAAGCCGGCGTCGCGATGATGAACGTCTTCATTCAGTCGGGTGCGGAGCTGTTCGATTTGCAGAAACTTGACTCGTCCCAACTCCATCTGGGGCCCGCGAGCGTTCTCGTCGGGAAGCCCGAGTTCGAGACGGGAGAGCAGCTCAAGAGCTTGATCAGCCTGACCGAAGACCGGGACCTTCTCACGAGGGCCGTGGGTACCCGCGAACACGGGGGACGCCTGAAGATTACGATCGGCGAAGAGAACGATTCGAGTATGCTCTCGGGCTTCACGCTCGTTACGGCCGAATACAGCGTGGGTGGCCTCAAAGGGGTCATCGGTGTGATTGGGCCGACCAGGATGCCGTACGAGAAGGTCGTGACGATCGTCGACTTCACGTCCTCGCTTGTGACCCGAGTCCTTACGTCTTGAGCCGGGCTAGCTGCCATTGGGGCGACGGGCCACGGATTTCCACCAGGAATTAGATGTCCGATTATTACCAGCTTCTCGACGTGCCGCGGGGTGCGGACACCGAGGAGATCAAGAAGTCGTATCGTCAGCTCGCCATGAAGTACCACCCTGATCGAAATCAGGGATCGAAAGAGGCTGAAGAACGGTTCAAAGAAGTCACCGAGGCTTATGAAGTCCTCCGTGACTCCGAGAAGCGGGCACTCTACGACCGGTACGGCAAGCAGGGTGTGAAGAGCGGGGCCGCCGGTGGTCAGGCCGGCTTCGACTTCAGCGACGCCATCGACATCTTCATGCGCGACTTCGGTGGCTTCGGTGGCATGGAGGATCTCTTCGGGTCACGGGGTGCTCGCGGACAACGGACCTCGAGCCGCAAGGGCCAGACCGTCCGCATTCGCCTTGCCCTCACGCTCGGTGAGGTAGCGACGGGTGTCGCCAAGACGGTGCGGGTTTCGCTGTTGAACCAATGTGCGAACTGTGAAGGCTCGGGTGCTGAGGCGGGCACGAAGCCGACAGCATGTGGCACCTGTGGGGGAGCGGGCGAGGAGCGCCACGTTCAACGCTCCGTCTTCGGCCAGTTCGTGAGCGTTCAGCCCTGTCGTACGTGCCAGGGTGAAGGTCGGATCATCGCGAAACCCTGCGGGAAGTGCTCCGGCGAGGGTCGTCTGCGGGCCGAGGAGGATATTCAGGTCGATGTGCCCGCCGGTGTCACAGGCGAGAACTTCCTGACTCTTCGCGGCCGAGGAAGCGTGGGGCCTCGAGGCGGGCCTCGCGGCGACCTGATCATCCTGCTGGAAATCAAAGACGACGCGCGCTTCGTACGGGACGGATCGGATCTGGTCCATGAATTGCCGGTCACGTTCAGCCAGGCGGCGCTCGGTTCGGAAGTCGACGTGCCCACCATCGACGGTACGGCCCGAGTGACGATCCCCTCCGGGATTCAGAGCGGTGAGCTTCTTCGGCTCAAGGGCCTCGGCTTGCCCGAGTTGAATGGCACGATCCGGGGCGATCAGGTTGTGCGCGTCTTGGTTTGGACACCCGACCACCTGAGTTCGGAACAGGAGGAGCTCCTGCAGCGGCTCCGCGACGTCGAGAGTCCGGCTCCTGATACGATCCGCCGGGGCTCGCACAAGGGCTTCTGGTCCCGCGTCAAAGAAGCGTTCACGGGAGGATGACGGTCGCGGGTCGCCGTTGGCTCGAGGTGAGCGTCCGGTGTCCATCCGCGGGGGATCGGTCGGCGCTACTCGCGGATGGACTCCTGTCCCTGGGAGCTCGAGGTGTCGAAGAACGGGCGGGCTGGTACGTCTCGTACTTCGGGGAACCCGCAGACGTGGATGGCTTCGTGCGGGACTTGCGTGCGTCTCTGACGGACGACACGGGGCTCGAAGGAATACGGATCGAGCACAAATGGCAGCTCCACGAAGATTGGGAAGAAAGCTGGAAACGGGGCCTTGCCCCTCGACGAGTCACTCCGCGAATCGTGGTGCACCCGTCCTGGATCCCGCCCACGGATTCCGGCCCGGATGACCTGCTCATCGTGCTCGATCCAGGAATGGCGTTCGGGACCGCGGAGCACGGGACAACTCGAGGGTGTCTGCGCCTGCTCGACGTGACCGTAGGACCGGGGGACCGGGTCCTCGACATCGGGGCCGGCTCCGGAATCCTCGCGATCGCGGCGGCCCGCCTGGGGGCGGGGGATGTCTTAGCGATCGAGGGAGACGAATTCGCCTGTGAAGCCCTTCTCGAGAACGTAGAACGAAACGACGTCGGCGATCGTGTCCGACTCGTCGAGGCCTGGGCCACCTCGGAGAGTATTGCTGCCCTTGGGCCCGTGTCGGGGATCGTTGCCAACATCGAGAGCGGCCTTCTGCTCCCCCTGTTCACCGGATTCCGCTCGGCACTTCCCGAGGGTGCCTGGCTCATCATCTCAGGAATCCTCGACGCAGAGTGGCCCAGAGTTGAGGCTGCACTAGCCCGCTCGGGTTTCGAAGTCGGATCGGTCGATGCCGACGGGGATTGGCGGTCGGGCCTCTTCCGGCGTAGGGCGAACTGATTGCCCAACACGCCGCTACGTCAGGCCGCCCGACGAACGACCGCCTCCCGGGTGGCACGTTCCGCCAGTGCGATGGCGTACCAGCGACTTACCTCCACGCGCGACCTCGGATCGAGTCCTCGTCCTAGCCAGCGCACGCTCTCCCTGAGCCTGAGCGCGGCGCGAGGGGTCTGGGAGGGATCGTCGGTTTCACCGATCGAAACGACCCAGGGGTCTTGGCCGTGACGCGTCGTCGGGTCCGAGGATCGCCAAGGACCCTGCCACGCTTCGAGGATACGAAAATGCTCGGGGTGGCCCTCGAGGATCGTGCGCAGGCGTTGGCTGGTCAGACCTCGATCGATCTCGGGGGCCACCAGGTCTACCAGCTCGGAGAGCCGAAGCGCGGGATGGGCGTGGGCGCGCAGAGCAACGGCGGCACAGTGTGCGATCGGATTCACAGTAGGGCTCCCCCGGTGAAGACACCGGCGCTGGACGGTCGTGAGGTGCACGAAAGCTCAGAGGACACGCGGGGCTCTTCCATGCCGGATCGGGACGCGCTCTTCGTGGACAGGAGAGGGACGGCTGGATACCCTCCTCCCTCCGTGGACACCATTCGGAGGCGGCCGTGAGCGATGGGCAGTGCCTGTTCTGCAAGATTGTGGACGGAACGATTCCTGCTGAGGTCGTTCACGAGACCGAGAGCCTCATCGCGTTTCGAGATATCGGCCCCCAGGCGCCGACGCACGTTCTCGTCATCCCCCGGAAACACGTTGCTTCGCTCGACGATGCTCGCCCCGAAGACCGAGAGCTTCTGGGCGAACTCATGCTGGCGGCAGGGGCCGTGGCCCGCGCCCAAGGGATCGCCGAATCGGGCTTTCGAACGGTGGTCAATACGGGTGTGGACGGCGGGCAGACGGTACATCACCTGCACGTCCACGTCCTGGGCGGACGCCCGATGCACTGGCCGCCCGGCTGATTGATCGGGGCCGCTTCCGTCGGTAGCTTGGCGTCCTCCCGAACGAGTCCCGAAAACCGAGTCAGACCATCGTGGCCAGTGATCTCAGAGCCCGGATTCAGGCCGACGTGAACGTCGCGCGCAAAGCGCGCGATAAGTTCAGAACCCTCGTACTCTCCACGCTGCTGTCCGACGTTCGTAATCGAGAGATCGATGCTCGCGCCGACATCGATGATGAGGCCCTGATCGAAGTCGTATCACGCTCCATCAAGCAGAGAAAGGACGCTTCGGAACAGATGAGGGCGGCGGGGCGCGGTGAACTCGCCGACCACGAGGATGCTCAAGCCGCGGTGCTCGCCGAGTATCTTCCCGAGGGGCTCAGTGAAGACGAAGTGCGTGCGATCACTCGAGAGATTATCAGCGCCGGAGTCGATCAGATCGGCCCGCTCATGGGGCAGGTCATGCCGCGGATCAAGGGTCGCTTCGACGGAAAGGAGGCGAACCGGATCGTGCGCGAGGAACTCGCAGGGTGAACGCTACACCATGACCAATCACGCGCTCGACGTACTCGAGTTCGAGCGCGTCCTCGAGCGGGTGGCGCTTCGCGCTTCGAGCGACGTTGGGCGGACCCGCATTCGGTCTCTGCGCCCCGTGCACGACGCGGAGGGGGTCGCCCGGGAACTCGCTCGGGTTGCGACAGTCATGCGCTTCCTGGGAGAGAGAGCGAGCTGGTCGCCGGGACCGATCCCCGAGATTCGTTCGGAGTTGTCCCAGCTCACGGTCGAAGGGGCAGTGCTTGAACCGGTTGGGCTCTATCGTGTGGGCGTGCTTCTCACGACCTCGCGCGAGGTTCGTGACGAGCTGATGGGGAGCACGGCCGGATACCCCGAGATCGCTGCCGTGACGAGTCGACTCATCGACCTCCGGGAGCTGGAGAAGGCGATCCACCGTTGCGTCGACGAGGAGGGGCACGTCCTCAGCACCGCTTCGGCCGAATTGAAGCGACTCCGCGATCGACTCCGGGGCGCACATGCCAGAATTGTGCGCAAGCTGGAGACCTATCTCGGCACGCTGGCTGAGCGATTCGTGGTCCCGGACGGATCGATCACCATCCGTGAAGGACGTTATGTGATCCCGGTGCGGCGGGAGGGGAAGAAGGACGTGGGCGGCATCGTCCATGACGAGTCCCAGACGGGCGCGACGCTTTATATCGAGCCGCCGATCGCGGTCGAAGCGATGAACCAGCTCCGGGAGCTCGAGCGGGACGAAGCACGAGAGGTTCGCAGGGTGCTCGGGGACATGACCGCGCGACTGGCTCCCGAGCAGGCCGACATCGCAGGAGCGCTCGAAGCGTTGGCGGACTTCGACAGCTTGTACGGGCGGGCACGCGCCGCGCTGCGATGGGGTGGAACCGCTCCTGATATCGTCCCGGAGGGTGAACGAAGGCTCGATCTGAAGGACGCGAGGCACCCGCTCTTGATCGAGGCCGACGAGGGCGCTGTCGTCCCGTTTGATCTTTCCCTCGAGGGCGACGAATTCTGTCTGGTGGTCTCGGGACCGAACACGGGTGGGAAGAGCGTCTTCCTCAAGGCGACGGGTCTCATCGCTGCCCTGACCCAGAGCGGGGTCATCGCACCGGTGGGGCCGGGGACCTCTTTGCCGGTGTTCACCTCCTTCTTTGCCGACATCGGTGACGAGCAATCGATCGCGCGTAACCTGTCCACTTTCTCGGCCCACCTCGCCAATTTATCCGATCTCGTTTCGAAGGCGGATGCTCGCTCGCTCGTGCTCATTGACGAAATGGGCACCGGGACCGATCCCGCCGAAGGCGCCGCCCTCTCCAGGGCTGTAATCGAGGAGCTGGTCGCCCGTGGGGCGACGACGATCGTGTCTTCCCATCTGGGCGAGTTGAAGCAGCTCGATTCGGTAGGCAGTGGAATCGTGAACGCTTCGCTTCAGTTCGATTCCGAGCGAATGCAGCCGACATACCGACTGATCAAGGGTCGGCCCGGCCGGAGCTATGGACTCGCCATCGCGCGGCGGCTCGGCTTCCCCGCAAACGTGCTCGATCGGGCGGATGCGTATCGGAGTGAGGGGGCTGCCCGCATGGATGACGTCCTCGAGAACCTGGAGCGGCAGGAACAAGTAGTGGAGGAGAGGTCTCATCAACTGGACATGGCGAAGGCTCGAACCGAACGGCTGAAGAGTGATATCGAAAGCCGCGAGCAGACGCTGAAGCAAGCCGAACGCACCGCGGACGTCCGAGCCCGGGAGGACGCCCGCAGGCTGCTGCTGGACGCCCGAACCGAGGTGGAGTCGGCGATTCAGGAACTCCGCGCGGCCGCGGAGGCTGGTGCCTCCTTCGACGAGGCTGCGAAGGACGCCCGTCGCCGCGTCGAGTCGGCGGCCGCAAACTTTCAGTCAGAAGCCGGTGGACGACGGCGCTCGGGTGGTGACGTCGAGGTGAGAGAGGGAGATCGCGTCCGGATCGCCGCCAGTGGCGCACGGGGCAACGTGGTCGAGCTACGGACGGATCGCGCCATGGTGGAAGTAGGCGCCATGCGACTGGAGGTCGCCGTATCCGAACTCGAACGACTCGATGCTCCGGAGGACCCCGCGCGACGGCAGACGGGGGGGTGGACCGGGCCCCCGAAAGGTGAGGTCCGACTCGAGGTCGATCTGCGGGGCTTGAGGGTGGATGAGGTGGGCTTGGAAGTAGAGCGGGCGCTGGACGAAGCGATCCTCGAAGATCTTTCCGAACTCCGCATCATCCATGGAAAAGGCACGGGCGCGCTCCGCAGCCGCGTGGCGGAGGTGCTGGCCGACGACCCACGGGTTCGCGAGTACCGTATGGGAGGTCCGACCGAGGGTGGCGCCGGCGTCACGGTCGCGAGTTTCGGGGTAGCCCGATGATTCCGGACGACGTCATCGACGAGGTACGCGCGCGTGCCGACATCGTCGACATCATCGGCGAGATGGTGCCCCTCAAGAAGGCGGGACGGGAGTACAAGGCGAATTGCCCGTTTCACGAAGAGCGAACCCCGAGCTTCTGCGTGGTCCCGGAGAAGGGCTTCTATAAGTGCTTCGGATGTGGGAAGTCCGGCGACGTGTTCGCCTTCGTCATGGAACGACAGGGGATGGACTTCATCGACGCGGTCCGGTACGTGGCGGGTCGGTCCGGAGTCGAGGTGCGCGAGGTCAATCGCTCGAATGAGGAGGAGGACCCCCATCGACCGCTCTACGAGCTCAATGCCTTCGCCCGTGAGTGGTTCCGCGAACAGCTCCTGGACGCGAAGAAGGGCAGCCGTGCCCGGGCATACCTGGAGGGGCGTGGCATCGGCATGGACGTTGCCGAACGGTACGGGATGGGCTTTGCCCCGGACGAATGGCGAGCACTGAAGGAAGCGGCCGCGAAGCACGGTTTTGAGGAGGAGATGATGATCTCGCTCGGTCTGCTGAAAGAGAGTGAGCGGAGCTCAGAATCGTACGACGGCTTCCGCTCCAGGATCATCTTTCCGATCGAGGGTCTGTCCGGGAAGGTGATCGCCTTCGGGGGTCGAATCCTCGAGGGTGACGGTCGGGACGGTCCGAAGTACATCAACTCTCCCGAGACACCGATCTACCAGAAGGGCCAGAACCTCTATGGCCTCTCCTGGGCGAAGAACAAGATCCGGCGTGAAGAAGTCGCGATGGTCGTTGAGGGCTATATGGACGTGGTTTCTCTGGCTGCGGCAGGCTTCGAGAACGTGGTCGCTCCGCTCGGGACTGCCCTGACCTCGGAACAAGCCAAGTTGCTTTCACGGTACTGCACGCGTGTTCTCCTCTTGTTCGACTCGGATGCGGCGGGCCTCAAGGCGACGTTCAGGGCTGGCGACGTGTTGCTGGAGGAGGGGCTGCATCCGGCGGTGGTGACGCTGCCGCCGGGCGAGGATCCCGACACGTTGGTGCGGTCCGGGGGACCCGGTGCGCTCACCGCCCTCATCGACGACGCGGTCGACGTGCTCGACCGCAAGCTCCACATCCTCGACGAACGGAAGTACTTCGAGTCGATCGAGCGGACACGGTCGGCAGTCGATCGGCTGCTGCCCACCCTCCGAGCTGCGAAAGATCCCGCGCTTCGAGACATCTACGTCGCCAAGGTTGCGGACCGGACGGGGGTGAGAAGGGAAACTCTCGAGGCAGAAATGGAGAAGGGTCGACCCTCTCAGGCCGTTCCTCGCACGCAGTCGGCTCCTCGAAGCGCACCGACCCTTCAACGCCACATTCAAAAGGGGGGGGCCGAGTTGCAACTCCTCAAGGTGATGGTCCGTGGCATTGAATGGGTCGAGCGAGCCGCTGAACTGATCTCGGGCGAGGACTTTTACGATCCGCACCACAGGGCCATCTTTCAGGCGCTTCTCGATGAGCCTGAGGCGAGGGTCCCACCAAGGTCCATGGATCCTGTGACCGCGCAGAGGTTTGGCGTGATTCTCGGCGACCAGGAGGAGCTCTCGCACGGAGTCGAAGTCTTCATGAACTCGGTCAACCGGATTCGGGTATTGGCGCTGGACCGTCGTATTCAGGATCTGCAGACTCGAATCGAAGCCGCGGCGGGGGACGACGAGAAGCTCGAACTGATGACGACCAAGGCCGGATTGGCTGCGGACCTGAGAGAGTTGGATCCGAATTACTGGGCCTCGGCAACGCGCCGTGGACCGAATGACCGTTACCCCAACGAAGCGAACCGATGACGCAGCAGCGCCGAACCTCCCTCAAGGAACTCCAGAAGCTCGATATCGCGATCTACGAGGCGCGTCAGCGGATTCAGACCTTCGATGGTCTCTTCGAGGAGCTCGAGGAGCCCAGCCTGAGGATCGAAAGTGACCTCGGGACGAGTCGGACCCGAGTGAAGGACATGAAGCTGGAGGAGGCGCGCCTCGAACTGTCCATCGCGGAGAAGAAGGAACGACTCAAGCGGCTGCAGGAAAAGGCGGGGTCGGTGCGCAATCTGCGTGAAGAAGCGGCGGTCAGCGCCGAACTCGACATGGTGAAGCGAGCGCTGCAGAACGACGAGCACGAGGCCTTCGCCTTGCTCGATCAGGTTGGCAAAGGCGAGGACCGGCTCGGTGAGTTGGAGGCGGCCCACAGGTTGGCCTCAGAAGAACTCGAGCCGAAGCGTGCGGCGTTGCTCGCCGAGCGTGACGGCGCGCGCGCTGCCTTGGAAGGGATGTCGAAGGAGCGCGATGCCTACGCGAAGGCGATGGACCCATCCGAGGTCAAGGTTTACGACGCGATCCGTGGGGGTAGCCGACGTGCCGCGGTCTCGGAGATCACGCATGACGGGGCCTGCGGCAACTGTTTCGGTGTCGTTCCCCTTCAGATCCAAAACGAGATCCGCCACGGCGAATCGCTGATTCGATGCGAGGCTTGTGGTGTGATCATCGCTGCCCCGGAGTTGGTCGAAGAAGAGGTGGCTCATGCGGCGATCGCCAAGCCGAAAGCGGACGAAGGTCCCGACGGCGCGTCCGACGAGGACGAAGAAGAAGAGGAGTGACCTCCGTCGGGCCGGGACGGGCCGACACCCGCCTTCGGCCCCCGGACCCCCACTGGAGCCCGGCAGCCGCGCCTGACGCGATCAGGGTCACCGCCCTGGAAGAAGCGCTCGGACTACCCGAAGCCCTCTGCGCTGTTCTGGTCGGCCGCGGACTTGATGAGCCGGCAGTGGCGAAGCAGTTCCTTCGTCCGCGACTCGACGACCTGCATGATCCAGCGCTCTTGGTGGATGGAGTCCCCGCCGCCGCCCGCATCGCCGATGCGATTCGTGCGGGCGAAACCATCTTCGTCCACGGCGACTACGACGTGGACGGAATCTGCGCGACGGCGCTTCTCACGCGTTGGTTGCGAGCGTTGGGCGGGCAGGTCGTCCCCTTCGTCCCGCACCGGCAACGGGACGGATACGACTTCTCTCCAGCGGGTCTCAATGCCGCGATCGAAGCCGGTGCGAGCCTGATCGTCACGGCGGACTGCGGAACGGTCGCCCACGACACCATCGCCGCGGCCCGTAGTGCCGGCATCGAGGTGATCGTGACCGACCACCACACCGTATCGGGAACGCTCCCCGACGCCTTGGCCGTGGTGAATCCGCAGCGGGACGACTGTCCGTACCCTGAAAAGGGACTGTGTGGGACGGGCCTTGCCTTCAAGGTCTGCCAACTCGTCGGTCGAGAAATCGGCGCGGACAACGCTCCCCTCGAGGAGCACTTGGACCTCGTCGCTCTGGCGACGGTGGCGGATCTTGTTCCGCTCCGTGGCGAGAATCGAATTCTGGTGCGGTACGGACTTAGACGCTTCGCGGATACGAGAGTGCCCGGCATTCGCGCGCTTCTCGCGATAACGGGGGTCGAGCCTTCCGAGGTCACCTCCGGGCAGCTCGGCTTCGTGATCGCGCCTCGCATCAACGCGGTCGGCCGAATCGGTGAGGCCATGGACGCCGTGCGCCTGTTGCTCACGGACAGCGCGGATGTAGCGAGATCGTTGGCCATGGTACTCGACGAGACGAACAAGCGTCGTCGCGACGAAGATCAGAGGACGCTCGATGAGGCGCTGGAGATCGTGCTGTCGGACTACGACGCGGACCGCGACTTCGGTGTCGTCTTGGCGAAGGAAGGGTGGCATCCAGGGGTCATCGGCATCGTGGCATCGAGAGTTGTGGAGCGAATCCATCGACCGGTGGTCATGATCGCCCTGAGTGATACAGGGGGGCGGGGGAGTGCTCGCTCGATTCCGGGGTTTGATCTCTACGCGGCTCTCGCCCAATGTTCGGATCACCTCGTCCGTTTTGGCGGGCATCGACAGGCCGCCGGCATGGACGTCCGAACTGAGGCGGTGGCCGACTTCCGTGACGCGTTCAACACCGTCGCTCGCGAGCGGCTCCAGCCCGACGATCTCCGGCCCGTGCTGCGTCCCGATCTCGCCCTCGGTCTGGAGGAGATCGACTTGAAGCTCGTGCACTGGCTCGAATATCTCAGTCCGCACGGCATGGGGAATCCGGGCCCACTCTTCATGGCGTGTGGCGTCGCGCTCACGGCGGCGAAAGTGGTCGGAGCAAATCACATGAAGCTGACGCTTCGCCAAGATGAGGGGCGCCTCGATGCCATCGGCTTCGGCTTCGCAGATCGCTTTTCCGTCGAGGAACTGACCGCGGGTTCGTACGACGTTCTCTTTCGTGTCGAGCGCAACGAGTGGCGGGGGCGCGCTCGGCCGCAGGCGAAATTGGTGGACCTGCGTCCCGCGGGCGGGCATCCGTGAGAATCATCGCGGGGCGGTGGAAGGGCCACCGTTTGAAGCCGCTCAAGGGCCGTGACGTGCGGCCCACGACCGACCGGGTCCGGGAGGCGTGGATGTCGGCTCTCGGCCCGCAGATCGTCGACGCTCGGGTGATCGACCTGTTTTCGGGATCCGGCGCACTCGGACTCGAAACACTCAGTCGTGGCGCGGCGTCCGTCGTATTCGTAGAACAGGCTCGATCCGCGCTCCTCGTCGTTCGCGCCAACATCGAGCTTCTCTCGGCAGGCTCCGAGTGCTCCGTGGTCGGTGACGATGTCTTTCGTTTTCTCGGGCGGCTGTCGGATCGCGTCGACCTCGCTCTCGCGGACCCACCCTACGGTACGGGCGACGCGGCCCGTCTCGTGGAGCGTTTCCTCGAGGAACCGTTTGCCAATGAGCTCTGGTTGGAGCATCCTTTTCGCGAGAATCTGCTTCTCCCCGCCGGCGCCAAGACGCGCCGCTACGGCGACACCGCACTCACGACGCTGACGATCGACCCATGAGCCGACCCAGTCCGATCGTGGCCCTCTACCCGGGCTCGTTCGACCCGATCACGCGTGGCCACGAAGACATCGTTCGCCGAGGACTCCGCGTGGCCGACCGACTCGTCGTTGCGGTCGCACGTGTCGCGACCCAGTCGAAGAAGGCGCTCTTCACGGTCGACGAGCGGGTAGCCCTGATCCAGGACGTCTTTCGCGGGGACGATCGGATCGAGGTCATGGCGTTCGAAGGGCTCCTGGTCGACTTCGCGAGGGCGCGCGGAGCGCACTTGGTCATTCGCGGGCTGCGAGCGGTTTCCGACTTCGAGTATGAGCTTCAGATGGCGCAGATGAATCAAGAACTCTGGCCGGGGATCGAGACGATCTTTCTCGTCCCGGAGGTCCAGAATTCGTTCATCTCGTCGTCCCTCGTACGTGAGGTGGCGGCGCTGGGCGGCGACGTTTCGAGCTTCGTGTCCCCCTCGGTGCTCGAGGGCCTGCATCTGAAGCTCGAGAGATGAACCAAGCCGGTGGGACCAGTGAGGGGGGCGGAGACTTCCTCACCGCCCTCCGGTCCCGAGCCGCCTCGCGAGCCCGAACGCTTGTCTTCCCGGAAGGTCTGGAACCTAGGGTTCACCAGGCCTTGGTGCGCGTCGAACGCGAAGGCTTGTTCGATGCGGTGCTCTTGGGACCACCTGACCAGGTTCGGGCGGGGGTTGGGGCGAGTGGTGTCGACCCCGAGCGATTCCGCGTACTGGACCCCGGAGAGCCCGAGCGCGTGAATCGAGCGTTCGAGCTGCTGCGCGCACGTCGGGAAGGCAAGGGCGACGGGGAGGCGAAGCTCCTCGGGATGGCGCGCGATCCGCTCATGCAGGCGGGCCTGATGGTCGGGCTGGGTGAGGTCGATGGGTCCGTAGCGGGCTGTGTACGCACGACCTCCGACGTGGTGCGCGCCGGCCTCGTGTGTGTGGGTCTGGCCGGGGGGATTCGAACGCTGAGTTCATCGTTCTACATGGTGTTCGACGCGCTGCATCCGCGGGGTCCCGCGGTCCTGACGTTCACCGATGCGGGGGTGGTTCCCCGGCCGACCTCCGATCAGCTCGCGGAGATTGCTGCTGCGGCCGTGGACGCCCGGGCCCGGGTGGTCGGGGACGAGCCGCGTGTGGCTTTCTTGTCGTACTCGACCAAGGGCTCTGCCGACGGTGAGACCGTCGCCACGGTCCGGGAAGGGTTCGAGCACTTTCGCAGATTGATGCCCCACGTCATCGCCGACGGGGAGTTACAGGGTGATTCGGCGCTCACCGAGGAGATCGCGCTGAGAAAGGCGCCAGGGTCTCCGGTGGCTGGACGGGCCAACGTCCTGGTCTTCCCGGACCTGGGCGCTGCCAACATCTCGTACAAGCTCGTCCAGCATCTCGGCGGAGCCATGGCGCTCGGGCCGATCCTCCAGGGTTTCGCCCGTCCCTTCAACGATCTCTCGCGCGGGGCTGATGTCGATGACATCGTGGCGGTCGCCTGTATTACGGCGTTGATGGCCGATTGAGCCCGGATTTTCTTTGATTTCCTTGCCTGTTCATTTGTTTCCTCTTTACTATTGTGGACGCCCGTCTGGACATGTGGCTAAGTTTCCAGCCTCACCAGCCCGACCCTAGAACTACTCCAGGAGTTTCGAGTCCATGAGCTTTCAGGTGTCGCAGAATGACGGTGTAACGCTCATCGAGGTGGAAGGGCAACTCATCGTGGGGAACCGTCAGGAGCTCAAGCAGCAGGTGCTCGATCAGCTCGAGGGCGGCGACTTGAAGTTCGTGATCGACTTCGCGAACACCGGCTACATCGATTCCTCGGGTCTGGGCGTGCTCGTCAGCCTGTCGAAGAAGATCCGCGAGCAGGGTGGTGAACTCAGGCTCGCGAGCCTGAACGAGGACCTCCGGACGCTCTTCGAGCTCACCAAGCTGGACACGCTCTTCCGCATTGCCGACAGCAAGGAAAAGGCACTCGAAGGATTTTGAGGGAGAACCGGCACGTGAACCCGCTATCGGACCGGGATCTCGTTCTCGAGCTGCCTACGGATATCCAGTCGATCGAGAACGCGGTGGAATTCGTCATGAGCCGTTGTTCGACGTGCTCGGATGAAGCCAAGCGCCTGAACCTGAACTTCCGGGTTGGGCTGACCGAGGCGCTGTCCAATGCCATGCTCTACGGCAATGCGCACGACCCGTCCAAGCGAGTCCTGGTCGAAGTGACCATGGGTCACGGTCGGCTGCAGGCCACGGTCAAGGATCAGGGTGCGGGCTTCGATCCGGCCTCGGTTCCGGATCCGACCCGGCCGGAGAACCTCACGCGGGAGTGTGGCCGGGGGCTCTTCCTGATGCGCCAACTGCTCGACGACGTCTCATACAATGACCGCGGAAACGAGGTGACGCTCGTTTTGCGACTCGACTCGGGTGGCGCCCTCGAAGGTGGCGCTCAGGCTTGAATAAGCCGGATCGGCTCGTCCTTGGGACGCTGCCGGACCCGATTCTTCAGACACTCGCGGACTTTGAAGGGGCGTTTGGGGCCGTCTTGAGGCTCATCGTGCCTGCGGGAGATCCTGGGGCCGCCGACGAGGTCCTGTACCAGACCGACGGCCACGATCACAGCGACACCACGACCATCGTCAGGAGCCAGATCGTTCCGCACATCGGCCCTGAGCTGGAGTTGCAGGTCCTGAGGGCGGATGTGGCGCTGCCGGATGCGGTCTCGGCGGCCCTGACGTCTGCTCTCGCTCAGGGATTTGCAGCGACTCGCGAGATCCAGTTCTTCACCTACGAACTCTCGGAGCGTTTCGAGGAGATCAACCTCCTCTATTCGATCAGTGAGACACTGGGTTCGACGCTGGATATGGACAGCGCGTCCGCGACGATTCTCGGCGAGGTATGCGATGTCATGGGGGCCAAGCGGGGTTCGCTCTGGGTATATGACGCGGTTGAAAATGCGCTCCACATCGCGGCGGAAGTGGGCGACGATGGCCGAGTCGGGCCCCTCTCGCCGGACGATCCCGATACCATCACGTCCATGGTGTTCCGTGAGGGTCGGGCCATCATTGCGGCGCGGCAGCCGACCTCGACCGCCCGAGACGCGGGGGCGACCGCCGACTCTTTTCTCTCCGTGCCCATTCGCTACTCTCCCGGCTCGGGGGGATCCCGCACCGTAGGGGTCGTCAACCTGATCGGCCGGCAGGATGGTGGGCGATTCAGCTCTGCGAATCAGAAGCTGCTCTCCGCGATCGCCTCACAAATCGGGGCGGCCATCGAGAATCACCGTCTGATTCAGGAGAGCCTGTCGAAGGAGCGGATGGCGAAAGAGATGGAGCTCGCGCACGACCTCCAGATGAAGCTTTTGCCGGCGCTCGATCGCTTCAAGGGAGCCGACGCCGCGGGGCGGGTTCAACCCACGGAGCTGGTAGGGGGAGACTTCTATCAACTCTTCGAACTCCCGGGCGATCGCATCGGCGTGATGCTCGGCGACGTGTCCCTGCATGGCTTCCCGTCGGCGTTGATCATGACCCTGACGATGAGCGCCGCCGGGATCTATGCGCGTGAGGCCGAATCGCCTGCCGCCGTTCTTCGGAAGCTGGACGACGCGCTCAGTGACGAACTCGCCTCCACGGAGATGTTCCTGACTCTCGTCTACGGAGTCATTGATCCGGCGGCGGGAGTGCTCGTCTACTCGAACGCGGGGCACCCACACGCGTTTGCGATCCGAAAGGACGGGTCGACCGTACGGTTGAGGGCGACGGATCCCCCTCTGGGTTTCGCTGGGCCGGACTCCTACGCCGAGGAGAGCATCGCTTGGAATAGCGATGACCTTCTGCTCCTGTTCACCGACGGGCTGTCCGACACGCTGCCGACACGGGGGTTGAAGAACGGAGAGGCACAGGTGCTCGATCTGGCGGTGCGCCATCGGTTCAGTGCCCCCAAGGCGATCATCGACGCCCTCTTCGAGCTTGCTCCCGACGCCCAGCGATCCGCCTTGGGCGACGATCGTACCGCGCTCGTCCTTCGCAGCTGACGTTGAGAGGCGGGGCGCAGGGTAGGCCCAAGCGGTCGCTGGGCCAGAACTTCCTGGTCGACGCCAACTTGCAACGGAAGATCGTGGCCGCGCTGGGAGCCGGGCCCGAGCATGAGGTGTTGGAGATCGGACCCGGCCGGGGGGCACTGACCCGGCACCTCGAGGGGCAGGTGGGGCGGCTCGTGCTGGTGGAACTCGACGATGCACTGTTCGCGTCACTCTCCCAGGAATTCGACGGCCGCGACGACGTGGAGGTCGTCCACGGCGACATCCTCGAGGTCTCCCTCGAGAATTGGGTACGAAAGCCGGAGGAACTGCTCGTTATTGGCAACATCCCGTACAACATCACGACTCCGATCATCTTTCGGCTCCTCGGTCGCCCTCGGCCGCGTGAGATCGTCCTCATGGTCCAGGACGAGGTGGCCGAACGAATCGTCGCGCCCGTAGGAACCAAAGAGTACGGAGCGCTTTCCATCGGGGTTCGCTCCGTCGCGAAAGCGGAGCGCCTCTTCAAGGTCGGCCGCGGTGGGTTCCGTCCGGTGCCGGGCGTAGACTCGGCCATCATCCGGATTACGCCGACGCGGCCCGAGTCCATGACTCTCGCGGAGGAGCAGCGTCTACGGACGCTCGTGCGGGCCTCCTTCCAATGGCGCCGCAAGCAGCTCCGCCGGATTCTCCGCGACCATCCGGATCTCGGGCACCGCGAAGAGGTGGCCGAGCGGGCCGCCGCCGCGGTCGGGGTCGCGTTGGACGATCGTCCCGAGCGGCTTAGTCCGGAGGACTTTGTTCGACTGGCGGCTGCGTTGCCGTAGATCCGGGCGCTGTCTACATTTGTGAAGATTTTCACAAGCGAAGCAGAATCCCGTGTCAACGTTGGTTTTTTGGACCCTGTGACTAGAAGAATTCCTGAAAGTACGGTTCGCCGGCTCTCTCACTATTTGAGGTCTCTCGAAGACTTTGATGGCGACGGAGAAGGCACGGTCTTGAGCGAGGAGCTGGCCGCACGAGGACAGACCACCGCAGCCCAGGTACGTAAGGACCTCTCTCACTTCGGTTCGTTCGGAAAGAGAGGGCTCGGGTACCGGGTCCGCGAACTGCGCGCTAGCCTCCAGCGAATCATCGGCGTCGATCGTCCCTGGCGGGTCGCGCTCGTCGGGGCGGGGCGGATTGGTCTGGCGTTGTTCGAGTACCCAGCGTTTCGCGCGCGCGGGTACGAGTGTGTCGCGATCGTCGATTCGGATCCGGAGAAGATCGGGACGGTGTGGGGCAACCTCACCATCCGCGGTCCGGAGGAGTTCGAGACGATCGTCGCGAGTCTCGACGTCGAGCTCATCATCCTCGCGGTGCCCGGGCCCGCGGCGCAGGAGTTGGCAGCCCGAGCCGTAGACGCCGGGGTCAAGGGTATCCTCAACTTCGCCCCGATCCGCTTGAACGTGCCGCCCCGTGTTCCTGTCGAGGACGTGAATCTGATCATGGAACTCGAGGCGCTCTCCTTCGCCATCACGCAGGCGCAGCGGGACGCATGACGCGAGGAGGCGACGCCTCACTCGTGCGGTCGGCCGCCGACCTCCTCGAGGCGGGACCGATCCATACGCTCGACGTCGCCCGTGCAGTCCTGGGCCTGACGGGACACGCTGGTGCCGCATCGGCGGCGGTATTTCAGCTTCTCGGGTCGGATCCTCGATTCCAGGTGGACCGTGAGGGGGTCTGGAGCCTCGACCGGAGCATCGTTCCACTCGGAGATGCGCTCGGTGACGTCCGCTTCGCAGTCGTCGACGTCGAGACGACGGGAGGAGCGGCGTGGCGCGGCCACAAGGTCATCGACATCTCGATTGTCGAGGTCCAGGGCGGTCGGATCGTCGACGAGTACGAGACACTCGTGAACCCTGGGTCGGCCATCCCCCCGATGATCGTGGGGCTCACGGGCATCACGACTTCCATGGTCGCCCAGGCGCCGTACTTCGAACACGTCGCGGATGAGATCAACGAGCGACTTACGGGTCGCGTGTTCGTCGCGCACAACGTCATGTTCGACTGGAGCTTCGTGTCGGCCGAGTTGGCCCAGTCGAGCGGGGGGGCACCCCAGGTGCCCAAGTTGTGCACGGTTCGTATGTGCCGTCGGCTGGTGCCCCAGTTGCGACAACGAAACCTGGATGTGGTCGCGCGACACTTCGGTGTGGAGATTCACAGCAGGCATCGGGCGTATGGCGATGCGTTGGCGACGGCTCGCGTGCTATTGAGATTGCTGGACGAAGCGACGGGCCGGGGGATCGAAGATCTGGCTACGTTGCAGTGGTATCTGAAGCGGCGACGCCAGCGAAAGGAGTTCGATCCGGCGCAGTTCTCCCTGGAGCTGCCCGGCTACGATTCGAAGAGGAGGCGACGATGACGCATATACACGAGGGCCTGCCGCTGAGCCGGACGACGGAGGTCGGCTCCATTCGAATTCACGGTATCGAGGCTGGCGTTCAGCAGCTCGATGGTGGCGCGATGTTCGGCGTGGTTCCCAAGCCGCTTTGGGAGCGGCGGATTCCAGCCGATGTGCGAAACCGTATTCCGCTCGCCATGCGCTGCTTGCTCGTTGAGGCACCCAACGCCCTCGTGCTGATCGATACAGGCGTAGGGAACAAGTACGACGAAAAGTTCGGCGACATCTACGGCATCTCGAACTCCGGTGACCCCACACGCCTCGAAGATGGGATTCGTGACGCGGGTTTCGATCCGTCCGACATCGACATCGTGATCAACACACACCTTCACTTCGATCACGCTGGAGGAAACACGGTGCGGGGCGAAGACGGTACGGTTCGTCCGTCGTTTCCGAACGCCCGGTACGTGGTTCAGGAGGGTGAACTGAGATTCGCGGCGAGTCGGAACGAGCGAATCCAAGCCAGCTACATCACGGAGAACTACGAATCGGTCACCCAGGCCGGACTATGGGATCTGGTTCAGGGTGATGCCGAGGTGACGCAGGGGATTCGAGTCGTCCCTACCCCCGGGCATACCCCCTTCCATCAGTCGATCCTAATTCAGAGCGGGAGTGCCGTTGCGTGTTACCTGGCGGACGTCTGTCCGACGTCCGCGCACATTCCGTTGCCGTGGATCATGGGGTACGACCTCGAGCCGCTCGTCACGCTCGAATCGAAACGTGGGCTTTGGAGCCGTGCGCGCGAGGAGGATTGGCTCCTCGTCTTCGAGCACGACCCACGTGTGCCGTGGGGCCATCTGACGGCGGACCCCGACCGGCCCCAGCTTCGGGAGGAATAGCCGGGAGGCGTCCCCCTCGAGGGCTCTTTTGGGTATCTTCGGTGGCTCTTTTCGAGGCCCCGTGGTCGCTCGCACCAGCCCGGGCTCGACGACCATTTGGATGCAGGGGTTCCCAGATCGATGCGTGATCCTTCGAAGACAGCGGTCATCCTCAAGGGTGGCGCCCGCACCCCCATCGGCCGTTTCCTCGGCGGTCTTAGCGGCTTTTCGGCGTCTCAACTCGGCGCCATCGCGATCCGCGCCGCGACCGACCGATCCGGAATCGATCTCAACGAAGTCGATGAAGTCATCATGGGCAACGTGGTCACGGCCGGAGCCGGGCAGGCGCCGGCCCGCCAGGCGGCAATAAACGGCGGAATTCCAGCCGCGGTACCCGCGTTGACCGTGAACAAGGTGTGCGGATCGGGCCTCAAGGCCGTGATGCTCGCGGCCCAGGCGATCCGGGCAGGTGACGCGAGACTCATTGTGGCCGGTGGCATGGAATCGATGTCCAACGTCCCGTTCTACGTCCGCGGCATGCGCGATGGGGTGAAGTTCGGCAACCAGTCGATGGAGGACGGACTGCTCCACGACGGCCTCTGGTGTTCCTTCGGGATGTGCCACATGGGCGGGCACGCCGAGTACACGGCGGCGAAGGCCGGCGTGACTCGGGCGGATGCCGACGCATTCTCGCTGCGGTCTCACCAGAAGGCACTGGCAGCCATCGAATCAGGATTCTTCCGAGACGAGATCGTTCCGGTCGAGGTGAAGAGCAGGAAGGGTGTCTCGGTCGTTGATGTCGATGAGAGCCCCAGGCCGGAAACCTCGCTCGAGGCACTGGGGAAACTCCGGCCCGCCTTCGTGGCCGATGCGCCTGATGACATCGAGGACCACGTCGTTACGGCGGGGAACGCCCCAGGCCTCAATGACGGAGGCGCCGCGGTTGTCGTGGCGTCGCTCGAGTACGCCCAAGCGCATGGGCTGGAGATCGATGCCGTGGTCTCGGCATACGCTTCGGGCGCGACTGATCCCCAGGATCTCTTCTTCGCGCCGATCGCGGCCGTGCGAAAGCTCATGGCGCTCGAGAGCAAGACGATCAGTGACTACGGCCTCGTGGAGGTGAACGAGGCGTTCGCGGTGCAGGCGATCGCGGACATGCGTGCCCTCGAAATGGATGAGGATCGGGTCAACGTGCACGGGGGTGCGGTTGCACTCGGACACCCGATCGGCGCGTCGGGCGCGAGGATTCTCGTCACGCTCCTGGGGGCAATGGAGCGGCGCGGGACCGACACCGGATTGGCGACGTTGTGCCTCGGGGGCGGGAACGCCGTGGCACTCTCGGTAGAAAAGATCTGACAACGGAGACGGACAATGAACACCTTCGCTGAGTCGGTACGGTCGTGGGCCCTTCAGGAGGTCGTCGAGGATCGACGCGCGCGCTACTCGATCGGCGTCGTTGCGTTCGCTCTGGCGACCGCGTTCGGCGCGCAGGTGGCGGTCGTGCTCCCCTGGACACCCGTTCCGGTCACACTCCAGCCTCTGTTCGTCATTTTGGCCGGCGTCGTCCTGGGGCCACGCATGGGGGCTCTGGCCATCGCGGCCTATGTGACGGTCGGCGCCTTGGGTGCCCCGGTCTTCGCGAACGGCGGGGCGGGCCTGCCCTGGCTCCTGGGGCCGACGGGCGGTTACCTCCTCGCGGCTCCGGCCGCCGCGTTCGTAGCAGGGGTCGTGGCCGGTCGCGAGGGCGCGGCTTTGCGAACGATTGCGGGGCTGACGCTCGGCGTGGCGACGATGTACGTGGGAGGAGTCTCTCAGCTATTGGCCGTGACCGGCTTGGGCTTGGGCGAAGTTCTCGCGCTCGGCGTCGTACCCTTCCTGGTCGGGGACGTGACCAAGATTCTCCTGGCCTTCTTCGTCGTGAAGTCGACGAGACGGACGAGTCTGGGACGCGCGTAGGGGCGGTTTCTCCGGAGCTGGCGTGTCCGATCTCGATGCCCCCATTCCTCGTCGTCGAGGCGGGGAGCTGCTACGGTCGGAGAACGGCCGGGTACGGCTCGGATGGCGTTTGTCGGGCTTTCTTGCGATGGCCCTGCTCATCGTCGTGCTAGGTGCGGCGGTGCTTCCCGCCGGGGGACAGAGCGGGTCGGTCGCGCTTCTGGCGGGGGCAGTTGGATCGGGTTGGCTGTTGCTAGGGTTGGAGGGCCGATCGTTTGGCGCGCTCGGCTTTCATCTCTCCCGCGAGACGCTGTCCGAGGCCGGGAAGGGGTTGGCGCTCGGCGTGGGCATCGGTTCTGTCGTCGTGGCGGTTATGGCCCTCGCGGGAGGGGTGCGGTGGTCGTCGGAGGGGGGTTCGGCCGGCGCCTGGCTGTGGGGTGGAATGGCAGCCACAGTCGTGCTCGCGCTGCCCGCCGCAGCGGAGGAGGCCTTGCTTCGGGGATATCCGCTCCAGGCACTCTCCGAGGCTTGGGGGGCGGGGAAGGCGCTGGTCGTGACGGCGGTAGCGTTTGGTGTGTTGCACGCGTGGAACCCGGGGGCGGGTCTGCTCTCCATGGGGAACGTGGCCGCCGCCGGCTTACTGCTCGGGGTGGTCTACCTCCGGACAGGGAGCCTGTGGTGGGCGACCGGAGTTCATCTGGGTTGGAACTGGTCACACGGCTACCTGGCCGATGTGCCCGTCAGCGGGCTCGAGGTCTTGGACGCACCGATGTACCAGGGCGTTCCTTCGGGTCCTGAATGGCTGGGAGGTGGTTCGTTCGGGCCAGAAGGCAGCGTGGTGGCCACCGTGGTCGTGCTTTCGGCGACGGCGTTGTGTTGGTGGGGGCCTTGGCTGTGGCCCGGAGCCGCGGTGCTCGCGGCGCAGCCGCTGTCGTTGGTCCAACGGTAGCGCTGATTCGGGACATGCGGTCAGTGAACACGAGAGTATGGCATCGAGGAGCTAGATGAGCATCGAACGAATTGCGGTCGTCGGTGGCGGAACGATGGGCAATGGTATCGCGCACGTGGCGGCGCAGGCCGGAAAGTCCGTCCGAATCGTCGATCTTTCGGGTGAGGTACTCGAAGCTGCGATCGCCACGATCGCGAAGAACCTGGATCGCCAGGTGAGGAAAGGAGTCATCGATGTCGCCGCGCGTGACGCCACCCTGGCCCGCATCGAGACGTCGCGAGATCTCGCCGCAGGGGCAGAGGGTGTGGATCTCGTGGTCGAGGCTGTGCCGGAGATTCCCGAACTCAAGTATTCGATCTTCGAGACGCTCGACCGTGCCGCTTCGCGTGACACGATTCTGGCCTCGAACACATCGTCGATCTCGATTACCGAGATCGCTGCGAGAACGGGCAGGCCCGACAAGGTTATCGGCATGCATTTCATGAACCCGGTGCCCGTCATGCAACTCGTGGAGGTCATTCGCGGTCTGGCGACGAGTGACGAGACCACTCGTGCCACCGTCGAGCTCGCGGCCGAGCTTGGAAAGACGCCCGTGGAAGTGAACGACTTCCCCGGCTTCGTTTCGAATCGGGTCCTCATGCCGATGATCAATGAGGCGATCTTTGCTGTCATGGAGGGCGTCGCGAAACCCGAGGCGATCGATACGGTGATGAAACTCGGCATGAACCATCCGATGGGCCCTCTTGCTCTAGCCGACCTCATCGGACTCGATACCTGTCTGAACATCCTCGGGGTGCTGCATCGAGACCTCGGCGACGACCGGTACCGCCCCTGTCCGCTTCTTCGTAAATACGTCGCCGCAGGTTGGCTCGGTCGGAAGTCCGGTCGTGGCTTCTACTCGTACGACTGAGGGTCCGCAAGATGCCATCGAACGAACAGCTTGAACTCCAGGCCCTGGCGCGCGACTTCGCGACCTCCGAGTTGAGGCCGCATTCCGCGTCCTGGGACGAAGCACGCACACTCGGGGACGAGGTCTTCGCCAAGCTCTCCGAGTCGGGCTTCATGGGGATGCTGGTCCCGGAAGCATATGGCGGCCTCGGCTTCGATCTGCTGACCTATTTGCTGGTCCTCGAAGAGATCGCGTGGGGTGATGCGGCCGTCGGGTTATCGGTGGCGATCCACAACGGGCCGGTCGTAGACCTTATCCTCCGACACGGCACGGAAGAACAGAAACGGGAGTGGCTCCCTCGACTCGCGTCGGGGGCGACGCTCGGTGCGTTCGCGCTCTCGGAGCCGGACAGTGGATCCGACCCGGGATCGCTGTCGACCGCTGCGACACCGGATGGAGACGGTTGGCGCCTCGATGGAGAAAAGCGCTGGGTGACGAATGGTGGTCGAGCCGGCCTGATCCTGTTGTTCGCGCGTACGAGTGAGAACGGCCTCGGCCTCTTCCTCGTTCCGCGGGATGCCGATGGATACGAGATCGGGGCTTCTGAGAAGACGCTGGGCCTGAGGGCTTCGGAAACGGTACCCGTGACGCTGAACGCCGTGCGCGTCGAGTCGGGCGCGCTCGTCGGGGAAGCCGGATCGGGCCTTCGCTATGCACTCGAGGCGCTGGACTTGGGTCGCATCGGGATTGCGGTCCAGGCCGTCGGGATCGGACGCGCTGCGATGGAGCACGCCGCCGGGTATGCGCTGGAGCGCCAGCAGTTCAGCCAACCGATCGCGCGCTTCGGCGCCATTCAGGCGAAGCTTGCCGACATGGCACAGCGCCTGGCGGGTGGCCGAGCACTTGCTCACGTGGCGGCCTCCGCTTGGGAGGCGGCGCGAAGCGGAAATGGGCCGAGGCAGGGGCTCGAGGGAGTGACCGCGAAGGCAGCCGTGGCGAAGTTGGCAGCTTCGGAAGCCGCTAGCTGGTCGGCTGACGAGGCGATCCAGATCTACGGCGGCTACGGCTACATGAAGCACTATCCGGTCGAAAAGCTCCTTCGCGATGCGAAGGGCACGGAGATCTACGAGGGCACGAACGAGATCCTGAGGCGTGTGATCGCCGGTGAGATTCTGAGGGACGCCGGCGTTTGAAGGGGGGGCGGAAGCGCCCGTCAGACGAAGAAGGCGGGTCGACCGCCTGACCCTATAGAGCAGTGCGAACCACGGAAGAGAGCATGGAAATTTTCGACCTGATGTCCGAACGGAATCACGAGCAGCTCGTGTTCTGGAACGACCCCGCCCTGGGCTACCGTGGCATCATCGCGATCCATGATACGACGATGGGGCCGGCGCTGGGTGGGACCCGCTTCTGGAACTACGAATCCGATCGCGCCGCGATCATCGACGGACTTCGTCTCTCGCGAGGAATGACCTACAAGGCGGCGATCACCGGGCTCAACCTCGGAGGCGGGAAGTCGATCATCTGGGGTGACAACAAGACGATCGATCGCGAGATGATCTTCCGGGCGCACGGCCGAGCCGTTGACTCGCTCGGGGGTCGCTACATCACCGCCGAGGACGTGGGCACGTCGCCGGACGACATGGAGTTCGTGTCGATGGAGACGGAGCATGTAGTGGGGCTGCTGGGGCGCTCCGGCGACCCTTCACCCGTCACCGCATATGGCGTCTACCGCGGGATCAAGGCTTCCGCCGCGGTGCGGTACGGAGACGATTCGCTGGAGGGCAAACACGTCGCCGTGCAGGGCTTGGGCCACGTTGGTTATCACCTGTGCCAGGACCTGGCGGACGAGGGCGCGAAGCTCACGGTTACGGATATCGACTCTGAGCGCGTCCAGGCCGTGGTGGACGACTTCGGCGCGGTGGCGGTGGAGCCCGATGCCGTCTTCGATGTGGACGCAGACATCTTCGCGCCTTGTGCGCTGGGTGCCATCGTCAACGACGAGACGATCGATCGATTCAAGTTCGACATCATTGCGGGAGCGGCGAACAATCAGCTCGCGCTGAGCGCAGTACATGGACCCGCGCTACAGGAGCGCAACATCCTCTATGCTCCTGACTATGTGATCAATGCGGGCGGTCTCATCAATGTGTATGGGGAGATCAACGAATGGTCCGCGGAGCGCAGCAAGCGAAAGGCGGGCGACATCTACAACACGCTCCTTCGCATTTTCGAATACGCCAAGTCCGAGGGAATCGGGACGGACGAGGCAGCCAACCGGGTGGCTGAGGAACGCGTTCTCGAAGCCAGGCACCTGCAGCGGACGTGGTGACATGATGGAGCATCTGAAGGCGGCAGACCCCGCCATCTACGATTCGATCGTATCCGAGGCGCGACGCCAGGCCGACGGGCTGGAGTTGATCGCATCCGAGAACTTCGTGTCGAGGGCTGTACTCGAGGCGATGGGCTCGGTCCTCACCAACAAGTACGCCGAAGGTGTTCCTGCGAAGCGGTACTACGGTGGGTGCGAGTTCGTTGATGTGGCAGAAGACCTCGCGCGGGACCGATCCAAACAGCTCTTCGGTGCGGAGCACGCCAACGTCCAGCCGCACTCGGGCGCGCAGGCGAACATGGCCGCCTACTTCAACTTTCTGGAGCCTGGGGAGAAGATCCTGGGCATGAATCTGAGCCACGGGGGCCATCTGACCCACGGGTCTCCGGTCAACTTCAGCGGTCGTCTTTTCGAGGTCGTTTCGTATGGAGTGCGCGAGGAAGACGGGCTGATCGACTACGACGCGGTCCGTGACAAGGCGATATCAGAACGACCCAAGCTGATCATCGCCGGTGCGAGTGCGTATCCGCGTATCATCGATTTCGAGAAGTTCGGCGAGATCGCACGTGAGATCGATGCGCGAATGGTGGTCGACATGGCTCACATCGCGGGCCTCGTCGCGACCGGACACCATCCTTCTCCGGTACCGCACTCCGACGTCGTGACGACGACGACGCACAAGACGCTGCGTGGTCCCAGAGGGGGGCTCATCCTCTGCCGAGAGGAACACGCGAAAGGGATCGACAAGTCGGTATTTCCGTTCATGCAGGGTGGCCCCCTCATGCATGTGATCGCGGCGAAGGCCGTGGCCTTCCTCGAAGCCCTACAGCCCGATTTTGCCACCTATTCCGGGCAAGTCATCGCCAACGCGAAGGCGCTCGGTGCAGGCCTCGCCCAGCACGGATTCCATCTCGTCAGCGGCGGAACCGACAATCACCTCCTCCTCGTCGATCTTCGACCGAGCCATCCGGAGCTGACGGGCAAGGACGCCGAGCACGCGCTCGAGGCGGCGGGGATCACCATGAACAAGAACACGGTCCCGGGAGAGACCCGTTCACCCTTCGTTACGTCGGGCCTACGGATTGGTACGCCAGCGCTTACGTCGCGGGGTATGGGCGAGGCCGAGATGCGGCAAATCGCGGACTGGGTGGCGCATGTGCTGTCTGCCCCGACCGATGAGGGTCGAATCACGCAGGTTCGTGGGTCCGTGCGGGAGCTCTGCACCGCCTTCCCGCTCTACGCGGAGCTCGCTCGGAGCGGGTGAAGTGAGCGCGTGGCGGGAAGCCGCATCTAGCGAAGTGCCTGTAGGTACGACACATTTTGCCTATGACCGAATTACAGTTCGCCGCCGACGTGCTCGATCAGCTTCAGGAGCGGAATCCGCGCTTCCACACGCGGTCTTATCTGTTCGTGTTGCAGGCACTTCATTCGGTTATCCGGTCTCTCGACGAGCCCCGCCATATTTCGGGGCGCGAACTCACCGAAGGCGTTCGAGAGCTGGCACTTGGGCAGTATGGTCCCCTCGCCAGGACCGTATTGGAGCACTGGGGAATCCACGAGACCGAGGACGTCGGTCGGATCGTGTTCGCGATGGTCGAACAGGGCATCCTTATCAAGCAGGAGGGCGATCAGCCCGAGGATTTCGTGGACGTATTCGACTTCGAGGAAGCGTTCGAGTTGAATTACCCCTGGGAAGCTCGACCCTGATTACCGAGGTCCGCCTTCGGGGGGACCGAAAAACCAAGACACGCCTGGCTTTGCTGGGCAAAACGACGATCTGTGATCGTCAAGACGACCATGGGAGGGGATGGACATGGAGGGAGAGAGCGGGTTTCCTCGCTGCCAGAAGTGCGACACCGGATTACTTTTGCCGCTGTCCGACTACGGGCGAGATGGAGCACCGATCCGCTACAAGGCCTGGGTGTGTTCGAGTCCGGAGTGTGGATTCAACATCCGGATCGATAATGGCGAGATCACACTTGGGCGTCAGATCGGTCAGAGCTTCAAGTAGCGCACCCCCGAGAAGCATCGGCCGTCGCTCGTATTCCGGACCGCCGTTTCCACCAACATTCGACGTGCTCCATGCGCCCGGGCCGACCGCCGAGGCGCAGGGTTGGCGTGTGGGTGAGGGAGTGGCATGAGCGCTCCCTTCCCACCGCTCCGTCCCTTCGCCCGCGGCGACATATGGGCGTGGACGGCGACGGAGGCTGCGGCGTTCGACGCCTACGCGATCGAGACGATCGGGGTGCCACAGGCGGTGCTCCTGGAGAATGCGGGACGCTCTGCCGCGGGTGTGATTCACCGCCTCTATGGTGGGGCGGCCGTGGTTGGACTCATCGGAGCCGGAAACAACGGCGGCGATGGGCTCGTCGCGCTCCGCACGCTCCACAGCTGGGGGTATCGGGTGTCCGCGGTGTCGGTATCCGACCGCGACCTCGACGACCCGCTGCTGCACGGGTGGCCTGTGGAAGTCGTTTCGGACGCCGACCTCTCGGACGAGGGGTGGCGGCATCTTTTCGACCGGGCCGATGTCGTGGTCGATGGCCTCCTGGGCACGGGCGCGAAGGGCGCCCCCCGCACGCGGCAAGCCAAGGTGATCGATCGCCTCAACCGCAGCGGTCGGACGGTCGTGGCGCTCGACGTGCCATCGGGCGTTCATGCGTCCACCGGCGAAGTTTCCGGCACCGCGGTGCGGGCGGACGTGACGATCGGGTTCGGCGCACCCAAGGTCGGCGCGCTACTGCACCCGGCCCGCGCGTTGGTCGGACGTCACGTCGTCGTGGAGATCGGATTTCCACCCACGGGGCCCGAAATCCACGGCACACGAGTCGTGACCCCGGATTGGGCGCGCGACTACCGACCCTCGCGGGAGACCGACACGCACAAGAACCGGGTCGGGCGAGTTCTCGTCGTGGGCGGGCAGGCCGGCATGGCCGGTGCGGTCATACTAACCGCGCGCGCCGCCTTCAGCGCCGGGGCGGGCCTGGTCCGGGTCTGTACCGTACGGGAGAATCGCGACGCGATTCACGCCGCTGTTCCGGAAGCCATGGTGGTGGACGTCGAAGACTCGTCGGCGCTGGGTCGGGCTGCTTCGGAGAGCGATGCCATCGCCGTCGGGCCTGGCTTGGGGTTGTCCGAGACGGCGCGCGTCCTGCTCCGCAGCGTGGTTGCCTCGGGCACGGTGCCACTTCTTCTCGATGCCGACGCGCTGAACCTGGTGGCGGAAGGCGTGGTGGATCTGGCAGGACTCTCCGCGGGGCGTGCCGTACTGATCACTCCACACCCGGGTGAAATGGCTCGGTTGCTGAACGGCGAGGACAAGGGGCGGACCAGGATCGAGGTGATAGCCGAAGCGGTGGCCCGTTTTCGATGCGCCGTTCTGTTCAAGGGGGCGCCCTCCCTCGTTGCCGCGCCCGGAGAGCCTCTCGCGATCGATAGTCAGTCCTCGTCCGACCTCGCGGTCGCGGGGATGGGAGACACGCTTAGTGGTACGTGCGTGGCGCTCCTGGCTCAGGGCGTACCGACCGCGACGGCGGCCTCTCTCGGCCTCTATTTGTCCGGACGCGCCGCCACCCTGGCGGGCCGCGGTGCCGGGCTCACACCTTCGGACATCGTTCGCTGGCTGCCGGAGGCGCTCAGGGAGGGAGGGGCGAGCCGCACGGATCTCGATCTACCTTTTGTGACCTACGATGCCGACCCCGCACGCTGAGATCCGATGAAGAAGCCAGTCAGCAAATGTGTACGCCTCGGGCCCGGCGCCGAGTTCGACCTCATCCGAAGCCTCGTCGGTGAAGAGTCGGACTTTCCTGCGGAAGTACGGGTGGGCCCGGGCGACGACGCGGCGGTCCTCGAGGGGGGGTGGGTCGTGAGCACCGATCTCGCCGTGGAAGACGTACACTTCCGAAGGGCCTGGCTGACCGACGAGGAAATCGGGTACCGAGCAGGGGCCGCGGCCCTCTCCGACATCGCGGCGATGGCCGCGAGTCCCGTGGCTCTGCTTCTTTCCATCGCCGCTCCCCGCGGTGGTGCGGTAGACGTTCGTGCGGTTCAGGCGGGAGTGCAGGCCGTGGCGCGAACGGTCGGCGCGTGTGTCATCGGGGGTGATATCTCACGCTCACCCGGTCCGTTGATGTTGGACGTGGTGGCACTCGGGCGGTCCACGTGGCCGGTGCTACGGGACGGTGCAGAACCCGGTGATCATGTCTGGGTGACCGGCACGCTCGGCGCGAGCGCCGCAGCGGTTCAGGCGTGGGAGTCGGGAGGCGAGCCTTCGGCCGAACTTCGTGCGGCGTTCACGAAACCGACGCCCCGCGTCGAGGCCGCCCGGTGCCTCGTCGAGCATGAAGTCGTCGATGCGATGATTGACATTTCAGATGGGTTGGCCGGCGACCTAGGCCACCTCGCTGCCGCTTCGGGCGTTCAGATCACGCTGGAGGCGGCCCTGATTCCTGTCGCGAGCGCTGCGCTCGAGGCCCTGGGGCCCGACCGCGCCCTCGAGGCGGCTCTTCACGGCGGTGAGGACTACGAACTCTGCTTCGTGACCGATCCTGGGGTCGTGGATGCGGAGTATTTTCTGACCCGTCATGGTCTGAAGGTCACCCGCGTGGGATCGGTCTCGAGTGGGTCCGGTGTGTGGATGGAGTCCGCCGCGGGGGAGCGGAAGGAACTCTCAAGGGGTGGATTCGATCACTGGGCGGACCTTCCCTAGTGTTTCGACTCGTCCTGGTCCTGATCGGTATTGTCCCGGCAACGATTTACACCGGCTTCCGGATGCTGTGGGTCGTGTACCGGAAGTCACCCTCGTCGCCGTGTGTCTGCCACTCGGCGCCGCAGCAGTGGGCCCGGTTTATCCTCCGGTGCTCGGGTGTCAAGATCGTGCTCGAGAATGCTGAAGCCATCGATCCGAACCGCCCGCAGATTCTGGTCGCCAATCACGAATCGTGGTTCGACGTCCTGGCCATTCTGGCTCAGACTCCGGGCAGAACGATCTTCGTGGCCAAGAAGGAGCTAGAGCGGATCCCGATTTTTGGGTCTGCGGTGGCCGCGTGCGGGCATATCTTCATCGACCGGGAAGACCGCGGCCGGGCGGTGGACTCCCTGTCGGTGGCTCGAAAAAGGTTGGAGGAGGAGAGCCCCACCGTCATCATGTTCCCAGAGGGTACGCGATCGGCGACGGGTGAGATGCGACCGTTCAAGAAGGGAGCGTTCGTCCTCGCGATTCAAACCGGCGTCGATATCGTGCCGGCGGCGATTTGTGGCTCGCGCGCCGTCATGAGAAAAGGTTCGCTCTTGATTCGCCCCGGTACGGTGCTGGTGCGATTCGGAGAGCCGATCAGCGTGCAGGGACTCACGTTGGATGCACGAAACGATCTGTCCGATCGCGCTCGGGAGGCCCTGACCGGTCTACGGGCGGCTGCGGCTCGATAACTACATTCGAAAACAACACAGGAGGGAGACATGTCGGCTATTGTCGACGTGCATGGTAGGGAGATCCTGGATTCCCGAGGGAATCCGACCGTAGAGGCCGAGGTCACACTCGAGACCGGTGTGCGCGGGCGGGCCGCGGTCCCCTCGGGTGCGTCTACCGGAGCGCATGAAGCCGTCGAGCTTCGGGACGGCGATCGCGCGCGCTTT
>JAQBXY010000024.1 GCA_027623325.1 Gemmatimonadota bacterium
CACGAACGAGGCCAAGGACGAGCGGTGCGAGTGCTCATCCCACCCGGGCGTAACGCACGGCTCAGTCCAAGGCCCTCGATGGCGTTGAAGGAGAGGAACCGAAACGTCCGCTCCGTCCGAAAATTCGGACGGCGCGAGTGGCACAGGCGCTCAGGCTACAATAAGCACAGCTTGGTCGAGAACGATGACCTCGCTCGGGATGCCCGACAGCTGCCGAGTGGCGTGATCCCCGCCGAGGGGGGGGAGAATTCGTCCTCAGCTCGGAGCCATGCACCCACGCTATCCGCTCGGCCAAACCACGGAACTCATGCCGGCATGGGTTATGGCACAATAGCGGCACAAATGGCAGCGCCCCCCCTTTCGGGAAGTCCCCGCCGTTCTCGTAAGTCGTTGTGCCACAACACATGCCGGGGGCGGGACTTGAACCCGCAAAGGCCGAAGCCCGGGGGATTTTAAGTCCCCTGCGTTTACCGATTTCGCCACCCCGGCAAGTCCTTGCCCTGCAATCGTTTCCACCGGATTCCGTAAGCTGCGATTCGGAGGTGGGGCGAGTTTGCGGGGCGAGTTTCGTTCTATTCTGGCCCATCAGCGGGCCTCCCTCAACTGCGCCTCATGAGTCACGACGCGCAACATCGTCTCGTCATCCGGCTGCTGATACGCGGACTTCAGGGCCTCGAGACTGGCCCATCCTCCGGCCTGGGCAACATCGACATCTTGCAAGTCCTTCCGCGAGCTAGCCCATAGTCGCCGGTAGGCGTGCCAAAGGGATCCATCCTGAGGCTTCAGGCCAGCCCTAACCTCCGCGCTCCGGAGCCACGTAGCCGCATCATGGTAACCCACCGGCTGTTCGGGGTCATCGGGAGAAGGGAAGTGCGGCCCCTCCGAAGGCCGCCAAGGTTCTCCGAGCCACTACGCGAAGACCCTCTCTCGCTATCGAGCCGCAGCCTTCTCTGGGCGCCAATCCAGATTCAGCTCTCTTTTCGATTCAGCGCAGTCTCGCAGATAGAGATTGATGAGGGTTTGGTACGGAATCCCGGTTTCCTCTGCGAGTCCCTTGAAGTACGCCACCGTCGGGCTGTCCAGGCGGATCGTCACTCTCCTCTTCAGCCGCTTCGCGTACGGGTTCTTCTTCGCCTTCGAGAAGTCGTATTCAGTTTTCATAGTGTCCTTCAGCTCAAGCGAATTTCATATTCGCGCGTCTCAAGACGGGTCGCCTTCCGGGCCGAGATGATCCGAATCACGTCCTCTTCACTAGCGCGTGAATCACCACGAGGATACGAAGCGAGGCACTCAGGCCGAGTAGCACGAACCGATCTTCTTCGTGTCGTGGCTGCGTATCCTCGAGGAGCAGCGCCTGCTCGTCGAAGAAGACTGACTGAGCCTCCTCCAACGATATCCCGTGCTTCTTCCTATTCGATGATGCCTTACGCGGTCCCAGTCGAATCGAATCTCGTTCATGATTCAATGTACACATTTGATGTGTACATTCACAATCCGCCCAAGATCCCTTCATCCTCCGTCCGAACGAACCTGAAACACCTGTCCGTTAAAGTTCTAGGGTGCCGACGCGGCGCGCACCGCGCGCCGTGTTCCCCGGAGCGAACGGAGTGAGCGAAGGCGGTACTCGTTTGTTAGACGTCGTTGTCCCCTGCACGCCCATCCCGCCCACTTCATGTCCGCCTACGCTTGCGGATATGACGCTCGGCGAAGCTCCGCACGACCTAACGATTTGCCATTCCGCTGCGCGAGCAACATGCCGATCCGGGGTTGTGAGCTGCAAGCCGAACAACTCCGGACCCCCACAGCCTGCCCCGACAGCAGGCACTGCGTGTTAGGACGCAGTCTTCGCGATAGCATTACATACGGCGTCATCGCTCAGAAGCGGCGACGAGTTCTGCAAGCACAGCCTGCGCTGACTGCATGAATAGTGTATTCCACTCCGCTTGCCGGAGGGCGAACTCCCGCGCGTTCTTGAGCTCAGCGACAGCCTGCGGAGAGCCCCGTACCAGCTCAACGACCTCCGAGCCGACGACGGCATCACTCAAGGAGAGGCCCACCATGCCGAGAGCGTCGCGCAAGCGCTGCGAAGCAGCCTCAACGCGCTCATCGGCTCGCTCGTAGCGCCGTGCGTTGAAGTAGTGGGTGGCAATAGCCGAGCGCAGCTCCAGGTTCCCAATGACATCGAGCCGACCGCTGGCGATCGCCTGACTGAAGCTCGCGTCCGAGAGATCCAGACGCCTTTGATCTGCCAAGAGCAGCAGTGCCACACCCTGAGAGACACTGCCAGGCGCGTACAACTCACGAGCCGCGATAAGGTGCTGATCTAGGTTCCAAGCCATCGCTTGGATCCGGCCGGCAACGGGGTCTCCCAGCATCGCGAGGATCTCATCCGCAGCGGCCGCTCGTCCCTGAGCGGCGCGGATCACGGCTCCGGCATCGACCGTGTCGCGTTCGAGGTCCGCGCGGATCCCGGACAGCAGATGTGCCTCGAAGGTGCGATCCGCTCGAACGTCGCGGTAGTCGTCCACAGCCAGGGCTGCGAGCACCCCAACGACGATAACCAGGAACTCGCCAACCAGCTTCGTGCTACGTTCTCGCATCTTGAACTCGCGGGGAGGCCACACATGCTTCCGGACTGCGTTCTAACGACTTTGGGTTTCTGCTGCAGGACCACAATGTCGACCGGCAGCGCGAGCCGCCAGGCGAGTGCTGCCGGGCCTCATGGCTTACCCTGTCAGCAGCAGACCCCTGTCACATGTCGCGCGCCTCTGGCTCGACCGGCCGCTTACTCAGAACGACCCTCCGTGTCAGTCGCGCCCCAATTCTGCATCGATCGAGTTCGCCAGATCGCTGTTCTTCGCGATGAGCGATTGAAAGCTCCCGGCAGCCACCCCGCCCGAGGTGCCGAGCTCCACTAGCTTGCTCCGCAGATCCTCGTCGGCAGCGAGCCTCGCCCACGGTCGAATCAACCCGAACTGGCTAGGACTGTGGCTCGACAACGTATCCGCGAGGGGGACATCCCAGTAGGGCCTAAAGGCCTCGCGCCACCGGTGGTTCTGGTCCCGCACGTATCCGTGGAGGAAGCTCGCCGACTCTTGATCCACCTCCTCGAGCCCTCCCTCACGCGTGCGTCTGGCGCGCGTGTATGGCGCGCTCTCCGAGTAGGCGGCAGCTTGGGACACTGGGAGGGACACCACCCCGGAGAGACACTGTGCGCACGTCGAAAACGAAGATTGCCTGCACCCTGACGCTCGTCCTCTTCACGGCCTCCTGCGCCGCGTCCTCTGCGGGGTCGGCCGACGGAGACGAGGCGGCCTCCGCGAGTGGTGGCGGTTCGGTCCTGACCGGAGAAGCCGTGCTGGCCACCCATGAGTCCGACCTGTACCGCGCGCTTCAAAGGCTGCGCCCGAGTTGGTTGCGCCCCCGGGGACAGGCTGCAACGAATACCAGAACCGAGGTCACCTTGTTCGTGGATGGTGTCCCACGGGGCACCGCGCGTGATCTGGGCACGATTCCCCTCACGGCGGTCGTCGACATCCGCTTCCTGTCGGCGAGCGAAGCCGGCTTCGCGTTCGGTACGCTGGCGGGCAACGGTGGTACGCTAGTGGTTCGCACGCGCCGCTAAGTCGGGGTCGGGACCGACCCCCAATCACCGCTCCATGCGCCCCAGCTGAAAGCGCATCGAGTCCTCGACACCCTCGTAAAAGAACTCGAAGCCCGACTTCTGCACCTTGGTGGGAAGCACCCGCTGGCCCCACAAAAGCGCCTCGGTCCCCAACTCTCCGAAGGCGGCTTTCACCGCGATGCCCGGAACGGGGATGACGGTCGGACGACCGAGGACTCGACCGAGCGCCGAGGTGAAGGTCGCGTTGGTGACCGGGTGCGGTGACGTCGCGTTGATCGGCCCTCGCAGCGAGTCGTCGTAGAGCAGATGGAGAATCAGGCCGGTGAGATCATCGAGGTCGATCCAGCTCATGTACTGCTTCCCGGACCCGAGGCGACCGCCGGCGCCCATCTTGAAGGGCAGAAGCATCTGACCGAGGGCTCCACCCGCAGGCGACAAAGCGACTCCGGTTCGGAGCGTCACGACGCGGATTCCGGCCCGCTCGGCGGGCTTCGTCGCCCCTTCCCAGGCGCGGCACACCTCCGCCAGAAATCCCTTCCCGGCCGGCTCGGACTCGCCGAGGCTGTCCGCTCCGCGATCGCCGTAGAATCCGACTGCGGAGGATGAGATCAGGACCTTGGGACCATTCTTCATCGTGGACAGCGTACGCGCCAGAAGCTCGGTACCCCTCACTCTGCTCTGCTTGATGGATCGTTTCCGTTCGTCGGTCCAACGCCCATCGGCGATCGGTGTGCCTGCCAGATGAACGACCGCGTCGACCCGGGTCAGCCCCTTCTCGTCGATGACCCCAGAGGACGGATTCCAGAAGACGGATGAGTCATCCATCTTCCGACTGTCCCGCACGAGGGACACGACCTCGTGACCGCCCGTGGTGAGGAACGCACGAAGGTTGCTCCCCACCAATCCCGAGGCACCGGTGATCGCGACGGTGAGTCTCTTTCGCTCACGGTGCTCTGCGTGTCGTGCCAGATCGGTGAAGAGCCGCTGATATCGAAAGCGGAAGAGGCGGTCCAGTTCGCCCTTGATGAACGTCGGTCCGAGCGCCGCTCCCGCTGCTCCGAGCGGCGCTTCGAGTTCGATGTCGTCGGTCGCGATCGTGCCTCCACCCGGTGCCGCCGAGAAGCCGTGTGTATGCACCCAACTGCTCAGGGGGCCCTCGACTTGTTCGTCCCGAAACTGCTTCCCGTACTCGTAGTCACGATGCTTGAGATCCCAGCGAAAGCTGGCCGGACCCCGATGCACGCGGAGGCTCACCTTCCCGCCGTCACGGATGCCACCCGACTGGTGCAGCACCTCGACCTTCCCCCACGGAGGGGTCAGGCGCTCGAGCGCTCCCGGGCGTTCATGCCAGTCAAAAACCTCTTCGGGCGTGTGGTTCGGCAGTTCGGTTCGGAATGTGTAACGCATGCTCGGGTCGTTGATCCAATCGGGAGATGAGGGACCGGTTCCGATCCCCCGGACGAATGTGGGGGCGTCCCGGGGTTCAAGCCAACAAAGCGGCCGCCACGAGGGATGCTGCCACCTGAACCGTCAGGTTGTCCAAGCCGTGATTGCTCGCGGCCTCCACCACGGCGGCGGCCGCGCCACAGATGAGCCCGACCCACCAGCTCGCGCCACCGGCACCGAGTGTCCATACCGCAAGCATCGAACCGGCGGAGGCCACGACGAACACCGCCGCCGATCCTTCGAGCGTCCGTGTCGCCGGTACCCCCGCCAGGGACGGGACCCGGTACGGGTGCCGCCCCCAGCGCGCTCCCACGGGCTCGCCCACGGCATCACCCCATCCGGCCGCGAGGTATCCCACCGCAGCGAACGGGCCCGCAAGAAGCGCCGATGCAAGCCCACCGATTGCCGTCGTGAGGAGTGGGACGAGGATGAAGAGGGTCCGGTGCGGTCGATCCGAATCGCGAGCCAGAGCCTCGTAGAAGGGCTGGCCCTCCCCCGACAACACCGCGGCGAGGACCATCCCGGCGATCACCGCGCCGAAGACGACGGTTCCGGGTAGCGCCCACACCACATGCACCACCGCGGCCGTCGTGAAGACGAGGAAGTGGAAGATCTTTCGGGTGTACGCCACCCGAACGCCGCGGCCACGCAGCGAAGCGACGAAGATCGCCCCTCCCGATCCGACCACGACGGCGAGCGCCGCGACCATCAACGCCACGCGCGGCGACGGAATCAAACCCTCGAGCAGGGCGCTCAGTCGGCGACCTCCGTGGCTTCCACCGTGAATCCCTTCCTCGTCATGTGGCCCCAGCCCTGGACGCCGCGGATCGCGGAGACCGTCCCCTTGAGGCGCCACCAGGCGCACAGCTGGCGGTATCCGAAATTCTCCAGCAGCGCGAGCGCAAACAGCTGCAGAAGGTCCGAAAGCCGAGGGTAGCGTCGGAACGACAACTCCTCGAGCGCGACTGCAGAGAGGGACAGCGCCCCTCCCAGAATGATCGCGCCCGAGAGGAACGCGATCACGAAGGGCCACTCCGCACGGCCCGCGAGAATCGTGACGGTGAACGACACGTATCCCAACAACTCGATCACGGGCCCCAACATCTCCAGAAAGAAGAAGTACGGATATGCGATGACGCCCGCTCGACCATACTTCGGGTTGAACATCATCTTCCGATGGCGAGTCAACGACTGGAACAGCCCCCGCTGCCATCGGTCCCGCTGCCGCCCCAGCACCGCCAGTGACTCGGGACACTCGGTCCAGGCCACGGGGTCCGGAACGAAGTGGATTCGATACGGGATGTCGTTCTCGCGACAGTATCGGTGGAGTCGCACGACGAGTTCCATGTCCTCGCCGACGGTGTCCGTAGCATATCCGCCGGCATCCACCACCACGTTGCGTTTGAAGATCCCGAACGCCCCGGAGATGACGAGCGTCGCGTCCAGCGCGTCCCACCCCATGCGCCCCGACAGGAACGCCCGCAGGTACTCGAGAACCTGGAGACGGGCGAGGAAGTTCTTCGGCATCCGTACGTCGACGACCCTGCCCTGGCTGACGACACATCCGTTCGCGATCCGCAGAACACCCCCGGCCGCAATCGTCGTCGCGTCTTCCAAAAAGGGTCGCACGATTCGTATCAACGCTTCGGGCTCGATGAGCGAGTCGGCGTCCATCGCACAGAACAACGGCGTCTGACAAAAATTGAGACCCGCGTTCAGCGCGTCGGCTTTCCCCCCGTTCTCCTTGTCGATAACCCACAGATTCGGATGGCGCCGGGACCGAAGCACCTGGCGGACGTCGGCAGAACCCAACTCGGCCGTCGGAACCCGGCTGGCCGGATACAGATTGAACGCCTTCGTCAAACGTTCGACCGTGCCGTCCTTCGAGCCGTCGTTTACGACGAGGATGTCGTACTCGGGATACTCCAGCGTCAGCAGCGACCGAACCGACTCGACGCAGGTCGTTTCCTCGTTGTAGGCCGGAGCGATGAGGGTGATCGGCGGCGCCCATGCCGATGTGATCAGGTCCGTCAGATCGAGTGACTTCATTCGTAGCGCGTACCGCTTGAGCGCGCCGAAAGCGAAGACACTAGTCACGAGGTACCCAGCGTGCAGGACGATGAAGTAGGCCAGCACGATGTAGTTGAAGACCTGAATCACGGACCAGAAGATCTCGGTCATGATTCGCCCTCCTCGAACAGCACCTGGCCCGCCAAACGCGCGTGAGGGTGATCCGACTCCGCGAGTTCCGCGAGTTCGCGCTCCCCTCCGGCCTCCCGAACACCTCTCGCTGCATGAAGCGCTGCCCAGGGAGACTCATCGTCCATCGCCGCAACCAGGAGCGGAATATCGTCGGCATTGCTGAGGAAGCCGAGCGCGTGAAGCGCCTGGGCGCGCACGATGATGTCCGAAGATCCACACAGCTCACGAATGATGGGCACGTGTGTGGGTCGTCCCACGGCAGCCAGAAGCCGGAGTAAAGCGGAGATGAGATCGCGGTCCTCTGTCCCAGGGAGAGCGGCGGCCGCGAGGTCGCCAGCGACAGGATCGAGTTGCATGCGGAGCGCCTCGGCCTGTACCGCGCGCAGCCAGGACGGGGTTGCTTCGTCAGCCAGCCCATCGCGCAGGGTAGACGACGCCTCAGGCCCGATCTTAGCAAGCATCGAGGCGAGAAATCTCGGATTCCAACCCTCGAACCGATCGAGGTGCTTCATCACTATGGGCGTGAATTCCGGGAACTCGGGCCGAGCCAGATATCGCGCGGCCACCATCGACACCAGCGGTGACGGATCTTCGAGGCCCCGGAGCACTTCTGCAGAGTACTTCGGCAGGCCGAGCGTTCCGAGCGTCTGTATCGCACGAGTGCGAACCTCCGACCGTCGATCCTGAGCCCGGGCTGCGATTCCATCGAGGAAGGGAGCGACGAGTTTTTGCAGCGTGCGGCGCTCTTCGCCGCGCACCCGCCTCGTGTACTCCAGCACGAATCGAACGAAGTGCAGTCGATGCTCCTCGTCCACGCACGCCTGCGCGGCCGGAATCTGATCCGCATCCACGAGGGCGGCGAGAACCGGTGCCTCCCATCGAGCACTGAGCTCCTCCCACAGCCGATCGCGTCGACGATGACGACTGCGCAGAAGCACGGCGTACACCGAGAAGGCCAGGGTCACCGCGAAGAGGGCCAGGATCACGGCGACGAGCACCATGAGAGCCGTCTCCGAGACCGTCAGACTTCCGGCGAGTCGGCGCAGACTAGCCATCGGATGACCTCAAACCGCGAACACCGATCGTCCTCGCCGCAGGAGCCTAAAGACACGGGCCGAGAGTTCGATCGGTGAGAAGGGCTTGAGCACATAGTCGTCCGCGCCCAGCTGAAAGCCGCGCACCACATCAGCCTCGCTGCCCATCGACGTGAGCAAGATGATCGGGACGCTGGAATACGACGGCGTCCGACGCAGCCGCTCGAGGACTTCGAATCCGTCCATGCCCGGCATCTTCACGTCGAGAATCACGAGCGCGGGCGTCTCCTCGAGCGCCGCCTCATACGCCTCGCGGCCGTTGGCGTAGCGAACGACGTCGAGCCCCTCTTTGGCGAGTCGATGAAGAAGGATCGTGGCCGAGATCTCGTCATCCTCCGCGACGAGGACCCTCCGGTTGGCCCGAGGCGAGTCGATGTCTTCCGAGACGACTTGGTTGCGGCCCGACTCTCGGGCCTGAAACAGCCTCCTCCGAGCCGCATCGAGCACATCGTCGAGAGTATCGGCCTGCTCACCGATCACGACACCGACGGATGCCGTGAGACGCAATGTCTCGCCATCGGGGTCGTCGATGTGCAGCGCCCGAATCGAGTCGAGAGCCGCGCCAGCCACGGCGGCGGCCTCTTCCAGCGAAGAATTCGGAGAAAACACGATGAAGTCCCCGCCACCGAGACGACCGATGCGGCTCTCGCCCACCGCCCGTCGCAGCGCGGCACCGACGTCTCGAAGTACACCTTCAGCGGCTTCCCACCCCCACCGCTCCGAGACGACCAGGAATCCGTCCAGTTGCACGAGCGCGAGGCCGAAATCCGTCCCAACCGCATCACATTCAGCGAGCAAACCTGCACGATTCATGAGCCCCGTCACCGGATCGATGAGTGCCGTCCGGTCCCGGCCCCGAGTTCGCTCCAGGCGGGCCCGGATATCGGCGGCTACGTCATCGGGATTGAACGGCTTCTCCGTGAAGTAATCCGCACCCAGAGCATAGCAATCCTGCCGAATCTCGACCCCGCCCCGAGCCGAGATCACGACGACCGGCACCGACGATGTGTCCGGCCGTTCTCGGACACGGCTCAGGAGCGTCCGGCCGTCCATGTCGGGGAGGATCAGGTCGAGCACGATCAGGTCGATCGACTCTCGTGCGAGGACCACCTCCGCTTCGGCACCCGTCCCCACCGCAAACAGCTCCCGATCGTCCTCCTTCAGGACCATCTCCAGTAGATACTGGATTTCGGGGTCGTCCTCGACGATGAGGACACCGCGCTTGGCCGGGTCGCTCACGCGTCCGCTTCCTGAACTCCTGCGAGCGGAAAGGACACGTCGAGAAGGTTCCTGAGCACCTCAGCCGCATCGGGGCCGGCACTGTGCACGGTCGCCAGTTCTCCGACAATCTCACGCTCCTTCTCGTTCAGGCCCTCCGGCGTTAGCACGAGTACCGGAAGACCCGTGTGCACGCGGTCATCCCGGAGTTCGAGGAGTGCGGCGACCCCTTGGATTCCGGGTAGGTCTAGGTCGAGAACCACGGCATCGGGAGCTTCGTGTCCGAGAATATTGAGAAGCTCTCCACCCGTGCTCGTCGTGACCTCGAGCCCCCTCTCCCTCACGACACCCGCCAGTTCCTTGCGGCGCGCCGGGTCGTGTACCATGAGGAGGATCCTGCCGCCACGGCGGCGTCCCAGATTCCGCCACAGCACACGGAGAAGGTCTTCGCGATCGAACGGCTTCGTAACCAAATCCACCGCTCCGAGGAGTCGCCCGCGCCCCTCGTTCGCGACCACGCTCACGACCACGACGGGAATCACCCGCAGCACCGGATCCGCCTTGAGACGCTTCAGGACCTCCCACCCGGTAACGTCGGGCATGATCAGGTCCAAAGTGATGAGATCCGGCTGGTGCTCCCGCGCGAGGGCCAGCCCCTCCTCACCGCCGGAAGCCGTGAACACCTGGCACCCGAAGTCGGTCAGGAAATGCTTGATCAACACCCTGGAGTCCATCTCGTCATCGACGACTAGGACCTTGAAGTCACCCCAACTCGGTCTCGGTGCGTCGAGAGTGGACGTGTCCGACTCGTCTTCCTCGGGCCCGTCCTCGGCGCGCACGGCCACAGGTAGCGCCCGTTGTGCCTCAACGGCCTCGGGCGCGTCGGCTTCCCGCACCGCCTTACCCGCACGCTCACCCATCACGATCTTGAACGTCGAACCCTTGTTCTCCACGGACTCGACGATGAGGTCGTATCCCAGGAGCAAACAGATCGACCGCGACAGGGTGAGTCCCAAGCCGGTGCCACCGTACTTTCGGGAGGTGCCCGCCTCCGCCTGTTGAAACGCCTCGAAGATCGCCTCGAGTCGGTCGGCTGGAATCCCGATGCCGGTATCTACGACCGAGATCGCTACAGGCGTCTTCCCGTCCGGGGCCAGGTCCAGCCGCACCGTCACCGAGCCGGCGTGCGTGAACTTCAGCGCGTTGCCGACGAGGTTGATGATCACCTGCTTCAGCTTCGCCGAATCCGTTTCGACCATCGAGACCGACGACGGCACATCCGCCACCAACTCGATGGTGCCGTCCTTGGCTTTCGCCTGCCCTTCCAGCTGCTGAACGGTCTCTACACAGAGGTGTGCGAGATCGACCTCTTCGATGATGAGCTCCATGCGGCCAGCCTCGACCTTGGCCAGATCGAGCACTTCATTGATGAGCGCCAGCAGATGTTTTCCGTTCGACAGGACGCGCTGGAGAAAGCCCACGTCCTTGTGGGTAAGGCGGTCGTCCTTGTTCTTGAGCAGGATGTTGGTGAACCCGATCACGGAGTTGAGCGGGGTACGCAGTTCGTGACTCATGTTCGCGAGGAAGTGGCTCTTGGCCTTATTCGCGGCCTCCGCCTCGTCCTTCGCCACGTGGAGTGCTTCTTCCGCTCGAACGCGCGGAGTCACGTCCTTTCCGAAAAAGACGGCCCCCGACACCCCCGCCTGAGAGTGGATCGGGTTCGCATAGAGTTCGAAGTAGCGGAGATGACCATCCACATCGTCGGTCCGCAGGGCGACCTGACGCTCACCCGCGAGGGTGCGGTCGTAGAGGTCCTGGTACCACTCGACATCCGCCGGGACAAACGCCGCGGCCGGTAACTCACCCACCTGCGGCTCGTGCCCGGTGCGCGCCTCCATGGCGAGTGCGAAGGCCGAGTTGAGCGTGATGAGCCGGTGCTGCCGATCGACCGACCAGATCGAATCGCCGGTGTTTTCGACTAAAGCAACCAGATTCTGTTGGGACTCGTCGAGCTTGCGCTCCGCGAGCCTCTGTTCGGTCACATCCCGGAGAATACTCTGTGTGGCCACAGCCGTGTCGCCGAGGAGCTGCGCCTGCGTGCTCCCGGAGAGAATTACGACTCGCCCGTCGGACGCCAAATACTCCACATTGAAGCGCTGCGGAGCCCCTCCCCCGAGCACCCTCCTCAGTTCCTCCTCAAGCGCGGCCCGGTGCTCGGGCCGAACGATTTCCGACAGCGTCATCGTTTCCAGGTCGTCGTCGTCGTATCCGAGGACTCGCTTCCACGAGCTATTCACATAGAGGAATCGCCCGTCGGGCCCGACGCTCTGAATGAGATCGTTCGCATTGTCCAGGAAACGCTGAAGCCGCTCGCTGCTTTCCTTCACGGCCCGCTCGGTCTTGGAGCGGAAGTCCACCTCGCGGGCCAGTTCGTGATGGGACTCGATCAGCGCGCCGAGCACGCGCGCCTCACGAGTGAACGTCGAATACACGCTCGAGAGCAGTCCTGTGAGAATCGCCACGTAGCTCGCGATCTTGAGCATGTGGGCGGCGGCGAACATCGCGTCGAAGCGCTGCTGCGAAAAAGCCATGAACGCGCCGTGCGCCAGCATCGAAATGAGAAGCGATACCAGCATCCAATGTTCGAACTGGTCCCGCCGCCAGCTTCCCTTTCGATAGAAGCCGATGAAGCTGACGGCGAAGAACAACGCCGGCACGAGCTCGGCCGGTCGACTCACCAGATCCGTCGGAGACGTGAGCGACTGAAGGGGAACGAGCTCGAAGAAGAGAAGGTTACTCAGGGTGAGAACCAGCGCGGTCGCGTAGACCGATACCTCCGAGATCGATCCCTCGCCGGTCCCGCGTTCGTCCTGGCGCCAAACGACACTGACGAACAGGAAGAGGGAGAGGAAGACGCGTTCCGCCGTCCACGTCCAGGCGAAGAGACCCGCCGGTTGGACGCGTGAGTCCGCCACCACCCTCGCATCGATAATGAGAGGGGTCGTAACGAGGGCGTGGTTCAGGCCGAGCAGCGCTGCTCCAAGAAAGCCGCATCCGATCAACAGGAAAGTCGCCTGTTTCCGGCTATAGTACCGGACCAACGCAAGCGCCCCGATGATAAACGCCAGGATGGTCGCGACCGCCTCCATGATGGAGTGGGCGGTGTACCCGGTTTCCCAGACGAAATTGGAGCGAAGCAGCAACGACCCGGCCACGAGGACCAGGAACAGAAGCGCATAGAACGTCGAGTGTTCCAGGCCCCGGTCGGGGCCTGCCAACTCATCCTCGCTCGCCCGCGCGACCGATGGGAGTTTCGGGCCGACCGCGGGTTCTGCGAGAGAGGGAGCCTCGGGGGTCACCCCACCCGGTTCAGGCACCGCTCGATCGCCGCGATGAGAATATCCTCGTCAAGAATGGGCTTCGTGACGTAGTCGTTGAAGCCGAGAGAGAGGTACTTCTCGCGATCACCCGCCATCGCGTGGGCCGTGAGCGCGATCACGGGAATGGCCTTCAATGCATCCTGGGTGCGCAGCCACTTCAAGACCTCGGTGCCGTCCATCACCGGCAAGGAGATGTCGAGAAGGATCACTTCCGGGATGTTGTCCGGCAGCCCTTCGACGGCTTCGACTCCGGTCTCGTATTCCGATATCTCGTACAAATCATCGAGCAGGGCCTGCACGAGCATTCGATTGTCGGGATTGTCTTCGACGACTGCGACTTTAGGATTCATCTGCTGGCATCCCCTTCTCGATCGACTCCAACTCGGCGATCGCGGCTGCATAAGCGGACTCGACCCCCGGCAGGAGGCTGAGCATGGAATCGAGTTCGCCACTCAAAGCCGCGCTCTCGATTTGAGTAACAAGGGTCCTCAGGGTCTCTGCCCCGATGTTGGCCGCGCTCGATTTCAGTGAGTGCGCGCCCTTCTCAGTTTCCTCGGGGTCGCCCTCGCGGGCACCCGTTCGAATCTGATCCATGCGCGCGTCGGAGTTCTTCAGGAACAACCTCACCATTTGGCCGGCGAGCTTGTCTCCACCCCACTCTTTCAGGCGCTCGAGCGCCTGGGGGTCAATTACATGAGAATCAGTCATGACTTAAAGGATTCTCAGGGGGGTGAAAATCGTGGTTGCAGTGTACTTCTCGCCGGGTCCGAGTGCCAATGTTACGACGTCCCCGCGTGCCGAAGGGCCCGCACGCCGGCCGCTGCCCCTTCGGGATGACCATACACCGCCGAACCAGCCACCAGCACAGTGGCTCCCGTCGCCAGGACCTTGGCCGCGTTCTTCACATCGACGCCGCCGTCGACCTCCAACTCCGCGTGCGATCCCATCGCGTCGAGGAGCGCACGCGCCCGGCGCAACTTGTCGAACGTAGCCGGAATGTACGACTGGCCGCCGAAGCCCGGATTGACGGACATGATGACGAGAAGGTCGAGGCTCGGTAGAACCTCCCGAACCGCCTCGAGCGGTGTCGCAGGATTAACGGCGACTCCGGGCCGAACGCCCAGCTCACGGATCCGTTCGATGGTGCGATGCAGATGTCGACACGCCTCGACGTGGACCGTAAGCAGATCCGCTCCCGCATCGGCAAACGCCTCGAGATAGCGGTCCGGACTCTCGATCATCAGGTGCACATCGAGCGGCAAGGTGGTCGCCCGGCGCGCGCCCGCCGTGATCACCGGTCCGATCGTGATATTGGGCACGAAATGACCGTCCATGACGTCCACATGGATCCAGTCCGCACCGCCGGACTCGGCCGCAGCGATCTCGTCCGCGAGCCGCGAGAAATCGCACGAGAGAATCGACGGTGCGATCTTCATCGTTCGTTCCTCATGGTCCGCGTGCCGGCCTCGGATGCGATCACGGCTTCACTCGCCATCCCCAGGAAGAGCCCCGAGTCGACGATCCCGGCGCGAAACGCCAGGAGTTGTTCGAGCTCGAGCGGGTCTTCGATGCCGCCCGTGAAGGAACAGTCGAGGAACACATTTCCGTTGTCGCTGCGTGTCGGCGATCCGTCGGGCGCGGTGCGGAGCACGACGCTCGCGCCGGCAGCTTCCAGGAAGTGCACCTGGGCATCAACGGCCCAGTCGATCACCTCGACCGGAAGGGGCGCTCGGGTCCCCAGTCGATCGACCAACTTGCTGTCGTCCGAGATGATCAACAGCCGGCGGGATGCCTGCGCCACCATCTTCTCGCGAAGCAGCGCACCGCCCAGCCCCTTGATCAAGTCGAGCTCGGGGGAAATCTCATCGGCCCCGTCGATCGTGAGATCGAGCCCTTCGCGGTCCCCGAGACCCACCAGCGGAATGCCCACTTCAAGGGCCTGCCGTTCGGTCTGAATCGAAGTCGGCACGCCCACGATGTCGGTCAACCTCCCGTCGGCGAGCGCCTCACCGAGCAGATCCACCAGATGACGCACGGTGCTGCCGGTCCCCAGGCCCAGAGCCATCCCGCTCTCGATCTGGGCCATAGCGGCCACTGCGGCGTGCCGCTTGAGGTCGTCCTGACTCACCAGCGAACCATGGTCGTCATCGAGTCGCGATCTCCTTGCGGGGAGGTGTTTGAATCGGCCCCGACGAATCTCCCTGCTCAAAAAGACCCGCAAGCCTCAAGAATCTACTGACGGCGCCCACGGCGTACCAGACGGGCCATCCGGTTGACTGCGACTCTTTACGGATGCTCCCGACGGGGGCCTTCCGAGCCGGCGTGTAACCCTGTAAGACCCAACAGACTCCACGCAGGGGCGAGCAGTCGCTCGACTTCGCCGAACTCGCGACGCTGATGACGTCGCTGCGTCCGTTCGTGCAGGCCGCCGGGCGGACGATGGCGTAGAGCAACTCGCGCCGTGGCGCGCCGAGGCTCCTACCGAGCGGCCCCGAGTCTGGCGCGCACCTCGTCGAGTTGTACGAGAACGGAGCGGAGAGATGTGCCGCCGGCTGCATCTCTCGAGTCGACCGAGGCCTGCCAGTCGAACACTTCGAAGAGGTCGGCTCCGAAGGTCTCGCTCGCCGCCCGATACTCTTCCAGGCTGAGCGCCGACAGCGCGACCCCGCGCGTCTCGGCCAAGCGTACAACGCGGCCGATGACCTCGTGGCTGACCCGGAACGGAACACCACGCCGGACCAGATAGTCTGCCAGATCCGTAGCGAGCAGCTGTTCGTCCATGACGCGGGTCATGCGATCGGACCGGAACTCTGCCGTCGCGACCGCCCCGGCCACCACGGGAAGCGTCAGCAGAAGCGTGTCGATCGTATCGAACAACGGTTCCTTATCCTCCTGGAGATCCCGGTTGTAACTGGTCGGGAGCCCCTTCAGAAGCGTCAACATCGACATCAGATTCCCGACGAGTCGACCGGACTTCCCTCTCGTGAGTTCGGCTGCGTCCGGATTGCGCTTCTGAGGCATGAGACTCGAGCCGGTGCTGTATCCGTCGGAGAGTCGCACGAATCCGAACTCGACGCTGGAGAACAGGACGAGGTCCTCGGCGAGGCGCGAGAGATGCACGCCGAGCATGGCCCCCGCATAAAGCGTGTCGCAGATCCAGTCTCGGTCGGACACGGAGTCCACGGAGTTCTCGCTCACCCGATCGAACCCCAGTTCGACTCGAAGCGCTTCCCGATCGATGGGGAACGGACATCCCGCGATCGCACCCGAACCCAAGGGGAGCACAGCGGCGGACGCGCGCGCGGCCCTGATCCGATCGAGATCCCGCAAGAACGGAAATACGTGGCTGAGCACCCATTGAGCCGCCAGCACGGGCTGCGCCTGTTGCAGGTGCGTGTAGCCAGGCATGACGACTCCCTGCCCTCGCTCGGCCATGCCCAGGAGCGCCTCACACAATTCCGTGACTCGCGTCGCGATGAGATCGGCGGCCGCCATCCCGTGCAGTCGGACTCCGGTGGACGACTGGTCGTTGCGAGAACGGCCGGTGTGCAGCTTGCCCGCCACGGTACCGGCGGCCTCACCGAGCATGCGCTCGACAACGGAGTGGATGTCCTCCTCGGGCGCGTCGGCGAGTCCCTCGCTCTCGATGCGCGCCGCGACTTCACCTAACCCGGCGATAATCGCGTCGGTTTCTGCGGGGGTCAGGACACCGGCAGAACCAATCGCACGCGCCCATGCGATGCTGCCCCGCACATCTTCACGCCAAAGGCGTTGGTCGATCCCCAGACTGCGGTTGAACGGCACCATCTCGGGTGCCATCCCACCTTCGAATCGTCCACCCCAGAGGGACTTCGCCTCGGACCCGCCCTCTGCGTCCGTCAGAGCGCCCCAGCCTCAATCACTTCTTCGATCAGCCGGGAAACAGCTGCATCGCTACTGCCCTGGCCCTCGACGGCGGCGGCGGCCCGGATCGGAAGCCCGAACAGCCGAATGAAGCCAGCCGCATCGGCGTGATCGTACGTCACGGCGTGCCCGAAGCTCGCAAGGTCCTCTCGGTAGAGCGAAACCGGACTCGTCCGAGAGACCACCCGACTCGAACCCTTGAACAACTTCAGGGTCGCCGAGCCCGTAACATTCTTCGACAGGACGTTGGCCATGGCCTGAAGCGCCTCGCGCTCGGGAGTCCACCAACGCCCCTCGTACAGCATATCGGCCCACCGTTGCGCCATCTGATCCTTCAACGCCTCGGCTCGACGGTCGATCGTGATCGACTCGAGGTCCTTAAGCGCGTCGTAAAGCAACGTGCCACCGGGCGTCTCGTAGACGCCACGTGACTTCATTCCTACGAGCCGATTCTCGACCAGATCGGACCGCCCCACCCCGTGACGGGCACCGATTTCGTTCAGAGCCGTCAGGAGTGCAACCGCGCTCATGACCTCGCCGTTGACCGAAACCGGAACGCCCGCGTCGAAGCCGATCGTCACGTACTCCGGTTCGTCGGGAGCGCGCTGAGGAGACACCGTCCACAGGAACATCTCTTCCTCGGGCTCGAGCGCAGGGTCCTCGAGCGGCCCCCCCTCGTGCGAAATGTGCCAGAGGTTCTCATCTCGAGAGTACAGCTTCGACTGGTCGATCCCATCGAGAGCGATGTTGCGGGCCCGCGCGTAGGCGAGGCAGTCCTCCCTCGAGTTCAGATCCCACTCGCGCCAAGGTGCGATGACGGTGAACTCCGGTCCGAGCGCCGCGTATGCGAGCTCGAAGCGCACTTGGTCGTTGCCCTTTCCCGTGCAGCCATGCGCGACGGCGTCGGCGCCGACCTGACGCGCGACTTGGATCTGTCGCTGTCCGAGGATCGGCCGTGCCATGGCGGTGCCCAGGAGGTACTTCCGGCCGTACACCGCTCCGATCTTGAGCGTCGGGAACACGAAGTCCTCAACGAACTCGGCCTGAAGATCCTCACCGTAGAAGGCCGAAGCGCCTGTCTTGAGCGCCTTCGCCTCTAGGCCAGCCAGGCCACCCTTCTGGCCGACGTCGCCCGCCATGCAGATGACGTCCGCTCCGTAGTTCTCTCTGAGCCACGGAACGATGACCGAAGTATCGAGTCCACCAGAATATCCGAGAACGACCTTCATGTCCTGCCCTCGACGCGCCAGAGCGCCTGTGCGAAAAGAGGCCCGGGGGTCAGAAGACCGACTGCTTCCCGCCGAAGCGCCGGAGGGCCTGTTGCCCCGTACTTCTGCCCCCGGTCCCCTTTTGGTTTCCGTGTTGGGTCACTGATTCCATGCAGTGAAGGCATAAATATGCACCATGGATGTATGGAGTCAAGCCCGCGCAATAGGAAGAACGCAACCGAACGCCCAAGAATAGCGGACTCAAGACAACCCTCTCCGGCTGCATATTCTTGAGGCTGCCGACCTTAGCGGGGGGAAGCCATCGCCTCGATGCGGGCCTTGATGCGGCCGAGGGCCGACGCATCGCGCAGAATGATCAAGATCGTGTCATCGCCGGCGAGCGTACCGAGCACTTCCGGCCATTCCTCCCAATCGATGCCCGCCGCCACCGTCTGGGCGCCACCCTTCATCGTCCTCACGACCAGAAGGTGATCAACACCCTCCGCACTCTGAAACAGGGTCGGGAGCAAGGACTCGAGCTGAGGCGTGCTATCCCACTCGTCGGGGACCGAGTAGAAACCCGATCCGTCCGCCCCGGGAACCTTGACCAGCCGTAGCTCGCGCATATCACGCGACAGGGTCGCCTGAGTCACCTCGGTCCCTCGAGCATGAAGCAACTCGCGGAGCACCTCCTGACTCGTCACACGATGCTCTCCCAGGACCTCCAGGATCTGCGCGTGTCGGTCGCGTTTGCTCACGCCACGACCCTCTGAACCAGTGCACGAACCCGCTCGGGCTCGAAGCCAAGGCTCCGCTCAATCTCCTCGCCACCCTCGAACACGACCAACGTCGGAATGCTGCGAATCTGATACTTCATGGCGATATCCGGCGCACGATCGGTATCCACTTTGACAACGAGCATCTTGCCCGTTTGCTCCCGAGCGATCTCATCGATGAACGGCGCAACCATCTTACAGGGAGCGCACCAGTCCGCATAGAAGTCCACGAGGACCGGCGACGTGGCACCCAACACGGTTCGCTCGAAGTCGTCCTGGCTCACCGCGACCGGGCGGTCCAGGAGCATCGGACGAGCACACTCGCCACACTTCGGCCGGTCCGCCGCACGCGACAGATCGACCTGATTGAGCGTCGCACAGAATGCGCAGCGAAGTGTCACGGATTTGCGGGCTTCGGCGGTGGTCACATCTCGTCCTCATGTCCTGGGGAGTAGCGGCGTTCGCGTACCCTCCACGCCACAGGGGTTTCCACCCGCGCACGACGAAGGGCCCGATCGGATCGCGCCGACCGGGCCCTCCAGCGCTCTGGAGCGCTTCCTGCTAGAAGAGGTCGTACCGGACGCGCACCATCGCGAAACGACCAATGGTCGGAACGCCCACGAAGGATCGGTAGTCCGCGTTGAAGACGTTATTGACCGCCACCTGCAACGTCGCGGCCGTGTTCGGCACCTTGTATCCGAGGCTGACGTCAACGATCTGGAACGCCTCGACGCACATGCTCTCGAGGCCCCCGGTCGCCCCTCCCGTCACGCAACTCGTGCCGACGAAGTCCGCCGAAATCGCCGGGAACTCGTTCGAGAATCTCACGCGACCCGTCGCCGTGAATCCGGACTCCACGTTGCGGTACGCCAACCCCAGGTTCCCGCTGCTCCGCGGGGCGTTGAGCGCGACCGCATAAGGTGCACCGTCGTCCGCGTCGAAGTAGTCGTCGCTGATGTGGGAATAGGCACCGGTGAGGGACCACTCGTCCGTTAGGAACCACTGCAACGCCAGGTCCGCGCCCCAGAGGTTGAGGTCGCCGACGTTGCGGTAACTCACGATGAGATCGGAGCCCTGCGCCGCGACCTCACTCGACGACACCACACCCACCGGTATGCCCGCCATTCCCGCCGCGATCTGAGGGACCGCAGCGGCGGCTGTGGCGGCGGCCGTCGCCGCTGCCACGGCCGGATCCATACCCCCGGCGATGAACTGAGCCGTCAACGCACCGACGATCGGGCCCGTGATGAACGACGCAATGTCGGCCCCGTTGAGCGTCAGAAGGGGCGTCATGATGAGAAGGGGCGACACGAAGTCGTTCTTCTTCATGTAGTACGCGTCGGCCGAGATCTTCAGGCGGCCGTCCAGGATTCCGGTCCAGCCAACCTCGAAGGACTCCGTGTAGCTCTCGCGGATGGTGGGCACGTCGGGAATGACCTTGTTCGGTCCAAGCGGCTGGACCGTGAGCGAAATCGGGTCCAGCAGCATCACGCCGAGATCCGCGTTGGTCGGGGAGAGCGCAGACAGGATCGGCAGGAGCGGACCGAGCGCCGCCAGCGCTGGATTCGCCGCGACTTGAGCCGAAAGGACCGCGACGGCACCACCCCAGAAGATCGGAACACTGGGGCCGGCCATGAGATTGCCGGGACCCAGGGGGTTGAAGGGCGACCGCACCCCGCGGAGCGTCCCGTCGTCGTTCTGGAAACCGAACCCGTTCGGCCCCGTCCCGAATGCACGCGTCGTGTAGCCGAGTGGACCCAGCCCCCCGGGCGCCGCCCCACCCGAGATGTCGAGGAAGTAATTCAAGCTCGAGGGCGTCGAGAACGCACGGTTGTACGTGAAGCGCAGGCTTTGCTCCTCCGTCGGGCGGAAGACCACCGCGGCCCGAGGCGACATCACGTTTTCGGGAAGGAGCGAATGAGAGTCGATCCGGCCGGCGGCGATGAAGTCCACCTGGTCGGTGAGCGCCGTCTTCGACTGGAGATAGACGCCCCACTCATTCATCTCGTCGACGGACTCGTACAACCCGTTGATGCTCCCGCCCGTCTCGGGCCGCGTGGCGTAATAGTCCACACCGAAGGTGAAGTCCTGACGCCCGTCCATGAACGCCACACCTTGTTGCGCCTGAGCCACGAAGAGCGTCGAGCGATCGATGAGCGGCACACCTTCGCGGATGAGGTAGCTCTGGCCCGCGTCGCTGGTGTTGTAATAGGCCTGGGCGAAGAAGCGGTTCTTGCTGACCCTCGCCTGATAGAATTCGTAGATCCAGTCGATCGTCTGACCCGCCCCGAGGCCGGTCAGCTCGATGCCCGACGAGTTGTTTCGCCCATACGTCGCGACGAACACCCCGTCATCGGCGAACCGCCAGTCGGCGCGGGCCTCGAACCCGTACCGTTCGATATCGTAGTCGCGCAGGCCCAGCCGGCCGCACGCGGTCTGAGCCGTCGCCGCGTCGTGTCCCCGAATCGCCTTGTCCGCGAGGCACGCCGCCGGACTGGTGTCCGCGCGGGCGCGCGCCGCCAACTCGGTCGCGTCCTCATACTCCCATTCGTTCCCCTGCAAGTACTGACCGGAGAGTTTCACGCCGAAGTTGTTGCCGAGGAGGTGGGACGAACGGAACGAACCCTGATACACCGACCGCTCGCCGGCCCCGAACGTGACCGACGTTCCCTGATCGTCGAGGGGCGACTTGGTGAGCAAATGGACGACACCATTTGCGGTATTCGGGCCGTAGAGCGCCGACCCGGGACCCAACACTACCTCGATGCGCTCCAGGTCCATCTCATTCGATGGAATGAAGTGCATGAGGTTCACGCGGAGGGAAGGCACACCCGCGAGCCGGTGGTCCGTGAGGACGTGAAGCGCACCGGAGAAGATGTTGCTGAAGCCTCGCACGACCACGTTGGAGGCTTGCACGCCCTGACTGATGATGTTCACGCCCGGCGAGGACCGAAGGTGGTCGACCACCGACTGAACGGGTCGCTCTTCGATCTCGACCGAGCTGATGGTATGCGTGGTCGCGGGCGCCTCGGTGGACTTCTCCCCGGTGCCGCGCGACGCCGTCACCACGACCGCGTCGAGGATCTCCGCCTGCGAAGAAAGAACGATGTCGAAGGTCGTGGTTTGGCCGGACCGGACCGTGACGTTCTCGAACAGCGTGGTGCGCGATCCGACGCGCCGCACGATGAGGTCGTACGACCCCGCGGGTAGCGCGATTCGGTACCGGCCCTGAGCATCGCTTAGGGTTCCGGTGTTGGGCGCCCCACCGCGCACCTCGATCTGGGCCTGGTCCACGGTCGCGCCGGCCTCATTGGTAACCGTCCCGATCAGCGTGCCTTGCTGAGCCGTCAACGAGCCCGAGAAGACGAATAGAGCCGCCGCGGCGGCCAGGGTCGAGCCGAACAATCGCATGCGCATATCCAACCTCGTCAAGGCGAAGATGGGAAAACTTCGAAGGCAGGGCTTTCGCGAAGGTACACCGGGAAACCCTGAGCCCGCAATCATTTCCCCGATGTACGCCAGGTCTCCCTCGGCAGCGATAAACGTTTGATTCCTACGTCAAAAGGCGACGTAGGGTCACCGCGGGCCGTGGCCGGCTCGGGTAGCGACTTCGTCGGCCTCTCCGCATCATCCCCCCCATGAGCAACCCGAGCCTCTCGCTGGAGCGCCTCCACGCGGCCCACGCCCGCATCGCGCCGAGCATTCACCGCACCCCGCTGATTCATTCGAGCACGCTTTCCGAGCGAGCCGGAGCCCCCGTGTGGCTCAAATGCGAGAACCTCCAGAAGACGGGGGCGTTCAAGGTGCGAGGGGCCTTGCACCGCCTGCTCACCCTTACTCCGGAGCAGCGGGCTCGGGGGGTAGCGACGATTTCGGCCGGCAACCACGCTCAGGCGGTGGCGTGGGCGGCATCGGCCGCCGGCGTGAAGAGCCTCGTGGTGATGCCCGAGCGCGCGTCGCCGACCAAGGTGCGCGCCAGCCGAGAGTACGGGGCCGAAGTCGTGCTGCATGGAGACGCCACGGCCGCCTTCGCGCGCGTACGCGAGATCTGTGAGGAGCGAGACATGACCTTCGTGCATCCCTTCGACGATGTGGAAGTCGTCGCGGGACACGCATCGTGCGGGCTCGAGATCCTCGAAGACCTTCCGAATGTGGGCACCATCGTTGTGCCTGTAGGCGGAGGCGGCCTGTCCTCCGCCGTAACCGCCGCGGTCGTCGCGACCGATTCGGACGCGGACGTGTGGGGCGTCGAACCCGAGGGCGCCGCGGGCATGCACCGCAGCCTCGCGGCCGGTCGCGCCATGCACCTGGACTCGTTCACCACCGTCGCCGACGGGCTCGCCGCCCCGATGGCTGGCGTTCTGAATCACGCGATTCTGGCCGAACACGCGCGGGGCGTGGTGCTGGTGAGCGACGAAGCCATCCTCTCCTCGCTCGAACTCCTGCTGGAGCGGACGAAGTTGCTGGTCGAGCCATCCGGCGCCGCGGGCCTCGCGGCCCTCTTGTCCGGGCAATTCGAGGTCCGACGCGACCGCCCGGTCGTCATCGTCCTGAGCGGGGGCAACGCCGACCTGGCCCAGCTGGGATCCTTCCTGTCGCGCAACCGCTGATCAGTCGACGTCGATGAGCTCGAGTTGAAATACGAGCGTCGAACCCGCGGGAATGTCACCCCGTGCGGAAGATCCGTAGGCCAGACTCGGTCGAACCACCAGCTTTCGCGTCCCCCCGCGTTTCATTCCGACGATCCCTTCGTTCCAACCGCGAATGACCTCGCTGCCACCCAGACGGAGATGGTAGGGCTCACCCCCGCGGTTGCTGTCGAACACCGTGCCATCCGGTAGCCAGCCGACGTAGCGAATCCAGACACGACTCGTGCGGCGGGCCACGGGGCCCTCACCGACGACGAGGTCCTGCACATACAGCCCGGAGGACGTCTCCTCGAAATCGCCGAGATCGACCTCCAATTCGGGAGCGAAGAAGAGTCGTGAGGGCTCGGCGGGAGGGAGTTCGGAGTCGTGAGCCGCGCTAGACGCCCCGCCGGCGCAGCCGCTCAGCATCGCGAAGATGCCAATGCATTGGATCGTTCTGAACACGGCGACGGCCCCGCCGCGCGATCGTCCGGCGCTACTCATGGGTTTCCTCTATCGTCTCGTTAACGGGGAGTGTCGTTGCCCAACGAGTGGCCCGCGCCGCCTCGCGGGCGCGCCCTACACTACTACACTATAAGGACTCGAACTCGGCGCACCGAGGTCCGCTTTGGCCACCGTTGCCGGTTTGCGCCCCTCGACGTACTGTAAACACTAGTGATCGGGGGTTCCCTGCCTACTTCGCCCCCCCCCACGGCGCACGTGTGTGTGCGCATCTCTTGTGATGGACGGTTGGCTGGGGCCGTTCGCACGCGGGTATTTCTTGTCACTAGGAGGAACTCCATGGTGTCGAATGTTGTGAGATCGACCCCACCATCGTGGCGAGCGGGGCTTATGGCTCTGCTGGCGTTCGCTTTGGTCGGGGCAAGCGCGCCTGCTCTGCAGGCGCAGACAGGCCAGATTACGGGTAACGTGACGAATGCGGCATCGGGTGCCGCCCTCGGCGAAGTCCAGGTGTTCCTGGAAGGTCGCCAGCTGGGAACCTTGACTCGGTCGGACGGCCGCTACCTCATCTTGAACGTGCCGGTTGGCGCGTACCAGGTGACGGCTCAGCGGATCGGGTTCGGCTCCGTCACTCAGGCCGTCACCGTGACGGCGGGCAGCGCGGCTGCCGTGAACTTCTCCCTCTCGACCCAAGCACTCGGTCTCGACGAAATCGTCGTTACGGGTACGGCAGGCGCGTCGCGCCGTCGTGAGGTCGGGAACTCCATCGCGCAGATCAACATCGCTGACGTGCCCGATCGCCCGGTTTCGGCGGTCGACATGCTCCAGGGTGCTGCGCCGGGCATCGACGTCATGGGCGCGAGTGGTGAGGCCGGACAGGGCCGCCAGATCCGACTGCGCGGAAACTCGTCCGTGTCGATGACGAACAACCCGATCATCTACATCGACGGAATCCGGATGCGCTCCGACGCGCTGCCGATCGTCAACAGTCTGGACACCGGTTCAGGCCGCGGCGCGCGTGTTTCGGTCAGCCCGCTCGACAACCTCAATCCGAACGACATCGAGCGGATCGAGATCATCAAGGGTTCGGCGGCAACGACGCTCTACGGCACGGAAGCTTCGGCCGGCGTCATCCAGGTCTTCACGAAGCGCGGCTCGACCGGGGCTCCGGTCTGGACCGCGGAAGTCCAGCAGGGCACCGGTTGGATGCAGGAGTTCGGTGTGAACGGCATGGACTACCTGAACATGGAACACTACATGCGGGACGCGTTGTGGGGCGGCGGCTACGAAGGCGGCGAGTTCTCCGTTGACTGCGCCACCGACGCCACCGACACCGACAACCGCTGGCAGGGCGAGAACGCCACGGCCGAGGGCGCGTGCTCCTGGCCCGGTGCCATCTGGATGCAGAACTACAGCCTCTCCGTGCGCGGCGGGGGCCAGGCACTGCAGTACTTCATCTCGGGCCAGCTCCAGGATGACCAGTACGCGTTGCCGAATGATGAGCTCGAGAAGTACAACTTCCGCGGCAACTTCACGATGACGCCGACGGACAACCTTCAGATCCAGTGGAACACCGGCTACACGAATCAGTGGCAGGCCAACACGTCGACGGCGAACAACGCCCAAGGCGTGACGCTGAACGCGTTCCGCCAGGAGCGTAACTACTGGGGCTCGGGTGATCCGACCCGGATCGCGGAAGCCATGGACTACGACCTCCAGCAGACCGTCGAGCGCCTGAGCACCGGCATGACGGCCAACTACACCCCGCTCGCGAACATGACGAACCGTTTCACGGTCGGGTACGACTTCACGCAGCAGGAAGGCCGTAACCTGCGGAACTTCGGCTTCACGCAGTTCCCGCGGGGCTCGATCACGAACGACACGTATCAGAACCGGCTCCTCACCTTCGAGTACGTCGGCTCGTACGCGTTCTCGCTGACCGAGTCGGTCGGTTCGAACTTCTCCTGGGGCGGCCAGGCCGTCGGCGACGAAGACCGTCGCCTCCAGGGCTACGGCGAGAACTTCCCCGGCGCCGCTGAGCCGACCGTATCGTCGGCCGCGCTGACGTTCGCTCGGGAGAGCCGCCAGAAGGTTTGGAACGCGGGCTTCTTCGTCCAGAATGTCTTCGACTTCTCGGACAAGTACTTCCTCACCGGTGGTGTTCGCGTCGACGGTAACAGCGCGTTCGGATCGGGCTTCGGGCTTCAGGTCTATCCGAAGGTCTCCGCCGTGTGGATCATGAGCGACGAGGACTTCTTCTCAGACGCGATGGGTACGTTCAAGCTGCGGGCCGCCTACGGTCAGTCCGGTCGTGCGCCTGGAGCGTTCGACGCGGTCCGGACGTGGAATCCGGCAGGCTTCGTCGGACTCCCGGCGTTTACGCCGAGCAACCTCGGCAACGCCAACCTCGGTCCGGAAGTTACGGCCGAATGGGAAGTCGGGTTCGACGCCTCCTGGTTCAGTGATCGCGTCAACGCCGTCTTCACGTACTACAACCAGCGCACGACCGACGCGCTCATGAACGTCGCGGCGATCCCGTCCAGCGGCTTCACGAGCAGCCAGTTGCAGAACGTCGGTGAAGTGGGCAACACGGGCGTCGAGCTTCAGCTCGACGGTTCGGTATACCAGTCCGCCGACTGGGGGGTCGACCTCGGCTTCGGCTTCAGCACAAACAACTCCGAAGTCATCAGCCTCTGCAGTGATCCCGCCGACCTGACCACATGTATCGCCGAGTTCAGCGATCTCAATGGTCGGATCATCGAAGGGTACCCGGTTCCCGTGCAGTGGGACCGTAGGACCGCCAATCCGGACAACGTCGATGGCACGTACCAGTACGCCTGCGACGACCGGGATCCGTTGGTCGAGGGCGACTACCCCTCGCTTACCGTCGGCGGGTGCACGGCCAATCTTCCAATCGGACCACAGCTTCCGACCACCTTCATGACGCCGAGCCTCACAGTCCGGGTGCCGGGCAACATTTCGTTGTCCGCGCGCGGTGAGTTCCGTGGCGGCCACTTCGCCGAGATCGCACCGATCCCGGTGGGGCGTTCGGTTCGGTCCGCGCTCTGCTTCCCGTGGTACGTTGGACCGGCGGGTTTTTCCACGCCGACCTCGAAGACGCTGGCCCTCAAGCCCGAGACACCCAACGGCATGCGTGAGCGGTGCACGCCGGCGGGAGCCCGCGACAATTGGTACAAGGCCGACTACTTCAAGCTGCGCAGCGTGAGCGCGACGATCCCGATGGACTTCGCGTTCCCGGATCGTGTGTCGGGTGCGACGCTGACGCTCGCGCTTCAGAACGCGTTCGATTGGTACAAGGAGATTCCGTGGTACGATGCGGAAATTCAGGGCAACGCCGCCGCTGGTGACGATGGTATCGGCCAGCAGACCGAACGTATTCCTTCACCCGCCACGTTCCGGATGTCCCTCCGGGTCACGTTCTAAGGGGGGATCACACAATGAAAATGACAAATCACAAGAAGACAGGACTCCTAACCGCGGGGGCATTCACGTTCTTGCTTCTCGCCGGTTGCGATGTCGTCAATCCGGGTCCGGTACAGGACGAGTTCCTGGCCGAGGAGGCTTCTCAGCCCGGGCTCATCAACGGCTCGGTCCGGCGGCTCGCCGAAGCGTTGTCGTACGGCAATTACACGATGGCGATTCTGTCCCGGGAGGTCTTCCCGGGCGGTCAGATCGGAGCCTTCGGGCACGATGTGGCCGTTCAGGGCGGGCATGTCCAGCCGGGTTACGATGTCGGTCGCTGGAACCAAACGCAGCAAGCCCGGTTCATCGCCGAAACCGCGATCAAGCGGTTCACGGAGGTGAACGCCAGTAACGCCAACATGTATCGGGCCCACCTGTACGCAGCGTTCGCATACAGGACACTCGGTGAGTGGTGGTGTGACGCCGTGATCGGAGACACCGATCCTGACGTCACGACGCCCGGGTCGTTCGAGGCGGGCACGACGACGTACTTCAACCGGGCGGTGACCAACTTCACAGCCGCCCTGGGCTTCGCGAGCAACGACGCCGAGCGACATGCGGCGTTGGCGGGGCGTGCGTCGGCCTATCTGTGGCTGGGCAGCTTCGCCCTAGCCCAGGCAGACGCCGCGGGTGTTCCGGACAGCTTCGTGCTGACCATCACCTTCGACGCGCAGGAGCAGGCGTACTACAACTCGATCCAATGGGCAAACGCCAAGACCCCGTACCTGTCCTACTCGCTCGAGAACACGTGGCAGAAGTCGTATTACGATGCCACGGGAGATCCGAGGACTCGGTGGGTAGTCGACGCGGGCTTCCCGTTCGCGGTGGGCTCGCTGTCAGGGTTCGGTCAGGTTCCGTGGTCGAACCAGACGAAGTTCACGGACCGCGGCGACGATGCGCGTATCGCTAGTGGTTGGGAGATGCGCTTGGTCGAGGCTGAGGCGATCCTTGCTTCCGGTGGCAGCTTCGCCACGGCGCTGGGCCTGATCAACCAGGTTCGGACGAGATTCAACAGCACTCTCCCCGGCAACGCGCCACTGACTGCCTACACCGCTGCCGACGCGACGGAAGCGTGGCAGTGGCTCAAGCAGGAGCGTGGGCTCGAGTTGTGGCTCGAAGGTCGACGTCTCGGGGACGAGCGTCGTTGGATGGCGACAAACGCTCCGGGCGCGCTCTATCAGCCGCCGGTGGCGTGGGAGACGTTGAGCCCGCTGTTCACCAGCAACCCTCGTTCGTACTGCCTGGACATCCCGGATTCAGAGCGGGATCGCAACCCGAACGTACCGCCGACCACCTGATCGAATGGTGACGCGTTTCCGACGGCAACGCGTGGCGGGGTAGAAAAAGACCGCCCCCGGCTTCGGCCGGGGGCGGTTCTTTTTATGGGATCTGCACTGGGGCGGGTGGACTCGAACCACCAACCTCCTGGTTAACAGCCAGGCGCTCTGCCAATTGAGCTACACCCCATCGACCTGTTGGAACGCTTCACGGGCCGTGGCCCGTGGGTCGCAGCCGGTTCTGCGTAGGCCCTACGCCTCGAGAGCCTTCAAGTCCTTCACGGTCGCACGGACGTGCTCGGCGCTCGACGCGAGGGCCGCCTGCTCCGCGGCATCCAGCTCGACCTCGATGATCCTCTCGAGCCCGTTCTCGCCCAGGAGGCAGGGGACTCCGAGATAGAGATCCTTGAAGCCGTACTCTCCCTGCAGCCACGCGGCGCACGGGAGAATGCGTCGTTTGTCCTTCACGATCGCTTCGGCCATCTGTACGGCGGCGGCGGCCGGAGCGTAGTAGGCGCTGCCGGTCTTCAGGAAGGCGACGATCTCTCCGCCACCCTTCCGGGTGCGCTCCACGAGGGCGTCGATCCGGTCCTGGGACATGAGCTGCGACACCGGGATCCCGCTCACGGAGGTGTAGCTCGCGAGCGGAACCATCGTGTCGCCATGGCCACCGAGCACGAGGGCCTGGATGTCCTCGATCGAGACATCGAGCTCGAGCGCGATGAAGGAGCGATAGCGGGCTGTATCGAGAACACCGGCCATGCCGATCACACGCTCGCGCGGAAACCCGGTCGTCTCGAGCGCGACCTGCGCCATGACGTCGAGCGGGTTGGTCACCATGATGACGATGGACTCGGGAGCCACACGCTTGATCTCCGTGCATACCGACCGGATCACGCCCGCGTTCGTTTTGAGCAGGTCGTCTCGACTCATGCCCGGCTTACGAGCGATGCCGGCCGTGACGATGAAGATCTCGGAGCCCGCGGACGAATCGTAGTCGTTGGCACCGAACACGCGTGAGTCACAGCCCTCAATGGGAGCACTCTCCCATTGATCGAGACCCTTACCCTGCGGGATCCCGTCGGCGATGTCGACCAGCACGACGTCTTTCGCGAGTTCTTTCTGGGCGAGCAACTGCGAGCACGTGGCACCCACGTGTCCCGCGCCGACGACCGTGATCTTCTTGGCGCTCATATGAAAACGTCCGCTCCGCGGCAGGGTTTCGACAGGGTCTCTCGGCGCGAATCGTCCTCGAGACCGGCGCGCCCGGGACCTTCGTTTCTCGAAGGCCCGCAAGAGTATAACAACGCCGGCGGTAGGGTCTAGGGTGTGGAGGTTCCCTAGCCGCCCGTCTGCGAAAGCGCCACGAGTCCACCCGAACCCACATCACTTCCCTGGATCAGATAGTGGCGCTCGGGCTTGATCTGCAGAGTGTGCACGATGTGCGGGACGAGGTCTTCTCCGGCCCTGAGCGGGTCGCGAAGGTTCGTCTGGATCGATCCGAAGAGGCACGGCCGCAGGTGTCCATCGGCGGTGAGCCTCATGCGATTGCACCGATCACAATAGTTGTGACTCATCGGTGTGATGACCCCGACCGTCCCGGGGGCATTCGGGAAGCGGTAGTAGCGGGCCGGCCCGTTGCCGAACGGCCCGGCCACCGGCTCGAGCGCGTCGATCGCTTCGACACGGCGCAGCGCTTCATCGCACGAGACGAACTGCTTCGCGCTCAGGTCGAGGTTGGCACCCGTCGGCATGAGCTCGATAAAGCGGATGTGCCACGGGCGCTTTCTCGTGATCTCCGCAAAATCGGCGATCTCGTCATCGTTCTGTCCACGGATCAAGACGACATTGATCTTGATGGGCGCGAAGCCGGCCCGTTCTGCGGCGTCCAGGCCCGCCATGATCGCGGGATACGATCCGGGGCGTCGCGAAATGGCGTCGACCCGGTCGGCCCTCAACGAATCGAGCGAGACGTTGAGGCGTTGCACACCGGCGGAACGGAGCGCCTCGGCCTGGTCTTCCAGCAAGACGGCGTTGGTCGAGAGCGATAGATCCTCGATCTCGGGAATGGCCGAAATCATCCGGATCAGGTCCGGGAGGTCGCGCCGTACGAGTGGCTCGCCGCCCGTAATTCGCACCCGACGAAGTCCCATACCGGCCATGGTGCGGACGATCTGCTCGATCTCCTCGTAGCTGAGGATCTCCTCGCGCTTCAGCCAGGGCAGGCCCTCCATGGGCATGCAATAGACGCACCGGAGGTTGCACTTGTCGGTGACCGAAATGCGGAGGTATTCAACACGCCGTCCGAACTGGTCGATCATCGATGCTCCACGGTTGGCGCTCCGGTACCCGGAGGTACGGTGCCCGCGACCCACTCGCTCGGCCCGTCGACGTACCGCTCCTTCTTCCACACGGGCAGCCTCTTCTTGATCTCTTCGATCACATACCGAGAGGCGTCGAAGGACTCGGCTCGATGAGGGCTCGAAACGGCGATAGCCACCGAAACCTCACCGACTTCCAAATCGCCGACCCGATGGACGACAGCGAGTCGGTCAGTACCGGCCCGTTCGGCCGCCTCCTTCGCGATTTCCGCCAACACGGACTCGGCCATTTCGACATAGGAGTCGTACCTCATCCCGGTCACATCGCGACCGTCCGCGTGACTTCGCACTACGCCCAGAAACAGGATCGATGCCCCGTCCTCGCTCGAACCCACGCGGGCAAGCACCTCGCTGGGATCGATGGCCTGAGGCCCCACGGCGCTGTACACCATCGGTCAGCCGCCGGCCACGGGAGGAATGAACGCCACCTCATCGCCGGCACCCAAACGCTCCTCCGGAAACGCATACGTCCGATTCACGGCCACCGCGGGCTGCGGGGGAAGCCCATCGAACGGGGCGCCCCGGGCGCGCAACTCGTGGACGAGATCCGCCACGGTCGCGCCGTCCTTCAATTCAACCTGGATCTCCGCTGTACCCAAGAGATCCCGATACGAAGCGAAGAAGAGCGTGTGGACGGAAATGGGCACGGATCGTCGTTGGGGAGGGAAAACAGGCCGCCTAGAGAGATAGACTCTCTCATCCCCGCCCGTCAACGTCGCCGCGCACCCCTCCGCGCCGGGGGCGTCGCTGATCGTCACCGCGGCTCCGGAGGGCACGAATCCTCTCTCCTAGCTGCTCGCGCAGCGACTGCATCTCGAGAATCTGAGTCGGTGTCAGAACCTCGAGGAGGGCCAACTGCTCCTCGCGGAAGATGTCGGCCTCCTGAATCCGAAGCTGAACCATCCGCTCCAGCAGTTCCTGAGCTTCGACCTCGTCACCGGATTCTTCGATGAGGAGTGCCTCCACCCGCCGCCGTGCGGCTTGCTCGGACCTCGCGAGCTCACGTCGGCGAACTCCGAATTCCTGGTCGATCTCACCCAGTCGAACCGCCTGCTCGTCGGTGAGTCCGAGACGCTCCTTCATGACACGCGCGATCTGCGCCCGCATTCTCTGCTCGAGTTGGGCTCGATCCTGGCCGCCACCACGTCGCCCCTCGGGGCCACGCTGCGCATCGACCGGCGCCGCGCACAACAAGACGATCGCGATCGTTCCAAGAGAGAAGTGCACCGACCGGCGCACCCGCTCGCCGAAGCCTCTCATAAGGAGCCTCCGGGCGATGTCCCTACCGCGAGCTCATCGAGTAGCTCCGCGAGCGCCTCATCGGAAAGAGCGTCGAACGAAGGCGCTCCCGCGAGAAGCCCATCGTCGGACAGCCAGAGTGCCCCCTCCTCTACTTCATACGCGTAGTTCGGAACCTCCGAATCACGCATCGCCGGAGAGTCCGAGCTGATTCCGATCCCGAGCGCCAGCGCGGCCACAGCGGCCGCGGAGAGGCCCCACCACGGCGAGGCGCGAGTCGTCCGATCCCGCTGAACCGCCGAGACCACCCGAGCGGCGAGTCTGGCCGGCACCCGAGGGCGGCTGGCGAACAAGGTTCGAGCCAGCTCGAATTCGGCCCGGCACTCCTCGCACGTGACGAGGTGGCCCTCGACGGATGCCGCCCCCTCTCCGGAGCTTCGACCCGAAACCACGTCCGGAATCCCCTCCCGGACCACTTCGCACAGTGCATCGTTCATCGTAACAACTCCCTGAGCCGCCGTATCCCGTGGAAATAGTTCACACGGGCCGCTCCTTCACTCGACTCGATGATTTGACCGATTTCTTTAAAGCTCAACCCCTCGTCGATCCGCAGGGACACCGACATCCGCTGCTTCTCCGGCAACTGCTCCATCATCTCGCGTGCCCGTGCCGACTCCTGTGACCTCACCGCCGCTTCCGCCGGATCCACGTCTTCCGAGCGAACCGGACCCGCGTCCTCCAATGCCGTTTCCCGCCTTCGGCCGCTCTTGCGGAGGGAGCCACGCGCTTCATTCGCGGTAATCGTGAGAAGCCACGTCCGAAACGCCGCATCCCCCCTAAAGCTGTCCAACGCCCTGAACGCCTTCAGGAAGGCGTCCTGCACCACGTCCTGGGCCGCATCATCATCTCGCGTGAGAGAAAGCGCGACGCGGTATGCCGCTGCGTGATGGCGGTGCACCAGAGTGCTGAGTGCCGCGTCATCCCCGGAGCGACCCCGGCGGACCAGTTCTGAATCGCTGGGCTCAGGGCCGAGTCGGTCGTCTTCCCTCACCGAAGTGTAGACGTGCCCGACGTCAAAGTGTTAAGCGGTCGGCGCAGCCGAATCGATCGACCTCAACGGTTGTCGAGGCGTTCGACTCGAGTCCGGAGGTGCTTGGACGGTTTGAAGACCGGAACGGAGCGAGAAGGCACTTCGACCGAGTCGCCCGTACGAGGGTTCCTCGCCATGCGGGTCTTTCTGCGTCGGACCTTGAACGTCCCGAATCCGCGAATCTCGATGTTGTCGCCGTTCGCGAGCGCCAACTTGATCGCGTTGAGAAAACCGTCGACGACGAGCGCGCAGTCCTTCTTGGTGATTCCGGGGCCGATCGCTTCGGCCACCTGCTCGACCAAGTCTGCCTTCGTCATTCTCCCTCCAAAGAACCGTTGGGTGGCGCACGCACCGCGCATCGGGATGAGACGGTAACAAGCCCTGACGGGGGCCGCAAGGTCGTCGGAGTTGTTGCGGCACTGTGACTTGCGACCGTGGCCTGATGCGCAGCTTAGCGGCTCTTTCGCGATTCCATGAGTCCGACGAACGTGTCGAAAAGGTAGCGACTGTCGTGAGGGCCGGGAGCCGCCTCCGGATGATACTGCACCGAAATGACCGGAAGCTCTCGATGCTCGACGCCTTCCACCGTTCCGTCGTAGAGGTTCACGTGTGTCAGACGCAGACCCGGGGCGCTGGGGATCTCGTCGCCCTCTCCCCCCCGCACGGCGAAGCCATGGTTCTGAGACGTGATTTCGACCGTCGCGCGATCCAGGTTCTTTACCGGGTGGTTTCCGCCGTGATGTCCGAACGGAAGCTTGAACGTGCTCGCCCCGAACGCCCGGCAGATAAGCTGGTGTCCGAGGCAGATACCGAAGATCGGAACCCCTGCGTTCGCCAGCCCCAGAATGGCTCGTTCGGCCTTCTCGACGGCGGCCGGGTCGCCCGGTCCGTTGGAGACGAACAACCCGTCCGGCGGATCCGCGAGGATGGCGTCTACGGAAAAATCGGCCGGAATCACCGTGACGCGGCAGCCCCGCTCCGCGAGCATCTTCGGAGAGTGCGCCTTCACCCCAAAGTCGTAGGCCAGAACGTGAAAACGTTCCTCGCCGACCGCGGGGACGACATACGGCTCTGTCGTCGACACCCCGCAGGCGAGATCGAGTCCCTCCATGAGCGGCTGCGCACGAATCTTCTCGAGAAGCGCATCCTCCGCCTGATCCGAGGGTGCGATCGCTCCGCGCATGGCACCCTCCGATCGGATGTGGCGCGTCAGGGCCCGCGTGTCGATGTCGGCGATGCCGCTGATGCCGTTCTCCGTGAGATACTCATCCAAGCCACCCTCGGATCGCCAGTTCGAGTGCACCCGCGATGCTTCGCGGACGATGAAGCCCGAAAGCAGCGGAACGGGGGACTCTCTGTCCTCGGAATTCACCCCATAGTTGCCGATCAGGGGGTAGGTCATCGTAACGAGCTGACCCGTGTACGAAGGATCCGTCAGGACCTCCTGATACCCGGTCATGCTGGTATTGAAGACCACCTCGCCGAACGCGACCTCCGATGAGCCCACATGTACGCCGTCGAAGCGGCGTCCGTCCTCGAGCAGAAGGTAGGCGGTGCGGTCCAGGAGAACTCCTAATAAGGCGGCTGGGTAGCCGGTGGTCGAGCAAAAGCTATGTGTGCGGGGGGCCCGGTCAACCCGTGTTCCGTGCGGTGGCTGAGCCGCCGCCGCCGCCGTTAGCTTGCGACGCCGAATCTACCCCCCTCGACGCCCGAGTACGCCACCCTTGGACACGCTCTACATCCACGCGGACGAATCCTGCCTGGGAAATCAGAATCAAGACCGCGCCAGCCCTGGCGGGGCGGGCGGGCTGGTCGAAGTCTGGCGCGACGGGGCATGGGAGCGTCAGGACTTCTGGCTCTCCGAGCCCGATACCACCAACAATCGAATGGCGCTCCGCAGCGCGCTCGACGCCCTCGGAGGGGCGCCTCGCGACTCCGCTATCCGATTCACCTCCGACAGTCAGTACCTCGTGAAGGGAATCAATGAGTGGCGGCACGGCTGGAAACGGGCGAACTGGGTCCGCAAGACCGGCAAGATCATGAATCTGGAGTTGTGGAAGGCCCTCGACGCCGCGCTGGCGGGGCGGGATTTCAAGGCGATTTGGGTCCGCGGCCACGATGGGCACCCGGAGAACGAATACGTGGACTTCCTCGCGACGCGAGCGGCCGCAGACCAGACGCAGTCGGGTGGCCTGGTCGCGGCGGGCTTCCAAGCCTGGCTCGAGGCGCAGCGTGAGAAGGGCCGCTTTCGCGACTACCGTGAATCCGACGGTCCCGCCGCGCGTTTCGGGATCTGACCGCTCCACAAAGCGAAGCGGCCCAAGTCGCAGCGAACTGCTACCGGGGCCGCCTCTTCTTGCGGGGTCTGGGGCGGGGCTCACGGCTCCGTCCAGTCACCCTGACTGCGCTGGCGGGATGTCGGTCCGTGCTTGGGACCGCCTCCGTGAAGGCGGCTGGACCATCTCCCTTCCCTCGTTTCTTGTCACGCGGGCCGTGACCGAGGGTGCCCCGAGCTCTTTTCGTTGGGGCTTCGTCGGGGGCCAGCGACCTCCCCCGTCGGGCTCACCAGGTCTCCCAAGCCCATGGTTCGCCATGTCACCGCTACGCCGTCGCGTCCGGAAACTCACGTCTCAGATTCATCGGAGGGATGACCAACGCCATCGTCTTAGATGAGCCGCATCTGAATCGCACAGGATAGATACCGAAGCGAAGGGCCCGCTGCAAGGGCCGAGCGGAGTACTCAGCTCTCGAATCGTCAACACGCTTCAACTTATTGCGTGTCAATATATTACGGCATCGCGTCAATGCACTTTCGAGGTATCTTCGGGCGTGTTTCCAAACATATGATTTTGGAAACATTCTTTCCTGTCAGCTCTGGATCGTACCATCCGGAACTTGAAAAATGCTCCCGATTCCCGCCGGCCGTCCCGAAAAGAACACCAACAATAAGTGTTGCTTAAGCGACAGGAAGCTCGTGGCCGAACAGATCCGTGAAGTGGCGAACGAGGGCGGCCGACAAGACATCCGGAGCTGGGGCGGTGCCGATTTCCTTCTCCAAGGAAGTGACACCCGCTCCGGCGATGCCGCACGGAATGATCGTCTCGAAATAGGAGAGGTCAGCCGCCACGTTGAGCGCGACTCCGTGCGAAGTGATCCACCCGGAGGACACTCGGACCCCGATGGCTGCCAGCTTCCCCTGGTCCGTCCAGACCCCGGTCCCCTCGTCACTGCGATGGCCCTCCACCCCGAAGGACGCGACGACCCTGATCATCCACGTCTCGAGGTCGCGCAGGTAGGCGTGGAGGTCCTTTCGGTCCGGCTTCAGATCCAGAATCGGATAAGCGACCGCCTGCCCTGGACCGTGATACGTGACGTCGCCGCCCCGCCCGGCCTTGAACAGCTCGATGCCGCGGCGCGCACGTTCGGCTTCGTCCACGAGCACATGCGCCTCATCCGTCGACGACCCCATCGTGATGACGTGCGGGTGCTCGAGCAGGACTAATGTGTCCGGGATCTCCCCCGAGCGCCGCTGCACCACGAGACGCTCCTGGAGCTCCAGGGCTTCGCCGTACGGCACGAGCCCGGGCTCGAGCACCGACAGGGGTCTACGAGGCATCACCCCGTCCGCCGGAGCCGGGCGCCCACTCCGCTTGGATCACGCGTCTTCGGGGAACGTCTCCAACATCTGCTTGAGACGAGACAGGAACCGTGCAGCGTCCGCTCCGTCCACGATTCGGTGGTCGTAGGCGAGTGAGAAGAGGCACCGCTTCCGGATCGCCATGGAGTCGGCCCCCGTATTCACGTCGCTGACCACGACGACCCTCTTTTCGATGGCACCCGTACCCAGGATGGCCGACGTTCCTTTCGGAATGATGGGGAGCCCGACCAACGTCCCCAGGACGCCGGGATTCGTGATCGTGAATGTGGCTCCCTGAATTTCGGCGGGCATCAACTTCCGATCGCGGGCTCGGGTCGCGAGATCGACGATCTTGTTGCCAATCCCGACGAGACCCAGGTGATCCGCATCGTGCACGACGGGAACGATGAGGCCCGGATCGAGATCCACGGCCATCCCGAGATTCACGTTGCCCCGGAAAATCGTGTTGTTGCCGGACACCGCCGAATTGACCGTGGGGAACTCGTGGAGGACTCGGGACACAGCCCACGCCACAAAGGCCGTGTAACTGACCCGCGCGCCTTGGGCCGCCCAGCGCGCCTTGCTCTCCGCGCGAACCCGGTCGATCGACGAGAAGTCGACTTCAATGAAGGAGTGAACATGGGGCGCCACTCTCTTCGCGAGCACCATGTGTTCCGCCGTCAGGCGGCGGATCTTGTCCATCGGCTCCACGCGGTCGGCCGCACGCACCGGGTATTCCGGATGCTGGACCGTGCGGTAGAACGCCGCCCACAAATCGGACGGATCGGCGGAGGTGCTGGCAGCGGCCGCAGGAGTAGCCGCGACGGGTGCGGAAACCGTAGGCGCGGTGCCCGGCGACGCGGCCGGCGATCCCACACCGGAGGCAGCGCCCGACTCGATGAAGCCCAGGATGTCCTGCTTCGTGACCCGCCCGGCATGTCCGGTCCCCGCGACGGCCTCGATGCTTACGCCGTGCTCCTCGGCGATCTTACGAACCACCGGGGTGGAACGGGTCCTGAGTCGCTCTTCGACGCTCCCGGGCGCCGTAGCGGGCGTTGGCGGGGCTACTGGGGCCGCGGCGACAGGAGCCGCCATGGCGGGCGGCGATACGGGGGGAGGGATCACGGCTGCCGGGGCCGCGACCGGTGCGGGGGCTGCAGCCACGCCAGCGCCGACTTCCGTGTCGATATAGGCGACGATCGTGCCCACCTCGACGGTTTCACCGGCTGCCACGGCAATCTCTACCAGTGTCCCGGAAGACGGGGCCGGGATCTCAGCATCGACTTTGTCGGTGGAGATCTCGAGGATCGGCTCGTCACGTTCGACGGCGTCTCCCACCTGCTTGAGCCACTGCGATACGGTGCCCTCGGCGATGGACTCACCCATCTGAGGCATGGGGACTTCAATTCGAGCCACGCTCGATCACTCCGCGTTATTAGTATGCCGCAAGGTACCGCGCCGCCGTGACGACGTCGTCGGTCTGTGGTAGAAAGTAATCTTCCAGCGAGCCTGAGTAAGGCACCGGCGCGTCGATCGCCGTCACGCGCAGGATCGGACCGTCGAGCCATTCGAAGGCCTTTTCACTGACCCGGATCGCAATTTCACCGGCGATCCCCCCGGTTCGGGTGTCCTCGTGCACGATCAAGAGCTTGCCGGTCTTCTTCACACTCTCGACGATCGCCCCCTCGTCCAGCGGGAGAAGGGTCCGCAGATCCAGGATCTCGAGAGACCCGCCATCTTCCTGCTCGATGATGTCGGCCGCCTCGACGCACTTGTGGACCATGGCGCCGTACGAAACCACGGTGACGTCCGTGCCTTCTCGGACCGTGCGGGCCTTCCCGAGGGGGACGATGTAGTCTTCGTCGGGGAGGACTTCCCGAAGGGCTGGGGCACGGTACAGCCCTTTGTGCTCCTCGAAGATGACGGGGTTGTCATCCCGAATCGCCGCCTTGAGCAATCCCTTGGCGTCGTAGGCGGTACTCGGATACACGATCTTGAGTCCGGGCGTGTGGAAGAACGCCATCTCCACGTTCTGGGAGTGGAAGGGCCCGCCGCGATTCCCTCCGCCCACAGGTCCGCGGATCACGAGCGGCATCGGCCCCGCGCCTCGATAGTGCGAGGTCGCGATGTAGTTCGTGATCACGTCGTAGGCCGGCGAGATAAAGTCCATGAACTGCATCTCGACCACCGGACGCAGCCCCATGTGCGCCGCCCCGGCGGCGGCCCCGGTGAAGCCCCCTTCCGCGATCGGGGTGTCGATGACACGCTGGGGGCCGAAGTGACCGAGGAAGTCCCGGGTGACCTTGAACGCGCCCCCATACACGCCGATATCCTCGCCCATGAGGAAGACCCGATCGTCGCGGCTCATCTCCTCGAATAGAGCCTCGCTGATCGCTTCGAGGAGCGTCACAGGCTCTCCCCGTTTGGTCTTCAGGAGGTGCACGGGAGTCTCGCGGTCCATGGATCGTAAGCCCTTCAAGCCAGCATCGGGTCGGGAGTGTCCGCGCGGGTCCACGGGCGCGGTGTGATAAGATCGGAATAGACGTCGCAGCCCGCATCGGCGCCCGTCGGAAGCGACTCGGCGAGCACCTGTTCGGCCGCAGAGCGACACTCTTCGAACGCACCTTCTTCGATGGCCACGAGCTCCTCGTTCGTGGCCCACGCGTCCGAAGCCAAAAAGGCTCGGAACCGGTCGAGCGGATCCTTCTTCTGCCACTCGTCGATGAGGGCGGGGTCCACATAGTCCTGAGGGTCGTGCTGAGCGTGCCCGAGCCTCCGAAAGTACTGGAGATCCACGAGCTGCGCTCCTTCGCCCGAACGGGCCAGGGCAGCAGCGCGACGAACGGTATCGAACACGGCGAGAACGTCGGTACCATCGACCGACGATGCGCCGATCCCGTAGCCCGGACCCTTCTCGGTGAAGCTCGAGACCCGTGTGTTCCCCGAGGTGGGGGTCGAAAACGCCCACTGATTGTTCTCGACCATGACAATCAGCGGGCAGCGGAGCGCCGCAGCTACGTTCAGACCCTCGTGCCACGCACCGGTCGACGAGGCTCCATCGCCGTAGAAGACCATACCGACCCGGTCTTCATCGCGGAGCGAGAACGACAGCGTGATGCCCGCCATGACCTCGACCATGGTGCCGAGGGGAGACACGCCACCCACGAACCCCTTCTCGTAGTCCGACCAGTAGAGATTCGCACCCCGCCCGCGCGTCGGACCGGTTCCCCGCCCGAGGTACTGGCGAAAGAAGTCGACCACTTCGCCCCCGAACAGGAAAAGCGCTCCCGCAGCCCGGGTCGTCGCAGAAAGGAAATCACCGGTACCGTCCGTCCGGCGCCGAAGGGCGAAAGCTGCGCCAACCGCGCCGGCTTCCTGCCCCAAAGACCGATACACACCTCCTTCGACGTGCCCCTGCTTCTGAAGGAGATCGAGTCGCTCTTCGGCCGCACGGGTCAGGCACAAGGCCCCATACATGTCGTGCAGTTCCGAACGACCCAGTCCGTGCGTCGAACGATCAGACACCGACCGCGTCAGTTGCCCTCGTTACCGGGATTACCCGCAGATCCTTCGACCGGTTGTGCGACCCCGGGAATGACGGGCGCCGGAGCCGTGGACGTCACCGGCGCGTTGACCTGGATGACCGAGTCGGGGACTCGAGACCGGGACGACATGATTGAAAGCACCAGCGAGAGCACCATGAAGAGCGTTCCGGCTGTCCACGTGGCCCGCGTAAGCACGGTCGCGGCCTGCCGGCCGCCGAGGACGCCCTCGGTCATGGTGCCACCACTGCCCCCAACCGCCGCGAGGCCCCCACCCTTCCCAGATTGCAGGAGGATGACGACTCCGAGAAAAAGTCCGTCCAGCACAAGGACGGTCAGCAGAAATCCATACATCGTAGCACATCCCTTCAGAGTAGAACGATAAACGTCGGAGAGGCCGGAAAAGGTGTCAACGGGTCACCCCAGCCCCGCTCATCCCCCCGCGGACGCGATTTCCGCGAAGGACTTGGGATCGAGACTCGCCCCGCCTACCAGCACCCCGTCGACCTCCGCCGCGGCCATCAGCTCCGCAGCGTTCCCCGGCTTCACGGAACCCCCGTACAGAAGGGGTACCCGCGTCGCGGCCGAAATCCCCAAGGCGCCCTCGAGTCGCGTCCGCAGCGTCGCATGTGCCGCCGAAGCATCCCCTGGAGTCGCAGTCTCGCCCGTGCCGATGGCCCACACCGGTTCGTACGCAATCAGAAAGCGGGAGCCGCCGGTTCCACACGTGGGCAGCACCGCGTCGAGCTGCCGCAGGATGACCTCTTCGACCCGGCCCGCGCGGCGCTCGTCCAGGGTCTCTCCCACACAAATCACCGGAACGAGCCCGTTCCGTTGGGCGGCCCCGACCTTGAGCGCGACCTCCTGATCACTTTCGCCGAACACGTGGCGACGCTCGGAGTGGCCGATGAGCACGAAAGTGGCACCCGCCCCTGCCGCCATCCCGGCGGACACTTCGCCGGTGAACGCGCCCTGGTCCTCCCAGTGGATGTTTTGAACGCCGAGCTGGATACGACGGTCCCTGGATGGAGCTCTCGCGGCCGCGAGGAGGGATATCGCAGGCGGGAAAAGGAGCAATTCGTGCCGGCTGGGTACGCCCTCGAGCCGAAGGGCCTCGAAGAAGGCAGTCGTTTCGACCGGGCCCATATGCATCTTCCAATTGCCCGCGATGACAGCCATCGGTTACCCCTGATTGGTGAGTGCGTCGACTCCCGGAAGGCGCTCGCCCGCCAGAAGCTCGAGCGAGGCGCCGCCACCGGTCGAGACGTGTGAGAGCCGATCGACGACGCCGGCCCGCTCCGCGGCTGCCGCAGAGTCTCCTCCTCCCAACACACCCATCGCACCGCCGTCACACGCCTCGGCCACGGCGAGCGCGATCTCGATCGTGCCCTGAGCGAAGGCGTCGACTTCGAAGACGCCCATGGGCCCGTTCCAGACGATGGAGCGCGACCGGCGGATCATGTCACTAAACCGCGCCCGGCTCGCGGGACCGATATCGAGAATCTTGTCGTCTCCCGAAACAGCCTTCCGATCGACGATTCGGACCGGCGAGGTCTCGGTTACCTCCGAAGCCACCACACAGTCGATGGGCAGCACGAGCCGTTCGCCACCCTCTTCGATCAACTGCCGTGCGATCTCGATGCTATCCTCTTCGACGAGAGAAGCGCCGGTATCGAGACCCAATGCCCGGAAGAACGTGTTGGCCATCGCCCCACCGATCAGGAGGCGGTCGACACGCGGAAGGAGTGACGAGATCACTCCGATCTTCGAGGAGATCTTCGCTCCTCCCACGATGGCAATGAAGGGTCGCTCCGGCATCCGGAGAATCTCTTCGAGGTACCGGAGTTCCTTCGCCATCAAGAGCCCCGCCACCGCCTCGCCACCGCGGGCGACCATGGCCCGGGCGAGTCCCGTCGTCGAAGCGTGAGCTCGGTGCGCGGCGCCGAAGGCGTCGTTCACATAAAGCTCACCGAGCGCCGCCCAAGACTCTGCGAGGGCTTCGTCGTTCGCCGTCTCCCCCTCGAGGAAGCGCGTATTCTCGAGCAGGGCGATGACGCCATCCGGAACGTTCGACACGGGTCCAGCGGCCCGCCTGCCATCGGCGTGCGGTATGAAGCTCACCGGGCGTTCGAGGAGTTCGCTCAGGCGACGGCCGACCGGAGCAAGAGAGAATTCCGGATCGGGCCTCCCCTTGGGACGGCCCAGATGCGAGAGGAGGACGATCCGCGCGCCTGCGTCCGATAACGCCACGAGGGTGGGGATCGAAGCACAAATCCGCTGGTCGTCCGAGATCTGGCCGGATTCGAAGGGCACGTTGAGGTCCGCGCGCACGACCACCGTGCGCCCTCGGAGCCAAGCCACATCGACATCCGAAAGTGTTTTCTTGTTCACTGTGGAGGAAAGATTTTCCCCAGGTCGTCGACGTAGGCTCGCCCTTCGGGCGTCAGGTCCGTCCGGTTCGATGAGACCCAGCGGACGAACGTGATATCCGGTCCGCTTCCGTAGTCCCAGAACTCGGTGAGTCGGCCGGAACCCTCATCGACGATGTGGATCGCATTGGGTCCTCCGAAACGTACCCACACCTCTGCCGCATCGCCAAATACACTATCGAAGCGAAGATGTGCGAAGGAGGCCCGCGCGAGGTGCTCCACCCACCGCTCGTTGATGGGAGTCGACGGCGATCGATCCTTCGTGGCCCAGAACTGGTCCTCCCAGGCGTGGCGCTCGGCTGCCGGAAGGCGCCGGTACCGGGTCGTCTCCGAGCGATCGAGCAAGAAGCCGATGTCGGTCAGAGCCTCCACATCCGCGTCGGGCAGGCGCTCCAGCGCGGACTCGAAGTGCGCAGCCGCCTCGACGGAACGACCCATACGGTGCAGCGCGACTCCAGCAAGGAGGAGTCCGTTGGGATGTCCCTCGCTGACGCGCGTGAACCGCCGAGCGCCTCGGAGCACGTCCTCCCATCGCCCTTCCGACGCCAGAGTAACCAGGAGGTCGGTATTCGCGCGCACCTGCCCCGGATACGCGTCGATGGCGGCCCGATACGAGGCCATCATCAGCGTGAGGTCCCCGGAGGTGCGAGGGCGGACCAACTCGAACCCGTCCTCGAAGACGGCCGCCACTTCGCCTGGGCACAGGTAGTTCCACGCCATCAGGCGATCGGCCGACGCATACCCGCGATCGGCCTGGCCCGACGACCGCGCCTGCTCACATCGAGCGGCCGAAAACGCTTCTGCGCGCACCCGGCCCACTCCGTCGACGCCGAGCCAGCGGTCGCGAATGAGCTTGGCGCGCTCGTCGTGAAGTTCAGCCACGACCCACGCGCTCGTCTCGGTATCGCGTAGCGCGATCTGAAGACCGCGCTCAAAGAGAGACCGCGCCTCCGTTCGCAGTCCCTGTCGAAGCCGGATGCGGGCGAACGCGAGCATGGAAGCGGGGTTCTCCTGCCCCTGATCGATCGCGTACTCGAGGGCAGAACCCACCGATGCTCGCCAATGGGTAGGGGCCATACCCGCAGGCGCTTCGCCCGAGAGGATCGCTCCGAGAGGGCCATATGCTCCACGTACCATGCGTCGAACGCACGCGGAAGCGGAGCTTCCGGTGGCGCGTCTTGCCACACGGTCCCGGGACGGGCTGCTTTTTGGTCGGTTCGCATCACCCTGTACTACGCCGATCGGCTCTCGGGGTTACATGAAATACCGGGTCCTACAGGCGCTCTCCGACAAAGCGTACCAGGTCGACGACACGTGAGGAATAGCCCCACTCGTTGTCGTACCAGGAGAGCACCTTCACCATGCGGCCGGTCATGACGCTCGTCGACATAGCGTCGACGATCGAGCTGCGTGGATCCCCCGTGTAGTCCACGGAAACGAGCGGTTCATCGGAGACCCCGAGAATCCCCTTCATGGGACCCTCGGCCGCCGCCCGAAACGCTGCGTTCACCTCTTCCTTCGTGACGTCCTTATCGACCTCAGCGACCAGGTCGACAATCGACACGTCCGGCGTCGGAACGCGCAACGCCATTCCGTCGATCCGCCCGGCGACCTCCGGGAGCACTAGGCCCGTCGCCTTGGCCGCTCCCGTCGTGGTCGGAATCATCGACACGGCGGCGGCACGGGCCCGGCGCAGGTCTTCGTGCGGCAGATCGAGGATTCTCTGATCGTTGGTATACGAGTGGATCGTGGTCATCAGCCCGTGGCGGAAGCCGAACGAGTCCGTGAGCACCTTCACCACGGGCGCAAGGCAGTTCGTCGTGCAGCTGGCGTTCGAGATGATGTGGTGGTTCTCGGGCTCGTACATGTGCTGGTTCACACCCAACACGATGGTAATGTCTTCTTTCTTCGCGGGAGCCGAGATGATGACCTTGCGCGCTCCGGCGGTGATGTGCTTCGAGGCCCCGGCGTGATCGCGGAAGAATCCGGTGGATTCGATGACGATATCGATACCGAGGTCCTTCCAAGGGAGCGCAGCCGGATCCCGTTCGCTGAAGACCCTGATCTCATCCCCGTCGACCTTGAGGCCCTGCTCCGACACCTCGACGGTCCCAGGATATCGCCCATGGACCGAGTCGTACTTGAGGAGGTGCGCCAGCGTAGCCGCGTCCGTGAGGTCATTGACCGCGACGAAGTCGATGTCGGTCTGGCCAGATTGTTTGGCGCTTCGCAGGACGTTGCGCCCGATGCGTCCGAATCCGTTGATCGCTACGCGGATGGCCATGGGTCTTGGATCTCCGATCGATTTGTTGTTGGGCCAGGAAGCCTTCAGGAAGCGATAAACATAACCCCTATGCCGCTTTCTTGGACTGTTGCGGCAGCGCCCGGGCGAAGGTGACCAGCGTGATGGGGCCCGCTCCAGCGCCGGAGAGGGTGACCGCGGCTTCTGCGGCCGTCGCGCCTGTGGTCAGGACGTCATCGACCAGAAGAATGGGAGCGCCCCGGACCCACGGGGCTCCTCCGGGCGTCACCTGAAATGCGCCGCGGACATTCTCGCGACGCTCGGTCGGGGACAAAGACGTTTGGGAGCGAGGTGCCGTCGGGCGAGTGAGCGCGTCGCGCAGGGTAAGCCCAAGCGTGCGTGCCAGGGTATCGGCGAGCAGGTGAGCCTGGTTGTACCCCCTCGAACGGATGCGATGGAGGGTGGTGGGAATCGGCACCACCGTGGGCGCGCGCCCCGCTACGGGATCCAGCGCGACTCGAGGGGAAGCGACTACCGCCCTCGCCATGGCCACTCCCATGAACTCCGACACCTCGCGCCACCCCTCGTACTTGAGCGCGTGGACCAGATCATCGGCGGGCGGAATCAGTCCGTACGCATATCGAGCGCCGGTGAGTTCCGCCGGCCAGGCGCGACACTCGAGACAATCGGGCTCTTCGATTCGACCCGTCCCCCGCGGATGGTGGCAGCGTGGACACCGCGGCCAGCCGGGGTCGTGCAGTCGGGTTCGGCACAGCACACACACGATGGCGGGTGCCTCTCGCGAGGGGATCCATCCCCCACAGGCAACACACCCGGTCGGAAGGAAAAGTTCGACGAGGTCCGTGGCCCACCCGCGTCGGATCACACGCGGGCGCGCTCCTCGATGGCCGCCCTCATGGCATCCACCGACGGCGGACGCCCCCACCAACGTTCGAACGACGCCGCCGCCTGTTGCACCAGCATTTCGAGTCCGTCGGTCGATCGAATGCCGGCGGCTTCCGCCGCACGCACGAAGGACGTCGCTTCGCGCCCGTAGACGAGATCCATGGCGGCTCCAGCCCGATGCAGTTTCTCGAAGTCGAGGGGGGACGGGTCCCCTGGCTCGAGCCCCAGCCGCGTGGCGTTCACGACGAGGTCGAAGTCTTCACCCTCGAGCTCTCGCAGGACCGGTACGACCCTGACGGTCGGTCCGCCAATCCGGCGCGCCACGGCGCGAGCGCGCTCCTGCGTCCGATTGTAGAGGAGCACCTCTCCCACTCCCTCGTCCAGGAGTCCCAGCAAGGCCGCCCTGGCGGCCCCCCCCGCCCCGAGAAGCAGGACGCGAATACCCTTCGGCGAGCCTTCGAGAAAGATGTTCAGCGCCCGCCTGAATCCATCCACATCGGTGTTGTCGCCGTGAACCCGTCCGTTCTCGTCTCCCCAAAAGGTGTTGCACGCTCCCGTCCGACGAACCGAGTCGCTCCGAACGTCGACGAGCGAGGCAGCCTTCTCCTTGTGCGGCAGCGTGATGTTGCCGCCTCCACCGGCGCGCGCGAGTCCGCGCATGAATCCGACGAGGTCGTCGGCCCCGCACCGAACCGCCACATAGACCCCGTCGACCCCAGCTTCGGCAAACGCGGCATTGAGGATTTCCGGGGATGCCGAGTGGGATACGGGGTCGCCCAATAGGGTGAGAACTCTCGTACTCGCTGAAACCGTCATGGTTGAATCATCGGGCGGAGGCGTTCGAGCACGCCGTCGATCAAATCGCTCAAGAAGTCGAACGTCTCCTGGTATTCTTCGTCCGTGCCGCCGACGGGGTCGGGAACGCCTCGTGCGCCCTGCCCTTTCTCGCTCGCGCCCGCAAAAGTGGTGATCATCGCCCCCCGTTCCCCGCCTCCCAGGTCTTCGACTCGGTGGAGGTGGCTCGCCGACATCGTAAGGACGAGATCCGCTGCCGCAGTACCCTCCCGAGTGAGCACCGTGGCCTGGTGACCGGACAGGTCGAGTCCGTGCGCTGATGCGGCTCGGACTGCCCCGGCGGAGGCTGGGCTGCCGTGAAACGCTGCGACACCGGCCGAACCAACTTCCACACTCCATCCGAGGTCGGCGAAGCGCTGGCGGGCGATGACTTCGGCCATCGGGCTGCGGCAGGTGTTGCCCGTGCACACGAACAGCAGACGGAAGGGCCGGTCCCGTTCGAGACTATTCATGAATCCCCGGTATCGCACACCGAAGCCGCGCAATCGGCACCGTGCCCTCGCGCAGCACGATGGGTTCGCCCGTGGTGCAGTCAACGACCGTCGAAGGCCCGGACTCCGGAAGCGGTCCGGCATCCAGGAGCCACACATCGGCTCCGAATCGAGTCAGCACGTCCCTAGCTTCATGTCCAGACATCGCCGGCCTCTCGCCGGGCGAATTGAGACTCGTCGAGGTCAGCGGGCCTCCCACGGCGGCGATCAGGCGTGCGGCAACCGGATGCGAAGTCACCCGGACGGCGACCCCACCGGACACCGGGTCCCGGACACCGGGCGGGAAGGTTGCCTTCGGATCTCGGAGCACCAGCGTGAGCCCACCGGGCCAAAAGATCTCAGCGAGTTCACGGGCGGCATCGGTCCACTCCAGCTCGGCGGCCGCCTGTCGGGATTCAATGAGCGCGATCAGGGGCCTGGCTTCCGAGCGGCCCTTCACAGCTCGAACGTTCCGCACACCCTCGACCGTGCAGGCGCCTCCGAGGCCATACACTGTTTCCGTCGGGTATGCGACGACGCCTCCGCGACGGATGTGTCCGACGGCTTCCGATAGATCCGCGTCGGGATCGGCCCTCAGATCCATCGTGCTCAACCCAACCGTCACAGGGACTCCCTCGCTCGAAGTAGCGCCTCGGCCACGACCAGGTCTTCCGTGCGAGTGACCTTGATGTTCGCGGCCCCGCCGTCGACCATCACCACTCTCATCCCGGCTCGCTCCACGAGTTCGGCGTCGTCTGTCGCATCGCCGCCCCCATTCGCGTATGCTCGCCGAAGTGCCCGGGCCGGAAAGACCTGCGGTGTGTGTGCATGCCAGATGCTTGAGCGCTCGGGAGTGCTCAGGATGGAGCCATCCGGGCCCACGGTCTTCATCGTATCGACCGCAGGGCAGCCGGACACGGCGCCCACGCCGGTTGCGGCGATGTCGATGCACGTCCGGACAACCTGCGCCGTCACGAGCGGGCGGGCAGCGTCGTGGACGGCGATGACGGTAACATCGTCCGGGAGCGCCTGGATGGCCCGTCCCACCGACTCGGACCGCGTCGCGCCTCCTGCTACAACGGTGACACGAGGGTCACACTCCAGCAGCCAGCGCGGCGGCGCTTCGGCATCATCCGGCGGTAGCGCGACACACAAGGCCACGACCCGAGTGTCTGCAAGGAAGGGTCTCATCGCGTGAAGCAGCACGGGTTCTCCGGCCAGTTCCAGAAGGGCCTTTCGAACGCCCCCCATGCGGACTCCAGAACCGGCCGCAGGAATCGCGACCCCCACCCTCACGGTGTCGCCCACCGACCGTTCAGAGGTGGTGACGGCCTCCCTCATGGACCGAAGCCATTCCCCGTGTCTCGCGGCCCGCCGCCGCCCTTCGCGAACACCGCCGAGTCGAATCGGGTATGTGCCTTGTGGAAGTAGAGAGGCACCACTCCGGTCGGGCCGTTTCGCTGTTTGCTCACGATCAACTCCGCCTTTCCTTCCAGCTCCTCCCGACTCTCGGCCGAAGCGTAGTATTCGGGGCGGAACAGAAACATGACCACATCGGCATCCTGCTCGATCGAACCCGAATCTCGGAGATCGGAGAGCATCGGTCGCTTGTCCGTCCGCTGTTCCGGGCCGCGGCTGAGCTGTGACAGCGCGACGACCGGAACCTCGAGTTCACGGGCGAGTGCCTTGAGGCCTCTCGAGATCTGACTCACCTCCTGTACGCGGCTCTCCGAGTTGCCACTCCCCGACATGAGCTGCATGTAGTCGATGAGGATCATGCCCAGCTCCTTGGAATCGGAGCGGAGTTCGGACTGGAGGCGTCTGCTCTTCGCACGAATCTCGAGAACGTTGGCACCGGGTTGATCGTCGATCCAGATCGGTGCTGTATTGAGATGGCCGGCGGCGGCCGCGAGGCGCTGATGTTCTTCCTGGGAGAGCTTCCCTCGGCGGAGTTTCTGCGCGTCGATGCGACCCTCCGAGCACAGGAGCCGCTGCACCAACTGCTGAGAGGACATCTCGAGGGAAAAGATGGCGACAGGAATCTGATGCTGGATGGCGGCGGTCGCCGCAATGTTCAGGGCCAGGGCCGTCTTTCCCATCGAAGGGCGGGCAGCCACGATGCACAAGTCACCCTTCTGAAGGCCTGTGGTCATCCGGTCGAGGTCGGAGAATCCGGTCGGCACGCCGGTGATGCCCGATTCGGACTCCTGCATGCGCTCGATGTGCTCGAACGTCGACCAGAGGATCTCCTTGATCCAGACGAAGCCATCGCGCTTGTGGCTCTCCGCGACCTGAAAGATCCGAGCCTCGGCTAGGTCGAGGATCTCGTCGACGCCGCGTTCGCCCTGATCGTACACGTCACGAATAATCTGCGAGGACTGCTCGACGAGCCGGCGCAGGAGCGCCTTGTCCCGGATGATGCGCGCGTGGTACTCGATGTTGGCGGCTGTGGGGACCGCATCGACCAGCTGACCGAGGTAGTCCAAGCCGCCCGCGGACTCGAGCTCGCCGGTGTTCTTGAGCTCCTCAGCGACCGTGATTACATCGATGACATCACCCCGCTCGAACAGGCGGATCATCGCCCGATAGAGGCGGCGATTGCCCTCGCGGTAGAACATCCCGTCGCCGATGTGTTCGACCGCACGGGTGACCGCTTCGCGATCGATGAGCATGCCACCGAGCACAGCAGTCTCCGCCTCCATCGAGAACGGAGGCGTCCGGTCGAAGACCGTCTGTGCGAAATTCGGGGAGGCTTCCATCCAGCGCTGTTGCTCGGTGTCGCGGAACGAGGATTGATCGAGGGATATGATAGTAGCGCGCCTCAAGGGCCTCGTCACGGTCTCGACGACCGTGGTCACCGGTCCGGCGGACAGCGCCGTACCTGGCGGCGCAGCTTATGTGCTACGCGCCGTCGATCACACCCCGAAGGAGCTGAAGGTCGTCCCAGAAGGCGCGGGTCCACTTCGGATTACGAAGAAGTGCCGCGGGATGATACGTCACGATCAGGGGGACGCCATGGTATGTGTGCACCTCGCCTCTGAGTTCGCCCAGGGCGACCTTTTCTCGGCCCGTGAGAAGCTGTCCGGAGAACGAGCCCACCGCCAGCAGCGCCTCTGGTTTCACGAGTTCGATCTGCTTCCGAAGGAGGGGCGAGCACGCCTCGATCTCGTTCGGTAGCGGGTTTCTGTTCGCGGGAGGGCGACACTTCAGAACGTTCGCGATATAGACCGACTCGGCCCGACTCAATCCCACGGTCGCCAACAGAAGATCGAGGTACTTCCCCGCCGCGCCGACGAAGGGGAGGCCCGTCTCGTCCTCGTTCGCGCCGGGAGCCTCACCGACGACCATCAGGCGTGCGTCGCTCGGGCCATCGGAGAACACGACCTGGGTCCGACCTTCGGCGAGGCGGCACCGCGTACACGACAGCGCGATCTCTCGAAGCTCCGCGTAGTTGTCCGGCAACGCCCAAGCGTCGGCCGGAGCGGCGGCGGCGGCCCCGCCGGAGGGCCCCTTTGGCGTAGCGGGCACGGGGCGCGAGCGCACGGCCGGCGACGCGGCGGGTGATCGCGGGGCGGGTGCCGTGGCGGCAGGCACCTTCTCGGGCGGCGGAGTACCTCGGCGAGCCGAGGCAGTCATTGCCATCGCCTCGGCGCGTGTCATCCCGTCCAGGAACACCTCTCCACCGCCCATTTCCACTCGTTGACGGAGCAAGCGAGCGCTATCGGCGGCGGATGGACGTTCCGACACGGCCGTTACTCTCCGCTCAGCAAGCGGGCCACGTGATCGAGCACGACCTCCGCGACTTCGTGCTTCGACAGCAGCGGAAGGGCCTCGGGGCTCGCCCCCGCCTTCAGGATCGTCACTCGATTCGTGTCGACCTCGAAGCCAGCCCCATCCTCCGTGGCGTCGTTGGCCACCAGGAGGTGGAAGCCCTTCTGGTCGAGTTTCTTGGCCGCGTTCTTCAGCAGATCGCGCGTTTCGAGCGCGAAGCCGACACAGACAGATCCTTCCTTGCGCAAGTCGCGCGTCACGAGCGCGATATCAGGGTTGGCGGTCAGGGACAGCGTTGGACTCGTTCCACCCTCCGAGCGCTTCATCTTCTGCGCGTGAACGCTGTCCGGACGGAAGTCGGCCACGGCAGCGGCGAAGACCGACACATCGGCGCCCCCGATCGCGCTTGCGACCGCTTCGTGCATGGCCGCTGCCGTCTCGACGGAAACGACGTCCACACCGAACGGGTGTTCGAGCGACGAAGGCCCGCTCACGAGGGTGACCTGGGCGCCGCGCCGCCACGCCGCCTGTGCGATCGCGTAGCCCATGCGACCCGACGAACGATTCCCTACGTACCGAACCGGATCGATCGGCTCGTGTGTCGGACCGGCGGTCACGAGCACGCGACGACCCCTGAATGCGGCGTCGGTCGCGAGGGCCCGACCCACCGCCTCCGTGATCTGGTGGGGCTCGAGCATCCGGCCCGGTCCGTCCCCCTCCCCTACCGCCAGGGGTCCTTCGGCCGGACCGGCGATCCCGTAACCCAGATGATCGCGGATATGGCTCAGATTATGTTGGACCTGCGGATGCGCGAACATGCGGTCGTTCATCGCGGGACACAGGATGACGGGTGCCCGGGTCGCGAGGAGGGTCGTGCAGATCAGGTCGTCGGCACGCCCTTGGGCGGCCCGAGCGATGAAGTCGGCCGTCGCGGGGGCGACGCATACGGCATCCGCTTCGCGGCCGAGGCGAACGTGGAGCGCGGCACCTTCGACGGAGAAGAGATCCGTCAGGGTCCGTCGGCCGGTCACACCCTCGAACGACAAAGGGGCTACGAATTGCTGGGCCGAGCGCGTGAGAACCACATCGACCTCGGCTCCGAGCCGGGTCAGATCACGCGCCAACTGGATCGACTTGTACGCGGCGATTCCGCCCGTAACCCCGAGCACGATCCGTCGGCCCTGCCACGGCCTACGGGGAGCGAGTGGGGTACCGGGCAAGAGAAGCCTCCCCCGGCGAATTAGGGGTCTTCGCGGCGCCGGCGCTTCACGAGACGGAACTCGATCTGGCCCGAAGTCAGCGCCTCGAGGGCCCGCGTCGTCAGCTTCTTTTCCTCACCCAACGGCATCGCGTCGCGCGGAAGAGCGTTCAACTCGCGCGTATATTTGGCTGCGACGAGGACTCCGAGATACTTGCTCTCGGTGCCCTCCGCGACTTCGAGCGGCGTAAAGACTCGCATGGGTACTCCTATGGGGTGTCGTGCATGTAGTCCGCGTACTCTTCAGCGAGAAGTCGGGCGATCTCTCGCCGAAGTCCGTCGACGTCCCGATTCTCATCTCGCTGTCCAACGTCCCGTCCTTCGACGATGGCTCGAATGGCCTTGACGCAGTCATCGACGTCATCGTTGACCACAACATAGTCGAAGTCGGGCACTGCCTGCAGTTCCACGAGGGCCGAGTTCAACCTCCGAGCGATATCGGCCGGGGCCTCGGTGCCCCGGCCCGTGAGACGGGTCATCATGATGCCGACCGACGGTGGAAGGACAAACACCAGCTTCGCATCCGGCACACTCTCCCGAAGTTGGCGGGCCCCCTGGACATCAATGTCGAGGACGACGTGCTCACCCCGCGCCGCCGCTGCTTCGATCTCGGCGCGGGGCGTCCCGTAGAGG
>JAQBXY010000044.1 GCA_027623325.1 Gemmatimonadota bacterium
GGGCAACAGGGTCAGAGTCAGCAGGGCCAGGAGGGGCAACAGGGTCAGAGTCAGCAAGGGCAGGAAGGCCAACAGGGCCAAGGGCAACAGGGCCAACAGGGTCAGGGACAGCAGGGTCAGGAAGGCCAACAGGGCCAAGGGCAGCAGGGCCAGGGCGGCGATGTAAACAACCCCGGAGGTGGCGGGGGAACGGACGGTCGTGTCGGCGACCGCTCGATGGACTCGCCCAACGGTGGAGCCACGCGGGGCGACCCCCGACGGCTGACCCCCGAAGAGATTCGGCAGTACCAGAACGAGTTTGGCCAGCGCGCGGATCAAGTGCGTGAGCTGCGGGATCAACTCACCGAGGCCGATCGGTCGGTCGACGACTTGCAGGAGGTTCTGGCGGCCATGCGCCGCTTCGAGGAGGATGGGATCTACACGGATCCTGCGGCCCTCACCGACTTGCACGAGGACCTGCTGAACCGTCTGAAGCGGCTCGAGTTCGGGCTCCGGCGCGAGGTCGAGGGCGAGGCCGATCGCAGGGCGACGCTCACAGGATCGGACGAGGTACCCGACGGCTATCGGCGCCTGGTCGAAGAGTATTACCGAGCATTGGCTCGCAGTGGAGCCCGCCCCGGCGGCAACTAACCGGCGTAGATGGGCCGCGGGGCGCGCGCGGTGCTACGTCACGCGAAGCCCTCCGGCCCTCGACATCGAGCGGTTAGATTCTCGCGCCCGCGTACCCGCGGCAGGAACCCCGAGCTAGCTAGGCGTATCGATGTCCGGACCGCAGTTCATTTACCACATGCACAGGCTCTCGAAGATCGTCCCCCCCAAGCGGGAGATCCTCAAGAACATCAATCTCTCGTTCTATCCCGGGGCCAAGATCGGCGTCGTAGGACCCAACGGGTCCGGCAAGAGCTCGCTCCTGCGGATCATGGCGGGCCTCGATGCGGACTTCCTCGGTGAGGCGTGGGCCGCCAAGGGCACTCGGATCGGGTACCTCGCCCAGGAGCCAGAGCTCGACACCCAGCTCGACGTGAGGGGCAACGTAGAGCTCGCCGTGTCCGAGACGAGGAGCCTTCTGCAGCGCTTCGAGGCCGTGAATCTGAAGTTCGGCGAAATCACGAGCGACGAAGAAATGAACTCGCTGATCGATGAGCAGGCCCGGCTCCAGGACCGAATCGACGCTTCGGGTGCTTGGGATCTGGATCGGAAGATCGAGATCGCGATGGATGCGCTCAGGCTCCCACCCGGGGACGCCGACGTCACGACCCTCTCCGGGGGAGAGCAACGGCGTGTCGCGCTCTGCCGTGTGCTTCTTGAGCAGCCAGATATGCTCCTCCTCGACGAGCCGACGAACCACCTGGACGCCGAGTCGGTGTCCTGGCTCGAGCATCATCTCGCGGAATTCCCCGGCACGATCGTGGCGATCACCCACGATCGCTACTTCCTGGACAACGTCGCGGAGTGGATCCTGGAACTCGACCGCGGACAGGGGATCCCGTGGAAGGGCAACTACACGTCGTGGCTCGAACAGAAACAGGAACGACTCCGCGCGGAAGAGAAGACCGAGTCGAGCCGACAGAAGACGTTGGAGCGGGAGCTCGACTGGATTCGGATGTCACCCCGCGCCCGGCAGGCGAAGGGGAAGGCGCGCCTGAACGCCTACGAAGACCTTCTCGGGCAAGATGAGCGCGAGCAGGTACGCACTGCGGAAATCCTGATCCCGAAGGGTCCCAGGCTGGGCGGCCGAGTCATCCATGCAGACGGGATATCGAAGGGTTTCGGAGACACGTTGCTCATCAGCAATCTGTCCTTCGACGTGCCGGCGGGAGCGATCGTAGGCATCATCGGCGGCAACGGCGCCGGCAAGACAACGCTCTTCCGCATGATCGTGGCGGATGAGGCACCCGACTCCGGAACGCTCGAGCTGGGTCAGACTGTCGAGCTGGCCTACGTGGATCAATCTCGTGAGGCTCTCAACGGCGACCGGACCGTCTACGAAGAGGTTAGCGGCGGGGCTGATATCCTCTATTTCGGTCGCGCCGAGGTTAATGCGCGCGCCTACCTGTCCTGGTTCAACTTCCGTGGAGCGGACCAGCAGAAGAAGGTGGGTGTGCTCTCGGGCGGCGAGCGCAATCGGTTGCACCTGGCGAAGCTTCTGAAATCCGGAGGCAACGTCATGCTGCTCGACGAGCCAACGAACGACCTGGACGTCGACACGCTCCGCGCGCTCGAAAACGCGATCCTGGACTATGCCGGATGCGTGCTCGTGATTTCTCACGACCGATGGTTCCTGGATCGAATCTGCACCCACATCCTCGCGTTCGAAGGCGACTCGAACGTGCTCTGGTTCGAGGGAAACCACCACGAGTACGAAGAGGATCGCAAACGACGCCTCGGCGACGACGCCCTTCAGCCACATCGTCTCAAGTATCGGAAGCTGGTTCGGGACTGATCCCGCGTCCTGTCCAGGCGGAGCCGGGGCGCCTTATCTTCACCTGGAAACGTGACGACACCGGGAGATGACGCTTGGCCCGCAAGCGCAAGAAATCCAAGAGCGATGCGCGACCCGCCAAGGGAGGCAAGAAAGGGAGAGCACCCGGAGATTCCGAGCACAGCAAGGAAGACGCAGCAGAAGCCACTCCAGCCGTGGCAAAGAAAAAGGGCAGGTCCAAGAAGACGGCCACAAGGAAGAAGTCCTCAGCAGCAGCCGACGTGGTCGCCGCCGCCGAGTCGACGGAGGAGCTAGCGGCCTTGGGGCGGAGCGACACGCCCGACGCTGTTACAATCGTCGATCTGGGTGCCGTGGAGGACCTCGAGGTCATCGACCTCGAAGCTGACCAAGGTCTCGAAGTCATAAGGATCGACGACGAGGGCGACCTCGAAGTCTTCGACCTCGACGAAGACCTGGCCGCCGACGATGCGGTGGCCGCGCTTCTGGCGGAAACGATGGCCTTCGTCGAGAGCGAGGAGGGCACAGCTAAGCCGCCCGTCCCGCCCCTCCGCGAGGAGAGCCCCGTCGTCGAGGCCGAGGAGGCTCAGACGATCAAGGCGCCCCGCGTACCGGTCGGAGCTGAACTTCCGGCAGAACCGAATCCCGACCTCGCGGTTGCGATGAGTGAGATGCGCCATGCGGGACTCACCGGGGACCTCGACGATGATGCGTTCGACCTCGGTGAGGTCAGTGGTGTCGAGGACCGCGACCGACTGCTGGCAGCAGCGCTCGCGCACGCGGAGATGCAAGAGGCGATCTACCGTGTCCCGACCAGCACCGGGCAGACACGTCGATGGAAAGCCACCATCGCGTCGCTGATCTTCGTACTTGCACTCTTCGTGGCGGCTCGTCCTCCGGGCTTCGTCATGCCCGATCCACCGGCGCGCGTGTCAGGTGCCGACGAGTTGTATGGCATCCGTGTCACACTGCTCATTCAGTCTCAACAGATTGAGGCCTTTCGAGCCCGCAATTTACGACTCCCCAATTCGATGGAGGAGGTAGCGGTTCAGCTGCCGGGTGTTCGCCTGGTGCGTTCCAGCAACCGCCTATACCAGCTGATCGCGTACACGCGCCGTGGTGAGGCGGTCGTATACGACTCTTCGACCCCAGGGCCCGAGTTCGAGGGCATCGCCCGGGAATGGGTCACGACCCGAGGTGGCTCGTGAGTCCTCGTGCCATCGGACCCGTCAGCGTCACGACCGGCGACGTATTGATCGCCCTCGCGTTTCTGGCGTTCCTGGGAGCGCTGGCTTACCCCACCGTCCGCGTCCGTGCGTTCCGGAGCCTCGTGGAAGATGTCTCGAGCGAAGTTGAGACCATGCGCTCAGCAGCTGCAGGAGTCTTCTCGCGCGACGGACGCTGGCCGGACGCCGGCGCCCCGAGCGCGATACCCTCCGAACTCGCCGGCGCGTTCTCGGGCGACTCCACGCTCGCCAGAGACGCGTACACGCTGCAGTGGAGTCGATGGGAAGTCGTTGACTATCTGCCCCCTCCAAGAGCCTCGACACCGACACCCACGGACGCAGACGCGCCTCCTGACTCGGTAGGTCCGAGACTGGTAGCCGTGATCCGAGACGTGGGGGCCATCGTCGTACATTCCGGGAACGACGCGCTCCTGGCCGCCCTACTCGCCCGACACGGTCCGGCCGTTTCCTTCGTGCGCGACACCACCTGGACACTCACCGTCGAAGCCCCGGGCGGAACCTCCGGCGGGTAGACGTTCCTAGTCGTCGAGGGTGAGGGTTCGTCGCGTCGGTTACTCGGCGCGCATGGTCAACATGGGATCAACGCGTGTTCCGCGACGTGCCGGCACCCAACTCGCCAGGCCAGCTGCGGCGGCCAGGACCGCCACCCCAATGCCGATCGCGACGGGATCCATCGGCCCCACACCAAACAACATTCCCCTGAGCAGGCGTCCTGCTGCTACCGCCCCGATCGTTCCGGCCATGAGCCCCAGGATGACAACGTTCATGGCGGAGCGCACCACGAGTCGGACGACGCCCCCGGCGTCGGCCCCGAGCGCCAGGCGAATACCCATTTCTCGAGTTCTGCGGGCCACGGCGTACGAGACCACGCCGTAGATCCCAATGACGGAGAGCGTGAGTGCGATCAGAGAGAAGCCCCCGAGCAGTAACATCGTGAATCTGCGGCCGGCCAACGATGCGCCGACCACGCCTTGTTGAGTGTCGAGATCAAGGGGGACGTCGGGCGCGAGACGCTGGAGGGTCGATCGGAGAGCCCCGCCCACGGACTCGGCGACGCCGTCGGCAGACTCCACGAGAACCACGGCGCCATACTGAAGCCGAAAGGGCCGCTGAGTGAAGGGAAAGTACACAGTCGGAATGGCTTCCTCTCCGAGCTGTCGGAAACGAACGTCCCCAACCACGCCCACCACCTCGGCGAAGCGTCGGTCCTCCCAATAGTCATCCATGCCACCTCCGGTCACGCTCCGTCCGATCGGACTCTCGTTCGGCCAGTTCTCGAGCGCGAAAGCTTCGCTGACGATCGCGACATGCGGCTGCTCCGGGGTGTCGCGCCGGTCGAACAGTCGTCCCTGCAGCAGCGGCACATCTAGTGCCTCGAACGCTCCTGCAGACGCGACGACGTACCCTGCGACCGCCCGTCGATCGACGTCTCCGTCGAGTTCGAGTCGGCCGTTGGGAAGACCCCCGCCCATCGGGACCGCGCTCATGACCCCCGCAGCGGACACCCCGGGCAAGGACGCCAACTCATCCAACGCCTGTTCGTAGAAGACCGCGTGATCACTTCCGTGCGGGTACTCGATCCGGGACAACGCCATGGGAGCCGTCATGACATCGATCGCGTCGAAGCCAGCATCCTGACTCAGCAGGCTCTGGAAGGAGCGAATGAGCAAACCCGATCCTACCAACAGGACCAGCGCGAGGGCGACCTCGCCTCCGACCAGCACGGCCCAAGCACGATTCCCCCGCCCACCCGCATTGCCACGGCTGCCACTCCGAAGTGACTCGACGGCATCCCCTCTGGTAAGGCGAAGTGCCGGAAAGAGTCCGAAGAGTAGGACCGTGGCGACGCCAACGACCGCCGCGTAGAGGAGAGCGACTCCATCGACGCTCACCTCGTCGAGTCGCGGCACCGCCTGCGGACCCAACGTTCGGAGCAAGCCGATGATCGCCACGGCCATCGCTACACCGGCGACGACCCCGCCCGCGGCGAGGAGGAGACTCTCGGTAAGCAACTGCCGAACGAGGCGTGCTGAGCCGGCCCCCAACGCCGTCCGAACAGCAAACTCCCGAAGTCGCGTGGCACCCCTGGCGAGTAGGGTACTCGCGAGGTTGGTGCAGGCGATGAGGAGGACCAGGAGCGAGGCCCCCAGGAGGACGAGCAGTGGAGTTTGGGCCTGTCCGACAACCTGATCCTGAAGAGGAGTGACGACAGCCCCTGCCGCAAGAAACTCGTCGTCTACCACGCCATCGAAGGCGACGAGCCGCTGTGTCAGGCCGTTCATCTCCAGGCTGGCCCGTTCCATGGAGACGCCGGTAGCTAGCCGACCAACAACTCCCCAGTTGTGGGCGCTGCGCTCCGGGGACTGGGGGAACAATTCGATCGGCAACCACACTTGAGATCCGCTCGGAAAGACCACCTCTCCAGGGACCACGCCGACGACTTCGACCTGGAGGCCGTTGACCTCGAGACGGAGTTCTGAAAGGGCTCGTCCGGTGAGCTCGTTGCGCCAAAAGGACTCGCTCACTACGACCACGGGTGGCGCGCCCAAGACGTGGTCCGACTCCAGTGTCAGGCGGCCTCGGGACGGAACGCTCCGCAGAGCGGACCACAGGTCCACTGAAATCGTCGCGACCTGCGCCGTGACCGGGGAGGCGCCACCGAGTACGGTGGTGCTCCCGGAAGTGTACGCGAACAGGCCGTCGAACACTGTGTTCTGGTCTCGCCAGTCCAGGAAGTTGGCCCAAGCGACGCGCATGGTTCCGCCCCGGCTCGTCGTCTCCCGAACGACCATCAGATCCTGTGAGTCATCGTAGGGCAGCGGCTGCAACAGGACGCCGTTCACCACCGAAAATACCGCGGTGTTGGCCCCGATCCCGAGCGCCAGAGTGAGCACCGCCACGAGTGCAAAGCCCGAATTTCGGGCCACTGCCCTCACCCCGTACCGGACGTCCTGTATCACCGTGTCCACAATCCGAGCCCTCCTTTCCGCCCTGTGATGTTCATGCACGATGTCGCTGCACTCGCGCATGATCTCTGCCCCATTCCCGAGAAGTCGCCGCGCCTCGATCTCGGCCTCTTCCGGCGTGTAGCCCTGTCCGACGAGTTCGTCGGCGCGCAGGGCGACGTGTGAGTCGAGCTCCTTTCGGACGTCGTCTCGCACGGAGTAGCGGGGGAAGATCCCTGGCCCCTCACCCCACCGTCGAGTCACGGGAGCGACGCAGAACCGAGGACGGCCGACATGGCCTCGACGTAACGCTCCCAATTCCGCATTTCAGAGTCCAGTTCCTCGACACCGGCCCGGGTTAGCTGGTAGAACTTGGCTTCTCTACCGGTCTCGGTCGTGCCCCACTCACTCTCCACATAGCCCCTCTTTTCCAGTCGTCGAAGCGCTGGGTACAGAGCACCCTCATCGATCGAAAAATCATCCCCGGTCGCTGCACGTACCCACCGAGAGATACCGTAGCCGTGGAGCGGCCCCACGCTGAGCGTCTTGAGGATGACCACGTCGAGCGTGCCCTTCAGGAACTCCAAAGACCTTCGAGTCATCACTCCTCCACCGGCCCACCAGGAAGCCACCAGCTTTCCGTGCATCGATACATTACTTCTTTACCCATAAGAATACAAGGTATGCGATATTCAAACCTCATCGACCCTCCCCTTTGGGGCAAAACCGACAATCTTCCTTCACTCGCGTAGCCGGCTCTCAATAATCGGCTTGTCTCGTTAGCCCTGGTCCGCTCAGGTTGCGACCTCATGATCAATATTCAGAATCGACCGGATCTCGACCTCACGGACGCACTCGCCGCGGTCCGCGAGCACTTCGCGCTCGACGGCACGCTGACGGCCTTGAACGGCGAGCGGGACCGGAACTTCCTGCTCGATGCCACCGACGGAAGTCGGTACGTGGTGAAGGTGAGTTCTCCGGAAGAGTCGGACGAGATCTTGGCCGTCGAAGTCGATCTGATGAACCACCTCACACAGGTGACCGGCGGGTTCGCGCCGAGAGTGATCGCCACGCCGGGTGGCGCCTACGTCGTGCGACACGAAGACGCCAAGGGGCGCGAGCACCGGGTCCGCATGGTGGAGTACGTCGATGGCGGCCTCCTGGCCAACGTCCGCCCTCGCTCCACATCGCTCCTGTACGATCTGGGCCGGCGACTCGCCGAACTCGACAGCGCCTTGGGCGCTTATCCCGCCCATCCTCCGGCTCGACTCGATTTCGACTGGGCACTGGGACGGTCCGGGATCGTGATGGAACGGTGTCTCAGCCTATTTGACGGTGACAGCCTCGCTCAGGTTCGAGGCGTGCATGAGGCGTGGCTGAAAAGAGAGCCGGACTTTCTCGGCCTCGGGTCGCAGGTGATCCACGGGGACGTGAACGATCACAACGTGCTCGTGTCTCCCGTCGGAGCCGGCCCGCGGCGAGTGACCGGCATCATTGATCTCGGAGATTCACACTCGGCCCCGCGCGTGTTCGACCTGGGCATCGCAATCGCTTATGCGATCCTCGATACACAGGATCCGTTGATGGCGGCGGCCGCGGTCGCTCGTGGCTTCCACGAGACGACGCCCCTGAGCACGGATGAGGTCAACGTCGTCTACGCGCTCGCCCGCGCTCGGCTCGGAGCCAGTGTGAGCATCTCTGCCTGGAGGCAACACGAGTCGGGAGAGGTGGACGACTACCTGACGGTTTCAGAGCGACCCGCGTGGGATATGTTGCGCCGATTGCACGACATCCCCGTGCGGCTGGCGGAGGGCGTCATTCGCGACGCCTGCGGCTTCCCGGCGTCACCCCGGAGCCCCGCACTCGCGAGTTGGCTCGCGAAGCAGAAGGTCGAGCCGGTCATGGACGTGCCCGACTCGGAGGCCCAGATCACATCGCTCGACCTGAGTGTCGCGAGTCCCTACCTCAACGGACGTGACACCGAGGATACCGCTGCCTTCACACGGAGCGTGTTCCGGCGCATGGAAGACGATGGCGCGGCGCTCGGTGTCGGCCTGTATCTCGAGCCACGTGCGTTCTACCTCACCGAGGTGTTCGCGGGTCGCGAGGGAGATCCCCGAGAGCGCCGCACGGTCCACCTCGGGATCGACGTGTTCGACCACGCAGGCGCCGAGGTCCGAGCGCCGCTGGGTGGCCGTGTGAAGTCGGCGCACGACAACGGCATGGGCCTCGACTATGGGCCGACGGTCATCCTCGAACACGACGCACCCTCGGGACCATTCTGGACGCTGTACGGTCATCTGGAGAGGGATTCGATATCGACCCTCGTGGCAGGCGCGGTCGTCGAGGCCGGGGGCACGATCGGACGTATTGGCCCCTTTCCGGAAAACGGTGGTTGGCCGCCGCACCTGCACTTCCAGGTTCTCACCGACCTCCTCGACTTTGAAGGTCAGTTCCCCGGTGTCGCGCTTCCGCGCGAACGCGAAGTTTGGGCGTCGTTCTGTCCCGACCCCAATCTCATCCTCCGCCTACCGGGAGAGACGACCTACACGGCGCCGGAACCGCTCCTCGAACGACGCAGGAGGACGTTCGGCGACAACCTCAGCCTGTCGTATACGGAGCCCCTCGAGATCGTTCGGGGGGTCGGGACGTTTCTGTACGACGCGATGGGACGCGGTTACCTCGACTGCGTGAACAACGTCGCTCACGTCGGACACGAGCACCCCCACGTTGTTCGCGCGGGTCAGCGGCAGATGGGCGTGCTCAACACCAATACGCGCTACCTGCATGAGGCGGTCCTGGAGTACGGAGAACGACTGTCCGCGCTCCTACCCGAGCCGCTCTCGGTGTGCTTCTTCGTCAACTCCGGGTCGGAGGCCAACGAACTGGCGCTGAGGATGGCGCGCGCGCGTTCCGGTGGATCGGGAGTGGTCGCCATCGAGTCCGGTTACCACGGCAACACGCAGAAGCTGATCGATGTGAGTCACTACAAGCACGGTGGCGCGGGCGGCGCGGGCACCCCGGATGGGGTCGTGACCGTTCCGATGCCCGACGACTACCGTGGGCCGTACGGACGAGAAGTCATGGATCGAGCGGATCGCTACGCGGCGTCGGTCCGGACCGCCTGTTCGGCATTGAAGGCCGCAGGCCACACCCCGTCGGCTTTCATCGCCGAAAGCGTCCTATCGTGCGGTGGCCAAATCGAACCCCCCGCCGGCTACCTCCAAGCCGCGTATCGCCACGCTCGCGCCGCTGGCGCCGTGTGCATCGCGGACGAGGTCCAGACGGGCTTCGGTCGCATCGGAAGCCACATGTGGGGGTTCGAGGCGCAGGGTGTCGTGCCCGACATCGTCACGCTCGGCAAGCCTATGGGGAATGGGCACCCCATTGGCGCGGTGGTGACCACACGAGAGATCGCCGATGCGTTCGCCAACGGCATGGAGTTCTTCAGCACCTTCGGCGGAAACCCCGTCTCCGCCGCAATCGGCCTCGCGGTGCTGGATGTGCTCGGCGCGGGCAGACTCCAGGAGCACGCTGCGGTCGTCGGAGGTACGCTGAAGGCGAGCCTCGCCTCCCTAGCGATGCGTCACGACGTCATTGGAGACGTTCGGGGACGTGGGTTATTCCTCGGCATCGACTTCGTGAGCGACCGGTCGTCCAAAGCACCTTCCCCGGAAATCGCGAGCTACATAGCCGACCGCGCCAAAGAACTGGGCGTACTCCTCAGTACGGACGGACCTCACCACAACGTCATCAAGATCAAACCGCCGATGACCTTCACACAGGCTGATGCAGAACGCCTGGTGGCTACGCTCGATCGGGTGCTGGGAGAGGATACGGTTCGGGCGCTGCGGAAGACGTAGAACGAGGGTGTACAGAAAACTGTGTAAATGGCCATGGTGTAGGATTCTCAAAAGGAGAGACCCATGGCAGCAGAAGATCAGGAGTTTA
>JAQBXY010000001.1 GCA_027623325.1 Gemmatimonadota bacterium
GGCCTTTTAGGGCCGTCTTAATTGCTGGCACGCTGGTGCCGTCGGGGGAGGAGTCCATCCCATCAGTTGCTGACGCCGAAGAGCTAGTCAGAGCGCTGCGCGCTTGTGCGCAGGCGGGCGGCCCAGCAGAATCGCAAGACGTCAACACTAGGTGGGCTGATCCTACGCGTAGGGCGACGAGCCCGTCGGGCCACCGGACGAGACCATTGGGGGGAGTGTGAGCGAGATGAGGATTCCAGTTGGGATGCTGCTGTCGATCTTGGCGCTGGCTTTCACATCGACCGTCGCAGACGGGCAGGTCCACGATCGCGGAGATCTGGTCGCCGCTCTCGACTCCGCCGCCCGGGCGCACGTCGAGCACCCGATGGTCGCGGGGGTGTCTGTCGCCGTTGTCCGCGGAGAAGACACACTCCTCCAGGGTGGTTACGGATATGCGGATCTCGAATGGGGGGTCGGGACGCCCGAGGACGCCTCGGCGAGCTATGAGATCGGCTCCATGACCAAACAGTTCACGGCCGCCGCCATCATGCAGTTGGTGGAGCAGGGGAAGTTGGACCTGGACGCTGATTTCACGCAGTACCTCACCGATTTCGATGCTCAAGGGCACGTCGTGCCGCTCCGGCGCCTCCTCGATCACACCTCCGGGATCAAGGGCTATACGGAGATGCCCGTCTTCGGCAGCCTCTCGATACAGAACCTCCCGCGGGACACTCTGGTATCGCTGGTGGAAGCCGAGCCCTTCCAGTTCGAGCCAGGCACCGCACAGATCTACAACAACTCTGCCTTCTTCCTCCTCGGTCTCATCATTGAGAAGGTCTCTGGCCAAAGCTATGAGGAGTACGTCCAGGAACACCTGTTTAACCCATTGGGAATGGACGACTCGTACTACTGCTCGGAAAGCGCCATCAAGGAAGGCCGTGCTCACGGGTACGACGGCTCCCCTCAGGGTCTCCAGAGGAAGGGCTACCTGGACCACACCTGGCCGTACGCCGGGGGATCCCTCTGCTCCACTGTAGGCGATCTGATCGTGTGGAATCAGAACCTCCACGGGGGAGACGTTCTGTCGGAGGCCTCCTACCACGCGCTGACCAGCCCCATGCCCCTGGTAGATGGAACACCCCTGGAATATGCGATGGGGTTGGGCGTCGGGGATCGGGCAGGTGTACGCGTCATAAGTCACGGAGGTGGAATCAACGGCTTTCTCTCCGCCGGTCTCTATTTCCCGAGCGAAGAGCTCACCATAGTCGTGCTCCAGAACTCGACCGGCCCGCAGGGGCCGGGGGTCTTGGGTGATGCCTTCACGGAACTCATCCTGGGTCCGGTGCCCGCTCCGGTTGCCGTGGACTATTCTGGAAACCTGGACGTTCTGGTCGGCGAGTACATTGGCCCGACTCGTGCCACTCACCTGCACATGTCGGTCAGTCGCGATGGCGGTGAGTTAATCTTCACGCCCCGCGGTCAGGCGACTGGGCAGCGTCCAGTTCACGTCGGAGACGGCGTCTGGCAGCTCGGGGGAACCCGGTATTCGTTTGACGTGCTTGAGGATCGCGCCGTGGAACTGATGATGTTCCAGGGTGCGTCACGGTACCGACTGAGGCGCAATCCCTGACCGGCGGGTTTGACTGAGACTGAACCCCGCCAGTACGCCATCGTTGCCGGCTCCTGAGAATTGCTGCTGTCGGCGTAGGCTATGAGGGGAGCTCGCTGACGCTCGCTGGCGAACTCACAGCTGCGGGAGCAGAATTCCAAATCGTTAGGTCGCAACAGAGGTTAGGTACTGCGCGATGTGCGAGCCGTGCGTCGCTTGCTGGCCGGCTTCGCTGTCTTGGCCCCGAGTGCCGCGTTCGGGCGGCGCTGACGGGCAACTTCGGAGATCGCCGTTTCGACCCATGCGTTGAGGCTCATGCCCTCGGCCTCGGCTGCGGTGGCGACGACGCGGTGAACCTCAGGCGTCGTGCGGATCAAGAACTCGCCTCGGTACGGGCGCTCGACTTCCTTACCTGCCTCCACACAGAACTCGAGGTAGTCCTCGACGGAGTCTTCCATTGCAGCGCGTAGATCGTCGACCGACCGGCCTTCGAAGGTTACGACGTCCTGGAGTCCGACGACCCGCCCGTGAAACGCATCGATAGACGGGTCGAACTCGAAGACCCCTGTGTACCCCTTGTACTCGATCATGGCGCTACTCCCGCGTTCTCCAGAAATCGTCTTACATCCTCAAGCGTGGCCTTCCCGGTAACCCGCTTGGGGTGGGGGCCATGAAACGTGGCCACCCGCTCCCCGAGTCGAAATCGAACCCGAGACCCTCGTCCCTCAGAGATTTCGCCACCCAGCGCTCCCTCCACGCGCGACCTGCGGACGTCCGCTCTCGTGGGCCTTTCGAAGATCGCTCGTAGCGTGTTCCGCTGAGTTGCGTTCATGGTCATATGATATCATAGGGTGATATCATGAGCAAGTTGCGATCTGCCTACCTGGGTCTGTCCTGCAGCACTTCCCAGAACCCTCTTGGCGAGAGCACCTTGATCGGCAACTGGTCTGCGACGTCGAGGAGATCCCGGTCTCCGGTCACGAGCACGTCGGCAAGACCCGCCACCGCCTGCGCAAGGACCACGGCGTCGTCCGCGTCGCGGATGGCTGACTCAATGGCTGCCCCCGACGAGGTGACGACTGCTTCCTGTCGGAGGAACGCCTCCGTTTCACTGACGGCTTCCTTCGGCATCCCCATCTTTCTTTCGAGCACCCTGCTGAGTTCAACGAGTACCTGCTCGCCCAGAACTAGCTGATGTTCGGACAGCACCACCGCGAAGATGTCGGCGCAGATACCCCGAGTGGTGAACGCACTGACCAAGACGTTGGTGTCGAGGCCAACCCTCAAGACACGTCCCGGAACACGTCCTCGTCGGTCAGGTAGCCGGCGGCTTCTGCGAAGGGCATCATCCTCTTCCGCAGGTCGTCGAACTGCGCCGAGGCGAGTTGGCGGCGGAGTGCTTCGCGCACGATGTCACTTCGCGACCGTCCGCTACGTTGGGCAGCCCGCTCCAGGCGCTTCTCCAACTCAGGGTCGAGACGAATCGTCAGGGCTGAGGTTTTCATGTATGACAATGTATGACGCCCGGCGCCTTCTAACAAGCGATTGCATCTGACACGGGTTTGCGGATAGGGAGCTGGCAACTCGCCTGACGGCTCGCACCCCTTGTTAGCAGCCGAATTGAAGGGCGTTCTGGACCGTGACGATCCGGTCCCCTTCCTCGGGGGGGAGTGTCGCCGAGGTCAGGCCGTGGATGATGCCAAACGCGCACGCCCCCACGGTCACTCCGAACGTCATCCGATCCACGACACCGTTGAGAGCCCCAGATGCTTACGAAGCATCCGCACGCTCAACTTCACGTCGAGCCAGGAGAAGTTGAAAAGCCACATAATCGGCGCAGACGTGGGCCAGGCCCGGGATCCATGCCGGCCCCGGCTGCTACCCGCCTATTGGAACCGGAACACCATCGGAAAGATCACCACCACGATGCATGCCCACACGGCGTACACCGGGATGTACGCCGTCTGCCATCGCTCCAGTGGCGCGAAGCCATCGCGTTTCCCGACGAACCTCGCGTAGAGGACGGCCGACCAGCCCAGGTTCACCACCAGGATCAGGTTCTCTCCCAACGCGGCCACTCGGTTGGGGCTGAAGCCGAATTCGGAGATGCGGGCCAGGATCGCCGAAAGTGCCAGGGCATCCACGAGGAGGGCGCAGATAACCAGCGTGAGGGACATCACATCGAACCAACCGGGTTCGGCCTGCGGATCTCTTGCCGAGATGCTGTACAGGAGCAAGGCCACCACAAGCACTAGGAGCAGGTCGAATCCGATCAGGACATCACGGTCCACGTCGATTCCGCTTCCGGTCACGACCATGGTGACCAGAAACGCCAGGAGCATGACGGTAAAGAGGGGCGTGAACAGCAGGGTGAGCACGGGCGCCATGTTCTCGATGACGCTCTGCTTGGCCTCCACCAACCAACCGGCGATGATCACCGCCCCCGCTGCGCCGACGGGCAGAATCCACGTGGCCACGAGCCACTCCGCGTCCAAACCGATCGCACTGAAAACGAATGCGGTGAGCGCCATCAGCACTGCGCCGCCCAGGGCGATGAGCACGTAGTAAATGAACCACTCTCCGGAGAAGCGCACGTAGTTCATCCGGTGGTCATGGCTTCGCCAGGCGCCGCCTGCGTAGGCGATGCCCACTGCGAGCCAGAGTGCCATGGGGACGTGCACGATGGCCAAGACGAGCGTGCTTCCCTCGGAGTCGAACGGAATGGCATTCATGGCCACGGCGCCCGCGAGGAACAACGCCCCCAGCCAGGGCCAGCTCGCAGAGTCCATCTTTCGCTTCCACGCAAAGAAGCCGGCGAGGAAGGGGAGGACGAGGAACGTTATGTTGCGGGCGTAGAATAGGGTGCCGGCCTCGCCATCCCATCGGATTCCGAAGAGCTCGGGGGCTTTTATGGCCACCCCCGCAGCGACGGCCATAAACAGAGCTACAAGAGCCTCCCGGCCCCACTGCGTCCCTCGCCCCTCGGAATCTGCGACAACCAGGCGCTTCCAGAGTCGCTCGGAGTGCTCCTGAGCGAACTCCCGGGACAGTGTGTCGAGTTCGCCAAGGCGCTTCACGCCGATGAGGAACGCCTCCTCGGCGTCGAGGCCCGCCTCCTGAAGGTCGGTCACCTGACTCCGGAGGTGGTCTTCGAGTTCCTCCACGTCGGTGGAGGCGATGGCTTGCCGTCGGCGAAGGTATGACCGCCACTCACTGATCCGCTCATCGAGCACCTGCACGCTTCCTTCGTCGGCCATCAGATCACCTGTGGAACGAGTTGGAACAACTGAAACGGGGTCGCGCCGAGCGTCTCGTTCACGACCTTCCACTGCCGCTGCTGGTCCCGGAGCTCCTCAGAGCCCTCGTTGGTGAGGCGGTAGTATTTCCGCCGCCGACCCGCCTCGGACCGACCCCAGTGGGCCGAGACCAAACCGTTCCGCTCCAGCCGATGGAGGACCGGGTACAGCATCCCGTCCGTCCACTGCAACCTTCCGCCGGACAGCTCGTCGACGCGCTTGATGATGGCGTAGCCGTAGCTCTCCCCCTCACTGAGGATCGCCAACACGAGAGGCGTGGCGGACGCCGCGACGAGGTCTTTGCCTATGTCCATGCCAGGGGGCAACGCGGGGTATCGGATCGGTAGCGCTGATACATAGAGGTATTATACATAGTGCTTCTATGTATAGCAAGCGCACCGAGTCACTCAAGAGTATGTACAGGGTCGAGTCGCCGCCGTGCTGCTCGACGAGTCCTATCGTCAATGGGGCTACGGCATCCAGGGGAGCTTCGTCGTGGAACTTCCCATCGGGAGGTAGCGCCCGCCTAGTCCCTCGGCCTCCGCGCCCGCACTCATCGTGACAGAATGGCCCGAACCGCCAGGAGTCGCGTGCGGCCGATCGTATCCCCGCTCGCGAGATCAACGTTGAAGGAAGTCCTCGCCCTCGTGACCCCGTCTTCGGCCTGAAAGCCTTCGAAGCGCGTCTCGATCCACCGCTGCTCGGGGTCGATATCCGGGTGAAAGGCACGGAAGTCGCGATTGGCGAGGATCCGACAGCTGGATCGATCCAGTCGATACCAGACCTCGAAACCATCCCGGAGCGTCACCTTCACCAACGCCGTTTCAGACGAGACGGACTCCGGATCATCGACGAGTTCGACGACGTGGCCGTTCCGCGTCATGTCCTGAAGCGTCCAGAGATGACCGGGTTGCTCAAGGCCGTGCCACAGAGGCGCGGCTGCGGACTCGTCGATGGGCACGGGAACCGAAGCCCCTTGGGGGAGCTGCCAGCCGGCTCCGTGCTCCCATCCTTCCGAAAAGACCCGCTCCGTGCCGGCGAAGACGTCGATCCGGACGACTCCCGCGCGATCAGCCCGATAAAGTCCAGTCAAGCTGAACCCGGGCTCTACGATCTCCAGATCGAACTCCACGGCCTGGATCGCGCGGAGTGCTTCTCCTCCGATTGCACGGTCGTTACAAGCCAGGAGGCTGGCCAGTTCCTCATCCACCGCCGGTGTCGCATTCGGCCCCTCGGCTCGGGGCGCCTGGCATGCCGCCAAGGTGAAGAGCAGCCATACGGCCAAGAATCGGGTCAAAGCCATGTGATAGTTTCGGTGAAGGGAGTCGACGCCGGTTCGACACGTCACACGGTCCCAACCGTTGCGCCCGGGACGCGTCGACTACGAAGCAGTCCTGCGGCGAGTCCACCGGAATCCGCCGCTATCCTTTCCGTCGCAGTCGCGGTGGCCCTCAGCGATCCGAAACACACCTTTCGAAAGGTACGCACGTTGCTCAACCGCTCCCCCTTGGCTGGCCTTGGTCTCCTATGCCTGATTTCGGCCAGCTGCGATCGTGCGTCTACCATCGGACCCGAGTCACTCCCCCAGTGGAGTCTCGGCGAGCCCACCGTCGTCCTGGGAAATCTGGATGGCGGACCCACGGCGTTCTCACCCATCCGAGCGGTGGCTTCGGGTCCGCGCTCTGAGGTGCACGTCCTCCTACCACAGGATCATCAGATCCGCATCTTCGCCAGCAATGGAGACTTCGTCGGCGAGATCGGTCGTGAAGGGGACGGTCCCGGTGAGTTCCAAAACCCCAGCGGATGAGTTCGACGTGCCGCATCTGGTGAAGCGCCCCATCGTGCGTTGAGCACGCCACGGCAGTCCTCAGCGGTGGAGGCCGCTCTGCCGCCTCACGTACTTCCGTAACATCCGCGGCCCTACTTCCGCACCGTACACGCTACCCTGAGCATCGACAGCCACTCCCTCAGCCGCGCTGGTCGCCGAACGGTCGGGGTTGGGCTCCGGGTCCGGAATGAACGCCGTTACGAATCCCGTACGAGCGCTTCCGATGTAGATCCCTCGTCGCCAACCGGCATTCCGACCGAGGTTGGACTCCGAGTCAGCCGAGTACAGGACGTCGTTCGAGTCGATGAAGAGTCCGCTGGGGCGCCCGAACTGGTGCCACGTCTCGAGGTGCTGACCTTCGGCCGTGAAAATCTGAATCCGACTGTTCGCTCGATCTCCCACGAACAGGCGACCCTGCGAATCCATCGCAAGCGCGTGAGGGTCTCGAAACTGCCCATCGTCGCCGCCGGTCTCTCCCCACTCCATGAGAAACTTCCCGTCGCGATCGAACTTCACGACTCGATTGTTCCCGTCCTCATGGTGCCCATCCACGACGAAGATGCTGCCATCGGGTGCGACCAGCATGTCCGAGGGTCGAAGGAAACGGTCCGGTCCCGCCCCCGGATTCCCCTTCTGCCCGAGGCGCATGAGCACTTCCCCCTCAGGACTGAACTTGATGATCTCATGCCCCCGCCCGACCGGCTCTTCCTGGTAGTAGCCGACCGCGTCCGCGACCCAGACGTTTCCTTCGAAGTCGACGTGGATCCCATGGGGCCAGTAGATCATCCCCGCACCGAAGCTCGTGAGCAGCTTGCCATCGAGATCGAAGCGGAGAATCGGATCGACATCGTCGGCGCCGACACACCCGTTGGCTCCACAGCGCTCGGCTACCCACATAGACAGGCCGTCGGGTGCCGGGTACACCGCGCTCGTCGCGCCCCAACTGCGCCCTTCGGGTAGCTGGCCCCACACTCCCGCGACGGTAGAGTACGGATTAGGTGCGATCATCTGTGCGGTCGCGCTTGCCGCGAGAACGGTGAACGCGAGTGCGAGAGCCGCGAGCGGCAGACAGTAGGAGCGGGCTACAGACATCGACGTACTCCGAAAAACGATGGGGCTCATGGGGCCAATCACATTGGGTCGACCCCAGCCTCTGCGCCAGTCGTGCGGGCCGCCAGTCGGACGAACGCTCCACGGAGTACCAAGAGCGTCCCCAGGATGATCAACGCCAACATGGCCCACCGTAGGGCCGTCGCACCCAAAGCGGCATTCATAGCTGGAGCTGTGAAGTCGTATTGGAAGAGCGTTTTGCCCCGGTCCACCATCCAGTGCCACCCCGTATGAGCCAGGACCGCGGACAGCAAGACCACGACGGCCACCTCGGGAAGGCCTCTCCGGAATAGAAAGCGAAGGAGCGGAACAGCGATCGCCAGAACGAAGAGCTGTCCGAACTCGACACCGACGTTGAACGACAGCAACGACGTCAGCAGGTGCCCGCCTGCGAACTGAAGTGACTCGGACAGAGCGAACGAGAAGCCGAAGCCGTGCACGAGGCCGAAGGCGAAGGCGACCATCCAACGATGGGTAAGCTTCGAGCCAACGATGTTCTCGAACGCCATGAACACGATGGATAGCGCGATCAGCGTCTCGATGAGGGCCGGAAACCAGAGCACGTCGGGTGCCAAGCCCAGGGCCGACGCGATGAGCGTAATCGAATGGGCTATGGTGAACGCGGTGACGATGGGCACGAGCGCCAGGAAGGTCCCGATCGGAGCCACGAGGCACAACAAGAACAAGATGTGGTCGATGCCGTCCAGGATGTGCTCGAAGCCGAACACGACGAATCGCCACATGGCCTGGTGCCAGCGCGGGTCGAGCCGAACGAGGCCAGGATTGCCCACGTATTGAAAGATGCGCTCCGCTCCCCCGGCCGGGAGGAAGCGCAGTACCGTGAGCGTTCGAAGGCCAAGGTGTGCCATCCGGGCGTCGATGGAGAAGTCGGCCTGCGCGTCGGTGATGGGCACCTCGAAGAGCAGGTCGATGGCGGCCTGCTGCCAGAAAAGCTCGGTCTCGGGTCGGAGGGGAGGGCTGGTCACGCCCGCCATCGCCCGGTCGAAATCGACGAAGGAACGGTCGCCGGGTTGGGAGACTCTCATCGCGCTCAACGTGAGAACGCCCAGGTCCTCGGAGCCCTGGTAGAGCGACACGTAGTCCCCGATCCACTGCACCGCGGCGTCACGGATCAGTTCATCCGCCTCCGAGATTTCCAGATAACCTGGCCCACGCTGTGGAAAATCGTAGTCACGAAGTGCACCGAGCGGGACCCGAACCAGCATGCGGAGCGTGCCAGCGTCCGGCTTCACGAACATCTGAATCGTCACATCGGTGGGAATCTCGTGCGCCTCGGGCCAGGACGGCAGCAGCAGAATCAGCGCAACGACGAGCGCCGCGGTCCTTCGATTCACTGGATGCGGTAGGGTGGCCATGGGGCTGACTCTCGGTCCGAATCGGCAATTCGTCCAGGGGCGATTGCCCCATTCCTGATCGCCGCGTAGCGTATCCACCCTCGGCGGGGCGCGACGCCCTGTCCTCCGATCTGGAGAAGATGGATGATGCAGAAGCGTACCGTGCTCCTTGGTGTGGGTTTCGTAGCGTCGATCACCGTGCTGGCGTGTGCCTCGGAAGCGCTCGACAGCCTGAACGCACAGAACGTCGGAAGCGATGGGATGGCGCCGATGTTCGAGGTCGATCCGTTCTGGCCGAAGCCGCTTCCGAACCACTGGATTCTGGGCTCAGCCGTGGGCGTCGGTGTGGATTCGAGAGACCACGTGTACATCATTCACCGGGGCGCGATGTCGTTGAACGAGCGCACGGAAATGGGTGCGGGCACGGACCCGCCGTCCGGCGAGTGCTGCGTCGCGGCTCCGTACATTCTGGAGTTTGACCCGGCAGGCAATCTCATGAACGCGTGGGGCGGTGAGAACGGCGCCAACTACACGTGGCCTGCGTCGAACCACGGCATCACGATCGATCCGAACGACAACATCTGGATCGGCGGCAATGGCGAGGGCGACGGTCACATTCTAAAGTTCTCACGCGACGGGCAGTTCCTGGCGCAGTTCGGCATCCCCGGACAGGACCTGGGGAGCACGAGCACGGAGCACTTCGGCCGACCCGCGAAGATCTCGTTCAACCAGACCGGTGACGAGGCCTACGTCTCGGACGGGTACCGCAACAAGCGGGTTGCCGTTCTCGACGCGACCACCGGCGAGGTCAAGCGCTTCTGGGGCGCCTACGGCAATACGCCGAGCGACGAGAACACTGGGCGTTACGATCCCAATGCCGCGCCGATCGACCAGTTCCGGACCCCGGTCCATTGCGCCGAACCGGCTGAAGATGGCCTCGTCTACGTCTGCGATCGTCCGAACGACCGCATTCAGGTGTTCCAGACGGACGGCACGTATGTCAAAGAGGTTCGAATTGCACCCGCAACGCTGGGTGACGGATCGACCTGGGACATCGCGTTCTCTCGTGACCCCGCGCAGACCTACATGTATCTGGCCGACGGCAAGAACATGAAGGTCTACATCATGGACCGGCAGTCGCTCGAGGTCCTCACGAGCTTCGGAGACGGCGGCCGTCAGCCGGGACTGTTCTTCGCGGTGCACTCCATCGCGACGGACTCCCAGGGCAACATCTTCACGACGGAGACCTACGAGGGTAAACGTGTGCAGAAGTTCATCTTCAAGGGCGTCGGCCCGATACCGTCCGACAACCAGGGTGCGCCCTGGCCCAGGATCGGCGGCTGACACGGCCCCACCCAGACCCACACCGGCATCCGCGGCCTCATCCCCTTCGGGGGGTGGGGCCGCTGTGTTGGACAGCTCCGCCTTACCCCATGATTGACGGCCCTTCGGCGGAAGGGCACACTTACGCCTCTCACGACCCTGCAGGAGGGCCTCGGACTTGAGTCTTTGGGGCGAACTTAAGCAACGTCGGATCACCCAAGTCGTCTTCGCCTACCTGGCGGGCGGCTGGATGGTCCTGGCCGTGATCGATCAGGTGGTCGACCGGGAGGTCCTGCCGCTCGTCGTCTATCAGGCGGTGCTGACCCTATACCTCGTGGGCATTGCCGGGGCGTTCGTCGTCGGATGGTATCACGGGGAACTCGGCGAACAGAGGGCCCCGCTCCGCGAGATCATCCTCCTGAGCATGGTGGCAGTCGTAGGCCTCGGGGCGACCGGGGTCGTGATCCGGAAGGCGATGTCCGAAGCGACGATGCGGACCGCCCTCGCCGATTCTGGCCTCGATCTCCGTAGCATCGCGGTGCTTTACTTCGAGGACGCGAGCTCCGACGGATCCCTGCTCCCGGTGGCCGAGGGAATCACGGAAGGGCTCATTAGCACGCTCACGCAAGTTCGGGAGCTCGAGGTAACTCGAGGTAACCTCGCGAAACGGGGCACGCGCCGTTCGTGACATCGACGCCAGTCCCGACTCCCTTGCCACGATTCTGGTCGTCGGCACACTCGTCGACGGCACCGTCGACCGAGTTGGACAGAGCATCCGCGTGTCGTACCGCATTCTCGAAGGTCAGTCAGGGGTAGCGCTGTTTCGTGGATCATTGGATTGGCCCTCTGACGACCTCGCGTCAGTCAGCAGTGGCCTCGCCACTGAGGTGGGCAACGCCCTCCGAGAGCAGATCGGTGTCGAAGTGCGGCTCAGGGAAGGACGGGCCGCCGCCCCGAACTCTGCGGCGTGGCTGCAGGTCGCGAGGGCAGAGCGCTCCATCGCCGACGCCGCCGAGGCGTTACGCGAGGGCGACGGGGAGGCAGTGTCCGACGCCTTCGACGCCGCCGAGCCTCGGCCACCTCTCGAGTTACGCGTTCAACGTGCTCGAGGTCGCTGCCGTAGCTGACGCCGACGTCGACACTCACCCATAGGGCCTCGTGCGGTAGACTGAAATTCTTCACGATCGAGGACGCGAGGACCGAATTCGGTACGGCCACGAGGTTCCCGTCGGGAAAGGTCTGAATCGTGGTGTTACGGGCCTTCACATCGGTGACCCAGCCGGCCTCCCCAGAGCTGAGCTGGATGTAGTCGTGGGGGCGAACCTGGCGAGCCAGAATGATGTGGACGCCCGCGAAGAGGTTGCCGAGCGTGTCCTGAAAAGCCAGGGCGACTGCAAGTCCACCGATTCCGAGAGCGGTAATCAGCGGTGTGATGTTGATCCCCAGGTTCTGCAGAATGATGAACAACCCCAACACCAGGACCATGCCCCTCGCGAGGTTGACCACGAGTGTGGGCGAGCCGATCGCGCCCGAGGTCGTGGTAGACAGCATCTCGATGGCACCACCCGCCAACCGCATTCCGCCCACGACGATCGATCCGATGATCACGACCATGAGGACGCGGCTCACCGTAAGAACGACCACATCTGGCACGTCGCCTACGGAGAGCGCGAAGTAGGCCCCACCCGCGCCCAGCCAGATCGCGGGTAACCCACGCAACGATCCGACGAGGAGATCGTCCCACTTGAAGCTGCTGATTACGGCAAGTCTGTGAGCCCGCTCCACGACGAGGCGTTCGACCAGATAGCCGAGCAGCAGTCCGCCCAGAGAAAACGCAATTCTCTGCACCCACGGTGATTGGACGAAATCAGGCATATCGGGTCACAGCTCCAGAATCTCGGTGAGCACTTCTCGAGTGACCGCGTAGAGGGGCGGGACTCCTTCGGCCGCCCGCAAGCGCGCCGACAAGTTCGCATCGTGCCGTAGCGGCAGGTCCGAAGTGTAGTACAGGAAGCGCAACGCCACGTCCTGCGAGATCGCTCCCCGGTTCATCGATTGAACGAGATGGCGAAGATAGAACGCACCCTCCATCTCGAGGCCCATGCACCGCCAGATATGCCGATTGAAATGAAGCATCGTGCGGTTCTGCAACAGCGTCCCGGTCACCGTCAGCATAGTGCCGACGTGGACACGCCGGTCGGGCAGGCGTGCACGCAGCCTAGAGAGATCCATCCTGCCATCTCCTGGGATGGCGTGGAAGTGGTTCCGGTACTGCTCGACGAAACCCGTCGCCACGAGCACATCGCCGCGCTCTCCAACGAGTCCTCCCGCCTTCCCCAGGACGTTCACACTGGCGAGGTTGCGGCCGAAGAGGGACGCGAGATTTCCGACGATGTGTTCGGCCTGTTCACCGAATGCGTAGTCGATGTTCACCACGAGCGACGGCCGGCTCGGCGCCGCGTTGGGAATCCCCGGATCAGTGTCACTCCATTGAACCCGCGCCGTGTCGATGAGTTGGACCGCGATCCCCGTGAAAGCCGTCCACCCGAGGTTCAGAATGCCGGCCTGCCGTTCAGCACGAGCCCTCTCTTCTCTGCGCTCAGGTGACGCCCCCACGTAGTCGCGCGCCAGGGCACACGCGAGGTCGTACTCGTCATGCCAGAGGTCGTCGGCAAACGGATGCCCCGATGACCGGCCCCACTCTAGAATGTCCTGCGCGTTCCGACCGATCCACGGACTGAGGCAATTCGGTACGGAATGGGTGTTGCTGCTGATCACGTGCACGGCCAGATCGCTCGGAAGGTCGGCCGGATCGCAGCCGTACAGTGTCCGGGTGGCCTCTGCGATCTGTTTGCACCACGTCTCGGCGTGGGCGCTGTTGTAGTCGTTGGGCTCTTTGTGCACCTCGATCCGAAAGTCCTCGTGGTGCATCGCGATCTCTTTCACTCTGTCGGCCGTGTCGGACGGCCATATCGTAGCGAGTGAGTCGAGGCCTACCTCTCCCACGAAGTCGAGGCCTCCACGATCCCGCACCCGGCGCCGAATCTTGCGCGCCTCGATGGTATAGAGACACAAGCAGCTGATCAGGTCGACCAGATCCGATGCGCCGTCTCGGACGAGCACCATGTTCTTACCCGGTATCATCTCATACACGGCCCGACGTCGCGCAGCGGTGGGCACCGCGCGAAACCGTGAATCCGGGTCGACGTAGAGCGCCGGCAACGTCTCGGTCAGATAGAAGGCGAGCGTCCGCGTAAGGTTGTCGGGGAGCCTTCTGACGGCGTAGGTGAGCGCCCCGATGTCCAGTTCGTCGGGGTTGGTCGCTCCCGGATGCAACGCAGGCTCGAGCTGTTGGTAGAACGGCAGGAGCCGCTCCAGATCAATCGAGCCCCTCCCCACCGCACGGAGCAGTTCGAGCAGAAACCGATCGAAGGGCGCAAAGATCGCTTGCTTGCTCCGGAGGATCCCACCGAGCGCCTGGGCGAAGGGCGTCGACTCGTGGACCAGTCGAAGGAACCGATCTCCTGACATTGTGAGTGCGCGCACGGCCTCCGCGGCTTGCACCTCGACAGCGCGGGGCTCGTCAAACAGAGCTGCCCGTTCCCCTATGTAGTGGCCCGCCGTAACCGTTCGGGGAGGGCCCCTGTCGGCGAACCTCCTGTCGAGGAGCCGCACCGATCCTTCCGCGATGAGAAACACCCTCGTGTCCTCCCGATCGCCCTGCTCGATCAGGACCTCACCGGGCTCGAACGTCTCCTCGGTGAGGTCCCCTCTAAGGGCCTCCCGCTGCTCGGGTGACAGATACCGGAACGGGATGACCTGATCGAGCATCTCGGTCTAGGCGCTCGCTGCCAGACTCGCGAAATACTCCCGCATCGCGACCATGCGCTCGGGAGCGCCCGGCCAATCCTTGGCGACCTGCTCCACGTTCTTGAACAGGCCCGGCTGCCCTGTGGCCGCGCGCACCTCTTCGATCATGTGCTCCACCTTGCAGTACATAGCCAATAGTTCACCGCAGGTGTCGTAGAACATCGGAGCGTCCAAAGCGCCATGAACGACGAAAGTGGCAGCCATGTCCCAATAGCCCGCGGCCATTCGGAGAAAAACGCCGTTCTCTGAACCCATGGCCGCCACCACGTCCTCGGGAGAGGACGGGTTGAAGGAGCGTACGCACCAATTCCTCGCCTCGCGAAGCTTCGGGTCACGGCGGATCTCATACAGGCGCATCAGCGTCTGGGCGTTCTCGTGAGGAGTGCTCAAGTGGCTTCCCTTTCTTATGAATTAACGGTCGTGCGAACCCAAGAATTAGCGGATCGGACGGGGTGGCGCACGGGGGCCGTCTTAACTTTCTTCCGGCCATGAAATCCGCACCCACTCGCCTCGCGCCAACGGTTACGCCGAAGCACATCAACACCTCCTTCCTTTAGGTGGCGTCGTGACTACCTCCCTCGCTCGGGAGATCCGCCGGCGGCGCACATTCGCCATCATCAGCCACCCTGATGCGGGCAAGACTACGCTTACCGAAAAGCTCCTGTTGTACGGCGGAGCCATCCGCTCCGCCGGCTCCGTGAAGTCCCGCCGAGCGACGCGTCACGCCACCTCGGATTGGCTGGACATGGAGCAGGAACGTGGCATCTCGATAACGGCCAGCGTCCTGCATTTTGACTACCAGGGGTTTCGCATCAACCTGCTCGATACGCCGGGTCACCAGGACTTCTCGGAAGACACGTATCGCGCGCTCATGGCGGCAGACAGTGCCATCATGCTCCTCGACAATCGAAAAGGTGTCGAGACCCAGACGCGAAAATTGTTCAGCGTCTGCCGAAAGCGACGGCTCCCCATCTTCACCTTCGTCAACAAGTGCGACCGCGTAGGAGAGGACCCCATCGGGCTCCTCGACGACGTCCAGAGGGAGCTTGGGATCGACTGTTTCGTATCGACCTGGCCGGTCCGCAGGGATGGACACCTGGTCGGCGTTTATGACCGCGACAGCGCTCGTGTCCTACTGTATGAGCGGACGGAGGACCACGGCCAATCGAAGCCGCGCGCCACTTCCGTCGCCCTCGATTCGACAGAACTCGAGGCGGCGCTCGGCGCATCGGGCGTCGACAGATTGCGGCAGGAGATCGAACTCCTCGAGGTTGCGGGCACCGTTCCTGACCTGGCTTCCGTTCTGAGGGGCGAGGCGAGTCCCGTGTACTTCGGCAGCGCGCTGACGAACTTCGGGGTCGATGCTTTCCTGGAGCGCTTCTTGGCGCTCGCGCCAGCCCCATCGGCCAGGGAAGGCTCGGATGGCATGGTCGACCCCATCACGGCGCCGTTCTCAGGCTTCGTGTTCAAGGTGCAGGCGAACATGGATCCACGGCACCGCGATCGTGTGGCGTTCGTGCGCATCTGTTCGGGCCGTTTCGAGCCCGGTGCGGAAGCCGTCGTGTCGAGAACGGGGAAGACGCTTCGCCTCGCTCAGCCGCAGGAATTCATGGCCCGTGAGCGTGTCCATTCCGAAGGGGAAGCCGTCGCCGGGGACGTGGTTGGCCTGCTCGACCGTGGCAGTTTAAGAGTTGGCGACACGGTCGCGGTCGGCGGACAGATCGAATACCCGGGCGTTCCGCGATTCTCGCCCGAGCACTTCGCGCAGATTCGCATCGAGGACGCTCTTCGCCGTAAGCACCTCGACCGTGGCCTTCGGCACCTCGCCGAAGAAGGGACGATCCTACTTCTGTTCGCTCCCTCGATCACCGGCCCCGTCCCCATCGTCGGCGCGGTCGGAACGCTTCAGTTCGACGTTCTGCTCGATCGTTTGGAGCGCGAGTACGGGGTGAAGGCACGCTTGGAAAGCCTACCGTTTCACTGCGCGCGCTGGGTCACCGGCCCTGCGGCCGCGATTCAGAAGGTGGCTACAGCGTATGGTCGGCGTGAGGTCGAAGACGCAGATGGCGCACAGCTGATCCTGTTCGACAACGAATGGACGCTTCAACGCAGCGTCGAGCAGGAGAAGGACCTGACCTTCTACGACGTGCAGCCGAGGCGCACCAATTCGGCAAGCTGAGGTGGACCGCCACCCGACGGCCGCGTCCCCGTCGATTGTACTTGCTACCCTCCGCCGGGAATCGTATCCATGCGGAGACCCGATCCTTCAGATCTGAAGAGCATGGCCAACGTCCTCATCGTGGACGACGACGAAACTGACCGCCTCTTGATGCGCACGATTTTGGGCGCGGCGGGCCATGACCTCTACTTCGCATCGAACGGTGAAGAGGCCCTCAAGCTCTACCTGAGGCATCCGATCGACGTCGTCGTCACGGACATTCAGATGCCCCGAGGCGACGGAATCGAGTTGATCAGCGCGCTCGTGGGGCTCGATCCCGACGCCTCGATCGTCGCGGTGTCAGGACAGGCACCGCATAAGCTTCAGGTCGCCCAGCTGGCTGGCGCGAGGTTGATCCTGCCCAAGCCTCTCACCAAAGAGGGGCTCACCGACGCCGTCGCGAAGGCATCCCAGCCGCTCGAGAACGACTCCCTCTAGACTGAAGCGCCCTCGCGGCTGGCCTAGCGGGACGCCTCGTTAGGAGCCGCTCCCGCCCACGATGGCCAGCGGAATATCGCCGAGCCCACTCCGTTGCGGGTTCTGGCGGCCGTTGGTTGCACCACGAACGCTCTCGCTCACGTGCTCGAAGAGTTCGGTGAACGTGACGATCCCGTTTCCGTCGCGATCACCCGCGCCACGCAGGCCGTCGAGCATGAAGTGGGTGAAGACGCCATGGCCTCCCCAACGCTCGTCCTCGAGGCTGAACTCGTTCGTATCGGCAGCCGTCATCATGAGGCGTCGAGACGGGGAAAACAGTCCCTGGAAGCCACCGGCGATCTCGTTTGCCTCGCCACCACCAACCGCGTCTCCGTCGGCCGTACCCGCAGAGTGGCACGCGTCCGCAATGACCAGAACGCGTTCCGCAGCGATCTGCCTACGCAGTGCCACCTTCACGTCCCACATGGGGAAGCCCGTAGCCGCGAGCGAGCCGAGATCAGCGTCGGTTGGGAGCAAATACAGGTTGTCCGGGCGGCCCGGGTCCGGCGCCCCATGCCCGGCATAGTAGATGACCACGAGATCATCCCAATCCGCCTGCTGCAAGAAGACGAACAGCGCCTCCCTCATGGCGGCCCCTGTCGCCTGCTCGTTTTCCAGATACAGAACTTCGTCGAACGGACCAGCCGCGTCGCTTTCGAGAAAGTCCTTCACAGCCCGCGCATCGGCCGGCGCGAACTCCAGATCGGGAATATCCTCGGACGCATACTCGCCCACGCCGACCACGACGGCCCACCGCTTGTCGATGCGCGGCGCTGCGAACGTCTGCACAGTCTGGCCGCCTGAGCCGCGAGCGACGATGTGGACGCTGTCCTGACTGATCGGCAGAGTAAACTCCCTCGTGAACCGACGCGCGGTGGCCCCACCGAGGCCGAGACGCGAAATCTCCTCCGCAGTCATCGCTTCCATCTGAGCCGGTTGGCCGTGGACCTCGACGCCATCCGCGTCTCCGACGACCACACCCTCAAGTCGGACCACGTTCTGCACGCCCGAAAGCCCTCCCTGATTTCGGCGCATCACGCCGATGCCTCGGGTCGCGGCACCTCCATCTGCAGGAAGGACATCCGCGCGCAGCACGGCCAAACCGGGTGCTGTTCCGCCTCCCCCATTCGATGACGGAGCGGCACTCGCGGTCTGGGAGGTCGCAGCCTGTACCGAACCTGGGTCGGGAACCCAATACGCCGCCTCCTGCCACGTGCGGGACTCCCAGTCGTTGAGCACGGGCCCGATAAACTGCCCGATCACTTCCTGTGTGGCGGCACGGATGGCCTTGGCACGAGCGGCCTGATCGGTCGCCTCAATCGCACGTGCGTCGGCGACCGCCGTAGAGACCACCTGACCCAAGTCGAGTCGCAGCGCTCGCACAGCGACCTCGGTGGTCGCCGTGATAAGCGAGCCACCACCCGGCGAAGCACGAGTCGCGTAGTCGGCCACGCCCAGGATGAGAACCTGTGCGCCCCAGTCCCGGCCCAGTTGCGTAGCGGCGCCGTCGTTGCCGTTCATCGCCGCGGCGACGAGTGCCTGTGCCGACGCATCGATCGCGAGAGCAGGATCGATCACTGGGAAACCAGCCTCGAGCAGAAAAGCGGTCATTTCACGGGACGCGACCTTGCCTCGTCCCTCTTCCTGAATGAACACCATCGTGCGCGGGAGTTCGCCCGAAAAGACGATCGCCTGTCCGGCGAGGACGCTCGGGAGAAGCAGGAGGCCAGCGAAGAACAGCATCGCCGGCCTGCACGCGCCCGTGGTCATATTGCCTCTCATTGATCTATGTACCTCCCCGGAGACGCTCCAACGCTCGTCGAGCATCCCGATGATTCGGGTGAATCGCCAACGTCGCCTCGTAGCGCGCGATGGCTTGGGCAGTTTCTCCTCGGTCCTCGAGATCCACTGCTCGACTGAACTCGATCGTGGCGCCGACAGGAATCGGCTCCATCGCCGGCCGCTGGGACGGAGGAACGAGGTTGAGCTTCGCCCCGAATTCGTCGGCCAGATCAACGACCACCGCGAAGAGCTCACTGGTCTTGTTGGACTTCTTGAGTACAGTCACGATCTCGGACGTTTCGACGTCGACCGCACGGATGTCCATCCTGAAATTGTCGACGATGCTCGTAACCTGGCCGTGCAGCACGTACTGCACGCCCAACATCTTCCCGACCTCGATCGCGTCGGACTCTTCGATGCGGCCTGACAGGTTCAGGTCCTGTTCACGCAACAACTCGTTCAGCTGCGCGCGCTCGACGACCACCAGTCCGGGTCGACTGCTGAACTCGGTGACGAGCATGGCGCTGATGGCTTTCCCGAGGTTCACCGAGGCACCGCCCTCACCCATCATGAAGCTGCTGAAGTCCATGACGGCGATCGTTGGAATGTCTTGGGCCCACGACGAGGTCGCGGTAGAACCAAGAACGGCCACCGCAAGACCAGCGGACAAGACGATCGAGCGTTTACGCATTCGGTTCTCCTCAACCGGGGATTCAATCCCCGAGGGGCCAGCCGGGGGAGGTGCGAAAGGCGGGCAAAACAGGAAATTTTTCCTTTGCCCGCCGATTGGCCACCTCCTTAGTTTATAGTGGTACCAAAGGGGATGCGAGAAGATTCTTCTGCTCGGCTCCCCTTGTTTTGTCTCGTAACGTCTTGCCGCTCCCAAAGGAGCTCCGCCCATGATGTACCCCTCAAAACGCCCAGCGAGGCACTCCTTTCTCCTCGCGCTCGGTCTGGGGCTGTCCGCCTGTGCAGGCGGCTTACCCGAGGTACAGCCGGTCGATATTCCCCGGCTCCAGCAGGAGGTCGCGGCTTCGCCCGACAATTCGAACCTGCATGTGCAACTGGGCATGGCGCACTTCAAGGCTACGGATTACGAGGCGGCGCGGGTCTCGCTTCAGCGAGCGGTCGACGCCGGCAACGAGACCGGTCCGGCGTTCCTCTATCTGGGTATGGTGCAGGAAGAGCTGCAGGATTGGTCCGCAGCCCGCGAAGCGTACAACCGGTATCTGGGCGTGGGCGCCTCGGCGCCGGCCCGCGGCGAGGTCCGAAAGCGCCTCACCCTGATCGGTCGCAATCTCCTGCGGGCCCAGGCTCAGCAAGCGTTGGCCCAGGAGCAGGAAATCACGGCGACCGGGCAGATCACACCACAGTCCGTCGCGGTGCTCCCCCTCGCCTTCAATTCTGACCGTGAGGACTTGGAGCCGCTGATCTACGCGCTCTCCGACATGATGATCACGGACTTTAAGGTGTCCAACGCGCTCATCGTGCTCGAGCGGGCTCAGATCCAGACGCTCCTCGACGAGATGGCCCTGAGTTCCGCCGGTTATGCCGAACCGACGACAGGCGCCCGGGCAGGCAGGTTGCTCCGGGCCGAACACGTGTTCCAGGGCGTTCTCACGACACTCGGCGACAATGATCTCCAGACCGACGCCGATGTATTGAACGTTCCGAGCAGCGCGTCAGCGGGGCAGCTGACCGAATCGGCGGTGCTCGAGCAGCTGTTCGACATGGAGAAACAAATCGTCATCCGGACGATCCGTGAACTTCTCGGCGTTGAACTGACGCCGGCCGAAGAGCAGGCGATTCTCGAGAATCGCATGGGGAACGTGCTCGCCTTCCTCGCTTACGGCGGAGGACTCCGCGAATTGGACCGCGGAAACTACGACGCGGCGCAGGCAGAGTTCGAGCTCGCGGCATCGCTTGAGCCCGGAGGGTTCCAGGGCTTGGAGGTTGCGATGGCGGAGGCAGCGGCAATGACGGACGCAGCCGCAGCAGCCACTGCCGATCTCGCCGGCGTTGCGAGCGCGACTGGAGAGACCGGAGCCGGTGTCCTGGCACCTCCATCGGCAGCCACCACGGAAGGCATCGGTGCACTCGCCCCAGCGGCGCCCGTGGGAGCGTCGTCGACGACCCCCGGTCAGACACCGCCACCCGGGCAGTCGCCTACACCAGGAAGGATTTCAATCAGCACGCTTACAAACGTCGCCGAGGGGGTCGATCCGACACCCACAGCAAGCACGCTGAATCTGGGCTCGACCTCGCAGAGCCGGGACCAGACCACGGCTCAAACCCAGGATACCAATCGTGATCCGGCCCAGGAGGCACAGAACCAGGAGAGTGTTCCTGGCACGGCTCAGGCTCAGATCCGTATCGTGATTGTTCGGCCCGGAGGTGAGCTGTGATGTCACGCGGCCTGCGGTTCGCGCTCGGTGCGTCGCTCCTCGTCGCGACGGTGCAACCGGTGTCGGCACAGTACGTCATCGGTGGCGGCGTCGACTACGTAGGGTACACGTTCGACGCCGGACTCGGCGCCGACGCAGCTCAACTCTTCATGATCCCCGTGGCAGTCCGGATCCCTGTGTCGGACGCACTCACCTTCGATCTGTTCGGTGCGTGGGCCGAAGGCAGGGTCGAACAGGAAAACACGGTCCTGACGCTCGCGGGGCCGGTCGACGCGAGCATCAAGGCTTCCTATCAGGCCACACCGTGGGCGCTCGTTTCGATCGGCGCCAACATCCCGACGGGAAACGCCACGCACACGAACGAGGAGGCCATCGTAGCATCGGTCTTGTCGACCGACCTCCTGGGCTTCCGCGAAGCCACCTGGGGAACCGGCCTCGCATTCACCACGTCGGTCGCGACCGCAGCGACCGCGGGAGGTTTCGGACTCGGGATCGCAGCGGCTTATGCCGTCCGCGGCGAGTTCGAACCGAGCGCGGACGATCCGCTCAAGTATCAGCCAGGAACCGAGACGCGCGTTCGGCTCGGAGTCGATCGCAATTTCGGAAACAGCACGTTTACGGCGGGTGCATCGTTCATCAATTACACCGAGGACAAGGCCAACAAGGAGAACCTCTTTCAGGCCGGCAACCGGCTCCGCTTCGACGCGACCTTCGCCTTTCGCGCCGGTGCCGGAATCTGGACGATCTACGGAGCCAATTTGATGCGCGAGAACGGAGATCTCCGCCTCGATGTCATCGATGAGTTGGGACAGTTGGTGGGACAGGAGACGATCACGACAGCCAAGCAGAACATGATCGTGGGCGGACTGATGGGCACGGTGGGCCTCGGCGGCGGCTTCGTCTTCCGTCCCCATCTGGACTACAAGATGCAGACCCGCGAAGAGGAAGACGGAAACGAGGCCGGATCGGGTTGGATCCTCGCCGCGGGTGGAGACATTCCGCTCCGGATCTTCGGTGGCTACGACTTCTTCCCGAAGGCTCGTGTCTTCTTCGGGTCGCTCCAAGACGCGGCCGGTGGCAACATCTCTCTTCTGGGTATGGAATTCAAAGGGACGATGCGCTGGGCCTTCTGATGCCCTGAGCGGATCTCCGCCCTACAATGGGGCGTCCGGCTTCACGGCCGGACGCCCTTTTGTTTTCACTTCGCACCGAGACTACCGAGACATGACCCAGATTCGCCGCATCGCCGTGAACACTGGTGGCGGAGACGCACCGGGCCTCAATGCCGTCATCCGAGCCATTGTCCTGAGCGCGGAGCAACTCGGGTGGGAGGTGTATGGCATCCTCGATGGCTACAACGGACTCTTCCGTGACGAGGGCGTGATCCGGCTGGACCGGAAGGCCGTGCGGGGTATTACCCATCTGGGGGGAACGATTCTGGGGACAACGAACCGTGGCAATCCGGCCAAATGGCCTGTCGTTGCGGCTGACGGCACGGTTACGCACGAGGACCGAACTCAGGAGGTCGTCGACGCGATCAAGGCGCGCGACATCGACGTCCTGATTGCGATCGGGGGGGACGGGTCTCTCGGCATTGCGAACCTGCTCTCGCAGAAGGGGCTCGCTGTCATCGGCGTCCCGAAGACCATCGACAATGATCTCGCGGCTACGACTCTGACCTTCGGCTTCACGACGGCGGTCGAAACCGCCACGGAGGCGCTCGGCAAGTTGCACTCGACCGCGGAAGCCCACGAGAGAGTCATGGTCGTCGAGCTCATGGGTCGTACGGCTGGCTGGATTTCACTCTTCGCTGGGATCGCCGCCACGGCCGATGTGATTCTCATTCCTGAGATCCCCTACGACCTGGATTCGGTCTGCGCGAAGATCGAGCGTCGCTACACGAGTGGCTCGGAGTTCGCGATCGTCGTGGTCGCGGAGGGAGCCTTTCCAAAAGGCGGCACACCTCTCTTCAAGCAGAAGACCGGCGGACAGGCTCGGCTGGGCGGGATCGGGAAGATGGTCGCCGACCAGATCAGCGAGAGGACGGGGCGCGAGAGTCGCGAACTGGTCCTCGGTCACTTGCAGCGAGGAGGCGGACCGAACGCGTACGATCGATTGCTCGCGCTTCGCTTCGGGGCCGCCGCCGTCCGGATCGCAGCTCAAGGAACGTTCGGAACGATGGTCGCGCTCGATCCGCCCCTGGTGCTAGCCGTCCCCCTGGCCGACGCAGTCGCGAAGATCAAGACGGTTCCGCTCGATGGAGACATCATCCAGACGGCCCGCTCCCTGGGAATCTGCCTCGGGGACTAGCCCGCCAGTGGCTTCTCACCGGTAAACAGGACTGCCTTCACTCCGTACGCCTCTGCCGAATTCTGAGTGGACTGCTGCCGAAACCGGAACCCAGGGACGACGACCGACTTTACCCGCTTGAAGCCCGCCGACTCGAGGACCTCGAACAACTCTCCCTCCGGGAGAGCACCTCCGATTCACGACGCCCAGAGCTTCGGGTCGTTGACGATGGATTGAGAGAGTTGCTTCGCGCTCACGATATCCGTGAATGAGAATCGGCCTCCGGGCCTCAGGACGCGAAACAGCTCGCGGATCACCTTCCGCTTCTGGAAGGAGAGGTTGATCACCCCGTTCGAAATCACGACATCGACACTGCTGTCGTCGAGTGGAATCTCCTCCATACGGCCCTCTCGACACTGCATCTGAGTTCCGGACAAGAGCGCATTGGCCTGCGACCGAAGGCACATGGCGGGGTTGAGGTCGAGGCCGATTACCGTTCCTGTCAGGCCCACCGCCCACGCAGAGATGATGCCTGAACGAGCTGAAGTTCGAGCACCCCCTCGTACTGTTCCGCGGCCTCTTCGGGTCGGCCGGTGTAGCGAAACGCCTCGCCGTAGTGGAAGTGGGAGTTGGGGTCAGCCGGGAAGGTCTCGGCGTTGAGCCCGAAGAGCGTGACAGCCTCGGACCACCGATACGATCGCTGACCAATACTTCGTGCGGATCATGTAGATCCCCCTGATCGGTTCCACTTCGCCCTACGCTGGCGCGGCCGCGACCTTTCACGCGGCGGGGAGAGGGCCACTTCGCTTGCGCCGCCCACCCAGACGCGGGAGCTTGGCCAGATGAATCTTCCAGAACAGGCGCCGGGCCCCGAAACCGATTTCCGGCGGACGCTCATCCGAGTCCTGGTGACGCAGGTCGTCGCGCTAGCGCTACTCGGCCTTCTCCAGCTCCGCTACCACGTCTGACGTAGGCGCACCATGCACTGGATCAACTGGGCCATCGTCGTCGCCTATCTCGTCTTTGTAGTCACGGACGGGATTCGAAAATCGAAAGACACCGACACGATGGCCGGCTACTTCGCCGCCAATAAGAGCCTCCCCTGGTGGGTCGTCGGCCTATCGGTGATGGCGACGCAGCTTTCCGCCGTCACCATGATCGGAACCACGGGACAGGGCGCTACGGACGGACTTCGATTCGTTCAGCTCTATTTTGGCCTTCCGATTGCGATGGTGATTCTCGGCGTGACTCTCGTGCCGATGCTCCACGGCTCGGGCGTCTTCACCGCCTACGAGTTCCTGGAGCGCCGTTTCGACGCGAAAACGAGATCGCTGACCGCGTTTCTCTTTCTTTTGTCACGGGGGATGTCCTGCGGCGCGATCATCGCGGCGCCCGGGGTCGTCTTCAGCGCGGTCTTCGGGATCCCGTTGGCCTGGAGCGTCGCTCTGATCGGTATCCCTACCGTCATCTACACGATGATCGGTGGCGTACAGGCGGTCGCCTGGGCCGACGTCAAGCAGATGTTCCTCATCGTGATCGCACTCTTGGCGATCGTGGCGGTCCTGATCTTTCAGATGCCCATTGCACCCGACGATGCCCTCCGGATCGCGGGGGCGACTGGACGGCTCAAGACGTTCGACTTTTCCTTCGACCTGAGTGAGACGTACACGTTCTGGTCGGGTGTCCTCGGCGGGACTTTCCTGATGCTCTCGTATTTCGGGACCGATCAGAGTCAGGTGCAACGCTACTTGACCGCGCGCTCGGTCGACGAGGCGAAGAGTTCGCTCCTGATGAGCGCCTATTGGAAGATTCCCCTTCAGGCTCTGGTGCTCCTCGTCGGCGTCGGGGTCTTCGTGTATTCCCAGTTCGTGCGCCCGCCCCTCTTGTTCAACCCGGCGCACGAAGCCGCGGTCTCGGCGGAACGGGGCGCGGCGTACGACGACCTTCAGGCACAGTATGCCAATGCGTTTACGCTGCGCGAAACCGCCGCACTCAGCGTTGCCGACGCCGCGGACGACGCGACCGCTGCCACAGCGATGGGTGTGTTTCTCGCGCGCGAGGCCGACATCCAGGTAATCCGTGGTGAGGCATTGGGGCTTGCCGCCGAGGTCACCGGCGAGTCGGTGACGGATGTGAACTACATCATCCCGCGATTCGTGCTTTCGGAGCTACCCCTCGGTCTCGCGGGCCTCTTCATCGCGGGCGTCATCGCGGCCGCCATGTCCAGTGTCGCCGCGGAACTCAACTCGCTGGCGACGACCAGTGTCATCGACTTCTACCGCCGTTGGGTGAAGCCGGAGGCGCCCGACGCCCACTACCTCAGAATTTCGCGCGGCGCGACGGCCTTCTGGGGGCTGTTCGCTTGCATCGTCGCGACGTATGCGGCGACGCTCGGATCGCTCATCGAGGTCGTAAACCGTTTCGGCTCGTTCTTCTACGGTTCGATTCTGGGCGTCTTCCTGCTGGCCATGATCCCGCGCGCACGTGGGACAGGAGCGTTCGTGGGCCTGATCGCGGGCATGGCTACGGTCGCGGCGGTGACGTTCGGAGCACCGTCCGTGTCCTTCCTCTGGCACAACGTGATCGGAGCCATCGTCGTTCTGGCGGTCGGTGTGGCCATGGGAGACCGCAGCGGCGCCTGACCCGCGGTCACCTCAACGCGCCGCGCACGTCCTGGCTCCAGCGCCCGATCCATCCGTGCAGTTCGGCGGCGAGTGTGTCGATAGCAAGCGGATGAGGAGTCCATGGCTGGTCCAGTTCGAAGCCTGGAGGAAGGTCGGCCATGGCCACCGCTCCGTGGGAGGGCTCCCAGCGCGTGAACCGCTTCCTCGCGGTCAACACCTCGGCGGCGCCGAGGTGTTCGACGAAGCGACGGGCCGCTTCCTGGACGTCGGTGCCAGCCATGATCCCGACACCTCGGGCAACGACCGGTGTGCCCGTTTCCGGCGCCCGGTAGTGCAGCCAGTCCGCGCCCGAATGCCTGGCTTCTTCGACAACGGCTCGCGGCAGGATCGTGAACAGCGCGTCGCCCGACTCGAGCGCCCGGAAGATCTCACGCGCATCATCCACGTAGCGTTCGGCTCTCGTGTCGAGTCTTGCGAGACGATCGAACGCCACGGGCAGGTCGCCCCCCTCACGCATGACGTCGACGATCAATGCGCCGAGGAGGTACGCCCCGTCCTCCGTCGTGGACGGCTCCAGGAAGTGTGCCTCTTCAGCCCATCGGAAGTGGAAGAGGTCGATCCAATCCCGTGGAGCGCGCGTCAACGGAAGTTGTTCCCTGTTGAAAGCGATGACATAGGGAGAAACGAGCGTGACATGCCACCGATCGTCGCCGTCGGAAGCACCGAGCAGATTGGCTCTGTCGGCGTCCGCCGTCACCCACGAGGGGCGGTAGGCTTGGAGAACACCGGCCTTCGCAGCCTGTGCGAGTCCGATGGCCGAAGCACCCCACCAAACATCGAACGACGCCCCCCTTTCGGCCTGCGCTTCGGCAAACGACTCGTCGTCATCGCGTACCGAGAAACGGAGATTGATGTCGAGGTACTTCGCTTCGAACGACTTCTCGACGAAGTCGCGCAAGTCGCGCGGGAGGGTGGTGCGGACGACGAGCGTGGTCTCCCTACCCGAGCATCCGCACGCCACGAGAGCGCAGGTGAGGAGAATCGTCCGGCGCATCACCGGCCCGGGGCGAAAGCGTTCCACTCCTCCGCCCGGAGCGAGATCAGATTCGCGAAGAGCCGATAGGCTCCAGGGACCTGTCCGAACCACTGCCGGAAAAACGAAAGACCAGTGTAGACGAACAGCCCATCGCCCACGGGAGCGACGAGGAGCGATCCCCTCTTTGGCTCTTCGCCCGGATCATTGAGTTCCATGACCGGCACGTAGCGGTCGTCCCACTCTGCACCGAAGTACAGTCCACGCTCCTGCACCCAGTCATCGAAATCGGTCTCGGTAATGCGATTCGGGGTGGTGAAGATCGGAGCGGCGGGCTCGAGCATGAGAACCGCCGCGGTCTCGTCGGCCACGCGAGGAGAGTTTCGCCCAACTACCAGATCGTAGGGGGCCAGATTCCCGAGCGGACCCCGATTGTATTGGACGACGACGGTTCCGCCGGATCTCGCGAAGTCGAGCAGTTGACCCGCAGCAGCCTGGACATCGGGGCGGGTCTCGTAGGCGCGCACCCCAAGCACAATCGTCCCGAAACCCTCGAACGCACCATCCCGCACTCGAGCTTCGTCCAACAGTTCCACCTCGGCACCCATTTGACGAACGGCCTCCGGACCATCGTCTCCTGAACCCATGATGTACCCAACACGCAGCCCCTCCGACACGGCCACAGGCACGATCGACACCACGACCTCAGCGGGCGCGAAAAGTGCTGCCCGTTCGATGTGATCGTAGTCGATGAGCGCGTATCCCTCCTGGAACGACCGACCTTCGGCCGTTTCTGCGACGACCTCGAAACGATGACGCCCAGCCGTGACAGCGGCATCCGGTTGAATCGCGAAAGTCATAGCCCGCTCGGCTCCAGCCTGCCCCAGCTCGAATTCCTGGACCGACGGCGACACAGTCCAACCCGAGGGCGCACGTAGACTCACCCGACCCGAGTCACCCGTGTCCGACTCCGAGCGCACTACCACGGACACCGATCGCGCGCCTGTGCGGCCCTGAGGCCAGGTCAGTCCTGCCGGCGACGCCCGCACCGACACGGACGGCACGACCAGCACGAGCCTTTCGTATTCGCCGTAGCTCGGATCGACCCCGACGTAACGCCACTCTCGCGACATCGTGCGTTCCACTGCGGAGGCACCTTGATCGGCATCGGCAAGAAACGAGAAGACTGCGTCGGCCGTCACCGCGATCGGGTCCCTTGGCAGACCCCATAACGTGTGGTCGTTCGGCCAACGATAACGCACGCCGTCACGGTCCTGTCGCAGGTAGTAGAGCCGCGAGACATCGGCATCGCGGGGGACCGCGACCTCGAAGGTCCAGCGCGCGAGGGACCCCGTCTCGAGCATCCCGGATGGCGCGAGTCCCTCGACCGCCGACAGACTCGCGCGCCATCCCTCGGGCAGGTGAAGCACCGCGTCGGGGGCCGCGATCGTATAGGCGCCCCCGTTCCACAACTGGGCCTGCACTCGAACGGTCTGCCCGGGAACAATCAGATCATCGTCCGAGCGGACGTCGAACGAGACTCCCGTCGCGGCCATGATCGCCCGATTCAGGACATCGTGCTTTTCGGCCGTCGCCCGGTCGAACTCCCTATCCCTGGCGGCGCCCCCCACCCTACGGGCTTCCGACAGGTGGTCCATCGCCTCCATGAGGTCGGGAGCAATCCGGGCGGGGTCGAGGCCCAAACCCTCGATCGCACGATGCACGGAAGTGCGATACGCCTCGAGGTGCTGACGCGCGGCACGCGCTGTCGCCGCGGGAAGCCGCGCGGTCAGCCCGACGAGTGTGGTGTCGATCCCCGAGAAGAGCTCCTGTCCTTCGTCCCGGACGCGACTCTCCACCAGAAGTACACCGGTGAGACGAGGCCCCGCGGGTTGCGCGGAGCCCATGTCCTGCGAGCGGTGCTGACTCCGACTCTCCATGGAAAGCTGGAGCAGGGATCGTCCCAGAAGAGGATCGAGTCGGCCCGTCTCGATATCGAGAGACCCGTCGTCTAGATCAGCAGCATTGGAGAAGAAGCGTCGCCTCGACGTCTGGTACAGCTTGGAGGGGGCCCACGCCTCGAGGCCCAGCGCGAGCTGCTCCGGGAAACGCGCCGGATCGGCAGCAGCGGCAAAGGCCGCGGTCGCCATGAGGCCAGCAGCCTGGTGCTGGCCGTGGCCATCGCTTGGGGTCCCGCTGAAGACCGACACGATCACCTGTGGACGGTACGTGCGGACGACCCAGACTACATCCGCCAAAAGCTCCTCACTCGGCCAGAGCGACAGCGCTTCCTCCGCACTCTTCGAGAATCCGTAGTCGAACGCTCTCGTGAAGAACTGATCCCCACCGTCGAGCCTGCGGGCGGCCATCAACTCACCCGTACGAACGATTCCCAGTCCCTCCCACAGCTCCGGCCCGATGAGGTTCTGACCGCCGTCTCCTCGAGTCAGCGCGAGGTAGGCCGTCTCGGCTCCCCACCCACGCGCGAGCGTGGTGAGAAGGCTCGTGTCTTCGTCATCGGGGTGCGCGCCAATCATCAGAACCCGTTTCACACCGTCCATTTGACGCAGCAGAAGGCCCGTCGCGACGACGCCCGTCCCTTCCATGCTCTGAGAACGCACCTCGGTAGGACTTCCCGACAGGACCGAAAGAGCCAGGACCAGCAGCACCCGCCACCGGGCTGAGCGGTAAGCCCGCATTAGTCACTCCACGAACGAATCAATCGATGACACAGAAGCCTAAGATAGGTCGGCCCCACAAAATGGGGACAGCCGCTCACTCCGAACGCCAGGGCAGCGCCAGGGCCGCTGGCGCCCTCGACCGACCGACCCACCCCGCCAGGGCGGCCAAGGTGAGCACATAGGGAAGCGCCAGGAACAGTTGGTAGGGGGCGTCGAATCCGAACGCCTGCAAAAAGAACTGCAGTGCCGACGCAGCGCCGAAAAAGAGGGCAGCACACAGTACAAGCAGCGGATTCCAGCGACCCAGGACCACGACCGCGATCGCGATGAAGCCTCTGCCCGCGCTCATGCCCTCGGCGAACGTGCCCGCATGAGCCAACGCTAGATGGGCTCCTGCGAGCCCTGCGAGTCCACCCCCAAACACTGTGGCCAGGAAACGAACCCGCCGCACCCGCACGCCGGCCGCATGGGCTGCAATGGGCGCCTCGCCCACCGCTCGCAGCTCGAGGCCCCACGCGGTCCGGAAGAGGAAGTACCACAGGGCAGGCGCCAGAGCGTAGGCGACGTAGGCGGTGGGGGCCTGGTCGAAAAGGGCACCGCCGATCCAGGGGATGTCCGAAAGGAGCGGCACCGGCGCAGATGGAAGGGTCGGCAACGTGAGTGCCGTGCCGGTAGCACCGAAACGAGCCTGGTACACCGCCCCAGTCAGCCCGAGTCCTCCCAAGGTGATCGCAGTGCCCGTGATGATCTGATCGGTACCGAGCCCGATCGCGAATGCGGCGAACACAAAGGCAACGGCCACACCCGCCAGGGCACCGGCCATGACGCCAACCGCCGGATCTCCAAAGGCGAGGGCGCCCACGGCCCCACCGAGGGCCCCCGCGATGATGGACCCCTCGAGGCCAATGTTGATGACGCCGCTGCGCTCGGTGATCGTCTCGCCCAGCGCTGCTAAAGCGAGCGGGATTCCCAGTCGGACCCCGGACTCCAGGAACAGGGCGATCTCGATCTCGTTCACGAACCCCCTCGCCTTCCCACGGCCCGCAGACGGGCCAGGGCGAGGACGGTGAGGATGACCGAAGCCTCGACCACACCGACCCAGGCGGCAGGAACGCCGGCCTCACGCTGCATGGCGCCCGCACCGGCCTGCAGCGCGCCGAAGAACACGCCCGCCACGACAACGCCAATTGGATCTAGCGCACCGAGCAGCGCGACGGCGATAGCAGTGTAGCCCCACCCCGGCGAAAGCCCCTCGTAGAGGGCATAGGTCAGACCCGAGATCTCGACACCACCCGCGATTCCGGCGATCCCGCCCGAGACCAGGAAGCTCGCCAGCACGACCCTACCCGTTCGAATTCGACCGGCGACGCGCGCCGCCTCGGGTGAGGCGCCTACCGCCCGGAGTTGAAAGCCGAAGGTCGAGCGGCGCAGCAGCACCGCGAGGCCGGCGGCCAGCAGTAGCGCGAGGGCAAATCCAAGGTGAAGTCGCGTGCTAGGGACAAGTATTGGGAGCCGCGCAGCCTCGACGAGTCGATCGGTCTGCGGGAAGACGCCACGCGACTCTTGGAGAGGTCCATGGACCATATATGCTGCGAGGTATATCCCAACGAAGTTCATGAGGATCGTCGTGATCACCTCGCCTATCCCGAGACGTAAGCGCATCAGCGCAGGCACCATCGCCCACGCGGCGCCCCCCAGCGTAGCCGCCATCAACACCGCGGGAACGAGAATCAGAGCCGGAAGGGTCGCACCCCTGAGACCGACCCACACCGCCGCGATCGCACCCGCGTACAGCTGACCTTCCGCCCCGATGTTCCAGACCCCGGCTCGAAACGCCAACGACACCGCCAGGCCCGTGAGGATCAGAGGTACCGAGCGCACGAGTGTAATCGAGGCAAACGTGTTCCAGGATCCGAACGATCCTCGGAACATGGCGCCTGCCGCGACTTGTGGGTCATAGCCCCCCCACCACAAGAGCACCGCCCCGATGAGGGCGGTCGCGCCCACGGCCACGACGCCGACTCCGACGCGCGCGCGAACATCCTTGGCCACATCGACACCACCCGGTCGGGCAGCATGTTCACGCATGTGCGAACGCACCCCCGAGCATGAGCGCCCCCACGCCCTCACGGCTCCTCTGACCTTCATCAACCTCGAGGAGCCGGCCCCTCGTCATGGCGAACACTCGATCCGATAGCGCCAGAACCTCATCCAGGTCTGTACTGACAAGCACTACGCCGACACCAGTCGCCACGAGTCTTCGAATTTCGTCGTGTACGAATGCGGCTGCTGCTACGTCGAGTCCGCGTGTCGGATTCTCTGCTATGAGCAGGTCGGTCGCGATCGAGAGCTCGCGTCCGACGACGACACGCTGCTGGTTTCCGCCCGAGAGCGACCCCGCCAGGACCGACGTGGACGTCGCCTGCACCTCGAATCGCTCGTGAATCGTCTCGGCGTGGCGGGTAAGCTCACTCCATCGGAGCCAGGGTCCGTCCTGGTACGCGGCGACACGATGAAGGGCCAGGGCAACGTTGTCCGTAAGATCGAAGGCGGCGATCAGTCCTTCCGTGGAGCGATCCTGGGGGATGAACCCAAGACCCTCGGGGAGTGTCACGGACCCACGCGTCGCAGACACGCGACCCGCCAGCAGAAGCGCGAGCGAGCGCTGGCCGTTGCCCTCGACGCCGGCAACGCCCACGACCTGCCCGCGGTACACGTGAAGCGAGACTTCCTCCAGGTCGACACCAGGCCCACCCGTCACCGACACGCGATCCAGGTGGGCCACGCTCTCGCCCGGCTCCCTCTTCGTCGATCGAGGCTCGACGTCCACACCGATCGCGATGGCGTCCACCGGGTCCGCGCCGACCATCGCGCGTACGAGGTCGGGTATCTCATAGTCGCCTGGAACGGTAGAAAGCACCGTTCGGCCCGCTCTCAATACCGTGAGCCGATCCGCGACCATAAGAACTTCGTCGAGCTTGTGGGCCACCAACACCACCGCTCGTCCTTCCGCCGCCAGCTCCCGGAGTAGTGCGAAGAGCCCCGAGATTTCGTTCGGAGCGAGCACGGCCGTCGGTTCATCGAGAACCAACACCCTCGGGTTTTTCAAGAGAGCCTTCAGGATCTCGAGCCTCTGCTTGTCTCCCACGCCCAGGTGATCGACGCGAGAGTCCAAAGGCACTCGCAGGCCGATACGATCCATGAGCTTCAGGGCCTTCGCTCGCACGTCCCTGACCGGATCAGCCCACCCGCGCGCCAGGCCGAGGGCCAGATTCTCAAGGACGCTTTGGGCCGGAACGAGGGCGAAATGCTGGTGAGCGAGCGCGATGCCGCACGTCCACGCCTCGCGAGGCGTCTGGAAGGACACGACCGATCCGCCGACCTCGATCGTACCGGCATCGGGACGCAGCATACCGCCGATCACATTCAGGAGCGTGGTCTTGCCCGCCCCGTTGGCTCCGAGCAGCCCGTGGACTTCACCCGCCCGAAGTATGAGGTCGGCCCCGTCGAGAGCGACAACCGACCCGAACCGCCGCTCGATGCCGTCGAGCCGGGCCAGCACTTCACTCACCGCACTCCCACCTCCCCTTCTACGAAGGCAACACGGGGAACCACCAATTCACCCGAGCGGATCTGCGTGCGGGAGAGGTCGATCCGTTCGAGGAGATCGAGCGGGACGACGTGCGCCAGTGCCGGGTTGATCACGAAGTCCACGACCTGCTGATTCGAGCCCGCGTAGATCGCTTCGCCGCCGACGTCGCCTTCCTGCCAAGCGAGGGCGACGGCTACGAACGCCTCGGGAATCCGGATCACCGCGCTCCCGACGATCACGTCGGGAGCTACGTCGTTCTGGTCGCTGTTCATGCCGAGCGCCCACGTCGTCCGACCTGCAGCAACGGACTCGCGCACGGCCTGGAAGACACCGAACGACGCCGCGTCTACGTTGTGGATGATGACGTCGGCACCACGATTGATCTGGGCAACGGTCGCTTCCTTCGCCGCCGCGACGTCGTTCCAGTCACCCGTGAAGGTCTCGAGAACACGCACCTCCGGATCAATCGCTCGAGCCCCAGCCTCGAACGCCCGGAACGTCCCCTGCGCAGGGGGAATCGCGACACCCCCGACCATGCCAACGATGCCGGTGCGAGACAGCCCCGCCGCGGCCATTCCGGCCAGGTAACTGCCCTCCTCGAGACGAAAAATGAGCGGCACCACATTGGCGGCGACCCGCCCCCCACCCGACACGATGATGGTCGTGTTCGGAAACAGCTCACCTGCTCGGATGGCGGCGTCCTGATACTCGAAGCCGTGCGCGAAGATGAGGTCGTACCCATCGGCTGCGTATGCCAGGAACGCCTCATCGAATTCGGCGGGGGTCCTGGTCTGTTGGTGGCTTACCTGAGCACCGAGGAAGCTCTCGATCAGCTTGAGTCCGTCGTAGGCACCGGCGTACCACCCCGCGTCGCTGACCGGCCCCGAGGTGAGTAACGCGGCACGGAGGGCCACATCGACTTCCGAGTCCCCTCCGGAGCAACCGACCGCCACAACCGACGCGAGGATGGAGAGGAACCGGGAGGGTCGATTCATCGTGGACGCTCGGGCGTGAGGGTCGATCGGAACGGGCTACAGTAAACCGCTGCTTGTCGGGAGTTCAAAGCGCCCGGTATGTTCGGGCCGAAGCCCCGCCCCGTGAGGGCGTCCGGCGGGGCCGCCCCGATCCTGTGCACTCGGAGAACGCATGACAGAGCAACGCGGCAACTGGACCTCGAGCATGGGCTTCGTTCTCGCCGCCACGGGCAGTGCCATCGGTCTCGGCAACTTGTGGAAATTCCCATTCATTACGTGGGAGAACAATGGCGGCGCGTTCGTCCTCGTCTATTTGATCTGCATCGCCGCGGTCGGCCTTCCGATCATGATGGCTGAAGTACTGATCGGGCGAAAATCGCAGAAGAGCGCCGTGGGCGCGCTGAAGGAAGCAGTCGGTCCCGCGTGGGGCCTGGTTGGCGGCTGGGGCGTCGTGTGTGGCTTCATTCTCCTGAGCTACTACACGGTCATCGCCGGTTGGTCTCTCTTCTACTTCACGAAGACGCTGGGTTGGACGGCGACCGGATTCCCTGCGGACCTTCAGACCGGAGAGCTCTTCGGAGCGCAGGTCTCGAACGCCGGCTTGCAGGTAATGCTCTCCCTGGGCTTCACCATCGCGACGATATCCGTCGTCTACTTCGGCGTGCAGAAGGGGATCGAGCGCATCGCGAGGATATTCCTCCCGATACTGTTCGCCATCCTGCTGCTGCTCCTCGTCAGTGCTCTCGGCATGAGTGGGAGCGGCGAGGCGCTGGCGTTCATCTTCCGACCGGACTTCGGACGCCTGGAGCCTAGTGGGCTGCTGGAGGCTCTGGGACACTCCTTCTTCACGCTGTCCCTCGGGATGGGAGCCATGATCACCTTCGGTTCCTACATGGATCGCAATCAGTCCATTGCGAAGGCATCCGCCCTCATCGTCTGCCTCGACACCCTGATCGCGCTCGTGGCAACCGTGATCATGTTTTCCGTGATTTTCTCCGTCCCCGGCATGGCCGAACAGGTTGGGTCCTCCACCGTGGGCATGCTGTTCATTTCTCTGCCGGCCCTCTTCTACAGTGAGGTTCCCTTCGGAGCGTTGCTCGGCCCGCTCTTCTACGTCTTGGTGGCGCTGGCCGCGCTGACATCGACGGTCTCGCTTCTGGAGGTGGTGACCTCCTTCTTGATCGACGAGCGCGGCATCACCCGTCACAAGGCGACGGTCATGAGTGGCGGCGCCATTTTCGTCTTCACGATCATGGCGGCACTGTCCTTCGCCGACGTACCGATCCTCTCGACGATGCACCTGTTCGGTGAGGGCGATACCGCCAAGATCGGTTGGTTCTCGACGGCGGATCACTTCGTGTCGAACTGGATGCTGCCGACGGGCGGCTTCGCCATCACGATGGCAGCTGGCTGGTTCATGACCCGGGAGGCGACGGAGGGCGAGCTCGTAGACGGCACCGAACCCCGGTGGTTCCACTATGGTGCTTGGCGCTTCTTCATCCGGTTCGTGGCGCCGATCGCCGTGGGAGCCATCATCGTGTCCGTCATGTTCTTCAACGTGGACTTCAGCTAGCTCAATCGGTAGCAGCCACGGGTCCAGAACACAGGAGCCCCGCCGGATCTTTCATCCGGCGGGGCTTCCTTTGATGAGCCTCTGCACGTGGGTACCCACAGGTTCCTAGCAGTCTAGTTCAACACCGGAGGCAGGCGCCGTACCACAATGATCGGGACGTCGAATTCGTCGGTCTCGATGTACGCAGCCAGCCCGTCCGGACCGAAAGCGTCGGGCATCTCCGTCACTCCCGTTTCGAAGGTGCCCACATACTGTCCGGCCGGTGTCACGACATCGATCGGGCCACCTTCACTGGGCGCGTCACCACGCCGCTGCGCCCATATCTTCCCGGTCCACGTCGTCTCCAGCGCCATGAGAACGGGGAGCTCGGGATAGAACTCCATCCCTTCGATCTGACCGCGCATCATTTCGTTCACCGCTTCCTGACTCGGCGACTGCGTCCCGCCCCCGGGACCCGAGACCATCATTCGCATCCTCGGGCCTTCTCCAGCCTCGAGTTCGGCGAGCCTACGTTCCTTCTCGGCTTCCTGCATCCGCGGTGTCACGGGTCGGGGGCGAAGTGGTCGACGAAGCACTCGCGACACGCCTCCCTCCGGTGGGGTCACCTTCAGCTGATACGCGGACGAATCGGAAAACACGATTCCTCCATCAGGCAGGGCACCCACGAGGAGGCCCGGCTCGAACGTCCGTGGACCGGCCGTCGACATTTGGATGCGCATGCCTCCACCCGACAGCTCCTGGGGATTTTCGTTGCGGGGCGGCAGCCAGCCTTCGGCCAAGACCGTAGACCGAGCCTCCGCGCCGACCAACGAGATTCGGTCGATGGGACGCGTCCTGGGCTCGTCCGGAACCGCACCGGGCCCCCCGCGCATGGCCACGATTGTGCCAGCTCCGCCGGAGATCACCGCTTCGCCGCTCGGGTGCGGCGCGAGGTCTCCCATCCCTATTGCCCCCCCTCCGCCCATGCTCACCATTCGCTCGAACGAGCCGTCCGGACGGAACAGTTGGTAGGACCGATGACCCCAGTCCGCGACCACGACCCGTCCGTCCCGCATGACAGTGAATTGGCGCGCCATACGGAACTCGCCCGGGCCCTCACCGGCCTGGCCCAGTTCGCGAACGAACCGTCCGTCCCGGTCGATGACCGAAATTCGGGAAGCCTGGCGGTCGAATACATAAAGATTTCCGCTCGCGTCGAACGCGGCGCCGGCGATCTCTCCGAACGTCTCCCACTCCTCGCCGTCGAACGATCCGATCCGAAAGACCTCCTCGAAGTCGGCACTCAACCGACGGTCCGCGGCCGGCAGGTCGATCACTTCTTGTGCACCGAGCGGTACGAGGAACAGCAGCCCCACCGTCGCCGCTACTCCCGCCCCCAACACGTCACGCTTCAGAATCACGACCACCCCCTGGTTCCACAGGTCTTTCCATCATCTCCGACAAGTGTAGATGATAGGGGAGTCGGGAGGGGTTGCCTCGGCAACGCCAGCCCACACCTTTCAGGTCCCTCGGGCTCGTTCAGAGACCAACCCAAGACAGGTGCGCATGATCAAGGACCTTCTCGATCGAGTCATCGAAAAGCGGCCCACCACACTCCGCTTCGATGGTCGTATTCTCTATCTGCTGGACGACACCGAACTGGTCCGCGGACAGCTCTACGACGGTCAGGACGTGGTCCTCACGAACGAGCTTCGGGAGAATTTGAGGGACCAGATCTCGACCGACGAGATCACGCCCGCGTACATCTGTTTCTTCTACGACGAGACGCTGGGCGATTTCCCGTACCTGGGCCTCCGCACCACCACCCGTGCAACGGGAGAGACCGAGTATCCGGTCACGCGCCACGCCGTCCGAGACGGCGGCTTCGTGTGCTCGGTCGCCGGCAAACGCCGTGGCAAAGGAAGCAGTCGCGAAGCGAGTCCCTACGCCGAACTGCACGCCGGCATCAAGGTCGTGGTCGCCGAGAGTATCGAGCGCATCTACAACGAGAACTGCCAGAACCTCGGCGTCCTGACAACGAACGACTTCTCGATCATCGCCCGCATCGAATCAGGCGACGAGATCGCCCTTTCGGAGTTCACGGAAGGAAAGGACGAGATCACCCGCCAGATCATCGAATACGGTGGGCTCTTCGAGTTCAACGTGGCTCGCCTCCAGGGCAAGGTGACCATCCCCGTCACCGCCGCGCTCGAAGCCGGCCCTTCGAAGTCCCGGCCCATGACCTTGGCTGAGAAGATCTTCGCGCGGCACCTCGTCACGGATGCCAAACAGGGTGCGACCGGTGTCGCGTGGGTCCAGCCCGGGGATGCCGGCTTCTTCCGTACCGACATCCGCTTCAGTCACGAGTACGTGACCCCCATGGCCTCGATTTTTTTCGAGGACAAAGTCGGCAAGGACGCAAAAGTCGTAGATCCGGATTCCATTCTCTTCTTCAGAGACCACCTGACTTTCTTGTCGAAAGTCATGAGCCAGGAGCGAATCGAAGAAGGCCTCCTCGATGTGGCCAACGAGCTCGAAGTCAAGCAACGCGAGTTCAGCGTGAAGCAGGGAGTGACGCTCTACGGCGAACAGATGGGTCATCAGCTCGGGTCGCAGGCCATATGTCACTCCAAGATCCTGGAGTCGTACGCCGAGCCCGGCATGCTGATCATCGGTACCGATTCGCACACGCCGCACGCCGGTGCGATCGGCGCCGTCGCGTTCGGAGTCGGCACCACGGCGATCTTCAATTCTTGGATCACTCAAGACGTCCGGGTTGAGGTCCCGCCGTCGTTCAAGGTCATCATCAGCGGGACTCCCGCCTCGAATGTGACCGCGAAGGACTACATGCTCGAGATCCTCCGTCACCCGTACATCCGGGACGGTCACGCGATCGGTCAGATCATCGAATACGCCGGCCCCGCGGTCGAAGCGCTGGGGGTCGATGAGCGGGCTACCATGGCAAACATGGCCGCGGAGGTGGGTGCGTTCACGGGCATCATTGCGGCGGATGAGAAGTCCATCGACTTCATGGTTGCGGAACGTGGAATGGATCGCGCCCGAGCCGAAAAGCTCGTCGAGGGCATGCAGAGTGACCCCGGTGCCGAATACGTGAAGGTCATCGAAATCGACGCTTCGTCGATTCGCCCCATGGCGGCGCTACCCAACGATCCGGGGAACGGTGTCTTCATCGATGACCTCGGTTCCGAGCCGATCCGCATCGACATCGCGTACGCCGGGTCGTGCACGGCGGGAAAGAAAGAAGACATGGACATGTACGCCCGTGTGTTCGCGGACGCGGACGAGCAGGGGCTGCGCGTGCATCCCGACGTGAAAGTCTTCATTCAGTGTGGGTCCACCGAGGTGCGCGAGTACTGCCGCGAGCAGGGCTACCTCGATCTCTTCACACGAATGGGCGCAGAGTTCATCGAGCCGGGGTGTGGGGCCTGCATTGCCGCCGGCCCCGGAGTCACTACATCGCCCGACCAAGTGTCCATGTCTTCTCAGAATCGCAATTTCCCCGGACGGTCAGGCCCAGGAAACCTCTACCTCGGCTCACCGTATTCCGTCGCGGCGAGCGCCGTGGCTGGACACGTCACGAGTTGGACGCCGGGGCGAAAGTTCGAGCAATTGAGACCAAGGAAACTCTCAACGGTCTGAGGGGCACCTCCCGACCATGAAAAGGCGTGACTTCGTTAGGATGGCGGGAGCGGCGGCGATTACTCCGCTCGTCCCTGGATCGGGGATCAGGACCGCGCGGGGCACCCACCCCTCGGCGAGCCATCCGACCCCGTGGCCCGGCTACGACGACGCGATCGTGATCGATGCCCTGTCGGGACCGATCCAATTCAACATCCCGCAGGAGGGGCTCCCGCTCGGCCCCACCGCACTCGACCATGTTCGTCGCTCCGGAGTCACCGGCGTGAATCTCACGGTGAATGGGAGAGATTCGGAGACGGGTAGCGCGTATACCAACTCGGTCGCCCGCATTTCGCAGTGGCTCACCGAGGTCGAGGCGAATCCAGAGGTTTTGGTGCTCGTCCGGGGCGTCGCGGATCTGCATCAGGCGAAGGAACGCGGAGCGCTCGGACTGATCCTCGGTTTCCAGGACGCGGTGCCATTCGAGAACGACCTGCGCCTCATCGACGACTTCTATGCGCGTGGCCTACGGATCGTCCAGCTCACGTACAACGTTCAGAACCGTATCGGGACGGGCTGCTTGGCTCCGACAGACGGGGGGCTCACCGCCCTCGGACGCGAGGCCGTGGCCCGCATGGACGACCTCGGAATTCTGGTCGACTTGTCGCACTGCGGGAGCCGGACGACGCTCGACGGGATCCTGACCTCCGCAGGGCCGGTGGCGATCACGCACTCCGGATGTAACACGATCTTCCGCCATCCGCGCAGCAAGGACGATGAAGCGCTTCGTCTGTTGGCCGATCGCGGAGGGGTCGTCGGCATCTACCTGATGCCCTTCCTGAACGCGAGTGGGCCGCCGACCGCGGACGCAGTACTTCGCCACATCGACCACGCGCTCTCGGTGTGCGGTGAGGATCACGTAGGCATCGGAAGCGATCAGGGGATCGTGCCCTTGGACGTCAGCGGCGACTTCCAGGAACGGTTCGTGGAGGTGTCGACCCAACGCTCAGCTGCTGGGATCGCAGCCCCGCGCGAGGACACGATCCCGTACGTTCCTGAGTTGAACGACGCCCGCAAGCTCGAAACGATCGCGGACCTGATGGCTGCCCGCGGTCACTCGAGCCGGGTTATCGAGAAGGTCCTGGGCGCGAACTTCGCGCGACTCTTCGGTGAGGTGTGGCGTTAACGATCCACTCGCGTGGCGAGGAAGAATCCGGCAGCCGGGGGCGCGCCGTTCGATATCCCTAGCGGCTGCTCTGAGCCTGTTTTATTGGGGGTGCGCGCCGGCTTCGCCCGCGCCAGAAACTGACGAACCCTCCGACGTCTGGAGCGCCGGCCCTCCCCTCCCCACTCCGATTACGAACAACGCGGTTGCTGCGGTCGAGACCACGGAGGGCATATCTGTCTTCTCCTTCCTCGGCCTCGATGCTTCCAAGAAGTGGAGCGGCGTCACCAACGCAGCCTTTCGATGGAACGTCGGGGAGGCAGCATGGCGAGAGATCGAGCCCGTACCTGGCCCGGGCCGCCTCGCATCGACGGCTCAGGTTATCGATGGGCTCATCTACGTCGTCGGGGGATATACCGTCGCGGAAGACGGCACTGAGCGCTCGGTTCCGGACGTCAACGTCTACGATCCGGTCGCAGAGAGTTGGTCACGTGCGCCGGACATCCCGGTTCCGACCGACGACGCAGTGGCCGGGGTCTGGAGAGGAACACACATCGTGCTCGTTTCGGGATGGCACGACGACGGCAATGTGCCTGACGTCCAGCTCTTCGAGCCAGCATCCGGTCGCTGGACCTCGGGCACACCGATTCCCGGGAATCCCGTGTTCGGGCATACGGGCGCGGTGGTCGGCGACCGGATCGTATATGTCGACGGTACGGTCATGTCCGACGTCGCGCCGCGGTTCTCGATCGAAGCCTCGTCGTGGGAGGGGGTGCTCGACGGAAGTGACCCGACCCACATCTCATGGACCCGCGTAGCCCAGCACCCCGGTCCACCGCTGTATCGAGCGGGTGGCGCATCGGTCGGAAACTTCGCTCTCTTCGCCGGCGGCGCAGACAACCCGTACAACTACGACGGCCTGGGCTACGACGGCGTGCCGTCTCAGCCTCTTCGTCAACTCCTCGCTTGGGGTCCGGGCGCGTCGGCCTGGCGGTACCTACCGGCTCCTCCCATAGCCAGCATGGACCACCGCAACCTCGGGACGGCTGCGAGCCGGGTGTTTCTCGTCGGGGGGATGATCGCCAACCAGGAGGTCACCGCCAGAGTGTGGATGGCGGACATCGAGGCCCTGTTCGCCTCCGTGTTCTAGTCGAGCGATGATCGCCCTTTCCGTAAAACCGACAACGCGGCGATATTCCCCCCGCTTTTCCCAATGACCACGGACCGAGGTCCACCATTGCACTCAGGTGATCAGCGCTACCCGAACCGCGCACATCACCGCTCATGACAAGGACAGCGATGCACGCAGAGGGCACGGTCGCCCCGACCGATCAGGGAACGAAGTCCGGCTCAGTCCACCCTGCCGAGGCCTGGACCACCCGAGACTCGGCCGCCCTTTATCGCGTCGAGGAGTGGGGTGGTGGGTACTTCGGCGTGTCCGCGGCCGGGACACTCGAAGCCTATCCGAACGCCGATCCTACTCGGGCGATCGACCTACACGACGTGATGCGGGGCCTAGCCGACCGCGAGATCACCTCTCCCGTCATCGTTCGATTGCCCGGGATCCTCGAACACCGCATGCGGGAACTCCGCCGTGCCTTCGACGGCGCGTTCGAGGAAAGCGGGTACGGTGGAAAGTACTCCTGTGTCTACCCTATCAAGGTCAACCAGGAGCGGCACGTCTGCGAAGTCATCCGCGACATCGGCGCCGAGCTCGACTTCGGGCTCGAGGTTGGTTCGAAGCCTGAGTTGATCGCTGGCCTGGCGCTCACCTCGGGCTTCAATGGGATGCCCCTGGTGTGCAATGGGTTCAAGGACGCCGAATACATCGAGACGGTGGTCCTGGCGGCCAAGATGGGTCGCAACATCATTCCCGTCGCAGAGCAGGCGCACGAGCTTCGCCTCATCAAGCGGTCCGCGGGTGCACACAAGATCCTACCCAACTTCGGCATCCGGGCCAAACTGGCTGCACCGGGTGTGGGTCGGTGGGCCGGTTCCTCTGGTTTCCGTGGCAAGTTCGGCCTGACGGTTGGTGAGATCCTGCACGCGGTCGAATACCTGACCGAAGAGAACCTGCTCGGTGGCCTGAAGATGCTGCACTGCCACATCGGGTCTCAGATATTCGACATCCGAGCCATAAAGCACATGGTGAGCGAACTCGCCCACCTGTACGTCGAACTCGTTCGACTCGGGGCCCCTCTAGAGATCCTCGACATCGGTGGGGGACTCGGTGTTGACTACGATGGCTCGCAGTCCGCCACGGAGTCGTCGATCAACTACACGCTCGACCAATATGCCGCTGATGTGGTCCACCGGGTCCAGGCCGTATGCGACGAGGCTGGGGTCGCACACCCGCACCTGATGACGGAGTCCGGTCGGGCGATCGTGGCACACTCCAGCGTGCTCATGTGCGAAGTCATCGGGAGTCGCATGTTTCCCTCCGAGCCAAACAAAGCTCTCCTGGAATCGGCGCTGGCCGTCGATGAGCCCGCCGCACCACTCCTCGATGCGTACGATGCGTATTTAAGGAAGGACACGTCGGATCTTTTAGAGATCTACGCCGATGCCGAGCACGCTCTGTCGGAGGCGACGAACCTCTTCAACCTCGGGTATATGGACCTGCGCGGGCGAGCGGCCTGCGAAGAGATCTACTGGGCGATCGGCGGCGCCGCGCTCCGCCATTTCGGTGACGAGCTTCCCGAGGCCTTGGCCGAGTTGCCCGACCTGCTCGCCGACCTGTACTTCGTGAATCTGAGCGTCTTTCAATCGCTCTTGGACTCGTGGGGCATCGGACAGCTCTTCCCGATCGTGCCGATCCACCGCCTGAACGAAGAGCCAACACGCCGGGGTGTCCTCGCGGACATCACGTGCGACTCCGACGGCCGGGTCGACAGGTTCCCGGGCGATGGTGGTGTGAAGACGACTCTCGAGCTGCATGCATCGAGCGAGGGAACACCCCACGGCATGAACGGCGGCTCCGAGCCCTATTACATCGGCATATTCCTGACCGGTGCGTACCAGGAAACACTCGGCGACCTCCACAATCTGCTGGGCGACACGAATGCCGTTCACGTCACGCTCGGCGACGATGGTCGCTGGCAGATCGACACCGTCGTCGAGGGCGAATCCGTGCGCGAGGTGCTCAGCTACGTCCAGTACGACCCTGAAGACATGAGGAACCGTCTCCGACGGGACGTGGAGACCTCCATCCAAGCTGAACGCCTCGGGGTCGCGGAGGGGGCAAGTTTCCGGAAGTTCCTGGACGAGAGCCTCCAGGGATACACCTATCTCGAGTAGGCCTCAAGGCCCCCGTAACTACTGGGTTTTTGAGTCTGGCATCCTTCCTGCATAATGATTTCTCGTCGTCGGGGGGAATCCAGATCCCACCGTTCTGGAAGCAAACGTTACCAGGGGAGCTCACCGAATGAGCACATTCAAATTGAATTCAAAGGGGCTCGGTATTGTGGCCGCGCTCGCCGTCGCGGGCTCCGCGGGAGCCTGCAAGACGGTCAGTCCGGAAGACATGGACGCGAGCCTCGCTTCGCTCCGCGCCGAGATGCAACAGGAGATGGCGGCCGCGGATACTCGGGTCGCTTCGAATCTCGACGGCCGTTTCAACGGAATCGAGCGTCGGATGGCAGCCCTCGAGTCCGAACTTCAGCAGATGGAGCGCGACTTCGAAGTGTCGATCGCACGGCTCGAGGATGAGCTTCGATTCAACGTGCCGGTCTACTTCGGCTTCGATGACGCGACGGTCGAGCAGGATGATGAGGCTGTTCTGAACCGCTTCGCGTCCGTGGCGCAGAAGTACTACCCCGATGCCATCATCACCGTGGAGGGGTTCACCGACCCCTCCGGGAACGAGGCGTACAACCTCGGACTCGGTGAGCGACGTGCAAAGGCGGTCGCCGAGTATCTTGCGCTCAGCACCGAGGTCGGTAGCGCGCGTGTGCGAGCGGTCAGCTACGGCGAGGACACCCGTAGACTCGTCATGCCGGACGGCTGGGGCCCCAGTACGGCGGGGTGGGAGAACCGTCGCGTCGTCCTCGTGATCGATCACGACGGTGTCGCGCCTGCGATGGCAACGGTTTCAGAAGGAGAGTAGTTCTCCTTCCTTCGTGACGCGAACGTCGACGAGGCCGCCGAGATTCTTCTCGGCGGCCTCGTTCAGTATAGGTATCCGAGTCCGATGTAGATCGGCATTCCGGTTTTGCGTTCCATACGAGCAGACCGCGACCAACGAATCGGTTCTTGGTCGCGTTCGCTGAAGAGCACGAAGTCGCGGCTCCCCCGGTCGTAAGAAAGACGGTAGGTTGGACTGTCCACTCGTACGGTGTCAGCGCACGGTCCCCGTAGGAGTACGTCTCGACGATGACGCCATACCCGAAGCCCTCGTCCGCTTCAAAGTTGATGGCAGGTAACGCGCCCACTTCGAGCCCGACCGGACCTTGGTGGCCTGAAGTAGCGTAGGGGATGACGACGAAAATCGTCGCTAGCAGGCGAACCGTCCACAGGAGTACACGCCCATGCACCGCCATCCGGTCACTTCGCTGACTTGCATCGCCTCGCGTGAGCGCCGCCGACACGAGTAGTATCATCCCGAATCGATCATCTCCGCTCCAAAAACTCAACATGCGAACTCTCAGCCTCACGCTGCTGACGTCCCTTCTCCCCGTGGTCGCGTCGTCTCAAACAACCCCGACAGAGATCGCTGCTGCCGCCGACGTCCTCGCGCAGATCGAGGCGCTGGAGCAACGAATCGATCCCTCCGCGATGAGCGCTCGAATCGTAGGGCGTAATGACGCCGCCCGTAGCGCGCTCATGGCCTACGCAGGTACAGCGTGGGACGCCGACATGCAGGCGCTCTCGGACCACATCGGTCGAGATCCCGAGGTCGGCTGGGCCGAGTTCCGCGCCGTCGACACGTTGGTTTCGGTACTGCGCTCCAGGGGCTTTTCTATCGAGGTCGGGGTGGCCGATCTCCCCACCGCCTTTGTCGCGACTTGGGTATCTTCCGCCGGGCCGGCTGGACCCACGCTAGGACTCATTGGTGAATACGACGCACTCCGTGATATCGACGGTGCATTCCACGGTGACCAGCACAACGCGCAGACACCGATCGCGATCGCGGTCGCATCCGCGCTCCAGCACTACATGGAGTCGTCACGGGTCGCAGGCACGATCAAGGTCTTTGGAACCCCGGCTGAAGAGGTGGGACCGCCCGCCAAGACGATCATGCACGATGCGGGCGTGTTCGATGGCACGGACATCCTGGTACGCAGCCACTCGAGTGTGGAGACCGCGAGGGGACGCGCGGGCTTCGGGGTTTGCTGCCTGAACATCAACGAAGTGAAGTACGTCTTTTCAGGTCGCCCGGCCCACCAGCTCACGTCCTGGAATGGTCGTAACGCTCTGTCGGCTGCGGTGCGCTTCTACTCTTCTGTCGACGGACTCCGCTCGACGTTTCGGCCCGAGGCGTCGATACAAGGGGTCATCCCCGAAGGAGGCGTGGCGCCCAACGTCGTACCGGCCCGTGCCGTCGTCGACTACTACATTCGATACCCGGACGAGGTGTACCTGGCGCATATGACGCGCATGATCGACGACGCCGCCCGCGGCGCCGCTCTTGCGACAGGCACGGAGGTGACCATCGACCGGTACGGCGAGTATCGTGACGGGATCACGCTCGGGACGCTCGACGAGTTGTACTTCGCTTATGCCAAGGAGCTCGGCGCTCCTCGAATCAACGAGGTACCGCAGCGGCCGGCCGGCTACGAAGAGACGGGCTGGGTCACACGAGACATCCCCGGAGTCGGCGTCAGCGTCTTCAGCTCCCGCGAGACCTACCACACGAAGGGGATGGAGTCGGACGGCTTGAGCGAGGTTGGCCATCGCGCCTTCCGCCTGGACGCTCAAATCATGAGCGGAATACTCTATGACTATCTGACAAACGCGTCGCTCCGAGAGGCGGTGGCCGAGGAGCACAAAGAGCTGAAGGGGCTGATGGGGGAGTACCATCAACGTCTGCGTGAGGTGTATGCCCCTGAGATCGGACCCGGCGTGGGGGCGGAGCGATGACATACGTCCCGCCGTTCACACCGGACCCCCGCCTGTTCCCCTTCCGGTCGAAATGGTTCGACAGTCGCGTCGGCAAGGTTCACTACATCGACGAAGGCGTCGGCGATCCGATCCTCTTCCTGCACGGGAATCCCACGTGGAGCTTCCTGTATCGTGGAATCATCATTCGACTCAAGCCGAAGTTCCGGTGCATCGCCGTCGATTACCCCGGATTCGGACTCTCTAGCCGACCCACCGACTACGACTACACGCCGTCGGAGCACGCTGGAATCGTCAAGGACCTCGTCCGGCACCTCGATCTCCGCGACCTGACCATCATGGGCCAGGATTGGGGGGGGCCAATTGGTCTTCGCGTAGCCATCGATGAGCTCCCTCGGCTGCGCGCGCTCGTCATGGGCAACACATGGTTCTGGCCTCTCGACTCCTGGCAGGGGAAGACCTTCGCCTACGTGATGTCGATGGCGCCCATGCAGACCCAGATTCTCAATCACAACCTGTTCGTGGAAAAGATCATCCCGCTGGGAGTGAAGCATCGGCTTTCCGAAGAGGTGCTGCATCACTACCGGGAGGCCATGCCCACGCCGACGAGTCGAATCGGTGCTGCCGAGTTCCCCGTGCAGCTCACGGCGGCGACTCCATGGCTGGCGCGTCTCGAGACCGATGTGGCGGACAAGCTCTCGAACGTGCCATTGCTCCTGACCTGGGGACTCCATGACCCAATGTTCTCACGCCCGTTCATGGAGCGGTTCCGCGAGACGTTTCGAGCAGCCCGTGTCCACCGTCTGGACGCGAAGCACTACATCCAGGAAGACGCTCCCAAGGAAATCGCCGAGGCGATCGCGAACTTCCTTGTGCCCTCCGGTACAACCACCACCGTCGGCGGCTGAGTGGCCGCGCTCGTCATCGGTCTCGGAGGGGCCATTGGTGCGGTCGCACGCTACCTGCTCACGGACTGGGTCCGAGCCATCGCAGGGGACGCGTTTCCCTGGGGGACCCTGGCCGTCAACGTCCTCGGCTCGTTTCTCATCGGCTTCATGCTGTTGTGGCTCCAATCCGTGGCTCCGTCCACTCAGGCGCGTCAGTTCGCGGTGATCGGCGTGCTGGGTTCGTTCACCACCTTCAGCACGTTCAGCTATGAGACGGTGGCCCTCGTGCGAACCGGAGAAATCTGGAGGGCAGGCGGATATGCCACCGGTTCTATGGCCCTCGGCCTCATAGGGGTGCTCGCAGGAGCCGCTGTCGCGGCGTGGATGACGGGCCGTGGCTGACACGGATTCGTTGCGACACACCTAGAGAGTTCCTATCGTCGAGTGCGATCGGTCGCACGAGGCGAACCGACCCGATGGAGACGACGATGCCCAGACACCGTGTAAACTGCTTCTCGACCCTGTTTCTCCTGGTGGCATCGGCCTGCGCTCCGGCGGAGCGAGGTGACAGTGGAGAGATCGAAACCGCGGGGTCGGTCGACGCCTTCGCGATCCAGGTCGGTGACTGCTTCGACGACCAGTCCGGCTTCTCGGACGAAGTCTCGGACGTACCGGGAGTCCCATGCTCCGTGCCGCACGACAACGAAGTCTACGCCACGTTCGACCTTGAGGCGGGCGAGTGGCCCGGCGAGGAGCTCCTCAACGAACTCGCCGACGAAGGATGCCTCGAGCGATTCGCGTCGGCCATCGGAGCGGACTACGACGATTCGGTCCCCGTAATCGGGACCCTAATGCCGAGCAAACAATCCTGGGGCCAACGCAAGGACCGCGAGGTCGTGTGCGTGGCCTACCACATGGAGCTCGAGAAGCTCACCGGATCGGTGTTGCGCAGCGGCATGTAAGCCCGCAGTGGTCGCTGCAGGACTCGAACCTGCGACATCTACGATGTGAACGTAGCGCTCTACCAGCTGAGCTAAGCGACCAGAAACACTCGGGGCCCGGACCGAAATCCGGACCCCCTTGTGCGTCTCAATACCCCCACGGGGACTCGAACCCCGGTCTCCGCCGTGAGAGGGCGATATCCTGGGCCACTAGACGATGAGGGCATTATGGACCCTCCGATTTTCTGGAGGGCTCAAATGTTACCCAACCGTCTCAGGAAGCTCAACCCCTCAACGCTTTCGGAAGCCCGGGAGTCTCATCTGTTACACCATACTCCTGACCTCCGGTGCTGGGACGGGCAGGCGATGGTCTCGTAACTAATTATGGAATAGGGAGTTGAGGGATGCCGGCGGCGGAACTGGTGGCGAAACTGAATCCTGAGTTTATTCGGGGTTGGCTCAATTCACGGCGCGGTTGGAAGCGCCGGGCGAACAAGCTCACCAAGGACTTCCGCTTCACGCACTTCCGCGATTCGATCGTTTTCGTGAACCGCGTGGCGACGCTGGCCGACACACACAAGCATCATCCGGACATCGACGTGCGCACCTCCACTGTGACCCTTTCGCTTTGTACGGAGAAGGCGGGCGGGATCACGGAGAAGGACATCGACCTGGCGGAGCAGATCGACTTCGCGTCCTCGTTCGGAGGCCTTCAAGACTAGGGGAGATCCCGAGCACATGCTCGGGTCACGAATCGCGTTCGTCCCCACGGTTCGCCAAAAAGGCGCGAATGATCTCGAACGCCTCCAGGTCTCGAAGCAACCCTGCGTGGGTCGGACAACAGAGTTCGTGATCGGGCACCCCTGGAAGCGTGGCACTCTCCCCGGGCACGACGTGCGTGTCCACGACGGTTCGGATGGTGATCGCATCGACGCCGATGGGTGCGGTCATGGCGGCGTTCAGAGTGTCCAGGAAGGCGCTGCCCGGCATCATCTCTTCTCTCCCGCCCCCCCACGCCAGGTGCGCAGACAACGTGCCTCGGTGCGGAGAGCCCACGAAGACCACACGTCGCACCGGCGCCCCCGGCCGCTCCCTCAGATACCATCGGGTCGCGAGCCCACCCATCGAGTGAGCCACCACATCGACCTCCGCCGCCCCGGTCGCCTCCATTAAGTCACGGATCGCGGATTCGAGTTCGATCGCATGATCTCGATTACTACCCGTCGGATCCGCGAAGGTGATCGTGGCTACATGACCCGTAGGCCAGCCTGCCCCGATGAGCCGAATACGTAGCGCCGCCAGGTCGCGTGCCGTGTCCAACCACCCCGGAACGAGCAGAACCGGGACTGAGGTCGCGGGACCGACCGGCACCTCGACGCCCGGCGTCCCGGCAGCCATCATGACGAGCACGGCGGCGAGCATCGATACGGGAGCCAGTCCTCCTCTCACAGCACCTCCTCGATCACTTCCGCGAGCTGTTCGACCACGAAGTGCACCTGTTCGTGGGTGAGCCCGATGGGTGGAGTGAGTTCGAGAACATGGCCGTCGTCCCCGGCAGGCAGGACAATGAGCCCTCTCTTCAGAGCTCCTTCTGCCACCCGCGAGCCGGCCCCGACGCTGCGCCCCGAACCCTCGGCGAATTCGATCCCAAGTAACAGGCCCATGCCTCTGACGTCTGCTACACCACGACACCCGGATAGTCGTTCGGTCAGGGCCGCCAGCAAGTCGTTGCCCTCCTCTTCGACCCGTTGAGCCAGATCGCTCGTCGTGAGCACATCAAGGAAATCAGCTGCGACCGCACAGGCCAGAGGGTGCCCCAGAAACGTGCTGGTGTGAACAGCCTCTCCATCGGTTTGCGGCCACGCGTCCATCACCGCGCCGCGGGCCAGGCATGCGGAGATCGGAAGGCCCGCACCCAACGCCTTCCCGACACAGACGATGTCCGGGACGAGTCCGACGCGCGACGACGCGAGGACGGCCCCGCACCTACCGAGGCCGGTCATGATCTCGTCCGCAATCAGAATTGCACCCGCCGAGCGGGCGATATCGGATAAGGCGGCCATGAAGCCCGCGGGCGGGACTCGGGCACCGCCTCGTGCCTGGACGGGCTCCACGATGACCGCGCCGATTTCATCGCCGTTGGGCGCTCCGCTCGAGAGCAGGCGTTGTACCGCCTCCAGTGAAACGGCCCCTCCCTCAGCTCCGTCGCGGACCGTGTCGGGGAAAGGGGCGAAGCCGACACCCCCGTAGACGCGCCGCTCGAAGGGCGCCCGAAAATGCCCGCGCTCCGTGACTGCGAGCGCCCCGAGGGTGAGTCCGTGATAGCCACCCTCGAACGCGATGACACCAGGCCTGCCGCTCGCCACCTGGGCCGTCTTGAGCGCTGCCTCCACAGCCTCCGAGCCCGTCGAAGACAGGATCACTTTCGCGTCAGGCCAGGGAGCGATCAGGGCGAGTCGCTCCAGAAGCTCGAGCTTGCTCACCGGCGGGTGGATATCGCCCATGCCATGGATAAGGCGTTCCGACTGCGCTGCGATCGCCGATCGAGCCAGCCGACTCGTGTGACCGACCAGAGCAACGCCAAAGGCGCCGGTCAGGTCGATATAGACGTTCCCGTCTGCGTCGCGGACGTTGGTGCCCGCGGCCTCCTCCCAGAAGATGGGCCAGTGCGCCGTGAGGTGGGTCACACCTCGTGACTCGACCCTCCTCAGGCGGTCCGCCAGGGCCTGCGACGCAGGTCCCGGTGGCGGGACCGTCACATGTGGCAGTCGCGAGCCGAGCGGTTCGCTCAACTGACCCAAGGATTCTCCTTAGCTGGCCGTCGCTTCGTCCGGTCTATTCGCTCGCGAGCAGGGGATCGGCCTGCATGCCCATGGCGTGATACCCCTTGTCCACATGAAGCGTCTCGCCCGTGATCCCGGACCCCAACGGAGAGCACAGAAACGCCGCAGCGGAGCCGACCTCTTCTGCGGTGTTGGCCTCGGGAAGTGCCGCGTTCAGGCGATAGTAGTCCACCATCTTCTCAATCGTGCCGATCGCCTTGGCTGCCCGACTCGCCAGGGGCCCAGCGCTGATGGTGTTCACACGAATCCCCCAGCGGCGACCGGCCTCGAAAGCCAGCGTGCGCGTATCGCCTTCCAGGGCGGCCTTGGCGGAACTCATGCCTCCTCCGTACCCCGGAATGACGCGCTCAGCGGCCAGGTACGAGAGTGATATGACTGCGCCGCCCGGCCGCATGAGCGGACCGAACCGCTGCACCATACTGACCAGAGAAAACGCGCTCGCGCTCACGGCAGCGAGGTAGCCGGGCCGGCTCGTGTCGAGCAGATCGTTCTTGACCTCGGGTCCGTTCGCGAGGGAGTGCACCACGATGTCGAGACAATTGTCGCCGAAGTCCGCCCGGAGCTGGTCGGCCACGCCCTGAATCGTGTATCCCGTGAGATCGACGTACCGCTTGTCGGAGCGCACATCCTCCGGCACATCCTCGTCGTTGTCGAAGACAGCGTCGAGCGGGTAGATGCGCTCGAAGCGGATCTCGCCACCGTCGGGCAGCGAAGTATCGAGCTTTCCGCGCTCCAGGCTCTTCGTGAAGATGCGGAGCGTCGGAGGCCACGTCCCTATGCAGACCGAGGCCCCCGCCTGGGCCAATGCCCGAACGATGGCCCATCCGTATCCTCTATCATCAGCGACACCCGCGACGAACGCGCGTTTGCCTGTCAGGTCGATCGAGAGCATGTGCGTTGGCTCCTCGGACGTTCTCGGCTTGGAGAACCGAAAGCTATGCGTCCTGGCGGCGACCGCCTACCCCGTGCGCGACACCGGCAGGCCTTCCTAAATGAGGTAAACAGTAGCGCCTATGTAGGCGCCGAGAAGGATCGCTCCCTCCCATCTACGAATGCGCCATCCGCTTCGAAGCACCGGAAAGAGCAATACCGAGATGAAGAGGACGGCCGGTAGCTCACGCGTCAACAAAGTACTCGGGATGACGAGGGGTTCGATGACCGAGGTCACACCCAGAATGCCCGCGACGTTGAAGATGTTGGAGCCGATCACATTGCCCACAGCGATGTCCGACTCCCGGCGGACCGCAGCTACCAAGGAGGTGGCCAGCTCGGGCAGGGACGTGCCCACGGCAACCACGGTCAGCCCGATCACGACCTGTGAAAGCCCGAGCGCGCCGGCGACCTGAACCGCTCCCTCGACGATGCAGTACCCACCGAGAACAAGGCATCCAGAACCCGCAATGACCCACATCACATCGGGGAGGTGTGCCATCGCTCCACCGACGGAAGCTTTCATGAAGCTCTCGTATTCGCCCAGGATCTGGGGAGCCTCCTCCCCGACCGATTGGAACACGAAGACCAGGTAGGCAGCCAGGGCCATCAGCAAGAGCACCCCGTCGCCCCCGCTGAGTCGGAGGTCCCAAACGAGCGGATACAAGGCCACGGTTACAAGCAACATGAGTGGCATCTCTCGCCACACGACCCGGGCCTGCACATCGAGCGGCCGTACGATCGCCGTGAGACCGAGGATCAGACCGATGTTCGCCAGGTTGGATCCCATGATGTTGCCGAGGGCGAGGTCTGAATTGCCCCCGTACGCCGCGACGACGCTCACGACCAACTCGGGCGCAGACGTGCCAAAGGAGACCACCGTGAGCCCCACCACGATCGGGGTCACCCCCAGAGTCGCGGCAAGGCGTGCAGAGCCGCGAACCAACCACTCGGCCCCGAAATAGAGGACTCCGACCCCAAGCGCCATCAAGGCGACATCGAGAACTAGATCAGGCACGACGGTCCAGCCAGATCCTGAAGTCGGCGACCGATTTCGCGTTCAGGACATCACCCGGCTCGAGCCAGCCCCGCCGGGCCTGATCCACACCGAACCTCATGTCCAGGAGCCCACGAGGGGAGTGAGCATCGGTGCTGATGACGACCGGGACCCCAAGTTCCTTCGCACGATGCACGTGGACGTCATTCAGATCGAGCCGATTGGGGTTCGCATTCAATTCGACGGCCACGCCCAGATCGGCGGCAGCCTCGAGAACGCTCTCGACGTCCATATCGAACGGTTCCCGCCGGTTGATCCGTCGCCCCGTGGGATGCGCGAGAATATCGACGGTGGGATGAGTCATGGCCTTCAATACCCGCTCCGTCATGGTCCTCTTGTCCAGATCCATGAAAGAGTGCACCGAGATAACGACCAGGTCGAGTTCTTCGAGGATCTCGTCGGGCATGTCGAGCGAGCCGTCCTTCAGGATATCGACTTCGGCGCTCAGTAGAATGTCGATCCCATCGACCCGCTCCCTGACCTCCGCGATCTCCGCCCACTGCGCCCTCGCCCGTTCCGGAGTGAGTCCCTGCACCATGGCCATCGCCTGACTGTGATCCGTCACAGCCATGTATGTATAACCCAGGCTTCGGCACGCCAGCGCCATCTCCTCGACCGACGACGTCCCGTCACTCCATGTGGAATGCATCTGGAGGTCACCCCTGATGTCTTCCAAGGATACGAGAGCCGGCATCGCTCCAGTCGCCGCAGCCTCGACCTCGCCCCGGTTTTCTCTGAGGACGGGGGGCACCCAGGCCAGGCCCAGTGTCGCGTACACACCTTCTTCGGTATCGCCCGCCAGCCGCTCCCCATCCTCCTTTCCCAAGGTCGCCGGGTCGGCGTCCTCGGGAACTCGAAACACGCCCCACTCGTTCACCCGGAGTCCCAGACGTACCGCTCGCGTGCGAATGACGACGTTGTGCTCCTTGGAGCCCGAGAAGTACTGCAGGGCCGCTCCGTACGAACGGGACGGAATGACGCGAAGGTCGACCTGAAGTCCGGAGTGGAGCACGATACTCCCCTTGGTGGGTCCCGCCCCTTCGACGCGCGCCGCGCCGCTGAAGGCCACGAAGTGATCGACGACCGGTGTCCCGTCTCCCTCGCACCGTGCCAAGATATCGACGTCGCCGATCGTGTCCTTTCGCCTGCGCAGGCTCCCGGCGACGTCGATCGCCTCGACCCCCGGGGCGCTCGCCATGTGCTCCAGGACCCCGGCGATCAGCTTCTCGGCCTCGTGAATCTGGAAGCGGCCCGTGTGCTTCTTATGATCTTCGATCGATCGCCTGATCTTCGCCGCGCTCTTCACTCCGAAGCCGGCGAGCGCTTGGACGGTACCCGCATCGAGCTGAGCCTCGAGGTCGGCGACGGTTTCGATCTTGAGCGCCTCGAAAAGCTTCTTCGCCTTCTTCGGCCCGACGCCATCGAGGCGAACCAGATCCACCAAGGTCACTGGAATCTCTGCCGAGACTTCATCGAGGCGGCTGATCCTCCCGGTCTGGATCAACTCGACGATGTGCGTGGCCACGCTCGTGCCGATGTCCGGCATCTCGGTCAGATCTTCGCCCGCCTCCACCATCGACGAGAGCGAGCGACTCAGACTGTTGATCGTGTTGATGGCGTTGCGGTATGCGCGTATCCGGAACGGATTCGCGCCCTGGATCTCCAGCAGATCGGCGAGCGTCGTCAACGTCCGTGAAACGTCGAGGTTCTCCATCAGTCACCCCGCTCGATGTCGCCGCCGTGCTCGCGAAGCCTCACGACGAATTCGTCGAAATCCAGAACAGGCACACCGAGCTTCTCGGCCTTTTCGAGTTTCGAGCCGGCGTTGTCGCCCGCAACGAGGAAGGCCGTCTTCTTCGAGACCGCGCCAGAGGTGCTGCCCCCCACAGCCCTCCAAGCGCCTTCGGCCACGACCCTCGGCACTGGAATCGCGCCGGTGAATACCGCCGCCCCTAGGTCGGGCAGATTCGATGCGACCACCTCCACCGCGACTGGAACGATGCCCCGCGCAAGCAAAGCGTCGACCGCCGCTGCGGTCCGAACGTCGGTGAAGTAGCCGACGATCGCTTCACTCATCCTCGGCCCAATGCCGCTCACTGCTTCGAGTTCCTCTCGTGTCGCGTCACGGACACGATCGAACGTCCCGAAGCTCTCCGCGAGGCTGCGTGCGACCGTGACGCCGACTTCAGGGATTCCGAGAGCGACAAGAAAGCGGTGAAGTTCGGGCGTCTTGGTCGCCTCGAGAGCTTCGACGAGTGCGGTGGCCGAGGTCTCTGCAAAGCCATCGAGCTCCATGAGTCGCTCGACCCCCAGGTCGAAGAGCTCCGCCAGCTCGCTCACAAGGCCACGATCCACGAACATGTTTGCGGTTTCTTCGCCCAAACCCTCGATGTCCAGAGCCGAGCGCGCGCCGAAGTGGATGATACGGCCCTTGAGCTGCGCGGGGCATCGGAAACGATTCGGGCACACGGTGCGAGGCCCGTCCTCGTAGACCTCCGTCCCACAAGCCGGGCACTCGCTCGGCATCTCGAAAGGCGGTGGGCGATCCGCGCGGGTCTCGACCACCTCGACCACCTGGGGAATCACGTCGCCCGCGCGTTGGATTCGAACTCGATCGCCCTCTCGCAAATCCTTTCGTCTGAGCTCTTCGCGATTGTGAAGGGATGCACGCGACACCATCACGCCACCAACAGAAACCGGCCGCAGCAGGGCCACGGGGGTGAGCACACCCGTCCGACCCACCTGAATGTCGATCTTCTCAATCGTCGTGACTTCCTGACGTGGAGCGAACTTGAACGCGAGCGCCCAGCGAGGATGGTGGGCGGTCGCGCCCATCGCACGACGTGCGCTGAGGTCGTCCAGCTTGATGACGATGCCGTCGATCTCGTAGTCGAGACCGTCGCGGTCTGCGTCGAAGGCCGCGTGATAGCGGAAGACCTCATCACATGAGGCCGCCCGTTCGATGCGCTCCGGTACGCGGAACCCCCACTGTCGAATCGCTTCAACGCCCTCCATGTCACTCGAAAGGGGGACGCCGTCGACGGCCAGCACGTCATAGACGAGCACGTCCAGCTTCCGTGAAGCCGTGACGCGCGAGTCGAGCTGGCGGACCGAGCCCGCGGCAGAATTGCGGGGCGACGCGTAGGGCTCCTGCCCCACCGCCCGCAGGCCCTCGTTGAAGCGCTGGAAGTCCGATATGTACATGATGACCTCGCCGCGCAGAGCGAGCAGCGCTGGCGCGGGACGCTCCTCCGTTCGCAGCGTCAGGGGCACACCCGCGATGGTCCGGATGTTCTCGGTCACCCCTTCACCCGCGCGGCCATTCCCCCTCGTTACCGCTCGGACCAGCACCCCGTGCTCGTACACCAGTTCGATCGAGGCCCCGTCGAGCTTAGGCTCCATGATGTACACCGGTTCCACCCCCGATCCGAGCGCCTTTCGAACCCGCTCGTCGAAGCGCCGCACATCGTCCATCTCCTGAGTGGAGTCGAGCGAGAGCATCGGCGCTACATGTTCGACGGTCTCGAACTTGTCCTGGGGATCCGCTCCAACGCGGTGTGTCGGGGAGCTCGGCGATGACAGCTCGGGGTACTGTGCTTCCCATGCCTGGAGTCGTCGAAAAAGCTCATCGTAGACGTCGTCCGTTACCTCAGGCCGCGCCTCCACGTGGTAGAGGTGCCCGTGCCGGTTGATCTCGGCGCGCAGCTTCTCCACTTCACGAAGGACAGCTTCTGGAACGGGTGTCGCGGAGTCGGACCGCGATCGGAATTCGGGGGGGGTCAAGGCACTCCGTCGATGAACACGTGCAACTCCGGAATCCGGGGGCCCGTGAATATGTGTCAATCGGGCGTGAGCGGCACGGGCATCTTCGTGACGTGGCGCGAAGGGGCTTCGCGGCCGATCTTCATGGCTTCCAAACGTCTTTAGGGAGGCACCAATGAAGAGGAGTCATGCGCTGACTCGCGTCGGCCTAGCAATCGCAACCATGCTGGCGTTCGCCGGCGTCGCCGAGGCCCAACAGGGCGGTATGGAGGTCACGACACCCCGCCAAACCGACGAGGGCGACGGGCCTCACGAGCGTCTCATTCTGCGTGGTGCGATCGTCATCGACGGCACGGGTGCGCCTCCCCAAGGGCCCATGGACATCGTTATCGAGAACGACCGCATCGTCGAGGTCCGGTCGGTCGGCTTCCCGATGGCTCCGATCAACGAGAGCCGCCGCCCCCAGGGAGCGACGCGAGAAATCGACGTCTCCGGCATGTACATCACGCCCGGGCTCGTCGACATGCACGCCCACACGGGGGGCGCCGGCAAGGCGCCGCAGGCCGAATACGTCTACAAGCTCTGGATGGGCAACGGGATCACGACATCACGGGGCGTCGGCCATGGACCCATGATGTGGGGACTCGAACAAAAGGCGTTGGCGGAGCGCAACCAGATCGTGGCTCCGCGCATGTTCACGTACGCTCGTCCCGGTGAGGCGTGGGACAGAGGTGTGATCGACTCCCCGGAGAAAGCGCGGGAGTGGGTGCGTTGGGCCGCAGCGGTCGACGTGGATGGGGCCAAGATCGACGGCCTGAAGCTGACCTCCGAGCCACCCGCCATCATGGCCGCGTTGATTGACGAAGCGCACCGACATGGGCTCGGGACGGTCGCTCACCTCGCGCAGACCGGGGTGGCCGAAATGAACGCTCTGGATGCCGCGCGTCTGGGTCTCGACATGATGACCCATTACTACGGGCTCTTCGAGGCGATGCTGACCGACTATTCGCTCCAGAATTTCCCGCTCAACTACAACTACAACAACGAACAGGACCGCTTCGGCCAGGTGGGTCGGTTGTGGTACCAGTCAGCCGAGCGCGGCTCCGAGCAGTGGAACGCATTGATCGAGGAATTCCTCGAGCTCGACTTCGGTATCGACCCCACGATGACGATCTACGAAGCGAGTCGCGACCTCATGCGGGCGACGAATGCCGAGTGGCACGACGAATACACGCTGCCGAGCCAGTGGGAGTTCTATCAGCCCAGTCGGCAGGCGCACGGATCGTACTGGTACTACTGGACCTCCGAGGACGAGTACCACTGGGGAATGTTCTACGAGAAGTGGATGCAGTTCCTGAACGACTACAAGAACGCGGGCGGCATCGTCACGACGGGTTCCGATTCTGGCTTCATCTACAAGCTCTACGGCTTCGACTACATCCGTGAACTCGAGCTGCTGCGCGAAGCCGGTTTCCACCCGCTCGAGGTGCTGCGGGCGGCGACCTATCACGGTGCTCTCCAGCTGCACAAGCCGAGCGGGATGGAGGACGATCTCCAATTCGGAGTCGTTCGCGCTGGCATGAAGGCCGACTTGATCGTCGTCGATCGCAATCCCCTCGAGAATCTCAAGGTCCTGTACGGCACCGGCGCCCCCATGCTCAATGATGAGACGGGTGAGCTCGAGCGAGTCGGTGGAATCACCTACACGATCAAGGACGGCATCGTCTACGACGCGAAGCAACTCTTGGAGGACGTTCGCGAGATGGTGCGCCTGGCCAAGGAGCGTTCGGTCACACAGGACGGGACTCCGTAGAGCATATTCTGGACGTCCAAGCCCTCAGGGCAGATACCCCCGGCTGTTCGCATCGCGTTCATCTGAACAACGCCGGGGCATCGCTCATGCCTCGCCCCGTGATCGCCGCGATCACGGGGCATCTCGACCTGGAAGCCACGATCGGCGGATATGAAGCTGCCGCTGAGGCCGCGACCGAGATCGCCGACGCCTACGATCAGGTCGCGCTGCTGCTGTGCACATCAGCTGACCGGATCGCCTTCACGGAGCACGCGACGGCTTCCTTCGTGGCTGCTCTCTCTTCGGTGCCGTTCGAACGCGGTGATGTATTGGTCACCACGCGTAACGACTACGTCTCGAACCAGATCCAGTACCTGTCGCTCGCCCATCGATTCGGTGTCGAGGTCGTAAGGGCACCAGATGCTCCCGAAGGTGGTGTCGACCTCCTGGCGATGGAGGAGCTGATCCACCGTCGACGTCCCCGGCTGGTGGCGGTGACACAGATTCCGACGAACTCTGGCTTGGTTCAAGACGTGGCGAGCATCGGCAAGATGTGCCGCGCACGCGACACCCTCTACCTCGTGGACGGATGTCAGTCGTTGGGACAAATGCCCGTCGATGTAGAGGCGATGGGTTGTGATTTCTTCTCGGCGACGGCACGCAAATACCTCCGAGGACCTCGGGGGGCTGGAATTCTCTACGTATCGGACCGTGTCCTCGAGAGCGGACTCGAGCCGCTCTTCCCCGACATGCGCGGAGCGGATTGGATCGCGGACGATCTTTACCAACCAGCACCGGATGCGAAGCGCTTCGAGACGTGGGAGTTTGCTTGGGCCCTAGTGCTGGGAACCGGCGCGGCCGCTCGTTATGCCAACGCGATCGGCATGGAGGTCGTCTGTACGCGCGTCCGCGCACTCGCCGAACTTCTTCGGGAGCGACTCCGATCCATGACGGGCGTGCGTGTTCTCGATGTCGGCCCGGAACTCGGAGCGACCGTCACGGGGTCCGTGACGGGGCACCATCCCGCGACGCTGGTCCGCACACTCAGGACGATGGGAATCAACACCTCATCTCAATCCAGAATCGACGCCGTCATCGACTACGACGCGAAGGGTGTCGACGGAGCGCTGCGTATGTCGCCGCACTATTTCAATGACGAGTCCGACCTCGACGCCCTGGTCGACGCCCTGGGCGAAATCGTCTCCCGATGAAGAAACCCGGCTGCGCCCCCGTAGCGGACATGACAGGAACTGGGGCGGGGAAGGAGTAGAGTTGCAACGACAGTTGGAGCTGGAGCTCATCCGAAAGTGCAAAGCGGGCCAATCCCGGTTCTATGAACCGCTGGTTCGGGCATACGAACCGGCGGGACTACGGCTTGCGGTAGCGATGCTGGGCAACACAGAGGACGCGAAGGACGCGCTGCAAATGGCTTTTATCAAAACGTACGACACGCTTCCGCGCTTCGACCTGCGCCGGCCGTTCGGGCCCTGGTTCTTTCAGATTCTGCGCAATCAGTGCCGTGACTTGCTGAGGAGCCGAAAGGCGAAGTTCAACGTGGAGGCCCTGGACGAGCAGATCGAACAAAAACCCGCCGATGCAGAGGGTGGGCCGGAGCGCACCCGACAGCGAAGCGAAGCCATCGAGTTGCTGTGGAAGGGACTCGAGGGCATCGGCACCGAGCACCGTGAGATCTTGGTCCTCAAGGAACTCGAGGGCTTTCGATATTCGGAAATCGCACAGATTCTAGAGATCCCGGAGGGCACCGTAGCGAGCCGACTCTATCATGCGCGGAGCGCTCTGCGAGAGGCTCTTCTCCAGATGGACGCGGAGTACCCTTAGAATGGCGAGTCCAATCTCTTCTGACGACCTCATGCGATACCTCGACGGCGAGCTTTCCCCCGAAGACCGCGCTCGAGTGGATACCGAACTCGGTACTTCGACCGAACTCCAACGCGAGGTCGCGATCTTCCGGGCGCTCAAGTCGGACTTCCATGAACTCAGCTTCCAGCCCGGCCGGCATACCGCATCGGTCTGGGATCAGGTGAACCGGCACGTGAATCGGCCGATCGGTTGGTTCTTGGTGATCGCCGGCCTGGTCATCTGGATGACGTACGGAACTTATGTCTTCGCTACCTCATCCGTGTCATCCTGGGAGAAGCTCGCGACCGGAGCGATCGCCATCGGCATCTTGATGTTACTCGCTTCCGTGATCTGGGAGCGGTACCAGGATTGGGGCACGGATCCCTACCGGGATATCCACCGATGATCGTCGTGACCACGTCGGGCGTGACAGGGTCGAAGATCGTGGAAACGTTGGGCATGGTGCGCGGCAGCTCCATTCGAACCCGCCACGTCGGAAGTGACTTGATCGCCTCGCTCCGCAATCTCGCCGGCGGGGAAATCCCGGAGTACACCAAGATGTTGGCCGAGGCGCGTGAACAGGCGATCGATCGAATGGTGGAGGAGGCCCAAGTGCTCCATGCAGACGCGATCGTGACTGTACGCTTCCAGACATCGATGGTCATGTCCGGTGCCGCGGAGATGCTCTGTTACGGGACAGCGGTCCGGCTGGAGACCATCGAGTAGCACATTACCGCTTGCCGGGCATGCGGCGCCCGCGACATCTTCGCGGTTCCCCCCCCTCGCTCAACGGTAGACTGTGGCGAATCTTGCCCTGCTCCAACCCGACGTGCGGGTCGCGGCGCGCTTCATTGGCGCGCTGGCCGGGGCTCACACCATTGTGGTCTATCCTTCGTGGTGCGCCCTGGAGAGCTCGCTCGAGTCGGGCGAGGTGGACGTCTGTGTCCTCGACGCGGCGGACCTGGGCCTCGACGGCATCGCTGAACGTCTCACCTCGCTGAGGGGATGCTTTCCGAACATCGCGATCGTCGCATCCGTCGAGTCGGAGGGCGGCGAGGGGTACTTCGATCTGGGAGGTCTCGGCGTGGACGGCGGCGTCGTGGGCAGCTCCAGACCGGTGAAGCTCCGGGCAGGCATCGACACCGCGTTGGCCGTAGCCCGGGCTCGACACATCGAGCGGGTGCTGAAGACGAGGATCGCAGAGCCAGGGCCCGCTGTCGTCGCGTGGGCCGTCGAGCACGAGGGCGGCGACACGTCCGTTGAGCGCCTTGCCTCATCTCTCGGGCACTCGCCACCGGGTCTTCGTGAGGTCATGGCCGAGATCGGACTACCCTCGCCGGCGCGGATCCTACTCTGGGGACGGCTACTCCTCGCCGGCGCCCGACTCGGCGACGACGGTCGGCGCGTCGAAGATGTGGCCTTTTCACTGGGCTACACGACTTCGACCGCCCTGTCTCGGGCGATGAAGCGACACACCGGACTCACTCCTGCCGAGGTCTCGCGTAGAGGAGGCCTCTCGGTGGTGCTCGACGCGCTCTTCCCTGCACCCATCTCATAGATGGAATTTCGAACGAGAACTCGACATCGGGTTATTTCGTAGGGAACGTGAGGTACCAAACCCCCAACCCGCGACTCGCATGAGCGACTACAAGCTCCCGGACCTGCCCTCGGACGAAGAGCTGGGCATTACCAACGAAGATCGCGAGAAGTACGAGGAGGATGCGGGTGGGGATCGGCCGGAACTCTCCGATGCAGAGATGGCCGCCCTACTCGGCGAATCCGCCGGTGCTAAGAAGGACGCGACGAAGCCCAAGGCGAAGGCGCCGGAGGGAAAGGCCGCGGACAAGGCGGCGAGCAAGGACGCGAAGCTCAAGGCGAGGGAAGCGAAGAAGCAGGCTCAGACGGACAAGAAACAGGCCCGCTCGGAGGAGGCTAGGGCCGCCCTGACCGTTCGCAGCAGGTGGCGCGGCCCGGTGACCTTCGCCGTGATCCTCGGAGTGTGTGCGGTCGCAAGCACCCGCTCAGGCATGCCTCGTCCGGTGCCGGCGAACGCTCCGGACACCGCCTTTTCGTCTTCACGCGCGATGTCCACTCTGATCGAGATCGCGAGGCGACCCCATCCGACCGGCTCCCCGGAGCACGCGAGGGTCCGGACCTTCCTGGTCGATCGGCTTCGCGCCCTCGGCCTCGACCCCGAAGTTCAGACGACCACGACTGTCGTCCAGAGCTCCCCCGTCGTTCGGGCCGCTACCGTACGCAACATCGTGGCGCGCATTCCGGGCAGCGCCTCGACGGGTGCGCTCTTGATCACCGCCCACTACGACAGCCGCGAACTCTCTTCGGGCGCGGCGGACGACGGCTTCGGCGTCGTCGCGATCATCGAGGCCGTACGCGCGATTCAAGCTGGCGAATCCCTCCGCAACGACGTCATCGTGTTGATTACCGATGCCGAGGAGCTAGGGCTCCTGGGTGCGAAGGCCTTCGTGGACGAGCACCCCTGGATGAGTGACGTCTCGCTCGCCCTCTCCGTGGAAATGAGAGGTGGTGGGGGCCCCTCCATCATGTTCGAAACCGGCCCGGACAACGGTTGGGTCGTAGGCGCCATGAAGGACTTCGACTCGCATCCCTTCGCGAACTCCCTCTCCCTCGAGATCTACAAGCGCCTACCCAACGGAACGGACTTCACCCGGTTCAAGGACGCCGGCGTTCAGGGGCTGAACTTCGCAGCGATCGATAGGGCTCACGTGTACCACCAGGCCTTGGACCGTCCGGAGAACGTGTCCGAAGCGACGCTGCAACATCACGGCTTTCACACCCTCGGAGCGCTGAAATATTTCGGCAACGCCGACCTGACCGTCGTAAACGGTCCCGACTTGGTCTACTTCAGTGTCCCCCTCTTCGGACTGTTCACCTACGACGTGGCGTGGGTCCTGCCCATTTCCGGGCTCCTTGTCGTGTTGTTCGGCCTGTGTCTGCTCTTGGGGTACCGCGTCGGGGTCAGGCCGGGCGCCGCGGTCGCCGGTCTGGTGGTTGCGGTGCTGAGTGGTGCCCTCGCGTACGGTCTCGCGTATGGGCTCGCCGTCTTCCTTCCACGCTTCCACGAGGAAGCCGGGAGTCTGGCCGGGTCTGAATTTCACGGCGAAGGGTGGTACATGCTGGCGCTGGGGTTCGCGAGCCTGTTCGTCGTATCGAGTCTGTCGACGCTCGCCCGGCGCTGGCTTGCGCTTCTCGAACTGCTACTCGGCGCGGCGATCGTCCCGTTGGCCCTCGCAATCTGGCTCGGGTTCGCGACACCCCTCGGCGCCATGAACCTGCAGTGGCCCGTCATGGCCTTCCTGCTCGCGACGATCGCCGTGGGGTTGCTGGCCGCCCGCAGTGAGGGCGGGGTCGGTTGGGTCGCGGCCGTGGCGTTGGCCATTCCCGTGCTCGTGATGTTGGAGCCTGTCATCGAGCTCATATGGATCGCGATGACGTTCCGCCTGGTAGGCGTCCTCGCCGTCCTGATGGTCATGGGCTTGTACCTGTGCCTGCCCGCAGTCGCCGCGCTGCGGCACCCCAACGGGTGGTGGGCGCCGGTGACGAGCCTGGCACTTGGAGGAGGAGCGCTCGGTATCGGCATCCTGACCGCGGGCCCAGCAGACGATCGACCGTCTCCGAGCACGCTCGTTTATGCGTACGAGCACGGCAGCGGGGCGGCCGTCTGGGCAACGAGCCCGTCGACAGAAGGCTCGGACGTCGAGGCGCAGGCATGGGCGGTGCAACGCGCGGGAGCTGCGTTCGGGTCCACAAGAGATCTCAGCGGTTTCGGTTATCGATCTGGGGAGACTCCGGTGGCCCCAGCGACGGTCGTGACAGCGCAGCCACCCTCCGCCGTTGTGGTCTTCGACACGATTGCGGGCCCTGAACGGCGGGTCTCGATGCGCATAAGGTCGAACATTGGCGCGGAGTTCCTGCGCGTTCAGTACGACGCAGGTGGAAACACGCGACTTCTTTCGCTCAACGGAGTCCCTATCGAGAATCCCGGCTCAATGCGCTGGGCGGATCACTGGGGAGAGCCAGAGGAGGACCTCATGCTGGAGCTTACGATGCCGGCCACCGAGCCCATCGGAATCCAGATCGTCGAACACCTGCTTCGCCCAGGAGAGTTGCTCGGTGACGGCTCGTTTCAGCGACCAGCCGGACTCTCACCGGATGTCAGTTGGATGAGCGATCGAGCCATGTTCCTGTATTCGGTCGCCGCGTTCGCCGACCCCCGGCACGGCTTCATCCCACCGACGGGAGGCGCGGACCTCCAGGACGTCCCGGCCAGTGCCGGCCTCGCGCCCACCGGAACTCCGGTCACGGGGGTGCCTATCGACTCGCTCGTCATCCGAACCGATACATTGATCGTCATCCCCGATTCGACGGCCTCGCGAGACACGCTCGGAATGCTCGACACAATGCGGGCCGACACCTCGGGTACCGTCTCGAACCGGGCGCCCCGATGAAAAAATCCTGGGCCGGACTTCTGCTCGTGCTGGCCGCGTGCGGCCCCAGTTCCGGCCCGGCCCTACCTCCCTCGGGCTCGTCTGATCTCCGATTCGAGATCCCGTCCTGGAGCGGGGCCTGGTACAAGGGAAACACGCACGCTCACACGCTCGAGAGTGATGGTGACGCGTCGCCAGAGTATGTAGCGCGATGGTACAAGGACCACGGATACAACTTCTTGGTCCTGTCGGACCACAACGTGTTCACCGACCCGGTGACGCTTTCGCACATTGTGGACTCGACCTTCCTTCTGATCCCCGGCGAAGAAGTGACGTCGAGTTTCGAGGACGCGTCCGTGCATGTGAACGGACTCAACCTTCCCGGACTGGTCCAGGCTCGAACGGCAGAAACGCTGGTCGGCACGATCCAAGCGAATGTCGACGCCATTCGCGAAGTGGAGGGTGTGCCGCACATCAACCATCCGAACTTTCGATGGTCGTTCGGTATCGATGAGCTCCGCCAGATCGAACGAGATCGGCTTCTCGAGATTTGGAACGGTCACCCGACCGTGCACAATGAGGGTGGTGGTGGCATCGAATCCATGGAGGAGGTCTGGGACCTTCTCGTCACGGGAGGCAAGCGGATTTACGGAATCGCCGTCGACGACGCCCATCACTTCGTGGGCGAGTTCTCTCCCGATCGGGCGAACCCCGGCCGGGGCTGGGTCGCGGTTCGAGCGGGAGCGCTGGAGGCCCCGGCACTCATGTCGGCGCTGGAGGCTGGCCACTTCTACGCCAGCACGGGCGTCGTCCTCGACGACATCGTCGTGAAACCACGGAGCCTCGAAGTCTTCATCGGAACGAGGGGTGATTTCCGATACACTACGACCTTCATCGGTTCGTCGGGTCGGATCCTCCACGAGTCGGTGGCCAACCCGGCCGTCTTCGAGCTTGAGCGGGACGAAGGGTACGTACGCGCTCGAGTCGTCGACTCCGGCGGGAACCTGGCGTGGACGCAGCCCATCTTCGTCTCGAGGAGGTAGGCCATGCTTCGCTGGCTCGTCACCGGAGCGTTTCTGACCATCGCTGGCTTCGTGTTGTGGATGTCAGTCGTCGTGGGTGTCGACACCTCTGCCGGCACACTCTTCATGAACCTCGGCACGGAGATCGTTGGCATCGTGATCACCGTGGCGGTCGTGGAGTGGTTCTTCGAGCGCCGTCGACTCCAAACCCGGGGCCGGCAGCTCGCATGGGACGCACTCCACGCAGTCGAGCATGTGGTATGGGTGTGGCAGGGGGGGCCACGCGAGATGGACACCGATGAGGTCAGAGCGGTGTTGAACGCCGCTGGAGACGACGATCCGGTCGCCGATTTCACCGAGAGCCTGCTTCTCAACATCGGCACGCGATCCCGTCGGCTGCTCAACAACGACCCGCAGGCGGTCTCGGCGGTACCGGGGTTCATGAACGGCCTCGAGCACCTCGCGCGACTAAGCGCGGTTCGGGACGGCAAGACACCCATGGATTCCCGAAAAATCGCTGACATCCTCGACGAGGGCACCACCGATCTCGCCAAGGCGCTCGGCAAACCAACCGAACGGCACCTCGCCAGCCTCATCCGATTCCGCGATCCCTCAGCCGTCAGCCAGGAACGACGACACTTTGGGGGTGGCGGGCACATGACGTCGGCGACTTCTCCTCAGACGCGGAGTCTCGAGTGAGCGTGCGATATCTGGCGGCATCGATACTGTTTGCGGCGGCGTGCGGAGGGTCCACGGGCGAGGCTCCCGACCGGACCGAGGACGCCGTGATCGAGATCGAGTATATCGCGCACGCGGCCTTCCTCTTTCGGGCCGAAGACGGGACAGAATTGCTTATCGATCCTTATGCCAGCCGTGTCTGGCTCGGGTATGACTGGCCGACCGGCATCGAACCGGACGCCATCTTGATCACACACCCTCACTACGACCACGACGCCGGTCGCTTCCGTGGGGCGCCGTTTCCATGGAGTGAAATCGTCCCCGTCGTCGATGCGCCGGGTGTCCAGCAGTTCGGCGATTTCACGGTCACCGGTATCGAAGGACGTCACGCGGATCCCTACGGCAAGGAATTCGGACAGCGCAACACGCTGATGGTCGTGGAGGCCCATGGCGTTCGAATCGCACACCTGGGCGACAACGGGCCTTTGACTGCCTCGATGCTCGCGGGCCTAGGTCGGGTCGATGTCCTGCTGATTCCGGGAGACGGAGTGGACCATATTCTGTCTCAGACCACTACCGCGGAAATCATTGCAGCGCTCGATCCTCGTGTAGTCATTCCGATGCACTACCGGCTCCCTGACCTGGAAGCTGATCCCGAGTCACCATCCGATCTCGGAGAGGTCGATCCCTGGCTGGAAGGCCGCGGCCCGGTGAGGATGATGGGTAGCCACACCGCCACGTTCGGTTGGACACAGTTGCCCGAGGGTCGAGAATACGTCGTCCTCGAGCACGCGCCGTATGTGAGTGGCACGGAAGTGGCAGGAAGATGATCCATAGGCGACGCGGCACTTAACGACCCGCGACGGTCGGACATCCTTGTCTACACGGTGACCGATCCCAAACAACAGGAATCTCGATATGAAGCGCATGACACGAAACGTTCACGTGGTGGGAGCCCTCGTCTCCGCCCTCGCGGTCGGAGCATGTGGCGACTCTACGGGGTTGGACGGTCTGGACGACACGCTGGTGCTCGACATGGCCCTGGTGGCGGCCGACGCGACGCTCGAAGACGTAACCATGTGGACCCAGCCCCTTGGTGTCGGACCTCTTCTGGCAGAAGGCCCGGATGGTCCCGCTATGGTCGGCCGGCCCGGTGGGCACGGCGACTTCACGGGTGAGTTCTCCGGAACCCGGGCGGTCACCTTTTACGATGAAGCGGGCGTTGCTCAGACGGGATTTGATCCTCTGCTGACCGAATCGATTCACTTCATCCGCGAGATCGAAGGCGAGATCACCCGCGACAATTTTTCCGCCAGTATTTCTCGCACGCGCGATATGACGGTTTCAGGTCTACTGGGTGCCGAGACGCACCGTACCTGGAACGGATCCGGCAGTGAAGAGATGAGCCGAAGCGGCGTGATGGAAGACGGCACCCCTCGCTCTCACGAGTCGTCGGGGTCGTTCGAGTTCGAGGACATCGTCGTGCCGATCCCCGGCTCGGCGACTCGGTATCCCGTCTCGGGGACCATTCGACGGTCCATGACCGCAACGCGCACCACCGCCGATGGGACGGTCACGCGGGAGGTCGAGGTCGTCATAACGTTCGACGGCACCTCGATCGCGCAGGCGGTCGTGAACGGCGACCCCGTGGAGATCGACCTCTCGACGCGTGAAGGCCGGAACCCTCTGAGACCTTCTCCACGTTAATCGGAAACGCGTCGTTTTGACGCGGGCCCAAGCATCGGAAGGGGGAGACAGGCTGAGCCTGCCTCCCCCTTCGTTTCATGCGATGGCCGAGTAGGAGCTACGAGTCCGAGCGAAGGGCCGCGCTGGCCTTACCCATGTACTCCCATAGACCGGGCGGGCTCTGGAGGCCGTGGTTCGCCATTACGTTGGCGCCACCTTCGCTCCTGTACATGTTGCCCAATGATGAGGCGATTCCCGGGTCCCCACCCGTGAACTCTGTTATGAGCGCAGCCGACTTACGGGCGAGCGCCTTCACGGTATCGCTGGTGGGATCCAGGCCATCGTCCATCGCCTTGCCATAGGCCGCGAATAGTTCGGACCACTCCTCCTGGACCTTCTGTATCCGTTCTTCGCCAACCGTTTCCCCTCGCTGCCGGAGCTGATCCATCTGCTCGGGGGAGTAGTACTTCTCGAAATTCATGGTGACCTCGATCGTTCGTGTCAGATCATCGACAGAGACACCCTCTGCCGAGTGGAGTCGATCACGGAGTCGGTGGATCAAGTCCCTCAACTGCTCCTGTCGGTCGATTTGTTCCTGGATACGCTCGATCTGCAGTTCGAGAACGCGGTCCAGAGAGTACATCGGCCGTCGCAAGCAGTCCCGGACTTCCTCCAACGAGAGGCCCAGCGATCGCAGCGATGCGATCTGCTGCAATCGTCGAACCTCCGGCTCACCATACAACCGATGGCCAGCGGTCGTACGGTGACCGGGAGTCAGAAGTCCGATCTCGTCGTAGTGATGAAGCGTCCGGACTGTTAGTCCGGTTCGTTTCGCGAGCGCGCCCACCTTCATGGCTGTATCCACTGATCCTCCCATGCCCTGATCTCTCCATTCGGACCATACTAAAACCTCACGTTACGTGAGGTGCAATAATGTTGCGATCGGGGTGATCGTCGTTCGGTGGTGCTTCTTGGCGTAAACGCCGACTGATCGACCGGGGCTTCCTTGCCCCCTCGTGCAGAAGGCCGGCATCTTGGCTGCATGAACAGGATCCTCTTTGGCCTCGCGACCTGCCTGATCACGGTGGTTCCGCTCGAGGCCCAGTCTCGGCCGATCTCCTACGACGACTACTACCGAATCGAGAGCGCCGGTGGCGCCACGCTTTCGCCCGATGGAAGCACCGTCGCCTTCGTGCGCACCCGGACTCTCGAAGAGGAGAACCGCACACACTCCGAGGTATGGATGGTCCGAGCCGACGGAAGTTCAGCTCCGTCGCGTCTGACCAGCCCCGCCACCGAGGCCGGCGATCCACAGTGGAGCCCCGATGGAAAGCTGTTGTCCTTCTCGTCGAGGCGGATCGTGGCTGGGGAGGAGTCGGAGGGGTCCACGTGGTTCCTCCGGATGGACCGTCCCGGTGAAGCTTTTCAGCTCCCTGGCCTCGCGGGCACGCCGATCTTCGATCCGAACAACCGCTGGATCGCCTTCACGCGCCCGGTCGCTCCTAGCGCTCCCCGGCCTGCTCTCCCGGAGATGACTGAAGAGGAACGGAGGATCGTCGATCGCTTCGATGGTCGGGCGTACGACTGGATGCAATTCCGATTCGACCGCCGCGGCTATCTGCCCGACCCGACAGATCCGTACGCGACACCCTCCACCCAGATCTTCGTGGTCCCCGTCGACGGCGGTGAAGCGCGCCAAGTGACCGAACTTCCGGTAAACGTGTCTGGCGTCTCGTGGCGTCCGAACGGAACGGGCTTCGTGTTCACTGCGGACGAACACCAACGTGACGAGCACACGTACCCGAGGGCCGACCTGTGGACGGTCACGCTCGACGGGGCCATCTCGCGTCTCACGGACGACGAATACAATTGGAATAACCCCCAGTGGTCGCCGGACGGGCGTTGGTTCGTGGCGAGCGGTCAGGTGGGGCTCGATGTGATCATTCGTGAACGCTGGGATCACGGATCTCCGACCGACCTTTGGCTCTTCAGCGCCGACGGAGCCCAACGGCGGAACCTGACCGCGGATTGGGACCTGCTTCCAGGATCGCCGACCTGGAGCGCGGACGGTCAGTCGCTCTACTTCACAGCCGGCATCGGGGGCGACACGCACCTCCTTCAACTCGACGTCGCTACCGGAAGAGTAGACCAGCTGACCTTCGGTGAGGGACGCCTCGGCTCGGTATCCTTTTCGAGCGATGCGAGCACACTCGCCTACATCCGCCAGGATGCGACCCACCCGGGCGACGTCTATGCCGGCGCGGTCGGAGGAACGGCTCGTCAGCTTACGTCGATCAATGCCGGCCTACTCGCCGAGGTCGAACTTCAGTCGCCACAGCTCATGACCTTCTCCAGTCCCGATGGGACCACCGTCGAAGGCTGGGTCATTCCTCCCCGCGGCTATCGTGAAGGCGATGGGCGCCGGTGGCCGATGGTGCTGAACATGCATGGTGGACCGCACGGGTCGTACGGCAACAGTTTCTCGTTCGACTTCCAACTCCAGTCCTCCCGGGGCTACTTCGTACTGTATACCAACCCGCGCGCCTCGACCGGCTACGGCGAGGCGTTCCTCTGGGGCACGTGGGGGAGTTGGGGTGATGAGGACTACGACGATGTCATGGCCGGTGTCGATGCCGCACTCGAGCGCTTTCCGATCGACGATTCGCGGATGGGCGTTACGGGCTATTCGTACGGGGGGTATCTCACGAACTGGGTGATCACTCAGACCGATCGATTCGCGGCCGCCACAGCGGGCGCCGGCATCTCGAATTGGGTTAGCGACTACGCAGTCGCAGATATCCCACGCACGAAGGAGACTGAATTCTACGGGACGCCATGGGAGAAGGAGGGTCTCGCAAACCTCCTCGCCGCGTCGCCGATCGTGCACGCCGAAGGTGTGTCGACCCCGACCCTTTTCGTCCACGGCGAGTCGGATTTCCGAGTACCGATCGAGGAGGCCGAACAGATGTATGTCGCGCTCCAGAAGCAGGGAGTGCCGGCAAAGATGGTTCGCTATCCCGATTCGTATCACGGAGGATGGACGCCGTGGCGAACCCTGCACCGCCTCTACTCCACCTTGGAGTGGTGGGACCAATGGCTCGCGGAGAAACCGATTTCGTGAGGGACCGCGCCTCGGCGCTCCCCTTCGCAGCGATCGGGCTCGTCGTTGCGCTCGGCCATCTGACGCTCTTTCCCAACGTCGCGGACCTCGACGGCTTCTATCACATCGGGCACGCGAAGGTGTACCTGGAGGGGTCGCTGTTCGACACCTCCCTCCCATGGGCTACTCGGTCGATCATTGGAGATCTCGGGGGGGATCTCTGGTGGGGCTTCCACGTACTTCTCCTGCCATTCGCGGTACTTGGAGACGTTGCGTTAGGGGCGCGGGTCGCAGCGTTGACCCTCACGCTTTCGCTCGGACTTACGATCCTTTGGGTCTTGAGACGGCACGGAGTCGCCTGGGCCGGAGGGTGGGCGGCGCTCTTTCTGGTCGCAGTCCCCAACGTGTCCTTCCGGTACCTGATGCTCCGACCGCATGTGGTATCGCTCGCCGCGGCCGTCGCTCTCCTCTCCGTCCTGGTGCGAGGTCGCTGGTGGCAGGTCGTGCTCTTGAGCGCCTTCATCAGCTGGGTACACCTGGGCCTTTTTTGGATCGCACCCGGAATCGCGGTGGCGTACGCGGTAGCGAGGATCCCCGTAACGGTCGGGCTCGGTCGAGAGAGTCCGGACGCCGGCGTGCCACTGAGGCAGGCTCTACCCGCCGCCTTTGCTGGCTCGGTGATCGGGTGGTTGCTTCGTCCGGACGCCTTGGTGACGGCGGCCCTATTGAACGTGCAACTCATCCAGCTCTTCACCCAAAAGGCAACGGGGGCCCCCCTGACGTTCGCCGCTGAGTTGTCTCCCCTTGGAATCGAGGAGCTGCTCCGAACGACCTGGTTGTTCGCGGTCGTCTGGGTTGGTGCTGGAGCCACCTTCGTTTGGGCCGCGTCACGGGATCGGCTCCGCTCGCTCGGCCAGGAGAAGGCAACGCTGCTCGTCACGGCGTTATTGGTGTCCGTGGTCTTTCTCGGCCTGACGCTTCTGTCTGCGCGACGCGCCATGGAGCAATGGACGGCCTTCGGGTTCCTGGTACTTCCCTTTGCGGCGACCCTACTCCCGAATGGGGCGCGGGGGCGCACGCCTCGGGTCGCAACAGCTGCGGTCCTGGCCGCCTATCTCGCCTGGGGGGCCTGGCGGCACACCCTCAATGTCAGCGAGGTCGCGTTCCCGGCGGATTCTCTTCAGGAAGCCGCAGAGTTCCTCGCCGACCGGAGTGAACCCGGCGACGTAGTATTCCACGCGAAATGGGACAACTTCGGTCCACTGTTGGCCCACAACCGGACGAACCACTACCTCAGCGGAATGGACCCGATCTTCCAGTTCGCCCACGACCCAGGAGCGTACTGGGAGTTCTTTTACATGTCGGCAGACGTCAGCGTCGCCTGGACATGTAATGCCTTCCCTTGTGTGTCTGGGGTGGCAACGGACTCGTACGAGGTACTTCGCGACCACTTCGGAGCTCGCTGGGTCCTGGTGGAGCCTCGCCGCAACCCGCGACTGACGCTGCACCTCCTGAACGACCCCCGCTTCTCCTTGGTGCTCGAAACGGAGCGGGAAGCTGTCTTCGAGATCCTCCCGAGCGACGCGACATCTGAAGGAGCGGGTCTTTGACCATGCGCGTCGCACTCTTCGCCACCTGCCTTGCCGATCAATTCTTTGCAGAAGCGTGCGCCGACGCGGTGCGCCTGCTTCGTCATCTCGGCGTAGATGTCGACTTCCCTGAACGGCAAACGTGTTGTGGCCAACCAGCCTTCAACGCCGGATACAAAGCCGAGGCCGCACGCATGGCTGCGCATACACTGTCGGTGTTCGAAGATGCGGAGTATGTGGTCCTTCCATCTGGGAGCTGCGCCGGCATGATTCGTAGCTATTACTCGGAGATCAGTGATGAGGGGCCGGCGCTCGACCTCGGAAAGCGGACCTTTGAGCTCTCGCAGTTCCTGGTGCATGTGTTGAACGTCGAGACCCTCGGGCGAGGCCTCTCAGGGAAGACCGTCGCATACCATCACGGATGTCACGCCCTTCGAGAACTCGGCGTGGACAGTGAACCCATCGCTCTTCTGAGCGGCGCCGGAGCGCAGGTCGTTCCGTGGGAAGCCGACAAGGAGTGCTGCGGATTCGGCGGTCTCTTCAGCGCCAAACTGCCCGAGGTGTCGGCGGCGATGGCGGACCGCAAGTTGGACACACTCCCCAACGTCGACTTCGTAACGTCGGGCGACGGGGGTTGCCTCCTCCAGCTTTCGGGTCGATCGCAGCGACGCCGGGTCGGGGCGTCCGGCGTCACGACGCCGTTTCGACACATCGCCAGTGCGCTGTGGGAGGGTGTCGGTTGATGAGTCGTGTGAATCCTGGCGCGTATCGTGCCGCATCAGCCCGAACGATACAGAACGAACCAGGGGTACGGGACTCAGTCGGATCAGCGACTCGGACCTTCGATGCGAATAGGGTCCGTGCGTTCGGACAGATCGATTCCGAGCGGTGGCGCGATTGGGCGCGGGACGTGAAGACGCACGCGCTGACGAACCTCGACCGCTATCTGGAAGAGGCGGAGATGCGGCTCCTGGCGAACGGGGCCCACGTTCATTGGGCGGAGTCGGCGGACGACGCCCTTCGTGTGTTGGCCGATGTCGTCGCTCGGCATGACATCCGCAGCGCGGTGAAGGGCAAAAGCATGCTCACCGAGGAGCTCGGTGTGAACGACCACCTCGAGCAATTGGGCGTAAGAGTTCGAGAGACCGACCTCGGGGAGTACATCATCCAACTCCTCGGCGAACCCCCGAGTCACATTGTGGGACCCGCGATTCACAAGAGCCTGGACGACTGTCGGCGTCTCTTTCATGCCCATCTCGGCACGGCGCCCGACGCAACACCGGAGACCCTCGCCGCCGCCGCCCGCGACGCGCTCCGTCAGGACTTCCTTGCCGCCGATCTCGGCATCTCGGGAGGCAACTTTCTGGCGGCAGATACGGGCACCGTCGCGCTGATCGAGAACGAAGGCAACATTCGGCTTTCGACCTCGCTGCCTCGTGTTCACGTTGCGTTCGTGGGCATCGAAAAGATCGTGCCTCGCCTCGAAGACCTTTCGGGCCTCCTTCAACTCACGGCCCGTGCGGCTACGGGTCAACCGATCGGAAACTTCGTATCCCTCATTCAGGGGCCGAAGACGAACGAGGAGGTCGACGGTCCCGAAGAGGTACACGTCGTGTTGGTCGATAACGGGCGAACCGAGCTGCTCGCGGACGACGTGGCGTGGGAGGCACTGCGATGCGTGCGATGCGGAGCCTGTCTCAACATCTGTCCCGTCTATCGACAGACGGGTGGCCACGCATACGGCTGGACGTATTCCGGCCCGATCGGTGCGATCATCGCGCCCGGAATGCTGGGGCTCGCCAAGGCCCTTCCATTGCCCCATGCGTCGAGCCTATGCGGCGCATGCGTTGACGTCTGTCCGGTCCGAATACCGATCCCGGATCTTCTGCTCCACTGGCGGGAGCAGGCTGTCGAAGAGGGTCTGACGACGACAGCCGAAACGATCGGCCTGAAGGCCTTCACCGCGCTCGCGGAGCGTCCGGACGCATTCTCCGCCGCCGGGGCCCTCCTCCGCTGGACACCGTGGAGCGCCGCGGGCCGGTCACTCCCCATCCTCGGAGGGTGGCTCCAAGAACGGTCAGCACCGCATCCCAGCCAGAAGAGTTTCCGAAGGCTTTGGGAGGAAGGGATCGAGTGAGTGGCCGCGATCGTATCTTCGCGCGCGTCAGAAGTGCGCTCGCCGGGAGGGACCGAACCGAGTTGCCCGAATCCTTTGGCGAGTGGCGATTGAAGTCGCCACCCGTATCGCCCGTCGAGGGCTTTCAGGCGCTGTTCGAATCCGCCGGCGGAGAGGTGGTCCGGGTGTCGGACCGCGCCGGGGCTGCCACCTGGATTGCCAGATTCTCCACGGACTTTCCGTCGGTCATCTTTGGGGAGCACGTTCCCGCCGAACTGAAGCCCGATCTTCCATCGGTAACACCAGAAGTCGCTGCGCTCGGCCTATCCATGGCCCGGGGTGCCGTCGCCGAAACTGGGTCGTTGCTGATGGACGCCAGAGACGGCCGTCGGGCTCAGCTTCTTGCGCCGACTCATGTGGTGGTCCTCGACGCCGCGGCGGTGTACGCATCTCTGCGCGAGGCGCTCATCTCTCTGAAGGACGACCTGCCCTCTGCGATCGGTTTTCATTCTGGACCTTCCAAGTCGGCCGACATCGGCCAGATCATGGTGCGAGGCGTCCACGGCCCGGGCCGGGTGATCGCACTCGTGATCGACGAGAGTGTCATCGTTCAGGACCACAAGGAGGGGATTTCATGAGTCGTCTTTTCAAACGTTGCCTCCTCTTCGCGTGCGCCGGCGTCCACGTCGGCTGCGCACCGCCACCACCGGAGGCGGTGTCGTTGGCTTCGCTCTTTGCCGATGAAATCTCCGTCGTCGATCTGACGCACGCGGTCAGCGCAAATGCGCCGTATTGGCCCGGATCCCCGACGAGCCCGTTCGAGCACGACACTCTGAGTGCGCACGCCGACGGCGCCCCTTCGATGGCGGCCTACGCCGTGCCGGAGCACTTCGGCACGCACTTCGACGCGCCGGTTCACGGCGGGATGGGCTTGCCTTCGATCGACCGGATCCCGACCGCCGAACTCTTCGGCCCCGCAGTGATCATCGACGTCCGGCGGCAGGTTGCCCTCGATGAGGATTACGAAGTGAGGGTCGAAGACATCCGCGGGTGGGAAGCTAGCCACGGTCCCATTCCGTCGGGTGCCATCGTGCTCATGCGGTCGGGGTGGGCGCCCCGTTGGTCGCAAGGCTCTGCCTACTACAATCGCGCGGCGGACGGGTCGCTCCACTTCCCAGGCTTCGGAGCGGACGCTGCGCGCTGGCTCGTGCAGGAGCGCGACATCGCCGGGATCGGGGTGGACACGGGCAGCGTGGACCGGGGCAACGCGCGCGGATTCCCTGTGCACGGCATCGTCAACGGCTCGGGTCGATACCATCTCGAGAATCTGGCCGACCTCAGCTCGCTCCCGGAGGCCGGTGCCTACCTCATCGTGGCACCCATCAAAATCGAAGGAGGATCCGGAGGACAGGTGCGGGTCTTCGCCGTGATTCCCGACCGGGACTCTTCCGACCCATCCGACGAGGTGCGGCCGGTCAGTTCGCGACAGCTGTTGTCCGTCCCCGAACATCCAGACTGGTCCGAGTCGGCCCCTGACACGTTCCTGGCCACCTTCGAAACCACCCGAGGAGACTTCACGGTCGAGGTGGTCCGGGCCTGGGCCCCGATCGGCGCGGATCGCTTCTACAATCTGATCCGCCACGGCTATTACGACGACCTGCGTTTCCACCGTGTGGTACCCGACTTCATAACGCAGTGGGGCGTTTCCGGCGATCCCGATATCTCGGCGGTCTGGTACGATCGCGGCATGCCCGACGATCCGGTGGTGGAGAGTAACGTCCGTGGCACGATCGCCTTCGCCTTCACCGAACCCGGCACGCGTTCGACACAGGTCTTCGTCAGCATGGTCGATAACTCCCGGCTCGACGAGCAGGGCTTCCCACCCTTCGGTCGAGTAATCGAGGGCATGGAACGGGTTGTCGACTCGATCTACTCGGGGTACGGCGAGAACTCGGGCGGTGGTGTGCGACGAGGGGACCAGAGCCGGATCGTATCCGAAGGCAACGTCTACCTCGACTCAGCCTTTCCCAGCCTCGATCGGCTCATCCGCACCACGATCCGCTAGGTGTTCCTACGCCCGTGAATCGGTCCGCCGTCGCTGGCGACGCCCGCATTCACCGGCCATGTTGGCAGCTCCACCCCACTTTGCCCCCTGGCCCGAGCCCCTGTGACTACTGACGCGCAGCAATACAAGCTCAATCGGGTTCTCCGTGTCCGCGACGGTTGGGCTGTGACGGTAGGCATCGTCATCGGCGCCGGAATTCTCGGAACGCCCGGGTTGATCGCCGGTTACCTCGGCGATCCGTGGATCATCCTGGGTCTTTGGGCGTTCGGTGGCGTAGTGGCCGCACTCAGTACGCTCGTGCTCGCCGAAATGGCGGCCGCGCTTCCCGAGGCGGGTGGCAAGTACGTCTACGCCCGGCACGCGTGGGGCCCAACCATGGGCTTCGTGGCGGGCTGGTCGGAACTCATCGTGTCGCGTGGTTTCAGTGGTGCCTCGAAGGCAGTCCTAATCGCCACATACATCCTCACGCTGAACGGCAATCGGGGATCAGTCCCGATCGTCGCCCTCGCGGTGGTGCTCGGCTTCTTCCTCCTCCACACTCGCGGTCTCAGGGCAAGCACAACGTTCCAGAACGTCACGACGGCTGTTAAGGTGCTGATTGTTCTTGCCATCGCCGGCGCGGGAATCTGGGGGGGTGATCTCGCAGGCTTCACGGCGGCACCCTTGATCACGAGCAGCGAGACGGTCGGCCTCTTGGGCTACGCCCTCGCCTATCAGTCGATCTCCTTCGCCTACTACGGCTGGGAGGATGCCGCCAAGATGGCCGAGGAGGTAAAGGATCCCGGCGTGGCGCTTCCGCGAATCCTTCTCGGCGGCGCTCTGGCAGTTATGGTGCTCTATATCTTGATGAACGTCTCCTTCCTGGCCGCGCTCACGCCGGCTGAGATGGCGACTTCGGATCTGGTCGCTGCTGACGCGATCGCTAGCGTGTTCGGCGGCTCCGCGGGAACGGTGGTGGTGGTTGCCAGCCTGCTGATTCTCATCAGCAGCGCGAACGTCAACTTCCTCGGGTTACCCAGGGTCGCCTACGGGCTCGCTCAGCACGGCCTCGCGCCGCGCGCGTTCTCGCGGGTGGACGAGCGTGGCACACCACGAAACGCGCTGATCTTCATTTCTGCCTGGATCGGACTTCTCGCACTGACCGGTAGCTTCGAGATGTTGATCCGATTCATGATGACCGTCGCGATCACCGTCGATACCATGGTGCTGCTCGGCTACTTCCGACTGCGCGCGAAACGCCCGGATCTCGAGCGACCGTTCCGGATGCCCGGACACCCCTGGCTGCCGGCCCTCACGATCGTCCTCTACATCATGATCCTGGTGATTCTCGTGTCGACCCAACCGCAACTCGCGGCGGGGGCGTGGACGATGCTGGCCGCCATGCTCGTCGCGGGCGTCATCACCGTCCGCGGGTCGTCGGGCTCGCGGGGCGCCGCATCTGAATGAGCCGCCCCCTCGCCACCATTCGGGGACTCGTCAATCTGGGCATCACGCACGTCGTAGGCATTCCGGACAACTCGTCGGGTGCGCTCTTCGACGAGGTCGTGCGGCATCCGACGATTCGGCTGGTCACCGTGACTCGGGAAGGCGAAGCGTTCGCTCTCGCCACCGGCCTGTGGCTGGGAGGAGCGTCGCCATTGGTGGTCATCCAGAACACGGGTCTTCTGGAATCGGGTGACAGCCTGCGAGGAACAGCCGTTCGGGCAGCCGCACCGATCCCGATGCTCATCACGGGCCGCGGTTATGCCAAGATGGAACGGGCCGGGCTCACCCCGGATACCCCCCTCACGTTGGACCTGCTGACGAGAGCCGACGTGGACTCGGTCGCGCTTCTCACAGAGCCCACGCTCACGGCGTGGGGCATACCCTTCGTGCGCTGCTCGGGTGCGGACGAGCCGGTCGCTGCGGTCGCATCAGCGGTGATGGACGCAAGAGAACACAGCCGTCCAACGGCAGTGGTTATGCTGCGGGAGCTTGCCTGAGCATGCTGACGCTCGCTCAGCTCCTCGAGCCCCTGAGCCGGCATCGCACGTCGGAAGTCGTAGTCACAACCATGAGTGCCGTCCGTCCGTGGGGCCTCCTCTCGGACAGCGACCTCGACTTCGCATCCGCCGACAGCGCCATGGGTCACGCCGCCGACCTGGCTCTCGGCGTCGCACTCGCGGTCCCTAGTCGGAAGGTCGTGTGCCTGAACGGCGATGGTAGCATGCTCATGTGCCTCGGAACGCTGGCCACGGCGGTCGAAACTGCAGCCCATAACTTCATCCTCATCGTGTCGGACAATGGCGAGTATGAAATCACGGGTCACCAACCGGTCCCGGGGAGCGGTCGGGTGGATTACGCGGGACTCGCCGAAGCCGCGGGCTTTCGGCAGGTCCATCGCTACGACGACGCCCGAGAATGGGCGGCGGCGGTCCCCGAGATTCTGACGAGCCTGGGCCCTACGTTCGTGCACGTCGAGGTTGAGCCGGGCAACCAGGGGCCCATCGGTCGCGATGGCTCGGAAGCGGCTCGCTACCTGCAGCACTCGCTCGCGGATTGGGCTCGCATCTTCCGCGGCGCCCTTGCCGCACGTTGAAGTGCACCAGGTGCCCGGGGCCTAACGAACCCAGGGCTCGCATACTCCAAAGTACCGAGGGATGAGGAGGGCTCGTCCCAACCTACGTGGGTGCGGAGGAATCGAAATGAGACTTCGGATGAGCGGGATGATCGCTCTGGGCGCGCTGATTACGATCGGCGCCAACGACATAGCAGGACAGCAGGGGCAAAATCGCAATCGCGGGGAGGTCGCGATGCGAAGGGGTCAGGGCGTGGAAGCGATCATGCAAATGCGTGAGCAACTCGAGTTGACCGAAGCTCAGCTCTCCTCGCTCGAAGAAATTCGTCGGGAGACGATTCAGCGGCGCGTTGCCACGCTCGCAGAAGCGGCCGAGGTCCGGTCACAGTTCTCCGCAGGGCAGATCAAGCGGAGCGAGATGATGGCGTTCATGGAGGACCGACAGGAGGCCAACGCGGGAGTCACCGAGGCGGTCCGCGAGCGCGTCAGCGGTATTCTTACCGAGGAGCAGCAGGCTTCCCTGCAGGAGATCGGGGCCCGACGCCAGGCCTTCGCTCGGGGACAGGCGCGTGGCAACCGCGGTGGCGCGGCCGGCGTCCGGGCTGGATTCCGCGGGCGCCCCGGTGCAGGAATGAGGCCCGGGCGCGGCTTTCGCGGCAGGGGTGACGGCGCTGCAGCACCCGGAGCTGGCTTCGGCCGGGACGGCGGACAGGGGTTCCGCGGTGCCCGTCGTCCCGGAGCACCTCGAATCATCCGGTAGGCTACCTCACCGAGTTGGGCAGACCGAGGAGGTGGCTCTCAGCGAGCAAGCCCCCCTGTTCGCGGAGCCACTTCCTCAGGTCCCCAATATCGTACTGGCCGTTTCCGTTTCCGCGATCGTCCAGATATGCCAGCTCCCCCGGTGTGAGCGGCTCTTCGCTCGACAGTAGGAATCGCTGAAGCAGATTCACGACCGAGACCGTCCATTCGGTCGGAGCGTTCAACACCACCGCGATCACGTCGGAGACCTGTCCCAGGGCATCCCTGACCGCGTAGGAATATTCGTGCGGTCCGGCCTCACGGACCGAGCCCACTAAGAGCAGCTCATCCCCGGCGGCCTCCAAGGATAGACCTGCCGGCAATGTCCCCACGCCCGTGTACGGACCCGTTCCGCCCGCAATCCGAACCGGCTCGGCGAACGTCCGCACCTGAGTCACCTCGAAGGGCTCAGCGGGAGGGATCAGTCGGGGGGTTCGGCCCGTCGAGATGATCAACCGTGCCTTCGGGCCGTCGACGTAGACTTCATGGACCACAACAGGCGTCCGGGCGCCGTTCGTGCGCCGGAGCCGAGGGGTCGTTTCAGCATTCAGCTTCCCGCTGACGCCTCCGACCCCCCACGCGTCTCCGATCTCTCCGCGGCTACCACCCTCGGCCGCCAACTTCAGCAGGCTCCCGTTTCCGTCCTGCTCGAGCATCGTGAGAAAGTACGGATTCCCCGAAGTCGGGTTCGGATAGCGCGATGCCGTCAGGTCCTGTTGGTACAGGAGAACGCCGGCACCCGGCAGCTGAGCGTCGAATCCGATCAGGTCCCGGAACTCGGCGATCAGGAACTCATTCCCGTCACTGTCCAGGGGGACCCTCAGCGCCATTCCGGTCGTCTCCGTCGGATCGAGGATGATCTCTTCGTTCCAGACCTCCCCGACCTCCAGGTAGTCGAGCCAGCCGAGCGTCCACTTGGAGTGCGCCATCATGTGCGTTGGCCCGAAGGGCGTTCGAACCTCGGTGACCGGGCCGCAGCCCCAGGCCCCGGCGGCCATCAAGGCCCAACAACCCATCACCCACCGACGCCCGTAGGGGCCAAGGCTCGAGTCGATCCAGTGATAGTAGTCCGGCAGCCCTAGCGCATGTCCGAACTCATGGGTGATCACGGCCGCGTCTTGCACGACGTCGCCTGAACAGGCTGCCGCACTCTGCGTGATGTAGTCCTGTACGAAGATCGTGTCGCCCGAGATGCCCAGGTCATCGGTCTTGTAGGGCTCCCCCGTTCGACCCTGCAGGCTCGAACGATGTGGCCAGATGGCCGGGCCACCGCATGACGCCGCTACCTCCAGATACTCGAAGGTGATGACATCGACGAAACCATCGTCGTCCCCACTATTGGCCACGCCGTCTGGCCCATCGTTGTCGTACTGCGAAAAGTCCACCTCGCCGTCGATCGAGTCGAGCGCCTCGGTCAGGTATTCGGCAATACGCGCATCCGGTCCGAAACCACGATCGGTACCGACCACCTGAGCCATCGTGAGGCTGCCTCGTGCCCACCCGTAGACATCGCCACCGACGTCCAGAGCTCCACGCGACATCTCGAGATACGCCTGGGTGATCGTCCCCCGCTCCGCGGGTCCCGAGAACAGCGCGGCTTGAACCATCTCCCGCGTGATGTGTGGCTCCTGCGGCGAGTCGGCGAACAGAGCGAGGACGACCGGGAGCCTCACCTCACCTTGCGCAGCCGTACGGCCGACCTCGGCTCGGCCAAACAGCCCGTGCTTGAACTCGTAGAGCGTCGGGTCAGCCCGCACCTGCCGAAAGTACGCTTCCGGAAGGGGGATGCCGCGAAGGCGCGATGCCGTTTCGATGTCCTGACCTGCGGCCTCGCTTGCGAAGGCGGAGACAACGAGTGCGGCGATCGCTATGCAGACCGCCGCCCGCGCCGGTACCCCGCACCGACTCATCGACCGAACTCCACTACATAGGCGGTGAGTACCGACCGCAGTTCATCATCGGGGCCCGCAACCTCCTGCACGATGGCCTGGGGCGGCTGGGTGGTGTCCGCCACGGCCAACTGGAAGGAGAGGTCCCCACCTTGCTGATTGATGAGCACGATCTGCATGGACCCCGCGCCGGCCCGCGTGTGGACTTCGGTAGCCCCGACGGCGGTGACGGCCCCTATGCCCTCTCCCACGAGGATGACCAGAGCGGCCCCCTCGGCCCCGTTCGGCGACATGAGGGTCGCAGTCAGGGTCCCCGGTCCGGACAGCGGGCCCTCGTCGGCGCATGCGACGAGGCCGGCGAGGATCAGAATCGGAAGCGCTCGAAGAGTTCTCATCGGATTCCAGATTGGAAGACCATCCTTCGAAGAGGTACGAGCTGGCCCATCGACGATTTCGGACCGCGCCCAAATTTAACCTCTCGTGGCCGTCCCCTGCCGGCGTTTACGAGACGGGGCGCTCTGCGGGTCTCATCTTGACCGACCACATTCCGGAGTTGATGTCCGCGAAGAAGATGTTGCCCTTCCACGGCATTACTCCCCAGGCTGCGGCCGCGTTCGGAATGTACCCGAGCGGGTCGTACGCCTTGAAGACGGCGAGCTCTCTACCTTGCGTGTAGAGGTTGCCCATCAGGTCGCCCGAAATGTCGACCATGCGAATACCCCCCTCGTAGTACGCCTGATAGAGCACGTCGTCCTCCACCCACATGTTGTGGGTCCCGTACTCACTCGCTTCGTAACGGGCCAACTGCACCGGATTCATGGGATCGCTGAAATCCACGATCTGGGTGTAGCCCGACGTTGCCCGCGGGTAGCCGCCCTTTCCGGTGGCCGGATCGTACTGTTGGCGATGGTCCGGTCCGGTCCCTTCCCAGGCGAGCCCTTCCCGCTGAACCCGCTCGTCCCCGACGATCAACAAGAAACGACCCGTCGACTCTTGATAGTAGGGGAAAATGGCATGCGTGGATCCGGTCGTGAGCGGAAACGACGTCACGAACGTCGGATTCTCGATGGAGCCACCGTACCGACCGTTTCCGACGTCGACGACCACAACTCCCGTCTCCCACTCGGCGGAATACGCGAGTCCGTCGTGCACCCACACATCGTGGACCCGTGAGTTCGGGTGGTTGTACTCGCTGACGAACGTTGGGTTTGCGAGATCGCGGACGTCGAGGATGACGTACTTGTCCCCGCCAGCCAGCACGAAGAGATAGTCGTTCGTCGCGAACATGTTGTGGACCCCGCCCGTGACGCCGTTCCCCTCGAAGGTCGAGGCGACGCGCGGGTGCGCAGGGTCGGCGAGGTCGAGAATCACCACGCCGTCGCGTCGGTTCGAGGCACCCTCGCGCGAAATCGACGCGTAGCGGCCATCAGGTGATGCCTTCACGTCATTCGTGGTGCGCGCATCGACTTGAATCGAATCCGTCTTGAAAATGTTGGTTGGGTCCGTGACGTCCCAGATCATCGAGATCCCGTCACCATTCTTCGAGCCCGTGATTCCGTAGTCTCGGCCGTCCACGCCCTCCCAGATCCAGAGATCCGTGGTAAACACCCGTGACTCCCTGCCCTGACCGACGATGTCGAGTTTCCGGACCGCGTTGCGCGAAACCACCCGGAAGGAGAACTCGGCACGTGCGCCTCCGGTCGAGGCCACCGCCGTGTACACGCCCGGGACGTCGGCGACCATGCGGCCGTCGTCGATCTGGGCGGGCCCGGCAGGTGCCCGGATCGAATCGTCGGGCTGATAGAGGTAGCTCCACGAGATCGGAGCGTCGTCGATGACTCGGTCGCCCTCACCTCGAGCCACCGCGGTGAACGATTGCACGTCACCGGTGCGGACCTGCTGTTGGCCGCCGGAGATGTCGATCCGCGCCACGGGGGTGGTCGTAGAGGAGTGCGCCATCGTGCCCCTCACGCCTTCGACCGACCCGGTGATCACGACCGTACCCGACCTCATGCCGCGCACGTTGCCAAAGGCGTCGACGGTCGCAACGGTCGGGTCCGAACTCACCCACGAGACCTCGGGGTAGGGTCGGGTCGACCCGTCCACATGATACGCGACGGCGCGGTGCGGCACCCGCGCGCCCTCGAAGAGCCGTTCTCCTCCCGTTGTGATCTCCACCCGGGAAATGGCTGGCCACCCTACGATCACCGGGACCTGCAGGGTGATCGGATCACTTCCGTCTTCGGGCACCGTGGAGACGAAGATCTGGTACTCGCCCGCGGCCAAACCGGTCACGCGCCCGCTTTCGACGCGCACGCCACCCCGTGCTCCGGCGACTCGTAGCGGCGCCTGGATCAGCCGTCCATCTGCCCCGAATGCCTGGATTGACAGAGCGACAGAGGCTCCGGCCGTCACTTCGACCGTTCCCGGGTTCGCGACGAGTCGGGTCACGGTCTGGCCTGTGACCGCCACAGGCTGGACGAACGCGAAAACTGCGGCCCCAATGAGCAAGCGATTCATGGTCCTACTCCTGCATCGGTTCCCAACGTACGGCTAATTCGGCGGAATCTGTGTGATAGCCGACGGCGGGCTGCCGAGCAAGGCGCCGCTCCGGGACCTATTCCTGCCGGAGTGCCTCGGTCGGATCCGTCCGTGCGGCCCGCCGCGCGGGCAATACCGTTGCAATCAGCGCCGTGATCAGGAACAGAACAGCCAGGCCACCTGTCATCGCAGGGTTGGCCTCACCGCCTGTAAAGAGCTGGCGAGTCATTCCCCCGACTGGAATCGAGAGGAGAATGCCAACCGCTGCTCCCGCCACGACTACCATCGAGACGTCCCGCACGAAGAGGCGGATCACAGAGTCGCCTCCCGCTCCGAGCGCCATTCGTATGCCGATCTCCCTCCGGCGGCGGGATACTGCGAATGAGACAACACCGTAGATACCGAGGAGCGCGAGTCCCAGAGCCATCGCACCCAGAGCGCCCAGCAAAGCGCCGATGAGACGCTGGCGCTCAAGCGTATCGCCGAGGTGGTCTGCCATCGTTCCCGCACTGAGAAGCATGATGCGCGGATCGATCTCGACGATCGCGGCCCGAACCGACGCGATGACCGCGCTCCCCGAACCCTCGATCTCGAAAAGGAAATTCGTTCGGGGGTAGGCAAAGTTGAGCGGCCAATAGATCGAAGGAGTTGGAGCTTCGCCGAGCGACCGAACCGGCACATTGCCCACGACACCGACGATCTCCAAGCGTTGGTCGGGTTGGCCCTCGGAGCGGTACGTCTCGCCCACGACGTCGGCCCTCCCCCAATACGTCCGGCCGAACGCCTCCGACACCACGGCGACAGTGGGACCCGTCAGGTCCGACGCCTCAAGCAGCCTGCCGTGGAGAAGCGGCACGTCCATCACGTCGAAGAAGTTCGCCGATACGTAGTTCCACGGGATCTCGCTGGGAGAATCCACACCGTCGATTCCAGCCCCCAGAAGCAGGGTTGTGGTGCCCAGTTGCGCTGCGGGGAGCATCAGCGAAGTCGTCACCCGTCCGATCCCGGGGATCGCCTGCAAACGGTCTGCGATCTGTTCGTTCATGAGGGTGGCGGCTTCGCTCGGCAGTTCCAACCTGGACACGTTCAGCTGAACGAAGGCGGTACTCTCCCAGTCGAAGCCAGGCTCGGCACCCTGAGCCCGCGCCAGACTGTCCAGGAAGGTGCCTGCGACCGCGAGTAGGAGGAGGGAGACCGCGACCTGCCCCGCGACGAGAGCGCCAGTCAGACCGAACCGCCGCCGGGCGCCGAGACCGGCGCTTCCCTCGCCGCGTATGGAAAGGTTCACATCGCGCCTCGTCGCTCGTAGAGCCGGGAGGAACCCGAACGCAAACCCTGCGAGGATCGAGACCGACAGGGTGAAGAGGAAGACCTTCAAGTCCAAACGCAAGTCGATGAGAAGCGGTAAACCGAAGTCAAACCTCGCGTTACGCAAAGCCGCGGCTGAGAGATGCGCCACCCCCAGGCCCGCACTCCCCCCGATGGCGGCCAGCAGCATCGCTTCGGCGAACACCACCCGAATGACACGAGTACGACCTGCCCCAAGTGCAAGTCGGACTGAGATTTCCCTCGCTCGGGCGGTGCTTCGCACGAGAAGAAGATTGGCGAGATTCAGAGTTCCGATGAGCAGGACCAAGAGTACAACGCCCATCGCGAACGCGGCGGCGGGCACGAGTGTCGCGTCTGCCTCCGGGGAGATGCGAACTCCCGCGACCGGGAAGACGCTGATTCTTCTCCCGGAGTTGATGTCGGGGTAGGTCCGGGCCAGGTCGTCGGCCAGGCCGTCCATGGCCGCAGCGGCTCGCTCGACCGAGACTCCTGACGCGAGCAGGGCCCGGACGGCGAACGGGTGGTCCTGGCGCCGTGTGAGGGAAGCCGCCTGTCCTCCGGTCACCGCCATCGCCGATATCGAGAGCCAAAGATCCATGGCCAAAGGCCCACTGCCCCCGTTGAACTCGGCGGGACCCACGCCGATTACCGTTACCAGACCCCCGCTTATCCGGAGGGTGCTTCCGAGGATCGCGGGGTCTGAGGCCAGCCTGTTGGCCCACATGTGGTGCGTGATGACCGCCTGGGGTGGGCCGCTCGGGTCGTCCGCGCTCGCATCGAACCATACACCTCGGGAGGGATGCAGTCCGATCACGTCCATGTAGGCCGACGTGGCGTACTCCACGTTCACGGAGACGAGGCCCTCTCCCTGCTCGAGGAAGCCCCGACTCGTGTTGAAGGCGGAGGCCACAGTGAATACATCCGTCATCCGCGCCATATCCAAGAACGCCGGATAGGACGTCGAAGAAGGTGTGCCCCCGTCTGAGTCCTGGAACACCATCACGATGCGCTCCGTTGCCTCGAAGGGCGGCCGCTGGAAGAGGAGGGCGTTCACGACGCCGAACGCCGTGGAGTTCACCCCGATGCCCAGCACCAGAATCGTGAGGGCGGTCAGCGAAAAGCCTGGGCTACGAATCAGTCTGCGCCCGGCGTACACGAGGTCGTCCACCCAACCCCTCATCCCTCCACCTCCTGAAGTTCGTTCGACTTCTCGCGCCCATTCCCCATGGATCGGGCGCGTCCATTCGCGCCAAGCAGCGCAAGCCGTGTCGAGTACCATCCCTGCCCAGAATCGCGCGCCCAGTCGGTCATGCAGTGCGAGGCGTCGATCTCGGCGATAACGAAAGAGCTCGAGTAGATCATCGCGGTGATCGCTCTGGAACGCCTTCGGATAGGCACGGATCAGCGCGCGGTAGCGTCGCTCACCTCGACCGGTCCTGGATCTCACGGCGCTTCCGGGAGCACCTGGTTCGCGCGCGCCACTTCGACGAGCCGGGCTAACCGAGCGGCCTCCGCGTGCACCGCCTTTCTTCCCCGAGCGGTGATGTCATAGAAGCGCCGCCGGGGATCAGCGCCCGGATCGGGAGCTTCGGCCTGCTCGATCAACCCTTCGGCGGTCATCTCCTTCAGAGATCGGTAAAGTGTTCCCGGACCTAGAGTTACCGTGCCGCCCGAGGCCTCGTCGACGGCTTTGGCAATGCCCAGACCGTGGGAACTGCCTCGCGACAAGGCAAGGAGAATGTGAAAGACGGCGGGGCGGACGGGATCAATAGGCATGACAACTCCTTGGCATATCCACAGTGGATATATCTAAAGTGGATACACCGTCGCGTCAACTACGGAGCTGGTGTAGGACCTCTGCTCGCTCGCTCCGAAGGTCAGGTATGGGCCCACGCGAATCCTTGACCGACCCCGGACCCGACCATAGCTTACGGCCTGAAACGAAGAATCATTCTTGATAAGCGGAGCCTCCGGGCCCCGCTTCAATTGTCTGAGGGATCGATGAGCGACGTACCCGTTCTGCGGATCGAGGGGCTCGAGGCGAAGGTCGCCGAGAGTGAATTGGGAATCCTGAACGGCCTGGACCTCCAGATCGGCAAGGGAGAGATCCATGCGATCATGGGTCCGAATGGCTCTGGAAAGAGTACGCTAGCCAAGGTCCTCGCTGGACACCCGGGCTACGAGGTAACAAGCGGGACCGTGACGTTCCGTGGAGAAGACCTCCTCACACTCGAAGCCGACGAGCGGTCGCTCGCGGGTGTGTTCTTGGCCTTCCAGTATCCAGTGGAGATCGCCGGGGTGTCGATCGCCAACTTCCTTCGCACCGCGGTTCAGGCGCATCTCCCGGAGGGCGAAGAACTCGACATCTTCGACTTCTCTGACATCCTGACCGAGCGCATGGCGATGCTCGACATGGACGTCACCTTCGCGGAGCGCCATGTAAATGACGGCTTCAGCGGCGGGGAGAAGAAGCGCAACGAGATTCTTCAGATGGCCATGCTCAAGCCGAAGCTCGCAGTCATGGATGAGACCGATTCTGGCCTCGACATCGACGCGCTCAAGATCGTGGCCGATGGCGTCAACAAGTTGCTGGCCGAGGACCCCGATATGTCGGTCCTACTGATTACTCACTACCAGCGCCTCCTCGACTACATCAAGCCCCACCATGTCCACGTGATGGTCGACGGTCGCATCGTCGAGTCGGGTGGCCCTGAGGTGGCGCTGGAGCTCGAGGCGAACGGTTACCGGACGTACGAGACCATCGAACCCTCCGCGAACGGCTCTGCGCCAGTCGCCTGACGGGAAGGAGACCCTCCATGCCAGTCAACGAAACAGTCGGGGACCTCAACCTCGACGAGTACAAGTACGACTTCATCACCACCTCAGAACCGGTATTTCGAGCTCAAAAGGGGCTGTCCGAAGAAGTCGTTCGACAGATCTCTGCCCACAAGGACGAGCCCGAGTGGATGCTGGACTTCCGCCTCAAGGCGCTCAAAGTCTACGAGTCCAAGCCGATGCCCAAGTGGGGCGGCGATCTCGACGGGCTCGAAGCGGTCCTCGACGAGATCTACTTCTATGTTCGTCCTCAGGACCAGATGGAGCGTTCCTGGGACGACGTGCCCGATGAGATCAAGAACACGTTCGAGAAGCTCGGGATTCCCGAGGCTGAGCGGAAAGTCCTGGCCGGTGTCGGCGCCCAGTACGAGTCCGAGATGGTCTATCACTCGCTTCGTGAAGAGTGGCAAAAGCAGGGCGTCATTTTCGACTCGATCGAAGACGGATTGAAGAACCACCCCGAGCTCTTCCGGGAGCATTTCGGCACCATCATCCCGACAGGCGACAACAAATTCTCCGCGATGAACTCCGCGGTCTGGTCGGGCGGATCCTTTGTCTACGTGCCCAAGGGCGTCTCTCTGGACACACCGCTCCAGGCGTACTTTCGCGTGAACCAGGAGCGGATGGGGCAGTTCGAACGAACCCTCATCATCATCGATGAAGGCGCGCAAGCACACTATATCGAAGGCTGCACCGCGCCGGTCTATTCGACGGAATCGTTCCACTCCGGCGTCATCGAAATCATCGTAAAGGACAATGCGCGCTTCCGGTATACGACCATCCAGAACTGGTCGAACAACATGTACAACCTCGTCACCCAGCGAGCGATCGTCGGAGCGGGGGGTCACATGGAGTGGCTCGACGGCAACCTTGGTTCCAAGCTCACCATGAAGTACCCGTCCTGCTATCTCATGGGCGAAGGTGCACACGGCGAGATTCTGTCCATCGCGTACTCAGGAGATGGACAGCACCAGGACACAGGCGGGAAGGTGGTGCATGTCGCACCGTACACGACTTCCTCGATCGTGTCGAAGTCGATCTCGAAGGGCACAGGCCGCTCCACCTACCGCGGACTCTGCAAGGTTCACGAAGGAGCTCACCACGCGCGTTCGAACGTCGAGTGCGATGCCCTCCTGATCAACGATACGTCACGGACGGACACGTACCCGTACATCGAGATCGAGGAGAGCGACGCCAGTGTCGGTCATGAGGCGTCGGTTTCGAAGATCGGTGAGGAGCAACTGTTCTATCTCACGAGTCGTGGGATTCGCGCCGACGAAGCGATGGCCATGATCGTTCGCGGGTTCATCGAACCGATCGCGAAGCAACTGCCCTTGGAATACGCCGTCGAGTTGAACCGGCTCATCGAAATGGAAATGGAAGGCTCGGTTGGCTGATATGACCCGAACTACTATGTCCGACAGCACGACGGATGCCTTGAGCGCCGTTGCGGTCGATCGCCTTTCTCTCGGCGAGCCTCAGTGGCTCCGGGAGCAACGTGCACACGCGTGGGACGTCTACGAGCGTACGCCCATGCCGACGACCCGGCTCGAGCAGTGGCGCTATACAGATCTCGCGAAGACACTCGATCTCTCCGCTCTGACTCTCTCCGAATCACAGCCCGCTCAGGACGACCCGACGACCTGGCCGGAGCGGCTCCGCGTCGCGATGGACGAGGACCACGCGGCGTCTGGTCACATCGTGTTCATCGACGGCCGCGTAGTCCATTCGGATCTCGACCCGTCGTTGGTCGCAAAGGGCGTCATCCTGATGTCCCTGCACGAGGCGCTCGATCAGCACAGCCATCTACTTCGAGAGCACCTCACAACAACGGTGCCCGCCGAGGACGGCAAGTTCGAGGCACTCAATGCGGCGCTGTGGGCCGACGGCATTTTCCTGTACGTGCCGAAGGGTACCCAACTGGACCTTCCCGTACGCGTCACCCGGTGGTTGAGCGAGTCAGGCACCGCGTACTTCAGTCGGGTCCTGATCGTCGCCGAGTCACACAGCCGCATCTCCTACGTCGACGAGGTCCTCTCCGACGACTTCTCTTCGCAGACGTTTACCTCGACAGCCGTAGAAGTCGTGGCTCGTGATGGATCGCAGGTGCAGTACGTGGCCGTTCAGCGGCTGGGTACCAACGCGTTCTATCAGTCGGTCCAGCGCACGCTTGCGCATCGAGACTCGAAACTGGATACGCTCAACGTGGGCCTCGGCGCATCGGTATCTCGCGTCGATCTCAACGCAAAGCTGATCGGTCCGGGTGCAAATTCGGATATGCTGGGGCTCTACTTCGGTGACGCGAGTCAGCACTTCGATTTCAACACCAGCCAGGACCACCTCGAGCCGAACACAGGTAGTGATCTGCTCTACAAGGGTGCTCTCGATGGCGACAGTCGCGCAGTGTTTCGCGGCATCATCCGGGTTCATCCCGGAGCGCAGAAGACCGACGCCTATCAGACCTGTCGGACCTTGCTGCTGTCGCCGGGCGCCCGGGTAGATTCTTTGCCCAATCTCGAGATCGAAGCCGACGACGTGAAGTGCTCTCACGGCGCGACCGTGGGTCAACTCGATGCCGAGGCGAAGTTCTACCTCATGAGTCGGGGACTCGATCGGGTGCAAGCGGAGCGTCTCGTCGTGCTCGGCTTCCTCGGTGAGGTCATGTCGAGACTTCCGCTAGGTGGAGTCGTCGACAAGGTCACGCGCGCCATCGAGGAGAAGCTCGCCCAGCACGGGTGAGCCGATCCGCTCCGTGGGGCAATGGGTCAAGGTAGCGGCCGAAGGTGATTGCCCGGTCGGCAAGCTCAAGGGCGTCATGGCCGAAGGGACCCCCGTCGTCCTGGCAAACGTCGACGGCACGGTGTGCGCCTTGATGGACCGTTGCTCTCACGAAGACTACCCGCTCTCCGATGGTGAGTTGGACGGCGGCGACGTCGTCTGCATCTACCACGGTGCCCGATTCGACGCCTGTAGCGGCGCCCGCAAATCGCTGCCGGCCATTCGGCCGGTTCGATCCTTCCCCGTCGAGATCAGGGACGGAGACATCTACGTGGACGTGGGATAAGCCCCCAGGACACCCGACCATGCCCCGCACCGACTTCGATCCGATCGCGATCCGAAAGGAATTCCCCGCGCTGGATCAGACAGTTAACGGCAAGCCGCTGATCTATCTCGACAGCGCGGCGACGTCTCAGAAGCCCCGCGCTGTGCTCGATGCTCTCGATGCCTACTACGAGCGGGACAACGCGAACGTCCATCGGGGGATTCACGAGCTGTCCCGACGCGCGACGATCGCCTACGAGGATGCGCGCGGCAGGGTGGGCTCGTGGATCAATGCCGTCGAGCCATCCGAGATCATTTGGACGCGTGGCACCACCGAGGCCATCAACCTAGTCGCCATGGCGTGGGGGCTCGACAACGTCGGCAAGGGAGACGAGATCCTCCTTTCCGTGTTGGAGCACCACTCCAACATCATTCCTTGGCAGCTGCTGGCGAAGCGGACAGGGGCGAAGCTCCGCTATATCGAACTCGATGAACAGGGCCGTTTGATTCTCGACGACCTGGATTCACTGCTGTCGAGGCGGACGAAGATCGTCGCGATCTCCCACGTCTCGAACGCGCTAGGCACGATCAATCCCGTGAAGCGGATCACCGAGGCCGCGCACGCCGTTGGTGCGATCGTGGTCGTGGATGGAGCCCAGGGAGCGGTACACACCAAGGTCGACGTCCAGGATCTGGGTGTCGATTTCTATGCGTTCAGCGGGCACAAGATGTGCGGCCCGACGGGCATCGGTGTGCTGTGGGGCCGTCGAGCCCTGCTGGACGCGATGTCACCGTATCAGGGTGGCGGCGAGATGATCCATTTCGTGGGTCGCGAGGAGAGCACATGGGCCTCGGTCCCCCACAAGTTCGAAGCGGGGACACCCAACATCGCCGGCGCCATCGGAATGGGTGCTGCGGTCGACTTCCTCTCGGAGATCGGCATGGATGCGATCGCTGTGCATGAGCGTGACCTCATGGCCTACGCGATCGAGAAAGTGGGTGCCATCCCCGGTCTCACGATCTACGGGCCCACCTCGCTCGACGAGCGGTCCGCCGTGCTTTCGTTTTCACTGGGTGACGCTCATCCGCATGACATTTCAACGATTCTCGACTCGGACGGGATCGCGGTTCGGGCAGGTCATCACTGTGCCCAACTCGTCATGAAGCATTTCGGTGTGGCGGCTACGGCCCGTGCGTCTTTCTACCTGTACAACACGAAGGACGACGTCGATCGCCTCGTGGATGGGCTCGAACAAGTCCGTACGATCTTCGCCTAGAACGACAGCTTCGGCACCAGAGGTGCCGAAGCTTGCTTCAGGCCTTACATTGCCGACCCATAAATACCGTGCAGGCGCCGATGGATACTCCGCAACTCTCGTCACTCTATCAGCAGCTCATTCTCGAGCACTACCGCAATCCGCGGAATAAGGCAGAGCTCAAGGAGAAGACTGTTGAGATCCACATGGCCAATCCGGTCTGTGGCGACGAGATCCGTCTGCAACTCAGAATCGAGGGCGACCACATCGCCGAAGCCAAATTCGTCGGTCAAGGCTGCTCGATTTCGCAGGCTGCCATCAGCATGATGACGACCTTGCTCCAGGGCAGAAAGCTCGACGAGGCCGACGCTCTCGCGAAACGCTTCACGGAGATGATGCACGGGGACGAAGATGCGTCGAAGGACAAAGCGCTCGGTGATCTGAGAGCGTTGAAGGGGGTCAGCAAGTTCCCCGTTCGAATCAAGTGCGCCCTACTCGGCTTCGACGCGCTGCAGGAGGCGCTCAAGAAAGACGGCGCGGGAGAGACCCACTGACCTCGGTCGAGGTCCACTCGGCTCACTTGCCCGGCACGCGCGCCGGGCCTGTCACGATTTGGACGTCTTCGAGTGGGGTACGGCGCCTCGAGTTCGGAGCACTACCTCGCGAACGGAACACCGATCCGCCCGAGGAATGGCCGGACGGTCTCCGCAGGGCCGTGGAACAGCTCCAGGAGTACTTTCGGAAGGAGCGGACCACGTTCGACCTCGAGCTGGACTTCTCGGGCGTGACGTCGGACTTCCAACGGGAAGTGTACGACCGTCTGCTCTTGGTCGAGTACGGTCATGTGACGTCGTACGGGCAGTTGGCCAGTGAAATCGGGAAGCCGGATCAGGCGCGAGCCGTGGGTCAGGCGGTCGGAGCGAATCCGATTCCGATCCTGATCCCTTGTCATCGCGTCATCGCGTCTGACGGGCGCCTTACGGGCTTCTCCGGAGGCCTGGAAGCCAAGGTCGCGCTGCTGACGCTCGAGGGTATCGACGTCGGCGGGACCAGCGCCACGAGCCGCGTCTATCCGGAAGTCATTCCGCTCGATCTCTAGGTAGGCTCCGCTAGAAGCAGGGAGCGCCGCTCGCCGGAGCCCGGCTGCATTGGGATCAGCCGAAGCGGGCGGGCGACAGGGCTGGAAGCCTGGCATCACCTCGACCGAGGACGTGATTCGTGATGATCTCGCCGGTAACCGGTCCGAGGGTCAATCCGAGCATTCCGTGACCCGTGGCCACGGTCAGCCCCTCGATATCCCCGAGCGGTCCCACGATCGGCAGGCCATCTACGGACATCGGTCGCAGTCCACACCACTCGGACACCGGTCGCGCCGGCCCCAGGTCCGGGAAGCATACACGACCGGCCCGACTCAACTGCTGAAGGCGATCGCGACGCATGTCGGAGTTCTCGCCGGAGAACTCCATGGTCCCCGCAAAGCGAACGAAGGTATCCATCGGCGTACAGAACACCGAGGCCTCGTTGAGCACGCACGCGACGCGCAACTTGGGCGCGCCATTGGGCCCGATCGGAATGTCTCTGTGGTACCCCTTCCCAGGCTGAAGAGGAAGTTTGACCCCGACTCGTCTCGCGAGCGCCGCGCCGAACGGGCCCGTCGCGAGCACGACCGCATCACCCGAGACCACCTCTCCACCGGTCAGGCGGACACCCACCGTGCGGCCATGAACATGAAGGACCTCCTCGACGGCAGCACCTTCCCGAATCTCCGCACCTCGCTTACCGACGGCGACGCAAAGCCGTTCGAGGAACACGGAAGGGTTCAACGTCGCGGCCTCGGGATAGAACACCCCTCCCAAGACCGCGAGACCGAACGCAGGCTCGCGCCGCCTCAGCTCGTCACCATCGACAACCTCCGGGTGGTATCCGTACCCTGAGATAACGTCTGCCTCATGGCTCGCTGCCTCGAGGCCAGCTTGCGTCGCGCAGACATCAAAGTATCCGCTCGCCTTATAGCCGCACTCGATGCGCTCTTCTCCGAGTAACGAGTCGAAGAGACCGAGCGCGTCTTTGCCGAGTGGTGCCATCACTCGCATGCAATGCGTCACGTGCGCGGCGGTACAATGTCGCGCGAACCCATACATCCAGCGCCACAGCTCCGGGTCCCAACGCGGTCGCACGTAGAGCGGGCTGGTCGCATCGAGCATCTGAGCGAGGGCCGATCGGATTCGTCCGGGTCGATTCAACGGGGGATGTCCCGCAGAGACCGTCCCCGCATTTCCTGATGACGCTCCGGCCCCGATGCGGCTTCGTTCCAGCAGGACGACTTCCGCGCCGCCCCGAGCGAGGTAGTAGGCGCAGCAGACTCCGATCACGCCGCCGCCCACGACGATGACGCGGGGTCCTGTCGTCACCCCAGCGACGGGTCGAGCAGCACTTTGACGGACCCCGTCTTCCGACGGTTCGCCGCCGTCGACAGTGCGTCACGGTACTCACCGAGGGGGAAGATGTGGGTCACCATGTTCTCGACGGGGGCGCCGGTCTCGATGAGCATGTCGTGCGTGATCTGGAACGTATGTGCCGTTCCACCTCGCCATTCCTCCTCCCCATAGCACTGGAAGCCCTTCACTTCGAGCTCCCGCGCCCAGACGAAGGTGAGGTCGAGCTTGGGAATCTCCGCCGCACAGCCTAGCAGGACGATACGTCCCCGAACGGACGCATAACGCAACGCCTGCTTGATCGTCTCCCCACTGCCGACACAATCGAAGATCAGAGGAAAACCACCCCCGGCGTAGACCTCTGCTCCCACGATCGGCATGTACGCCTGGGCACCCGTGCCCACGAGGGCCTCTCGAGCCTCGTCGCCCGGCGAGATCACGCTACTGGCCCCGAGGGCCAACGCGATCTGCGCTTCGTGTGAGCGCCGGGTCTGAGCAACCAGTTCACCCTCGAAGCCCGCCGCCCTGAGCGCCCAGACGACACCGAGCGCGATCGGGCCGCTGCCGAGAACCAGTGCCGGCCCGGTCCCGAATGGTCTGGAGCGGAGCGCCGCATGCATGCCGACGGCCAGAGGCTCGATCAGGGCACCGGTTCGGTCGGAAAGGGCGTCATCCACCAAAAAGAGTTGGGACTCGTGCGCGATCATGCGCTCCGCCCAACCGCCTGGGAGGCTCCCATGATAGCCGACGGTCATGCCCCGACGAATAGGCTGGCCCGAGATGATCGTCTCACCCTCGTCGCCCGCCCTTCCGCACGTGGAGCACAGCCCGATCGAACAGGAGGCGCACTGCTGAGCTCCGGCGAACCCTCGCATCGTGCATGAGACACCTGGGTCGACCGCCACCCGCTGTCCGACCTCCACCCGACGAACAGAGGACCCGACCTCAACGACTCGCGCGAGGATTTCGTGACCCAGTACGGCCGGGAACGACCCGAAGGGCTCCATGGCCGGACTCGACTTCAGCGTGAGGTTACCGATGTCCGAGCCACAAATCCCGGCTTTGAGAACCTCGAGGCGAACCCAGTCACTCCCGGGGAGACCGGGTTCGGCGACCTCTCCGTAGCGAACACCACTCAACCCTCCGAACACCGCCGCTTCCGTGACTTTGCCGAGCGTCTTGCCAATGAGATAGCTCGGAATCGTCACGTTGAACGAGACAGCACGCATCATCGAATCCTCACGGAGGTCGGTCCTCGTTCGCGGAGGCGTACAACGACATCGGTCACGAATGGTCCCCTGACAAGGCTCTCAGTAGGTGCCTGACCGAAACGGGTGCTCGGCCGACGACGGCCGCGATGACCAGTCCGGCCGCGATCACTGCGACAGTCCCCATCACCACAGGGCTCGAGGAATCACTCAGGAAGATCCTCCCGGTAATCAGAATCACCATCGACAGCGTCACCGACGCCAGACGCTCGCGAGGCTCGAGCGCGCCTCTCCTGCCACGCCCGCTGGAAGACCCCGGTCCCGGGCGCACGGCTGCGACCCGCGGTCCAACCGCGGGCGGCAGGTCGAGAACGTCCCGCGCTAGGTCCACATCCATTCCGCGAACCCAGAGCATCGCGGGTGCAGCAATCGTCAGGCCCATGGCGGGATCGTCGATCTGGAGCCGGTACGGGATGTCGGCTTCGTCCAGAAAGCCGGCAGCAAACTCGGCCTCGTGGCGGTAGGCATACTGAGCGACCACGACTTCGCGGAGCTTTCGGTCGGTCTTTTCGGTCATCGTCACCTCCTGGCGCGCGGTCCGACAGTCTACCCCCGGCGTCCAACCCTGGGCCAACATAGCCCTCGGGTTGCACGGCCCCCAGAGCCGACTACTCTTCGCACTTCCTCAGACTTGGAGCTCACGTGAGACCCACCCGCGTTCAACCTGTCCTCGTTCTCCTACTCCTTTTCGGTTGCGGGGGCTCCCCGGATGCCGACCGAGGCTCGGCCGCGTCGGACACCACCGACCCCCAACTGGTCTATTGGGCGTCGCTCGAAGGCCTCTGTGGGCAGGCGTTCGAGGGCGCGGTGGTCGAGAGTGTGCCACCGGACGCCTCCTTTGAGGGCCAGCGGCTAGTCATGCACGTGCGAGAATGTCAGCCCGGCGAGATTCGGATCCCGTTCTTCGTGGGTGAAGACCGGTCCCGCACGTGGGTGATCACCTCGACCTCTGCCGGGCTCCGGCTGAAGCACGATCACCGACATGAGGATGGCTCGGAAGACGCGGTCACGCAGTACGGCGGCGATACCGAGGGCCGAGGCACGAACGGCTCTCAAGATTTTCACGCGGACAGCCATACAGCTGACCTCGTTCCCACGGCGGCGACCAACATATGGACCATCGCCGTGGACCCGGGCCGGACGTTCACCTACGCCCTTCGAAGGGAAGGTGCAGATCGGAGATTCCGGGTCGACTTCGACCTCACTCGCCCGATCGAAACGCCTCCGCCACCTTGGGGGAATTGAGGGCCCGTCGTGACTGTGTCCGGGTGGCTTCTGTATCGAAGCAGTGTGCGAGTGGCGGGAGTTGTGCTCACGAGCGCTCTCCTCACGGCGTGCGCTCCGGGATCTAACGCGGACCCGATCGCGACCGCCGACTCGATCGTGCGGGACTGGGTCGCATCGAATCGCATCCCCGGTGCCGTGCTCAGGATTTCCGAAAGCGGAGAGCTCCAATTCGAATCAGCGTATGGGTTCGCTCAGCGCTTCGACTACGGTACAGGGCAATATCCACAGGAGGCCCAGAATGCCGACGACATCCCGCAATCCAAGGCGTCTCGACCCGAGATCACTCGGTCGGCCGTCCCAACGCCGATGACGATGCAGACCGTCTTCGACCTGGCGTCCGTCACGAAAGTGATGGCGACGACGATGGCGGCCATGCTGCTCGTCGATCGCGGGCAGCTCGACGTCGACGCTCCCGTCTCGACGTATCTGCCCGACTTCTCTGCGGATCAGAAGACCGACCTCACCATCAAAGACCTTCTTACGCACCGCGCCGGCCTCGATCAATGGCAGCCGACGTATTATCACGCCACGAACGCGGCCGAGGCATACGCCTTCATTCGCGATCTCCCCCTGAGTTGGTCGCCAGGAACGGAACTGCACTATTCGGACCTCGGCTTCATGGTACTCGGACTCGTCGTCGAAGGGGTGACTGGCCAACGACTGGATGCGTTCCTTGAAAACGAACTCTATGAACCCCTGGGCCTCGACCGAACGGCGTTCCGGCCACGGGACGACCTAGCGAGAGACCCCGGAGGACGTGAGTCCTTTGCCGCGACATCCCACGGCAACCCCTTCGAGCGCCGCATGGTACACGATCCCGACTTCGGATATCGCATTGGCGGTGACCCCAACAGTTGGGATGGGTGGAGAACGCGGACCCTCGTAGGCGAGGTGAACGACGGGAACGCCTTCCATACGTTTCAAGGTATCGCCGGCCACGCGGGGCTTTTCTCGACGGCCGCCGATCTCGATGTGCTGCTCCAACTTCTCCTGGCCCGAGGGCGGTGGAACGGGCAGAGGGTTCTCAGCCCCGAAGTGGTCGATCGCTTCCTCGAAACAACGGGCGATGGGCAGGCACTCGGGTGGCAGATCCCTCCCTATGCACCACCCTCGAGCTTCGGACATACGGGCTTCACCGGAACGTTCGTGCTCGGCGTACGGGACAGATCTCTTAGCATCGTGCTTCTCACCAACCGCCAGAACGGCGGTGTAGACGATGCGACTCAGTACCCGGATATCGGCGAACTGCAGCGCGAGGTCACGCGCGCGCTGGTCGGCAACCGCTAGGAAGTCCGAGAGGATCGGGGTCATCGGAGGCGCTCGACGTTGCTGCTCCCGTCGGGTCTTCGTACCGTGCGGGTCGTCGACGGGCGGGAGTTCAGCGCCCCGATGCCCACCCACCAATGGAATTCAGGACGTATGCGCTCCAACCGCACCTTCGTCGCGATCCCGCTGCTCGTGGCAATGTCAGCCCCTGCACTTTTTGCTCAGGTGCCGGTCGCCATCAACGCACCCGTTGGATTCAGCGCAAGAAACGCTGGACGGCAGGCGTATTGCGAGGCTCGTTTCCTCGAACTCCCCTCGAGCGATTCGTTTCGGGAGCACCTGCGCATCATCACGGCGAACCCGCATCCGACCGGCTCGGCAGCGCAGGTGGAAGTCGGCCACTACCTGGCCCGCTCCATGAAGGCTGCTGGCTTCGCGGTCCGCGAGCATCCCTACGATGTCTATCTGCCTCAGCTCACCGACGACGTGGAAGCTCACATCGTCACCCCTGTCGCCCTCAGGCTGAACAATCGCGAGGCGGCGCACCCCGAGGACCGCTTTTCGGGGCACCCCGAACTACTCAACGGCTGGAACGCATTCTCCGGAAGTGGCGATGTGACCGGTGAGGTCGTCTACGCGAACTACGGCACACGCGCCGACTATCGTGCACTCGACTCGCTGGGGATTTCCCTTGAGGGCAAGATCGTCGTGGCCCGATACGGGGGGAACTTCCGTGGCTACAAGGTCCTGTTCGCGGAGGAACGGGGGGCGGCGGGCGTCATCATGTTCAACGACGCGCCCGAGGTCGAGGAGGACGCATACCCACAGGGGCCCATGCTGAGTGGCGAAATTATTCAACGCGGTTCCGTCCTCACGCTGAACTGGACGGGTGACCCGCTCACTCCTTTCGTGCCAGCCCTACCGCTCGACGGTGACGTCCAGGTCGAGCGACTTGATCCTTCGGAAGTCGGCCTCCACACGATTCCCGTACTCCCTCTCGGGTACACCGCGGTAGCCGAGATCCTCTCCCGGATGACGGGGCCGGCCGCACCCGAAGATTGGCAGGGCGGCCTCGACATGCCCTACAGACTTACGGGTGGCTCCGCGCTCACGGTCCGGGTGCGCGTGAATCAGCCGAAGGCCCTGACTCGCGCCATCAACGTAGTCGGCACCCTCGAGGGAAGTGATTTCCCCGACGAGTGGTTCATCCTGGGCGCGCACTACGATCCGTGGGGCTTCGGAGCCGTGGACCCGAACGGCGGCACGGCCATGCTCCTTACCCTCGCCGACGCGTTGGGTCAGTTGGCGGAGGAAGGATGTCGCCCGCGGCGATCCATCCTGATCGCCCACTGGGACGCGGAGGAGTATGGCGTGATCGGTTCGTCCGAGTGGGTCGAGGAGTTTCTGCCGGAACTCACGACGAACGCGGTGGCGTACATCAACGCCGACGCAGCGGTGTCCGGCCCGGACTTTGCCTCCTCGTCGTCGCCCTCACTCAAGCAACCCATCCTCGACGCGATCAAGGACACGCCTTATCCCAACGAGAACCGTAGCGTCTACGAGTCGTGGGCCGAGCGGGCCGCCGACGGGATACCCGTCATGGGCGACCTCGGTGGAGGCTCCGACCACATCGCCTTCTACACACATGCCGGGATTCCCTCGGCAGGCCTCTCGACCGGAGGCCCGAGCGGTATCTATCACTCGAATTACGACAACTTCGCGTTCTTCGAGCGCTTCGCCGATCCGGACTGGATCTACGGCCCGATGCTCGCGCAGGCAGATGGGCTCCTCACGCTACGGTTCGCGAACGCCGACCTGCTTCCGTACGACGTCACGAGGTACGCGGTGGACACCCGAACCCACGTGAACACGTTGCTGGAGGTCGCAGAGTTCCGTCGGATCGAGGTCGAACTCAGCCGCCTGGTAAACGCGACGCAGGGGCTCGAGCGCGCCGCGATGGCACTCGAACGCGCACGAACAGCGCGGATTGCGGAAGGGCCGATTTCGGTCGCAGCCGCGCGACGGATCAACGCGGCTTTCATCGGCCTGGAGAAGGCATGGCTGGACGACCGGGGGCTTCAAGATCGTCCGTGGAGTCGGTCACTCTACGTTTCTCCCGACCCGTTCAGCGGGTACGCCTCGTGGATGCTTCCTGGAATCCGGTATGAAATCGAAACCGACAATCCGGCCGCAGTACCCGACTGGGAAGCTCGCTACGTATCCGCCATCGGTCGGCTCACCGAGCGCATGGAGGGGGTCACGGCGCTCATTCAGGCATCATCACGGTAGTCGGATGATCCGGTCAGTCACCCTCGAAGGCACATAGCGCGAACGACTCACAACCCAGGGTCCGGAGGTCGTCCGCACCTCCGAGGTCAGGCAAGTCGATGACGAAGCACGCCTCTACTACTTGCCCGCTCGCGTGACACGGCACCTTATCCGCCTTCCGTAGCGGCGCAAAGCCCACACCAAGTTCATAGGCTGCGGTACCGAAGATGAATCCCCTCGCTTCGATTCCGGCCTTGGAAGGCGCGAGAGTGCTCCCGGTGCGCGGCCGTGTCACCGGGTCCAGACCTCTCGAAACAACCTCATCCAATTGCCGCCGAGTACCTTGGCGATCCGCGCGTCCGAATGCCCCCGCTCCGCCATTCCGTCCGCGATCAACTCCATTCGTCGACGTGTGTTCAGATCTTCCACAGTGAAGAGAATGTCAGGGTCTTCGTTCGGGGCAGCTACTCCGCGTTGGATCCGCCCCGCGACGAATTCGCGATGGCGAGACCAGTACTCCATGGACCCGTCGATCGGAGTTGTGGAGAGGTCACTCCCGATACCCACGTGGTCCTCCCCACAGACGTCGATCGCGTGTTCGATGTGCGCCAAAACGTCCGCCCGCATGGGGACACGACCCGGAGTCAGGAACGGCATCAGGTAGATCCCGACGACGCCCCCGTTTTCCGCCAATGCCCGGAGCTCCGCGTCGTCCTTGCTCCGAGGGTGACGCGCCACGGCATTGCATCCGCTGTGCGTAATCGCGGCAGGAACGCGGGAGGCACGGATCCCCTCAGCGGTCGTCCTTTGACCGCAGTGGCTCAGGTCGACCAGCATGCCGAGGTCGTTCATACGTTCCACGACGGCATGTCCGAAACGGGTCAGGCCGCCATTCGCCTGCTCGAGGCATCCATCCCCCACCAGATTCCGCACGTTGTACGTCAATTGCGTGACCTTGACCCCCATGTTTCTGAAGAGGTCGACGTGATCGATCTGTCCCTCAAACGGTGTCGTATCCTGGAAACCGAAGACGATGCCGAGCCGACCCCCGCGTTTCGCGCCGAGCACCTGCTCCGCTGTGCGTACCTGGACAAACGCTTCGGGGAAGCTCTCGATGCGATCCAGCCACCCGGCTATCGAGCGTACGGTGCCCTCGAAGCTTCCAGAGCTGACCGTGAGATTCACCGCCGTGATGCCGGATCCGACCGCATTCGAAACCATCTCCGCGTCCAGAGGAGGATTCAGCGGGTAGTTGAAATACCCCGGGCTCGCGAGGAAATCGATCACGATCGCAGAGTCGTAGCCGGGCCAGCGCCGCGTGCTCGTCCAATGGACACTCGGGCGCCATGGGGTCGAGCCAAGCGCTAAGGCCGCAGCCCCCGCCAGGAATGTTCGGCGATCCAGCTCGGATTTCGCCAGCGTCATAAGGCTTCCCCGTAGAGGTTTTCCAACCTGAGCCCCAAATTGCGTGTGCGTTCACCTTAGATCAAGCGCCAACCCGCTCTTGGGCTCTCCTTGCCCGCCCCATCTCTCAGGCGACAGGTTGCGTGCCTCGCCCCCTCGCCTACGACAAGATGAAAACAGCCATCGTCGCCGGATGTCGCACCGCTTTCTCTCGATCGGGGTCGGTTGTCGCCGATATCACCGCGATCGACCTGGGAAAAGTCGCGGTGCGCGATGCCCTCGCCCGTAGTGGGCTCAAGGGTGATCAGATCGACCACCTCATCTACGGCACGGTTGTACACGACACTCAGGCTCCGAACATCGCTCGCGAGGTGGGGCTGGCGGTTCTGCCCAAGACCGTCCCGGCCTCATCGGTGTCGCGCGCATGCGCCTCAGCGAATCAAGCGATTACGGACGGCGTTCAGATGATCGAGTTGGGCCAGGCGGACGTGGTTATCGCCGGCGGAGCCGAATCGCTTTCCAGAATTCCGATCACCGTGAGCGACCGGCTCTCCAAGACGCTCGTTTCCGCCTCGAAGGCGAAATCTATCGGTCAGCGGCTGGGAGCCTTTCGATCGATCCGACCGCGTGACCTGCTGCCCGTCCAGCCCGCGATCGCGGAGCCAACGACCGGAGAGTCGATGGGCGCCTCCGCCGAGCGGATGGCCAAGGAGAACGGCATCTCCCGCGAAGATCAGGACGCCTGGGCGCTTCGCTCTCATCAGTTGGCGGCGGAAGGAACCGACGACGGTCGCCTCACGGCTGAGATCGCCCCTTTCTACGTACCGCCGTCCTATGAGTCCGTGGTCACGAGCGACAATGGCATCCGATCCGACACGTCGCTCGAGAAGCTCGCGGGGCTGCGGCCGGTATTCGATCGCCGACATGGGTCGGTAACCGCCGGAAACGCCTCCCCGCTCACGGACGGAGCCTCGGCTGTCGTGCTCATGAACGGAGACAAGGCTTCGGCGATGGGCCTCAAGCCCATGGGGTACGTGCGAAGTTGGGCGTGGACCGCGCTCGACCCGGCGGGTCAGCTCCTTCAGGGCCCCGCATATGCCGCACCGATCGCGCTCGACCGGGCCGGCCTGGCGATGACCGACATCGGCCTCATGGAAATGCACGAGGCCTTCGCATCTCAGGTGTTGTCCAACCTTCAGGCACTATCGTCGAAGAACTTCGCCGAGCAGGAGCTCGGTCGGAGCCAGGCCATCGGCCACCCCGACATCGAACGGATCAACGTGATGGGCGGTTCGCTGGCCATCGGGCATCCGTTCGGCGCGACCGGGGGCCGCCTCACAGTGACCATCTTGAATGAGATGGCTCGCCGTGACGTTCAGTTCGGGCTGATCACCGTTTGTGCGGCAGGAGGGATGGGCTTCGCGATGGTCGTCGAGCGCCGCTAGGGAGCCTCTGCACAAGTAGGGTACCCCGCACGCAGGGGGCTCGCGAGACCGGGAGTAGGAACGACGACGAGTCGTAGTTGTTCTACGGCGAGGAGGAGAGACGACCTACCGGGCCGCGACCCCCCTGCGCCCAACCATATGGCAAATATCATCATGCGGGTTCTAGGGTGACGGTGGCACGGCCCCATCCCCGTCGTTGGAGCTCCTCGCCGTAGCTACGGCTATGCCTTCGTAGCTCCGCCTAGGGTCTGGGGCCGTGGCACCGTCATGCGGGGTGCCCTACTTGTGCAGAGGCTCCCTAGTCAGTTGCCCGGCGCGGGCGCCGGACCACCTGCGATGCCGGCCCAACTCACCGCGTTCTCCCAAAGCGCCTGGACATCGCCGCCCGCTGCCGCGTCAGACGCCGGGAAAAGGCTCACACCAACGATGCGTTGTCCACCAGGAAGAATCCTGTAGCCGATGAGGGGCGTGCCATCCGCCCACTCCGCGACCACGGTCGTACCCGTCCGCACTGTGACGCCACCCCAATAACCGGTTGAAGTCAAAGTAGTGACGCCGAGAGTCAGCGGGTGCGCGACAATGTTGTTCGCATTGATGGCACCGAGCGTATACCGGGCTCCGCCGGTGCTATTGAACGGATCGATACTCTCGAACGCGCCCCATCCCGCTGACGCCTTGCCACTGTCGCTTCTGCCTTGCCAGTAGAAGGACCCCACGACCACGTTGCCGCCGGCTGTCACATAATTGGCGACTTGGTTGCCGAGCGCCACGGATTCGTCGAAGAGCCCGTTCATCATCAGCAGAACGACGTCATGCTGATTCAGCACGGCCGCACCAGGCAATTGGTTCAAGTGGAAAAAGGTCGACACGGTCAAGGTCGGATCGTTCGCGAGCATCGCCGCAACGAAATCCGTGTCGTCCACGTCGCCGCCCGAAAGCACGAGCACGCTGGTCCCGCAGGCCGTGGTGCTCGTTCCAAAGTTCGCGACCAGGGCGTCGCCTTGAGTTTGGACCGTTAGGTCCCGAAGGCCCGGGCAAACGAACGACGATCCACCCGATGGCGTCGGTTGCACCTGGTACTGACCGGTCGGGACATCCAGGAAGAGATAGGTGCCGTCCGATTCCGTCGCCACGGCATCCACCATCGACTGGCCTTGGTAGAGGCCGACGCTCATTCCGTCGACACCCTGGCTGTTTTGTGTGGTAATCCTGCCCCGAATCCCCGGACCCGTGTACCGGATCAAGAGACTGACCTGGACCGAGGCGAGACCTTCGCCGAGTGACGTGGTACTCACGGAGCGGTAGAGCTCGACACCCAGCGCTGATGCGATCAGGGAGATGGTAACCGTTCGCCCGAACGCATTCTGAGGCACGGTCACATCCAGAACATGCTGCGCGCCCCCCGGTTCGATCGTGACCACATCGGTGGCGATCAACTCGAGGGTGACGGCGTCAGTGATCGTGATCGCGTATTCGTCTACGCGATCAAATGCGCTTCCGAGAGCAGCGGTCTCATCGGCGGATACCGATTCGGGCTCAACGATGGCCAGTTGCAGCGAGAAGATCTCGAGGCCATCCGGACCCACGGCATCGGAGCAGCCCATCAGGGCCGCGGTCGCGACGAGCGCGAAGAACGAGCGTTTCATCAGCATCACGATCCGCCTCCCTTGATCTGGAGTGCGACCGTACCGTAATAGCCGTCCCACACCGTTGTGGAACCGTCGCCGCTGAACTTGCCCCCGCTCACTTCGAGCTGAACCGGACCCAGACCAAGCCCGCCGCCCGCCGTGATCGCGCCCAATCCGTCAGAAGCGCGCGTCATGCCCGCCCGAAGGGTCAGCAGCGGGATCTTCTGTTCGATGCCAACCGACAGTCGCTCGTCCCAGGCCGATGTGTAGCGACCCCTCGGAGCGACCTGGATACCGACCGCTTCGAGGCTCGTACCGCCTGAGCGCCATCCGAGACCCGCTCGGAAGACCTGAGGGAAGTAGGACTCCTCAAATAGGCCCTGCGAAGCTTCGAACACCTCGAGGCTCACCGAATTGGGCGTGATTGGCTGCGCGTCATATCGATCCAAGAGATCGATGAAGTCGACGTTGGAGTCGAAGTCCGACTCCGCGTACGTGGCTGAATGGGCGACGAGGCCCTCGTCCCAGGTCATTCGCTGGACAACGTTCGTCCCGGATGCAGAGGCTCGGAAGCCCGCCGGCAATTCGAGTGACAAGCCCACATCGAGACCATATCCAGTCCCGGACGTCGCCTCCACCGCTACGGACTGGACCGTCATCGTCAGGTTATTGAGATCGATATCAGGCTCGAAGAACCGCCCGCTAACCATGCCGTGACCCATGACGTAACGGCCGCCCACCCCCACGGAGAGAAGCCCTCCCAACGTGGTTCCGTATGCGACGGTGACTTCCGAAAACGAGGTGGTGCTCCAGCCGGTATTGCCGACCGAGTAATTCTGGATGTTCTGTTCGACGAAACCGTTGCCGATCAGGTCGGCGAGGTCTCGACTGATCGATGCGTTCATGAGGACTCGACTCCGAACCCTGACTCCGATCGGTCCGACTGCAATACCGATCGAGGGAAGCGGTGATCCTGGCTGTGGAATTTCAGCCTGCCGGGTCCCGTAGGCAGTAAGGTATCCCTCGGTCACCGAAGAGAACTGAAACCCACCGGCAGGAAGTCCGTCGATGATCTGGGGTACGGTCCGGTCGGTAGTTAGAAACGACAGAAAGCGCGGCGCCTCTGCGCCAAACACGGCGAGCATATCCTTGAACGCCGCGCCCGACCCCAACGTCGAAAAACCAGCCTCGTAGAGGGATATGTTCCACCCTCCACCCCAACCCAGATTGGCGGGATTCCACTCTACTGCGTCGACGCCTGTCGCGAAGACCATTCCTCCGCCGCCCATTGCGACGGAGCGGGCCCCGGGTGACATCTGCGCTATCGTCGCTCCGGGGAGTAGAAAGAGCGCCACCAAGGCTCTCAACAACGTCGTCTTTCTCATCGACGCAGCCTGACGTGTGCGACGATGGTCCCGATCGTTTCAGTTCCGTCCTCATTTCTCAAGGTGACCTCGGCCTCGACGCGGATGGTCAGCATCTCACTCGTGCCGATGCCGGTCACACCGAATTCAAATTGTTCGTTGGGCTCGACGAAGTTCGCTGAAGTCCTCGTCAACCCAAACGTCATCACGTTCCCGCTGATCGACAGTGTGGTCGCTGCAGGAGTGTCGCCGCTGCCGGTGTGAACTCCATCGTCGAGTTGGTACCTCGATACCACCCGATTGATTCGGGCGCGTACCTCGCCGTCCATCGTGATGGAGCCTACCACATTGGTTGGCACTCCGTTCTGATCAAAGTCCAGAAACTCGAGGGAGGCTTCTACGGATGGGCTGAGCAGAAAGAGTTCATCACCGAGACGTTCGCGGACGACGTCGTCGGCCCAGACACGGATCAACCCGGACGTGAAACACTGACGCACCGTTGGCGCACAACTGGCCGAAAACTGCACTCCCCCATGACTCGACAAGGCCGGCCCCGAGGGGAACGGTGCAGGCGAGGGAGGCGGAACGGCCCCTCCTCCGAGCGCCGGGGGAATCCCGCGTGCGACCGCCAGAGCATCCTCCGCCACCACGGCCGCCATCCAACCCAGTTCGTCGACGTCAGCGGTGAGGAATCCGTTCGTGAGGTCGTACGTGCCCCCGAAAATGGCGATAGAGCCATTCTGTCGAAGGACCGCGACGGAGAGACGCACGTCGTCGCCGATCTCGAGGAGTGCCGGTGGCACCGCGATCTGAACCCTCGCCGGCACGGCCAGCATCGTCCCGGCAGGCCCCACGTCGTAGGCGGACCCCGGAACAGCAACTCCGCCCCCATCAGGGAACGGTGCGGTGATCAGCGGCGTCACCCCGACTGATACCGATGCAGGCAGGGATCCCGCCGGGAATTGGAGAGAGAACGAGGGCGGCACACTGATCGTACCGCCGGTCGTTCCGATCGTGATCGTGGCACCCTCACCCTCGCTCAACTCGAACGGGAGAACCTGATCGGCTTGCTGGCAGCCTGTAGCCAAGACCGACAGAAATGCGACCAGGGGGAGGTGCTCAATAAGGCAAGATTTGCGCATAATATGTAAGTTGTGTCCGGTTCGGACGACCTGGCAATGATCTTGTTTGGCCGTCACATCGACGTGCAAGGCAAGGTAGCTCTTGAGGTTTTCCCGCTTGGGAACCCCTTACTCCCCCTTCTATACTTGCAACTCTCGGTCCAGCTGTTCGCGAACTTCGCGCCGCCGCCTGCCTTCTCGGGCTCGCCTGGCGTCCTCCGGGTCCGACAGATCCAGTGGTCGCACCGTGCAGGGCCTGTGGTTCTTGTCGATGGCGACGAAGGTCAGGAGACATGTGTTCGTGTGCCGTTTGTTGCCAGTGAGGAGATTCTCGGCTTCCACGAGAACACCGATCTCCATGGACGTACGGCCGACGAAGTTCACTCGCGCCGTGCACGTCACGAGCTCACCTGTATAGATCGGCTCCACGAAGTCGACGCGATCGATCGAGACGGTGACGGACGCACCCCGGGCATGGCGCATCGCAGCAACCGCCGCAGCCCGGTCTACCATCGAGAGCAGTTCCCCACCAAAAACATGGCCGAGATTGTTGACCTGGTGCGGCATCATCAGCTCTGAGACGACGGCCACGGATTCTTCGGGCTTCTTCGGGGTCGAATCGACGTTATTCATGCCGCGTGGGTACACCGGGTGGCTCCGCCGGTTCTGTTTCGCCCGGCGCGGCTCGCATCGCACACTGTTGCACGACAGAGGGTGAGCGGCGAGACTGCCCCTCTCCCTCAACCCTCTCAGCAGATTCTTCGTGGAAGACTCCACCGACCCGACCGCGTATCGAACAGCGCAGCGCCTTGGCCTTGTCCTCGGCGCGGTTGTTTTCGGCCTGCTCCTTATTCTCCCACCTCCTCCTGGACTGTCGGTTGAGGGATGGCGTACGGCCGCTGTCGCCGTCTTGATGGCCGTTTGGTGGATGACTGAGGCGATTCCGATCCCAGCGACCGCCATCCTTCCCATCGGGCTCTTCCCGATTCTTGGAGTGCTCGATGCCCCGAACGCGTCCGCCCCGTATGCGAATGAGCTGATCTTCCTCTTTATGGGTGGCTTCTTTCTCGCAGTCACCATGCAGAAGTGGGGACTGCACAAGAGGATCGCACTTGGGATCATGGCGTTCGTCGGGACGAGCCCCAACCGCCTGGTGCTGGGTTTCATGATCGCGACGGCGTTCCTGTCCATGTGGATCAGCAACACCGCCACAACCGCCATGATGCTCCCGATCGCCTTGGCGGTTGGTGAGATGTTCCGCCCTCCGGACCAAGAGGGTCCGTACGACTTCGGAATCGCCATGATGCTGGGCGTGGCATACGCAGCTTCCATCGGAGGCATCAGCACCCTCATCGGGACGCCACCCAACGCGGTCCTGGCCGGTGCGGCGAGCGAGCTTCTGGGCTACGACATTGGCTTCGTGCAGTGGATGGGCGTCGGCCTCCCCATCACTCTCATCATGCTGCCGCTCACGTGGATTTTGCTCACCCGATTCCTTCATCCGCCGGGCGAGCTATCGGGCGATGCGGCAGCGCTCATAGAAGGCGAACGGGCGGCGATGGGAACGCCGAGTCGGGGTGAAAGGATCACTGGGGCGGTGTTTGGACTAACCGCGCTGGCGTGGGTCATGCGTTCAGAGAAGACGATCGGGGGCCTCACCATTCCAGGGCTGGAGACGTGGTCGCCGAATGTGACCGACTCGACGATCGCCATGACCGCCGCGGCGCTGCTCTTCGTGCTACCGGTCGACTGGAAGAAGGGCGACTTCGCCTTGGATTGGCCGACGGCCCGCAGGATCCCCTGGGGTGTCTTGGTGCTGTTCGGCGGAGGGCTCTCCCTGGCCCGAGCGATGGATCAGTCCGGACTGGCCAATTGGATCGGTAGTATCGTGGGCACGCTCCAGGCGGTGCCTACCATACTGATCGTGGCCTTCGTCACGACGCTGGTCGTGTTCCTGACCGAGCTGACGTCGAATGTGGCCACGACGAGCATGGCAATGCCCGTCATGGCAGGCGCTGCGATAGGCCTAGGGATCGAGCCGCTCATGCTCATGACCGCGGCCGCTGTTGCGGCGTCCATGGCCTTCATGCTGCCCGTCGCAACGCCCCCCAACGCGATCGTGTTCGGGTCCGGGTACATCACGATTCCACAGATGAGTCGCGCCGGGCTGATCCTGAACCTCTGCGCTATCGTGCTCATCACGACGCTCGGCAGCGTACTGATTCCGATATTTCTCTCGCGATAAGGGATGATGATGATGACGAGGCGGAAGCTCACGAGAGCGTTGCTTGGTCTGGGCCTCATGTGCGTCGGGCCCCTGGTTGCAGAGGCTCAGGACCGGTCGGGCCCGCTTGCGTCCGTCGAGCAGATGTTCGAAGGCATGCGGACGGCGAACCCTGCCATGGTGCGGGAGGTGTTCGCGAGCGACGCCCGCTTCGCGGTCATCGACAGCCGAGGCGGGACTCCTTCGATCGCGTCGCAAAGCGTCGACGGTTGGATCTCCGCCATCGGCGACTCGGGGGGGCAATGGGACGAACAGGTCTACGACCTGGACGTTCGCGTCGATGGTGACATGGCGTCGATTTGGGCGCCCTACACGTTCTACTTGAACGGCGCGGTCCGGCACTGCGGCATCAATTCCATCGAGCTGCTTCGGGACAGAGAGGGGTGGAAGGTCACACAGCTATCTGACACGCGACGAACCGAGAACTGCCCGGACCCACTCGGCGACCTGGAGTAATCGACCGGACCCCGTCCGGTCAGAGTCGGCTGAGAAAATCCTCGACGAGGTTCATCGTCTCGGGTGCCCCCAAAACGTCCGTGTGTTCGTGGGCGGCGATGAGGTGGTAGTCCATGCCTGCGGCGGCGGACAGTCGCTCGGCATGATCTCGCACCACCCTATCGTCGTTCTCCGGCTGGAGCATGAGAATGGGGAGGTCCAACTCACGGATGCGTCGGCTGGGCGTGAGCGGCCGCATACTTCCGCCGACACGAAGCCATAGGAACGGACGCAGGAGCACCACCAATAGACCTCCGGGGAATCCGTGGTCCGTCAGGTATTCGGCTGTCACCCGCATGACATCAGATGGGGCGGCGATGAGGACAAGACCATCGATCGGTGCTCCGTCCGCGGCAGCGAGCACGCCGGCCGCACCACCCAGCGAGTGGCCCACGACCACGAGTTGCCGATCAGGGAAGCGCTTCGCGGCATAGCGGACTACGGCCATCAGGTCGTCCCGAAAGTGCCGGATCGTCACGAGCCGCTCCGGCCTGTTCAAGCCGTGCCCCCGCACATCGAAGAGGAGCACATCATGGCCGCGACGAACCAACGGCTCACCGAGCCGGATTACGGTCCCGTGGCTCGCTCCCCATCCGTGGGCGATCAGAACCAGAGGCTCGAACGGCTGCGCCTGGGGCGAACGCAAGAACCAAGCGGCCAAATCCCGATCCCCCGAACGAATCGACAGGTCCTCGTGTTCCAGTCCCGACTCCGGCACGGTCCGCTCCGGCGGCTTTACCGCCGGGCTCAGAATGAGCACTGCGGCTCGGTCCATTCCCGCGAGCACGACCGCGACAATGAGAATCAGGAGGCCAAGGCCCGCTGTGGTCAATCGACTGTGACCCGGGCGAGAGCTCTCCTCACATAGACCGGCACCATGGCCCTCCTCCACTCGGGATCCACTGTGATGTTCTCGAGGGGGTGGCACTGCTTGTGGGCACGGATCGCCAACTCTTCGATGACGTCTGCATCCAGCTTCCTACCTTCCGCAACCTCGCCCCACCCAGTGAGCACTCGGGGCCTCGACCCGAGGGCCGTCACCACACCGTCGATCGAACCCACTGTGCCGTCGGCTTCCATCTCTGCTGCGATCGCGACCGTGAGCAAGGGAAAGTCGATCGACTTGCGTTGACGGAGTTTCACATAAGCCTGTCGACGTCCGGCGGCCGCTAGTGGCACCCGGACTTCGGTGAGGATCTCTGTCGTCTCACGCTTCGTGTTCGAGATCCCGTCGGCGAGAAAGAAATCTCGGATCGGGACCTCGCGTTCGCCCCGAGGCCCTACCAAGACCACTACGGCATCGAGCGTCATGAGCACCGGTGGCGTGTCGGCCGAGTGCGCGGCGACGCACTTCTTTCCGACCTTCGTCACGTGGCAGACGTCTCCGTCCTTCTTGAGGCAATATCCGAGCGCCTCTCTCCAAAACGCGGTCTGGTTGTAATAGGTGCAGCGTGTCTCGAGGCAGACGTTGCCACCGATGGTGCCTGCGTTCCTGAGCTGCGGTCCCGCCACGTGGGCGGCTGCCTCGGCAAGAGCAGGGAAGCGCGTCCGGACGCCAAGATCCTGCGAAACTGCAGTGAGTGTCTCGGCCCCTCCTATGCGAAGGAACGCACCGTCTTCTCGAATACCCTTGAGTTCGCTTACGCCCTTGAGCGCGATCAAGTGTCGCGGCTCGAAGAGTCCGTGCTTCATATTGGGGACGAGGTCGGTGCCCCCCGCGATATACATCGCGTTGCCCGAGAGTTCGCCCATGAGCCCGACCGCGTCCGACAACGACGTCGGTCGGTGATATTCGAATTCGGGGAGTCGCAGCATCTCAGCGCCCCAATGGACGAGCTACGATGATTCCGTCTTGGCCGGAGATGCCCTCGACGCGCTCCGCCAGGGTCGTCTCACTGACCTCGACCGCCGAGCCGACCAGTGGCGCATGCATGAGACGCAGCGTGCCCCCAACCCACAGGGCCAGGCCGGTATGCGCTACGTCCAGGCCCTCGACCGTGCTGGTCGCAGCAATGATGTCCCCGTTCTTGATTCGATCCGAGACGGCCGCGATCTCGCTCTGGGGAATAACGTTGCGCGGCCACTCCGACAGGGCTCGCTCGACGATCTGGATCCGTTCCACGTTGGCCGGATCAACCAGCTGTGGGTACGCATCGCGATGGGTCGTCATGAAGTCGATCGGCTCTGGGTCCACGACCCCACCCAATGTCTCGGTAACGTCTTTCAGTCGGAACCCCCGCTCGTTCGCCGTGATCCAATCCGTGAAGTAGTGCAGTCGGCTCGGATAACCCGCGATCACACCATCTCGATAGCGCAGGGTTGTGAGCTCGCGCTCATAAGCACCCTGGACGTATGCCCGATCGTCGAGACGTTGTGGAGCGTCGGACCTGACGATCCGTGACAGAGCGAACACGTTCTCGACAAAGGTCACGCAGTCGAGCCCCTGAAAGTTGATCACGAGGCGCTCGGGACCGGCGACCTCCAGGGTCCCCGGCACGTAGGCGGTTCCCACGAAAGACAGACCGATCTCTGCCATTCGCTCGCCCAAGGGAAGTGTGTCTACCCCAGCTCCGATAGCCCAACGGAGGGTCGACTCGAGGGTCTCCCAATCTTCGTCTGACCACGAGACCGGCTCCATGGCAATCGCGTCGGAGGGCGGACGATGGGGCTCGAACGGAGACCAGAGCGCCGCCGCGACGAAGAGGAGCACGACGGCAACCGGACCGAGAGCTGCTCGGTAGGCCTTCACGGTGCCCCGGGCCGTGACGGCTTGACCAGGGACCCACGGCTGCGCGCCGCCTTGATCCCTCGCCAAACGTTCGGTGGCGAAAAGGGTAGACGGTCCATGCGGATACCGATCGCATCGTAAATGGCGTTCGCTATGGCAGGGATCGATGGATGCAGTGGCCCCTCACCCGCCTCCTTCGCGCCATAGGGACCCTCTGGATCGATCGACTCAACGATGAGTGACTCGAGTTCCGGAGTGTCCAGACTCGTCGGGATCCTGTAGTCCAGCAGGGAAGGCGCATCGAGGAGGCCTGCACGACCATGGTCGGCATCCTTGAACACATGCTGTTCCATCAGCGCTTCGCCGAACCCCATATACGCCGAGCCCTCCATTTGCCCCTCGACGAGGATCGGGTTCAACGCCCGCCCACAGTCGTGGGCAACCCAGATCTTCTTCACATCAACAATGCCGGCTTCCACGTCGACTTCGACTTCGGCGACGTGCGCGGTAAAGGAATAGGCTGGAGACGCGCCGATCGTGCCGCCTCTATACTCTCCGTGCACGTCCTTCGGAGTGTTGTAGCTGCCGGTGGAACCGAGCGTGCCGAACTCGGCCTCTGCGAGGTTGAACGCCTCTCGGATAGGCATCTGCTTGGAGGTGTCGGGGGCCCACATGGCCCACCCGCCGGCGAGTAGCACTTCGTTCGGACGGACCTCCCAACTCTTACCCACGGCCTCCTGCACCATCTTGCGGAGCTTCACCGCCGCGTCGATCGCCGCATTACCCAGCATGAAGGTCACACGACTCGAGTAGGCGCCGAGATCGACCGGCGTGAAGTCGGTGTCGCCGCGCATGACACGCACCCAATCGAGCGGAACCCCAAGCTCCTCCGCTGCGATGTACGCGACCACCGAGTCGCAGCCCTGACCGATCTCACTCGCCCCGCTGAACACGGCGACCCGCCCGCTCCGATCGATCTGCATCTGCACGCCTGACTGAGGCATGTCGTTCGGGTAGATCGGGTAGTTGGTCCCGCAGATGTAGGTCGATCCCGCGACCCCCACTCCGCGCCCGAACGGCATCTTTCGGAACTTCTCCTGCCAGCCGCTAGCACGTTCGACCGCTTCGAGACACTCCATGAAGCCGTTCGACGTGATGCGCAGCTCGTTGACGGTTCTCGTATGCTCGCCGATGAAGTTGCGACGACGAAACTCGAACGGATCCAATCCGACCTTCTCGGAGAGCTTGTCGATCTGCACTTCGAAGGCGAACCGAGGTTGCACCGAACCATGCCCACGCTTGGGACCGCAGGCAGGCTTGTTCGTATAGACCCGCTTCGAGTCGAAGCGGTATGCCGGCATCGTATACGGGGCGCAGAGAAGCTGACCCGAGTAATAGGTAGTGACCAGGCCGAACGAAGCGTACGCCCCCCCGTCCAGAAGGATCTTCGCGTCCACGGAGGTCAGTTTCCCGTCCGACGTAGCGCCAGTCCGATACTTCATATGGAACGGATGGCGTCCGCGATGAGCGTAGAAGACCTCTTCACGGGTATATAGGATCTTGACCGGCCGCCCGGTCATCATCGCCAGCTTGGCGACACAAAACTCGAGATCGAAGGGCTCACTCTTTCCGCCGAACGCCCCACCAACCAGCGGCTGCAGGACCCGAACCTGAGCCTGCTCGATTTTGAGCACGCGCGACAACTCGCGGTGCAGGTAGTGCGGCACCTGAGTAGACGACCAGACTGTGAGCTTCGAGGACCCATCCCAGTGACCGATGGCACAGTGCGGCTCGATCGGCGCGTGTGTCGTCCCCTCGAAGAAGTACTCACCTTCCACCACGACGTCGGACCCGTCCAAGAGGCCGTCCACGTCGCCGAATTCCAGGTGAACCATCTTGGTGACGTTCCCGTTCCACCCGGCCTTGTGTGGCTCGTGAATGTACGGCGTGGACCCGTCGGCCGATGCCGCGTCGAACGGATCCAGAAACGCGGGAAGCTCCTCGTAGTCCACCTCGATGAGCTTGAGTGCCCGGAGAGCCGTGTCCTCGTCGACGGCCGCCACGGCGGCGACGCCGTCCCCGATATATCGAACTCGGTCCACACACAGCGGGTACTCGTCGGGCGTCCACGGGATGATGCCGTACGTCGTCGGCATGTCCTGGCCGGTGACGATACCATGAACGCCGTCGAGGGCGGCGGCGCGGCTCACATCGATGGCACGAACGCGAGCGTGGGGATGCGGGCTCCGGAGAATTTTCCCGTGCAGCATGCCCGGGAACGTCAGATCATCCGTGTACACCGCCCGGCCCGTCGACTTCGCCAGACCTTCGATCTTGCGCTGATTCGTACCGATTAAGCGCAAGTCCGACTTTGAGTTAGGAGGCTTTACGCTCACGGGGCCTCCGCCGCATCGAGCAAACGCCGACCCGCCGCCTCTACTGCATCGTAGATCTTGGAATAGCCAGTGCACCGGCAGAGATTCCCAGACAGCGCCTCCTGGATCTCCTCTCGGCTGGGCGATGGATTACGTGTGAGGAGCACCGCCGCCGAACAGAGAATCCCCGGCGTACAGAAGCCGCACTGGGCCGCGCCGTTCAGATCGAAGCAGTCTTGAAGGGCATGAGGCCCGGCGGCAGTCGCAAGACCCTCGACCGTCGTTACCTGCCTTCCTTCTGCCTCCCAAACAGGCATCAGACACGACAACGTTGGTTCCCCGTCCACTATGACTGTACACGCCCCACAATCACCCTTGTCACACCCCTGCTTCGAGCCGGTCAGGCCGATCACGTAGCGGAGCGTTTCGAGCAGGGTGAAGTGTGTCGGCACGCCGACTTCGTGCCGGTCACCGTTTACAATCAGGCGGACGATGTCAGTGGTCGCGGGCATAGGCAGACAAGGTCGCCGCCCGCGCTGCGGATCCGCAACGGCGCACCTCAAATCATGGTGGACAGTATTCAATCTTAAGGTATTATTAGACCGGCCCGATCGTGCTCGGGGCCGCCCTGAACGAAGCGAGGTTCGATGCCATATCCTGAAATGATGATCGCGCCGATGCGGGAAGATCTGGTCCGCGTGGGCTTTACTGAAATGAAGACTCCGGCTGAAGTGGATGCCGCCCTCGCTAACGAAACGCGGACGGCGTTGGTCGTGGTGAACTCCGTGTGCGGCTGCGCCGCTGCGATGATGCGGCCCGCGGTCTACCTCTCGCTTCAGGGGCAGAAGAAGCCCGAAGTGCTCACCACGGTCTTCGCCGGGCAGGACATGGAGGCCACCGACCGTACGCGCGACTACATCACCGGGTATCCGCCTTCATCCCCGTCGGTCGCACTCTTCAAGGACGGTGAGCTCGCCTATTTCATGGAGCGTCACCAGATCGAAGGGCGCCACCCTGAAGACATTGCAGCGGATTTGAAGGCTGCGTACGAGGAGCATTGCTGACGCAGTAGAACTCCTCTGGAGTATCGCGGGACAGTTGGAAGGGCGGGGTCCGGTGAAAGATCGGACCCCGCCCTTCGTATTCAGACGTGCAACTTTCGCTCCGGCAGCTGCGTCTCTACAGGAGCGAGGAAGCGGCGAGCAGCGATCGATCTTCGGTCGGCGGCGCGCCGAGCGAGCCAGGGGGCTCGCCACCACTCAATGGGAGGATGACGACGATGAAGAGGATGTATCGGGTGGCACTCATGCTGGGCCTCGGCGCCGCGATCGCGGCACCGGTCGGGGCCACCGAAACCGACGGCCCTGATCGGGCGGGCACCAACGAGATCTACGTAGTCAACAACCACGGAGTCTCGGTCCGCGTTTATGCCGAGGATGCCCAGGGCAAACTGCACCGACTCGGTCGGGTAGCCCGGGGATCTCTCAAGGCCTTCCAGATTCCGGATGACATCTCGGCGCAGGATTTCCGGATTAAGGTTTTTCCGAGCCCAGCGGGCTCGGAGCAGTCGGACGACTACGGCGTCAAGACCAACGTGCTCGACGTGGCCTCGGCTCGTCAGGTCACACTTTGGCTCGAGTCGGACCTGTCCCGATCTGTGGTTGAGATCGACCGCGGCTGAGCGGCATTCGACCCGGTAGCTAGATGACCCAGGGGTCGTGGGGGGAAAAGGCTCCCGCGACCCCTGGGTCGGCTAGGTCATCGGCCGCGGATGCGGTCCCGTTGGCGGCCGGCGATCTCCACGAGGCGCCGCATCTCCACGATCGGACTCTCCGAGTCGTCGACTTGGAGGCGCAGCACCACATCGTTGTGGAGCCATACGCCCGCATCTTCCTTCACGATGATCATGGCGGCCGACTGCATGCCACGCCGGTCGCCCCCGGCCGCCTGACCCGCCTCCAGCGCCGCCAGTAGGCGGAACGAGAGGTGTCCTTCGGTCGCTTCGAACGCTTCGATCATCGCGTCGACCACCGCCTCGCCCGCCAGGATATTGCCTTGGGCCGAAACATGGAGCCCGATGCGGTGGCCGGCCCAATCCGAGGCGCTCGAGCCCGTGTGCGTCGCCACGTTCCCCCGCGCATCCATGACGGAGAACTGGCGACCCTCGATCGTCCACCGCTCGGGCTGTGGATTCGGATCGTTGCGCAGGATGGTTCTGACTACCTCGGCTGGTGCCATCCCCTGTCGGAGCAACTCGATGCCCTGGGGTCCATAGCTGACATCGACAATGGCCTGAGTGGCCACGACGCCGACGTTGGCTTCGGCCCACAAGACACCATTCCCGACGGAGAAGACACGCGACTGAACGGCCCCCCCCACCTCCCCGCTTTCCGGGTCGTATCCGAGAACCGAAAAAGTGGCGACCGGGGGCCACCGGTCGACCTCTGCGTCGGAAACCACGCCGACCTCACGTTCTGTCGACTCCGCGAGCATTGAGCGGGTCGACGCGTCGGGAGATCTCAGGACCAAGCTTCCGGCCGCGACGAAGCCGGCGATCGCGAGCAACCCTACGAACCGGAGTACGCTCATCGGTATTCCTCCCGGACGGGTGAGAATACGTCCAGGATTCGGCATGGCGTATGGGCCCGACCGGAGTGTCTGACTCCGCCCGGTATCGCCAGAACGTCACCGCTGTTGAGAACGAAGGACTGTCCGTCCACGAGCAGTTCATAGCGACCCTCGAGAACGTTGACGATCTGTTCGTGCGGGTGGCTATGCTCCGGCAGCAGAGCATCCGCCTCGATCTGCCAATAGACGTGGGTCGTGTGTTCGGAGTGGATGAAACGACCGTGGTGACCAGGTACGAGCTCACGCGGATCGAGGGAAGCGACTTCGTAGCGGGTGGCCATCAGTGGTCCTCCATGACGGGGCGAGTCGCGGCGAAGCGCTCCAAGATTCGCAGCGTCATGGCTACTCCGCGACGTACGTTCTCTTCGGTTACCCTCTCGTCGTTTCCGTGCACTCCACCCGAATCGGCTGAAGGTGTCGCAGTCGCAGTATATCCGTAGCTCGTAATTCCAAGGTCCCGAAAGAAGTGGCTATCGGTGAAGCCACCGACGACCTGAGGAACGAACCCGGCATCCGGAAACTCCTCGAGCGTCACGTCGCGGACCGTCCGATAGAGATCCGTGTCCGTGGACGAGACGGCCGGAGTGAAGCCCATCAAGACCTCCACCTCGACCTCGGATCCCAATACCCTCCGCACCTCGGCGAGCCACGCGTCGGGATCCTGGTCCGGAAGCAGTCTGCAGTCGATCTCAGCCGCGACCTCGGGTGAAACCACGTTGATCTTTTCGCTTCCTTCGAAACGGGTGATGGAGCAGGTGTTCCGCGTCAACGCGTGTAGCCCCGGGTCATAAAGCTGCAGCTCCCTCAACACCCCCGCGTCCCCGATCACGGCACCAAAGTTCTCGAAGCGGCTGCGCCACGGCTCGGCGTACCCCTCCGCCATTCCGCGAAAGTGGACATCGACCGCCGGGATGAGTCGGGCTTCGAATTCGTGGCGGCGAAAACGATCCAGAGCTTCGATCATCTTGACCGAGGCATACGTGACGAGAGGCCTCGATCCGTGTCCCGGCTCGCCCCTCGCGGTGAGACGGAGCCAATACGGGACCTTCTGGGTCACCTCGAGGCCGAAGTTGATGGCGCCATCTACGTCCGAACCACCGCCACCTTCGTTGAGCAGAAAACCGATTCCCTCGAAGATTTCAGGGCGGTTCTCGACCAACCAGCCAGCGCCGAAGAAGCCTCCGGCTTCCTCATCGGCGGTCGCCATGAAGACGACATCCCTCGTCAACGGTATCGCGGTCCGGTGTAGCGCCAGGAATGTCGCCAGATGCAGGATGCCGCTCGTCTTCGTGTCGAGCGCCCCGCGACCGTAGACGTAGCCGTCCCGCAGCTCTCCCGAAAGCGGATCAGACGTCCAGAAACGCGCATCGGCAGGTACCACGTCCATGTGGTGGAGCAGGACGATACCCGGTTCGTCACCACCTTCGAGGCGCGCCCAGATGTTGCCCCGTCCGGGCGCGGATTCGGCCATTTCGTAGGTGATGCCCTCGGCCTCGAAGATCCGGGCGAAGAACCCGGCCGATTCTACCTCGTTTCCAGGCGGGTTGATCGTGTTGATGCGGATGTACTCCTGAAGCCAGGCAAGCGCCTCATCTTGCAGCGCCTCGAGATCCAGCTGAGCGGCCACGGGTGCGGAGGTTCCGGCGATGGCCGTGAACATCACGGTCAGGCCAAGGGCAATACGCGACACAGATCTTTGCATCATCCATCCTCGGATTTGGCGAACTCTTGTGGAGCCGCGCGCGAGGGCGGCGCACGGCGGACCATTCACCTGCTGCGGGGTTGAAAGTCAGCCTCGAACAGGGTCCAAACATTGGGATCGAGCGTAACGTTGCTCGGCTCCGCATCAACGGGAATGACGAAACGATGGAACCGGCCATCGATCGAGACCGTCTCAAGCACCGACGGTGTGTGGCTCCCCTCGAAATGGATGCCCACTTCCAGCGGCATCGTGTAGGTCGGCCCGGCGATCTGGGATTGATTCAGTTCGATGCGTACCGCCTGAGCGCTCGGGTCGTAGTCCCACCAACCCTCGAAGCGAGGATTGCCCCCACTGTACAGCCACTGCTGAAAGAAGACTCGGAGGTCGAGTCCCGAAGCCTCCTCCATGGCGATGCGGAAATCCGTCGTCGTCGCGTTCCCGTTCATGTATCGGGCATAGTACGACTTCACTCCTGCCCAGAACGCTTCGTCACCCATACGACCGCGGAGCATGTGGAGCACCCAGGACCCTTTCTGATATGTGGCTCCGCTCGTGACCCGACTCATGTCCTCGAGGTCGTCGTGCACGATCCGATACTCGGGATCGGTCTCGTACTGGCTAAACACTCGTTGGGCAGAACTTCGCAGGCCCGCCACAAACTCGTCCCTTCCGTACGCATGTTCGATAAAGAGCAGCGTGAAGTAGGTCGCGAACCCTTCGCTCAGCCAAACGTCGTCCCAGTCGGACTCGGTCACTGCGTTGCCGAACCACTGATGAGCAACCTCGTGGATGATCACGTTTCGCCATCGGACGCTGCGATCCCCGGTGACCGAGTTCTCCCCGTACATGATGGCCGTGGCGGCCTCCATCCCACCCCCGGTCGCCGGCGAGGTGATGTTCGCGAGCTTCTCGTAGGCGTAGGGCCCGACGTAGTCGGAGTAAAACTCCATGACCTGCTTGGTCGGGACCGCAAAGTCGTAGAAGCCGGCCTCACGATCCCGTGCGTAGACCCAGGTCTGGATCGGCTTGCCGTCGAAATCGCCGACGTGCTGCACCGCGAAGCGCGCGACCCCGAGAACGTAGAGCCAGGACGCGATCGGAACGGACTGCCTCCAGTGCGTTCGTCGGGCCCCCTCCGGCAGGTCCGTCTCTTCGACCAGCAGTCCGTTCGAGACAACCTGATAGTGGGCGGGTGCCGTCACTACGAACTCGTTCATGGCCTTGTCATACGGATGATCGACTGTGGGCAGCCAACTGCGAGCACGATTGGGCCAGTTGTCGCTGAAGAACGTCCGTTCTCCATACTTGTTCGGTCCGATTCTGAGGCCGCTCGCGGGCTCGCCTCGGTACTCCACGACCACATCCAGGCGCGTCCCGGACCGGCCCGATTCGGCCAGTGCCACGCGCAGAACGTCGCGATCATGGACGAAGGTGAGGGCCCTGCCGTTCGAAGCCACGGAGCTGACGGTCATTCCGGCGCCGTCCGGGTTCACGCTCCCCAGGTCGAGCAGGAGTTTGGTGCTGCCGTTGGCCGTGAAGCGGAGCGACACAGTGGTGCGTCCGACGACTTCGTCGGTGTCGTCGCTGAGTGTCAATTCGAAGCGATAGTTCTCGACGTCGATGCCGATTCTGCGTTGATAGTTGTCGACGCTCGGAACGGCGACCGTCGCTGCGGTCAGAAGAGTTGTACCGAGTAACCATACAGCGCGCATCATGGGCTCCGACGGGAAGGTCACGGACCGCCAACATGACCTCCCCCGCAGAGCCTGAGCAATGCCGTCGGGTGCGAGAGACAGGTCGCACCCCACGCCACAGACCGGGACTCTCTGGGCCGACAGTAGGGTGCGAACCTAGCGTGAGGGTCTCACCGTGAACAACCGTCGCGCAAACACAGCCTTGCGCCATACGTTTCTCGCACGTTAAACAACACGAAAGTTCGTTCCATCAACACGCCCAAGACCGCCGCAGGATCAACAGCTTGGTGCCCTTGGGTTACATACAACGGCAGACCGGTCCCCGGGTCGCACCTCCTTGCACCTGACCGCCCGCCGTTTCTCGATTCCAGAACCCGACTTTCGACTTCATCATATGAGCGACGACAAAGCCGAGAACGGCGCCGAGCCTCGGCGCAATTTTATTGCGAGCGTCGGCGCACTCTGTGTCGCCGCAGCGGCGTCCATCGTGCCCCTAGCCGCGGGCGCGGCCGCTCTTTTTGATCCGCTGCGCCGGGGCCGGCGGGACCTGAGCATGATCCTCGTCACAAAGCTCTCGTCGGTCCCCGAAGACGGCGCGCCAAAGAAGTTCACGATCGAGACGGATCGGGTGGACGCCTGGACGACCTATGAGAATACACCCGTCGGGGCGGTCTACCTTCGACGGACCCCGACTGGGGTGGCGGCGCTCAACGTGGTGTGTCCGCACGCCGGGTGTTTCGTCGGGCTCATGCCCGACAAGTCCCGCTTCGGCTGCCCCTGCCACAAGAGCAGCTTCGACCTGGACGGTGTTGTGAATGACGCCAACAGTCCGAGTCCGCGCGACATGGACGCGCTCGAGGTAGAAGTCCGGAACGGTGATGAGGTCTGGGTGCGTTTTCAGAACTTCCTGCCAGGCAGAGAAGAGAAGACAGCCATCTGATGCGCGAACTCCTCGATTGGCTCGATGACCGCACCGGGTATCGGGGGCTGCTGAAGAGCGCCCTCTTCGAACGCATTCCGGGTGGCGCGCGGTGGCGCTACGTCTGGGGGAGTACGCTCACCTTCGCCCTGTTCGTGCAGTTCGTCACCGGCCTCGCCCTTTGGGCCGCGTACAGCGCGAACGCCCAGGGCGCCTGGGAAAGCGTCTATTTCATCCAGAACCAGATGCTCGGTGGGTGGATTCTGCGTGGTGTGCATCACTTCACGGCGCAGGTCACGATCATCCTCCTCGTCCTGCATCTCATGCAGGTCTTGATCGATGGTGCCTATCGGGCGCCGCGCGAGGTCAACTTCTGGTTCGGGTTAGGCCTGCTCTTTCTGGTACTCGGGCTCTCCCTAACGGGCTATTTGTTGCCCTGGGACCAGAAGGGCTATTGGGCTACCAAGGTCGCGACGAGCATCGCGTCGATGACGCCCGTGGTCGGACCGGCCATGCAGCAACTACTGATCGGCGGAGCCGAGTACGGGCACCACACTTTGACCCGCTTCTTCGCCCTCCACGCCGGCGTTCTCCCGGCCGGAATCGTCCTGTTGGTGGTGGGCCACATCTATCTCTTCCGCCGGCATGGAGTCACTGTTTCCGAAAAGGGTCGCGAAAAGCCGGACGGCTTCTTCTGGCCGGAACAAGTGCTCCGCGACGGCGTCGCATCGCTGGCGGTCATGGCCACCGTATTGGGACTCGTCCTCTGGACCGGCGGGGCGGATCTCGGGGCCCCGGCCGACCCGACCGAGCCCTACGCGGCAGCCCGCCCCGAATGGTACTTCCTCTTTCTGTTCCAGTGGCTAAAGTACTTTCCGGCAGGGTGGGAGGTGGTTGGTGCTCAGGTCATCCCCGGCCTCGTGGTCGGACTCGTTGCGGCCATGCCCATCATCGGTCAATGGCGACTCGGGCATCGTTTCAACCTCGGGGTCGCGGCGTCACTGCTTCTCGGTATCGCTGTGTTGACGTGGACCGCCCGTGCAGAGGACGCTGCCGACCCGGACTTCGTATCCGCCAGAGCGGCGGCCGAGGTGGTCGATCACCGCATCGGGGAGCTTGCCTCGTCGCCGTCGGGAATCCCCATAGGGGGTGGCCTGGCGCTTCTGCGGAGCGATCCCCTCACCCAGGGACCGCGGCTCTTCGAGGCGAACTGTTCGAGCTGTCATCGCGTCGACGGTCACGATGGTTTGGGGAGGATCCCGACCGACGAGGCCGCTGCCTCGGACCTGGCCGGCTACGGCAGTCGGCAATGGCTGAGCGGACTCCTGGACCCGGAGCGTATCGCCACACCTGAGTACTTCGGGGCCACCGAACACGCCAACGGGCGCATGGCACGGTTCGTCCAACGCGGCGTTGCGGGAATGTCGCCTCAGGAACTCCAGGATCTCCAAAAGGTGATCATGGCGGTGTCGGCGGAGGCCGCGCTCCCCGGACAGGCGTCGCTCGATGCGGCAGCCCAGACGGACATCGCAGAGGGGCGCGCCTTGATCAGCAGTGAAGCCATCAACTGCACTCGCTGCCACACGTTCGGCGACATGACCGAAGGTGACGTCGGACCTGTATTGAGCGGCTGGGGCTCCCGAGCCTGGATGCTCGGGTTACTCCACGACCCCGAGCAGGAGGAGTACTACGGCGCCGACAACGACCGCATGCCCGCATTCGGAGCCGAAGGTATCCTCAGCGAGGACGAGATGGGGCTGATCGTAGACTGGCTTCGCGGGGACTGGTACCGCTCGCCCGCCCGCTAGTCGTTCGCCCGCGCTAGTTGTTCTCGGCGCCCTCGGCGATCCATGTCCGAATGAGCTCGATCTCATCGGCCGGAACCGGATCGCCGTCCTCGGGCATGTCGCCGGACTCGATCATCTCGATCAACAAGCTCCCGTCGGGGTCCCCGGCTTCTACGACGGTGCCGTAGTCCGAGCCCGCCATGACGCCTTCGTAACTGTCCAGCCTCAAACCCAGCTCCGAGCTCTCTGCGCTGTGGCACTCGGAGCATCGGGCTTCGAGGATCGGGGCGATCTGATCCGCGAAACTCACGGCGTGGCTGGACGTCTCATCGGATGACGACGCGGAACGTACGTCGGCACCCGCGTGGATCGTGAGCCCGAACCCGACCGTAACGGCCAGCGCAGAGAAGACATCGGCACGAAGCAGCATTGGATACTATTCCTCCGGCGAGCTATCGGTCGCCTTGAATATCGTGTGGTTGGGGCTAGTACTATCGACGGCTTCGGGCGGTTCCCGTACTACTCCGCCTTGAACAAGTCCGTGGATATGTAACGTTCGGCGAAAGACGGCAAGATCGCCACGATCGTCTTGTTCTCCATGCCGGCGCGTTTCGCGACCTCGATGGCGGCCCAGATGGCCGCGCCGCCGCTTATTCCACACGGCAGCCCCTCGGTGCGAGCCGCGTCACGAGCCATCACGAAAGCGTCGTCGTTCGCGATCGTCATGACCTCGTCCACGATACTCATGTTGAGGATCTCGGGGATGAACCCGGCACCAATCCCCTGAATCATGTTGCCGGGACCCGGCTCTCCGCCCGACATCACAGGGCTCGTCAGTGGTTCGAGGGCGATCGAATGCAGCTCCGGATTTCGTTGCTTCAACACCTCGGAGACCCCCGTGATGGTCCCACCCGTGCCGACACCTGCGACGAATACGTCGATTTCGCCGCCGGTGTCACGCCAAATTTCTTCGGCCGTGGTCCGGCGATGTATCTCCGGGTTCGCCGGGTTTACGAACTGACCCGGCTGAACGGCTCCCTCGATCTCTTGAGTGAGTCGGTCCGCCGCGGCGAACGCGCCGCCGATACCCTCTTCCTTCGGCGTCAAAACGACCTCGGCACCGAGGTGCTCGAGCATGCGGACTCGCTCCACCGACATGGTTTCGGGCATCGTCAGGACACATCGATAGCCCCGCGACGCGGCGACGAACGCGAGCGCGATACCGGTGTTGCCAGACGTCGGTTCTACGATCGTGGAACCCTTCTTCAACACACCTCTTCGCTCCATGTCGTCCACCATGGCGACGCCGATTCTGTCCTTCACGGAGGCCATCGGATTGAAGAACTCGCACTTCAGCAGAATATCAGCCGTTACTTCATGCTTGGCCTTGAGGCGCGGGATCCGGACCAACGGTGTGTCGCCTATTGTCGAAGCAAACGTGTCGTACACTCTGCCGCGCCCCGGAAGGTGTTCAGTCATTCGGTCCCCTCGCTCGTGTTCCAGTCTCGAAAAGTGGAACCCCATCCTACGCCCTTCCGCCGCGCGGGCCAGCGTTCAGGGCAAGACGTGGTTGCGCGGATGTGACGATCTCTGTCCTCTACGAGGCCAGGCCGGTTTTGCTCGCGACCCCAGGAGCCACCATTCATGTTTCGCTTCCAGAACTTCGTGACCGTTTTGTGTGTCTTCGCAACGGCATCGGCTTGCGGCCCGGAGGCACAGAACTCTGGCGACGACATCGACACTTCATCTCCTCGGATCGCCCTATCGCCAACCGGGCCCGGAGAGATGCCACCGGCGATCATCGGCAACCGGGCCTCGCTGGGTGGTGCCGCCGTGCGGTATGTGACCGGCGACGCGCACACGATCGGGTACCTCGCTGTGCCCGAGGGGGACGGACCGTTTCCCGCCCTCGTCATCATTCACGAGTGGAATGGATTGGTTGATCGCGTCCGCGAGGTCGCGGACGACTTCGCGGCTGAGGGATATGTGACCCTGGCCGCAGACCTGTATCGTGGCGCCGTCGGGACGAACCCCGAGGAGAACATCACATTGATGAACGCGGCTACAGCAGATATGTCCACCGTCGTCGGCAATTTGAATGCTGCAGTGGCGTTCTTGCGCGCCCGATCGGACGTGACAGGTCGCGTGGGCGCTATGGGATGGTGCTTTGGCGGGGGCATCGCTCTCTCCTTCGGCCTCGATGGTGTCGACCACGAGGCTACGGCGATCTTTTATGGCCGTTTGATCGACGATCCTGAGGCACTGGCCCGAATGGACCACGAGGTGTATGGCACCTTCGCCAGCCTCGACTCCGGTCCCTCTCCGGAACAGGTCACCGCGTTCCAGAGCGCACTGGAGGCAGCAGGAATCGAGAACGATCTCCACATCTACGACGAAGTGAATCACGGCTTCTGGCTGAGGATCGACCAGGACGTCCCGGGCCGGGGAGCCGCTGGCCTCGACGCCTGGAACCGCCTCAAGGCCTACCTCGATCGGACCCTGAACGACTAGGGACGCACAGGCCAACCGGGGACTGCCGGCGTCAGCCGCTCCGGAGACGGCGGCGTTGGTCACGCCGCTCGAGCCTGCGGCGACGACGAGCATCCCGAGCCGTCTCTCCGGTCTCGCGCACCGCGACCTCCACGCCTGCCATGAGCGCGATCCCCGTAACTCGGAGCGTGGGAGCGTGTGGGTCGGGATGAATCGAGCTGTCGGCCATGTATTCGAACCCGCCCATGAGCGCGATCCCCTGACTTTCGACGTTCATCCCCGGTGGAACGATGATCTCCACGCCGCCCCACATGGTGAATACCTGAATCTCGGTAACCCCAGGGGGGAATATGGCTTCCCGAAGATCAAGCTCGACCCCACCCATGACCGCGACGGCGATGTTCTTTCGAGCCGGCCGCCAACGACCGTTTCGCACCTCTCCACGCAGACATGCGACGACGAATTGACTGTCCTTCACATGCGCGGCAGAAGTCACCGTGTACTGGGGCACTGGGGCTGGAACCGTACCCGCCGCGCTCGCCAATACTGGCAGATCGCCCCCGCCAGGCAGGTCTCGCAGGAGCTCCTTCAATTCGTCGCCGCTGGTGGCACTGTGGGCAACGTCCACCCGTCGCTCGAACTCGTCGACATCCATCACGTCGTTCGCGAAGTGCTCCATCAATGCATCGATGGTCACCTGGCGCGTTTGGTTCAACGGGGCCCGGCCCCCTCCTCTCCCTCGGACATGCCCATCACAACTCCTAGTTGATCCATGCCATTGGTACGAAACGAATCTACTCGGTCTTCCAGTACGGTGGCGTAACCGGAGTCGGCAACTCATCTTGTCCACCCGAATTCATCGAACGAGCATAGTAAAGGAGCTCGACCATGCGCGCATTCCCGTCGAGGACTTGGGTCCTCATCGTATTCGCTCTCGCTCTCGGACTAACCGGCTGCGCCTCAGGCGGCGGGAGCGGCGATAGCGCCCGCGTCGCGGGCTCGAGTGCGAACCGGATCGTTCGTGCGGAGCTCGAACCCCTCTCCCAGATCGACGGGTATCAGGCGGTTGAGAGACTTCGTCCACGATGGCTGCAGTCGCGCGGAGGCTCGTCGGGTAGCGGCCCGGTCTTCTACGTCGACGGCGCTCGACGCAACGACCTCAACGACCTGCGGTCGTTTCGGACCGCTGACATCGAAGGACTGCAGTTCATGAGCGCCGCCGACGCGAGCACTCGTTTTGGTACAGGGCACGCCGATGGCGCCATCTTGTTGACCACGCGACGCTGACGCGGCACAACTCAGCGAACTAAGCGCCGGGCCACCTCTCACGGGGTGGTCCGGCGTTCGTTTTTCATCAGGGTTCACTGAACCAATCCGCGCGCAAACCGTTCGAGCACGTCGGCACACTTTCTGATTTCGTCCACGACGATCCACTCATCCTCAGTGTGTGCCTGCTCGATGCTTCCGGGGCCGAAACAGACCGCGGGAATGCCAATTTCGTTGAGAAAGGCAGCATCGACCCACGCGGTCATGCCTTCAACGGCCGGTGGCACATGAAGCGCTCGGCAGGCATCAAGAAGTCCCATCACCAGGGGGCTCTCCACCGGCACTTCGGTGCCTGGTCGTTCAAGCGTCATCTCGAGGGTTGCGTTCAGCGATGGTTCTTGGCCTCGAAGCGTTTCGAGTACGGAGTTGAACTCGGAGACCACCTGCATCGGGGACTCCCACGGCATCGTCCGACGCTCAATCAGCAGCGTGCATTCGTCAGGATACACTGACTCTGCGGTCCCCCCGTGAATGGTCCCCGCGTGGAACGAGCCGTGCCCCAGCAACGGATGTGCTCGTCGCTCCAAGAGCGTCGCTGTGTAGGGCTCCAGGGCAGCCAGGAACAGTCCCGCGTGGCGGATGGCATCGATACCGCGATCGGGTCGCGACCCGTGCGCCGCCCTCCCGCGAAACACTGCCCTGAGCCAAACGAAGCCTTTGTGGGCAGGCATGATACGAAGGCTCGTTGGTTCGCAGACGACCGCTAGGTCTGCCTCTACTCCCCCGGCCACGAGCGCAGCCATTCCGAGACTCGCGTGCTCTTCATCGGCCGTCAGCGCAACGATGAGTTTAGGCCGCGGGCCGACTTCGGCCAATCGAGCCGTGGCCGCGAGGATCGCCGCCACACCCCCCTTCATGTCGCATGCACCCCGACCAAAAAGTCGGCCCTCGTCCATCACCGCGGCGAACGGTTCAACGGTCATTCCCTGAACGCCGACGGTGTCGAGGTGACCGTTCAGGAGGAGCGTGGGACCCTCGCCCTCGAGTCGCCCTACAACGTTCCACCGCCCCAGCGCTACTTCCTCGAGTGCGGTCGTGAGCCCCCAGCCCTTGAGGAGGTCGGCCACAATTTCGGCGATGCAGCGCTCGCCCGCGCCCCCCGGGGCCAGAACCGGATTGACCGACGGAATCGACACCAGGAGTCGTGCCAGCGCGACCGGGTCTCCGGCCCGCGCTTCAACGGAAGAGGTTAGTTCCATGTCCATGTATGCGAAGGGTCGGGAGCTTCGTCCAACCGGGGGCTGGAGGGGTGTGACGGAACCGTCCTGACAGCCGTGGATATTACCGACGTAAGGTGTTGGAAACGAGGGAGTTGAAGGTCGGTTCACAGCAGAGGGGAGAGAGATGAAGAACTTCGCGATCGGGCTGCTTGGTGCGGCCGCACTCGCGACGACGATTCTCTTGGTGCGCCAGCAGAAGGAGATCGAGTCGAGGCAGACCCGCTTGATTCCCGCGGGAGAGACTCAGCCCAGTACTCTTTCGCTGCAGCGTATCCGGGAGCTTGGCCTATAATACGAATCGTCGTTCGAGCGGGATGAAAAGAGCGGCGGCGGGCGTCTTGCCCGCCGCCGCTCTGTTTCTCGAAGTCTCGTAGTTGCCGGGCCTACTCGAAATGGACCTTGTTCTTCTCGATGTAGCTGGTCCACTCACTCGGCACGTCCGTGTCCGGAAAAATCGCCTGGACCGGACACTCCGGTTCGCACGCACCACAATCGATGCACTCGTCCGGATGGATGTAGTATTGGTCGTCTGCCTCATAGATACAGTCGACCGGACAAACCTCGACGCAACTCGCGTCCTTTGTCTCGATACAAGGCTCGGTAATGATGTAGGTCATTTCCCAGATGTCCGTTGGAGTCGCGCCAGCGCCCGGAAGCTGTATCCATGCGACGGGCGAGGCAAGCGTTTCAGCCGGCCGCTGACACCTGTACGAAACGGCGGGGTCGAGCGTATGGTACTTAGCGCGACCCGGCTCGGAGGTCGCGGCACGACGTCGGTGAGAGGATGATGGGAAGGCACGTCACTATTGGGGTGAGAATCGCGATCGTGTGTGCCGCGATCGGTCCCGGAGCGTTGAACGCGCAAACGGGTTCCGTGGTCGGAACCGTATACGACTCAATCGACAGCGGTCCACTCGTCGACGCCGCAGTATTCCTCTGGAGTACGCCATTCCGGGGTGTGACGGACGAGGAAGGTCGGTATCAGATCGAGGGCGTACCGGTTGGGAGCTACGAGGTCCTGTTCTTTCACCCTCGGCTCGCCGAACTCGGTGTGTCCGTCGGCACTCAACCCGTCACAGTCGGCGAGGGGTTGCCCGCCGAAGTCCACCTCGCAACCCCCTCCCTCGCCACCATCGTGACTTCGCAGTGTCTCGTGGAGGAACGCCCTGCCCGGGCGGGCTCTTTGGCCGGAAGGGTTATCGACGGGGAGTCGGGGATACCTCTCGGTGGCTCCTACGTCTCGTTCTCGTGGAATGTGCCGAATTCCCCACTCCCGGAGGGCTTCACCCTTCGGACGGACTCGGACGGGCGGTTCCGGAGCTGCCGACTGCCAGCCGACACCCCAGTTCTGCTCTCCGCGGTCTATATCGGTCGGCAGTTCGAACGCTATGAGATCGTCCTCGGCGAGAACGACTTCTCCGAGGCGGTCCTGCCGCTCGTCGAGATGTCGCCTGGACAGATTGCAGGGCGTCTTACCGACGCCACCTCGGCAGCCCCGGTGGAGGGCGCGGAGACGTGGTTACGCGGAACAGCCTTCCGGACGCTCAGCGGGCGAGACGGCTCCTTCACGTTCAGGGACGTGCCGCCAGGCCGATACATGCTGGTAGCGGACCATCTCGCCTACGGCACCAGAATGGATACGCTCGCGGTGCCCGACGGACAGAGGCTCCTGGTCGAAATGAAGGTCGACTCTCGAGCCATCGCCATGGCCCCTCTTGACGTCACTGTGGAACCCGTCAGGGACATACTCGGTCGCGCGCGCGGCGGACTCATGATCAGCAGCGAACAGATCGACGAGGTGCGACAACGGAGTCGAGACGCGTCCGACGTGCTGCGATCTCTGCACATCCCGGGAGTCATCGTTCGCCACAATTCCAACGGAACGATTTGTGTGGGCTACTCCACGGGCCAAGTAAAGATGTACCAGACCGGCTGCGTTGAGATGATGATCTACATCAACGATGTGAGGGCAACTGATGCAGATCTCGCGCTCCGCCTGCCACCCGATGGCATCGAGCGGATGGTCTTATACAAACCGGTGGAAGCGGGGAATCTGTTTGGCTTGGGGGCGGGGAACGGAGTCTGGATGATCTACACGCGCGGGAACTGACCCAGCGCGGCACCTCAGATACGCTTCCCGAAGGTCCGCGCCCAATGGGCGTACCGCGTCGCCAACTTCGAATCTGTCCGCTGGGCGAACGGGAGCCAGGCGCCGAGAACTTCTTGATGCGTGTCGGCCCAAGAGTCGATCAAGTCTTCGCGAAGGTGAAGGTGCCGAAGGTGGTCGAGCCGCTCCGCCAGGGTGGCGAGCGCCGCTCCTGGACCCAGCACAACGAGCCGTTCGATGAGTCGCTCATCCCCCGGCGCGGGAATCGCGCCGAGGGCGGCGAGTATGGCACCGTCCACCGCCGTTTCGAGCCGCTCATGCCCAACTCGAAGAGTCACATCGACCGACTCGAGAATCGCCGCGATGATCAGGGCCGCGAGGTCGACGTACCCAACGTCGTGTAGCAAGATCAGCACCGATCGACCCGGGTGCAGGTACGCCGGGTGGTGGTCGTCCTCCAGCGTTGCGATCCTCGGCTTCATCGCGAGGTCGAACGCGCGCGAAACTGCGTTCACCTCTTCCGCACCGTACCCCACCGCGCGCGCGGCGGTGACCAATGACTTAGCCATTGAGTCCGCCCTCCCCGGGCGTGACCCTTCGGCGATCACTTCGACTCCGGTTTCCGCCACTCCACGTCGGCAAGGCCGGCTCGGTGATTCTCCAATCGTGCGAAGGTGAAAAGGAGGTCGGAGAGTCGATTCAGATAGGCAATGGCTCCTTCCGTCACGCTCTGATCTCTCGCCAGCGTCACGACGGCACGCTCGGCTCGACGGCACGCAGTCCGTGCGACGTGAAGGGCCGAGGCTCCGGGCGCGCCCCCGGGCAAGATGAACGCGCGAAGCGTCGGAAGCTCGAGGTCCGCCTCGTCGATCCACGCCTCCATTTCCCCAATTCGGTCGAGTGGAAGCCTTGGCGTGTCCGGCTTCTTCCGGCCAGCGGTCGCTGGGGGGGTGGCAAGATCGGACCCGATCGCAAAAAGATCGTGCTGCACTCTCTCGAGTCGAATCCGAATGTCGGAATCAGACACCTGCGTCAGAACCCAACCGATCGCGGAATTGAGTTCGTCCACAGACCCGTACGCGGCGACCCGCACATCGTCCTTCGCGACGCGACCCCCTCCGAACAGGGCCGTATCGCCATCGTCTCCCGAGCGTGTGTAGATCTTCATCGGACTCAACGCAGCCTCGTGAGCTTCCGAATGCTCTGCGCCTTCTCCAGCAAAGAGATCGTCTTGTCCTCGATCTCAGGCTTCAGGAGGTCTCGAATGTCGAGAAGCACCTCGAGTTGCAGCTGGTCCCTTTGGTAATCGAGATCGAGACGCGACATCCTCTCGGCGTCGCCTGCCGACTCGGCGGCGGCGAACGACTCCCGGTAGACGTTCTCGAGGCTCTGAATCACTCGGTCGCGGTTACGCATTCCACTCTCCTGTCAGACCATCGTCAGCAGCCGCGCTCCCGGCCCTGAGTCATAGTAGCCCCGGACGGCCGCCCGGAGTTCGTCGAGACGACCGGAGAAATAGTGGTCCGCGTCCGCGACACGCACGAGGGTCACATGCGAACCCAGTCGCGCCACCGTTTCCGCCACCTGCTCTCCAGAGCCGAACTCATCGTCCTCACCTTGTACCACCAAAACGGGCTTCGTCGTACCGGCGAGGTATCCATAGTCGTACCGATCCTCCAGATCGACGGGTAGGCCAAGGCCCAGAAGCCCCACCACGCGGCCCTCTTCTGCCCCGACCGAGAGCGCCACCATCGACCCGAACGAGAAGCCACCCGCGATCAAGGGCAGGTGTGGAAAACGGACCTCCAACCAATCGAGCGCGGCCCGCAGGTCGTCCTGCTCGCCCACTCCGTCGTCGTGACTTCCGGTACTCGTCCCCACACCCCGGAAGTTGAAGCGGAGTGCCACCACCCCTGCATCGTTGAATGCCTGTGCGGCACGGTAGACCGCCTTGGTGTGCATCGTCCCACCATGTAGTGGATGGGGATGACACACAACCGCCGCCGCTCGATGGGGGCCGACCGGTTCCTTGAGAACCGCTTCGAGATGACCATGCGATACCGGGATCCTCATTGGGTCGAACTCGGTGGTACGAGGGAAGCTCCCGTCAGACGCCAACTTACGCCGGTTCACCGCAGGGGAACGTACAGTTATCTTCAGCGGACGGTCGCGACCGGTCAAGACTCAAGGAGTAGCATCGATGCACGCCTCCGAGGTGACCCCTGAAGCTGCCCGACGCGCAAACGAACTCTATTGGAGTTCCGAACGCAGCGTCAACCAGATCGCTGATGACCTCGACCTCTCGAAAGGGGCTCTGTACGGGGCTATCGAACCGCTCAGTGCCGAGGCCGATTGCCCCATGTGCGGAGACGGGCTGGTCTGGCCGAACCGCACTGCGAAGGATCGCAATCGACTCGACTGCACCACGTGCGACTGGAGCGGAAGTGCGGACGAGACTACGGGTTACGTCTCTCTAGGAGTTTCGGAAGCGGACCTGGAGGGAGAGCTTCCGGCCCCTCCCCTGCCACCACGCAGCTTCGTAACCCGTCCAAACACGATCTTGGGAGGGGCGATCCTGGGTGCAGCAGTAGGATTGGCACTCGTCCTCTGGGCTCGGCGGAGATGAACGGAGTCACCCGGTAATGCCTCAAGGCACCCATCGTGACCCGCGGAGTATCGTCACGCCTGACGCGTTCGAGGTCTCGAGCGCCCTCATCGGAATGCCACTCGCGCCACCTCGACTCAGGTTCGTGGCTCTGATGATCGACGGCGTCGTGATCGGAGTCATCGCAGGGGTCACCAAGAGTTTTGCCCTCATCCTGGGGGTCGTCGCCGCTGTATGGTTCGTCCGAGCGGGGTTCAAGCGAACCCCCATTCGGGGGAGCGTCTTCAGTCGGGCGATGCGCCTCTCCGTGGGATGTCTAGGGGTGGTGATCGCTCTGATTACCGCGGCGACTTGGTCCGCTGTAGGCTTTGACTTCAGGGGCGGAGACGACGGGCCGTCCGATGACGAGATTCGGGTCGCGACCGGGGGTGCGGCCCAAGTCATCGAGGCCGTAGCGAGCGCACGCGCCCTTTCGGACCTGCAAGGGTCCGCGCCGCCCGTGGTGAACCCTTTGCCGAGTGATGCGCGAGCCGAGATCGACGCCTACACGCCGGAAGAGGCCTTGAACGCCTATGCTCGGCTTCTGAGGGACGACCCCGGCGACAGCTCCCAGATTGTTCTACGTGCCGCTCTCGCGGATCGCTTGCTCCCGGTCATTGCGGGTGATTCCCTCAAGACGCTCGGGTCCACCGTCCGGTCCCTCCAGTTGGACCTCGCGGCGACTCAGGAGGCTTTGGACGATGTGAGTCGCGAGTTGGAGTCGGCGAGCGAGAGAAGCCTAATCGATCGGTTGCTGGGGTTCGTCGATGAGTTGGGATTTGGTTTCGGTTGGGCTGCGGTGTATCTGACTCTCTGTCTCTCGGGCTGGAAAGGTCAGACGGTCGGTAAGAAGCTCATGGGAATTCGGGTCGTTCGGTTGGATGGGGGGGCGATCACCTGGTGGATCGCTTTCGAACGGTCCGGAGGCTACGCAGCCGGGCTCGCGACAGGGCTTCTCGGCTTTGCACAGGTCTGGTGGGACGCGAATCGACAGGGCATTCATGACCGTATTGTCGGAACCGTGGTCGTAATGGACGGGGCGGAGCCCGTCACGGACTGGGAGACGGCCTTGTGAGAGACGGCATCGAGAGCCTCGAGATCAACACGCCCCTCGGGGAGGAAGAACAGCGCCTCCTGACCGACTTCAGCCCCTAGAGGCGAAATGGACGTGCAGGTCTCGTTTCCGCTCGCGTTCGCCGCGGGCATCGTCTCCTTCCTGTCGCCGTGCGTACTGCCGGTTGTACCGAGCTATCTCGCGTTCATCTCAGGCCTCACCCTTGGCGAACTGACGGACGGGTCGACACCTGGGGTGCGTCGTAGGGCGGTGTTTCACTCCATTCTGTTCGTAGTCGGCTTCAGTCTTGTCTTCTTGACCATGGGCCTGGTGGGTACCGCGGTGGGCCCGGCCATAGCTCAGGCCCTCCCGTGGATCAGTCGTGCCGGAGGTGGGGTCATGATCGTCTTCGGCCTCTTTGTCGCGGGGGTGTGGGAGATTCCGAGACTGTCTGGCGAACTACGCCTGCACCTTGAGTCCCGTCCGGCCGGGGCCGTTGGGTCGCTCGTGGTCGGGATCGCGTTCGGAGCTGGCTGGACGCCCTGCATTGGACCGATTCTCGGATCGATCTTACTCTACGCGAGTCTCGAGACGAGCGCGGCTCAGGGAATGATGCTCCTCGGGACCTATGCCTTAGGCCTCGGGATTCCGTTCGTGGCCGCTTCGGTGGGGTTCAACTGGTTTCTGGCGGGAAGTACGCACGCCAGGGCATGGATCCTGCCGCTCCAGCGGGTAGCTGGAACACTATTGGTAATTATTGGTCTCTTGATGATCACTGGGCGTTTCGTTGATTTGACCGCTTTCCTGGCCGGGCTGGGTCAGCTCATAAACCTGGATTTTTGATGAACCCGAGATTCTCGACCTTTGCCGCGATGTCGTGCCTGCTCGTCGCGGTCGCGTGTACGGCCGACGCCCCCGCCCCTGGCACGAGTGACCTGACTCGAAGCCTCCTCGCCCAGCCGGCGGGTGACGGGATGTCGACGCCGTTGGCTGCGATTCCGTCGGTAGGTGAGGCAGTGCCCGATGTCCCGGTGGAGGAGATCGGCTTCAATCGCGGCAGGATCGAAGCACCCGTGAAAGTGATCGAGATGTCGGACTACGGGTGCGGCTACTGCCGCCAGTTCCATCAGGAGACGTTCCCGACGCTTCTTACGCAGTTTATCGATGCCGGCTTGGTGGAGTGGAAGTTCGTTCCGTATATCACCGGCATGTTTGACAACTCACTCGCCGCGACCGAGGCCGCTGAGTGCACCTACGTACAGAGTGCAGCAGCCTTCGAGCGGCTCAACGCCCGGCTTTGGGACGATCAGTCCGTCTGGAAGGGTGCCGATGCGCCCGCGCCGGTGGTGCGTGCCTGGGCCGCAGAACTCGGGATCGACATGATGGCGTTCGATGCTTGTCTCGAGTCCGACAGTCAAATCAACCGTATCGCATCGTCCACGGCCCTTGCGAGGGAGATCGGAGTTCGCGGCACGCCAACCTTCATCGTAATCGGATATCCGCCCCTTCAGGGTGCTCTGCCGTTGGCGGTCTTTCAGGACGTTCTCACGAGGGTCTACGCAGCAACGACGGGCGAGCCCGGGTTGTAGGTGTGAGCGGATGAGTTCAAGGTCGGTCCGGGTGTCGCGGCCGGTGAGAGGACTCTTCCTTGCAGGGGGTGCGGTGGTTCTCGCGTGCGCGCCTGTCGCGTTCGCTGGACCCGATTGTCGTAGCCTACCGCCGAGCATCGCCCTGCCGGCGGAACTCGATGAGTCGAGCGGACTGACCTTTGGCCTCCGCGAATCAGACGTCCTGTGGACGCACAACGACGACGGATCTCGCCTGTTCGCAATCGACGTGCGGGGTTCCGTCCTGGCGGCCTTCAATATCAGGCCCAGGCTCCAGGATTGGGAGGATATCGCGGCGGGATCCTGCCTGGAATCCGAGAGTTGCCTCTATTTGGCGGACACCGGCGACAATGGTGAGCGTCGTGCTGACGGCGACATTCGGCTGATTCGGATCACGGAACCGACGGTTGAAGAGGACGGAGGTACGATCGAGGGGCAAGTCTTCCCGATGCGTCTGCCCCAGGGCGCGCGTGATGTTGAGGCCGTGTTCGTGTTGCCCGGGGAACGCCTGCATCTCATTACGAAGGGACGAACTCATGCGATTACCGTGTACCGGTATCCGCCCCCTTTACGTGCGGACACCGTGGAGTTGGAGGAGGTCCAGCGTCTGAGCCTAGGCGCCGCGGGACTGGGCGACCAGGTGACGGGGGCTTCCTCGTCATCCGACGGGCGTCGCGTCGCGGTGCGAACGTATCAGTCGCTCGAGTTTTTTGACGTTGTCGCGGACACGCTTGCCCGGGTCGAAGGCGGGGTCGTGAATCTCAGGACGCTTCGGGAAAGTCAGGGCGAGGCGGTCGCGATCGGCCCCGATGGGCTGGTCGTGTTGAGCTCGGAAGGGGGTCCCTTCGGCGGGGCGCCCGGTATGAACGTTCTCCGCTGCGGTATATAAACCACCGAAAACAGAACGGCAATTCTAGATCGAGTGGGGCCGGTCCTTCCACAGGCGTAACCAGCAATATGCAAAATAAGGGTTAATGATGGAGGGTGGACGTGAACTCTGATGGCCCGACGATCTATGTCGACGCGGACTCCTGTCCCGTCAAAGAGGAGACGTACCGCGTAGCAAAGCGATACGACCTCCGGGTGATCCTCGTCGCGGCACAGTGGCTTCGGATCCCGACGGAGCCCTGGCTCGAGATCCAGGTCGTCAAAGAGGACGGGCAGCTCGACGCTGCGGACGATTGGATTGCCGAACGGGCCGGCGAAGGCGACATCGTAATCACTCAGGACATCAGTCTTGCCTCCCGTTGCCTCGAGAGCTCCGCGAGGGTCATCGGTCCGCGCGGGGTACCCTTTACGCCTGAGTCGATCGGTGAGGCGCTCGCCGGACGCGAGTTGATGGCCAACCTCCGCGAGATGGGTGAGATTTCGGGTGGCTCAGCACCTTTCGGGAAGCGCGACCGGTCCAACTTCCTACAGGCTCTGGACCAGGCGGTTCAAGCGATTCGGCGGGGACGCTAGCAGCCGCGGGCGCCTCGGGACCTCACTGGTGTGGCGGGGCCTACGCCAGGATTTCTCCCAGGCGACCCGCCGCGTCCTCCGGCAACTGCCGGTCTCGGAAATACAGGCCGACCGTCCCTGTTGTGTCCTCTACGGTCGCGAGATCGAGGAAGCGCAACAAATAGCGGATGTCCGCCGTGGCATCGGGACCCCGATCAACATCGAGCGCCGCCACCTTCATGGCGAGGACGTATTCGGGCCGCGCTTCGTAGACCTTGAGATGCGTGGTGTCGAGGTAGGGGGCCGTGGCCGGCTGGCTCCGCCCAACGAGGAATTGCCGCACCGAGGCGTTGAGCCAGTCGGGCGCAGCCCCGAGCCGCGCAGCTACCGTCGCCGCCGCGTCAACGCACCTAGCGGAGCTGGCGAAGAGCGCACGGACGCGTCGGGTCTGGGCGTTTGCATTGAATGCGACAACCATCACGGCACCCCCGACCAAGCACAGTTCGACCTCGACGCCGCGTCTCGCGAGTTCGGCATTGAGCGCCCGGAACGTCTCGGGAACGTGCTCTTCCCCGGGGGTCGTGGCCGAGGGTCCCTCGGAAGGGGCAGTGGGAGCGACAAAGATGTGGCGGCGCTTGAAGGCCACCGGGCTGACGCGCATCAAGTGGGGTCTGAGGCTTCGCAGTTCCCAGCCGAAGTAGGGACGGTCGAGGGTGGGGACCGTGGCTACCCAAGGGGGGACTGCTGCACCCAGGCCATAGGCAGCCCGCTCGACGGAGGCTGCCACGTGGTTCTGGACGAGTGGGGTCACTTCGTCGAAGGGTGCGTCGGCGACGGCTGTTGGAAAGTCGTCGGGGGACAGAACGGAAAGAAACGACTCCAACTGGATGAGGGCTGCACGCCGATCAAGCGCATCGGCCACAGCCGCGACACGGCGGTGAAATTCTAGGCGATGTGACGGTAGGACCGACGAGAGAACGAAGTCCGAAAGCGAACGGCCCGCCTGTTGGGCAAGGCGCTTTAGGGCCGCTTTTTGAGCCGAGGTAACACGGATCTGGAGTTGGCTTGTCTTGGCGCCCATCCTCAAGGGTGGCAACGAAATAGCAGAACGTCAATACGGGCGTATTGACGGTACGCGGAGAGACTTGAGAAGGGAGGACCGGGCACTCAAGGCGCCTCGAGGGGGCGCGGCGAGGCATCTCGCGCCGTTGGGTCCAATCGTGCATCTTCGCACCATGAGCACACAGCACTTCGTCGCCGAACGCCGGTGACCACATTCGTCAGGTTCGGCGGGCTTCTCTTCGGGCTCGGGGGGATCGCCTGGATTCTGGCCCTTTCCTTCCAAGAAGACGTCTTGGAAGCCGCCGGGCCGCGGATATTCATGGAACCGGAGATCACCTGGAGCCCGGAGAGTCCTCACGAGGGAAGGCTCTTTCGGCTGCGGCTCACGGCTTCTTTTCACACGCCGATCATGGGGCTCCGGGGTGAGGTCGCGGGTGAGGAACTGCATTTCGAGGGGCTCAGCGAGGGCGTCTTTGAGAGCCTGGCCGCGATTCCTGTGGGGTCGGACAGCGTAGTAGCTGCCGTCGTTCGCGTCGCATACTCGGCCGGTGGCGAAGCGGTCGTCGAGGCCCGCATCCCCGTGACTCCGGGCACGTATAGCCATGAGCAGCTCACGGTGACACCTAGGTTCGGAGCGCCGCCCAATGCGGCGGATCAGGAACAACTTCGGCAGGACCAGGAGAAGGCGCGCGCGGCCGCCCGGGTGGCTCATCGGACCCCCCGAATGTGGTCGGATGAGGTGGTCATGCCTCGAGCGAGCCGAGTTACGAGCGGATTCGGCGACGGGCGGGAGTTCAATGGACAGGTTTCGAGCCGACACTTGGGCCTGGACCTCCAGGGGGCGCAAGGCGATACCGTAGTGGCGGCCATGCGTGGGGTTGTGGTGCTGGTCGAGCCCTTTCTCCTGGCCGGCAACATCGTCTACGTGAATCACGGCGGGGGGGTGCTCAGTGCCTACTTCCACCTGAGCCGGCAGCTGGTTCAGGTCGGGGACTCCGTAGATGCGGGCACGCCCGTTGGTCTGATCGGAGCTACGGGGCGCGTGACCGGCCCTCATTTGCACTGGGTGGTGCGGTACGGAATGACTAGCGTCGATCCGCGAAGCCTCCTGGACGTCGTCGAGCCTCGCTGAACCAAAGGTGGTTGACAGAGCGGGAGGGTGATGCTAGTAGTTGCACATGACAACTATGGCTGAGTCCACCTTGTTGGTCGATGCTCGGGCCCTCGCCGATGCCCTGTCGGAGCTGATTCGGGTCGTCCAGTTTCGCGACCGGGATCGCGCCTGCTGTTACGACATCAGCGTCAGCCAGTGTTATGCCCTCAAGGGCGTCGTCGATGCCGGGGCTCTCACGATCAACGACCTCGCCGCGCATCTGTACTTGGACAAGAGCACGGCGAGCAGAGTGGCGAATGCTCTGGTGGACAAGGCGCTCCTGGTGCGGCAGGCCGACGAGGCCGACGGGCGCGTCGTTCGACTGACCGCCACGGCCGCCGGTACGGCCGTGTGCACACGGATCGAGTCGGATCTGGCGGGCGAATACGCCGAGTTGCTCGGCGACTTCGAGCCGGAGGTCCGGGCCGCGATCACTCGGGTCGTCACCCGACTGGGTAGGTCGTTCGCGGCCCGGGTCGACGCGTCTGGAGGAAGTTGCTGTGTGGTGGGGTGACGAGCGTAGCGGCAACAGTCGCCCTTTTCGATGACTATGTAGTTGCATCTACCAACCACGGAGAACGGAAAATGACAATTCATGCCGCAGGTGAAGTGAAGAAGGCGGTCCGAGATCGGTACGCGCGGGCCGCGACGAAGGAGGCGAGCTACTGCGCTCCCTCCTGTTGCGGCTCGACGGATGCGACCGACGTCGACGCCATCAGCCAGTCGATCGGCTATTCGGCAGGGGAGCTCGCCGACGTGCCTGAGGACGCCAACTTGGGATTGGGATGCGGTAACCCAACTGCGATCGCTTCCTTGACGCCTGGTCAGACGGTGCTCGACCTCGGTTCGGGGGCGGGCATCGACTGTTTCCTCGCGGCACGCCAGGTCGGGCCGTCCGGAAAGGTGATCGGGGTAGACATGACCCCTGAGATGCTCGAACGCGCACGACACAACGCCGAGAGCGGCGGATACACGAACGTGGAGTTCCGACTCGGCGAGATCGAAGCGCTTCCGGTCGCGGATCAATCGATCGACGTGATTATCTCGAACTGCGTCCTGAATCTGAGCACCGACAAGGCCAAGGTCCTGGCCGAAGCGCATCGTGTGCTTCGTCCCGGGGGTCGTATCGTCGTCTCGGACATGGTGTGCGACCACCCGATACCGTCCGTTCTGCTGGGGAATCTGGACGCCGTTGCGGGCTGCTTGCCAACCCTGCGCGAGACCTATCTCCAGGAGTTTCGAGATGCAGGCTTCCCCGACGTCCGCATCGTCGATGAACGAGCCTATCCGGCCAGTTACATCCTCGACGACGACGGGGTGAGAGAGTTCCGTGCGCTGAATCCGGCCGAGGAGGGGGAACTGGCAGGCTTTGCGGCGTCGATCGTCGGCGCCCACTTCGAGGCCACCAGGCGGTAAGTCGTCACGTCTGTCCGCTCGATTCTGCTGGCCCCGGGGCCCTGTCCAAAGGGGGCCCGTCTAGGATCGAGCGGACAGCCCGGCCCAGCGCCTCATACGTGAAGGGCTTGTCGACGATTGAGGCCTGACGCTCGTCGACTCTCGATTCGAGGACCTTCTCCCAACAGGACGGTGAGGATGTTGTTGAAGTCGTGCGCAACACCCCCAGCGAGTCTTCCGACGCCTGAACCAGGGACACGCTCACGTCCAGCCAGGCGCCAGAGTCGTCGCCGCGCCCGCAGAGTGAACGGATCGCGCTTGTCATGAATCCATGTCGAGGCCCATTTTGACGCCATGACTGACCTGCCCGAACCGCCCAACGGTACGCCGGAGGCCGCCCAGAACGTGTTCGTTTTGCGCGTGGACTGCAGCGTCGCGAGTACCCGACAGGAGTTGCTCGCTCGCCTGAGACGGCCCGAAGGCGACGGCTTGCACACTCGTTTCTGGAGGTTCGAGGCTCTGAGAGGAGGAGCTGTGCTCGCCGAGCGACACGGCGGAGCGGTCATCATTGATCAGGAGGCGTGTCGGGAGATGCTTGGAGAGGACGTCTGAGGGTTCGCTGGGGCCGACGATTCTGCCTTGGGGCGATGATTCTCGGCCTCTCGGCGTGTGAGGTGGCGGAGCCCGGCTGGGAGGAGGAGTCCGTGCCCCACCCCGCGGTGTTCGCGCCCGGCGTCATTTCGACTGGGCTCCGGGAATACGGGATCGCGTTCACGCCGGACGGGACGGAGGCGTACTTCACCCGGCGAGGCGGGCGTGGTCCCTCTCAGATCCTTACATCACGCTTTCTCGGCGGCCAATGGACCGAGCCCGAGGTCGCGCCCTTTGCATTGGATCGTGACGAGGGCCCGTTCATCACCACGGACGGAAGACGAATGCTCTTCTCATCGCGGCGTGCCGCGAGCGGCAGCGGGGACCGGAGTGACAACATTTGGACCGTGGAGCGAGGCACGGACGGGTGGGAAGAGCCACGGCCACTGCCGGGCGTAGTGAACCAGCCGCAGTCAGGCGACGAGGATTTCCAGAGTGGAGCCGAGCTCGGACCGATTGAACTGCCCGACGGATCTTTGCTCTATTGGACTCGGGTCGACCCTGAATGGGGAAGCGACCTATACGTTGCTGATCGTGTCGAAGGGGAGGGGTATATGAGTCCTCGGCCACTTCGCATCAGCTCCTACGGCGACGAGACCAACCCCGCGATCTCACCCGACGGTCGATTTCTGGTGTTCCAAGGCTACAGGGACGGAAACGCCCACGGCGAGCAGGATCTGTACGTTTCAGAACGAACCGAGTACGGGTGGAGCGACCCGTGGCTCCTTCCGGAGCCGATCAACTCGCCTAGCAATGAGGGATACCCCAGTTTCTCGCCTAGCGGCAAACACTTCTTCTTCGCCAGTGACCGAGGAGGGCGGGGAGGGTTCTACGACATCTATTACGTCGACTACTCGGCCCTGAACCTCGGTGCGGGGGAGCGCTAGGCGCTCCACCGGCTAGCGAATCAGGCCGGCCTCGATGAGTGCGTCCCGGAGTTGTTCGACCCGCTTCGCGTTGACGCCCAAGTCTCCGTTCCCGACGCGCGATGCGGAGCGAACGATCAGTTCACCATCCATGGCAATCAGGAGCTCCAGATCATCCACGAATCGGAACACCCGGCTCGTCACCTCCGCGTATATGTAGCGATCGGTGACCGTCACGATTCGCGTTCGCGGTATGGCCTCCACGACCGCCCGCAGCCGCGGCATCAGATCGTCCCGATATATAGAACCGTCCAGGTACAATCCGACGGTCCCGCTCGGATGTCGAAGGCCCGTCTGTACGCAGTTAGGCGTCCCGGGGCACGGGCCGAGCGTGCCGTCACGCTCACCCAACGAGTCAGGGCGCGGCGCCCCGCAGGCGGCGAATCCAAGAATCCCCATGATGAGAATCATCCGCTGGTAGTGCTGTGACACGGCACCGTCTCCCGTCAGCGCGTGTAGATCGCGATCGCCCCGTTGCCCGCCTGCGTCCCGAACTGGAACTGAGCGTCGATCGGGCTCAGGATCTCAATGTGGTCGATGATGTTGGGGTCGAGATCTCGGAGGAACTGGTCCGGATAGTTCACGATGACGTCATTGAGCGCCACGGCGGCGGGTCGACAACCCTCACCGCCCGACCGACGACTGACCTCGACACAGAGACTCGGCACCATGACACCCGTGATCTCATCCACCTGATAGACATCTCGAATGCGAAGGCCGGGTGTGTTCATGCTACGCAGAAGGTCGGCGGTCGCGGTCACTCGGGGTAGAATGAGCTCAATTTCCTGCCGCGAGATGAAGTCCGCTCGCTTTGCGTCACCCGCGAGACTGGTGCGACCAAAACGGGTTCGGGCGGTCACAAGCAGGCCTTCGACCTCCAGGGCCTCCGTCGCCATCCGAACCTCGATGTCCACGGTCTCCTCACTGAAGATCGTCACGGAGTCAGTCCGGGCCTCAAACGCAAGGTGGTCCGTCGTCACGAGATGTCGTCCCGGCGGCAGGTCGCTCATCACAAAGCGTCCCGTCACGTCCGTCAAGGTCGCACTGCTCGTTCCAAGGACCGACACGACCGCTCCGAAAACGGGATCGTTGGTGGCGTAGTCACGGACGTACCCGGCGAGCGTCCCTTCAGCGGACATAAGAAGCATGAGGTCCTGAACCTGCGCGCTACCCGGCCGCAAACGGACCTCGACGCTGCGACCGGAGCTCTGCCCGAAATGGGCCTGAAGCTTGATGTCCATATCCGCCCGCACAGAGCAAAACCTGAAATACCCCCCGTCGTCCGTTCGAACCTCGAGAGGCTGGATTCCGGCGATCCGGGAAATGGTGCTTGCCGTGACCACAGCCCCCGGCATAGAAACGCCCGTCAGGGAGTCCGTCACCGTACCCGCGATCGCCGCGAATCCGGGAAGGGGCTGCTCGGCGAGGCACCATCCTAGTAATAGGGTCTCTTCCGACGGTACGGCCAGCTCGATGCTCGCGCTCTTACCGGCCTCGAAGGACACCTGTCGCGACGGCGGACTCACGCCGAGTTCCTGGAGTCGATCGTGAAAGAACGACACCCAATACGATCCGGCAGGAACATCCCGCAGCGTGAAACGACCCGAAGCATCGCTCTCACCCATCGCACTCGTCCCCATCACCGCTACCCGGGCACCCTCGAGCGTCGTCATGGTCGTGCTGTCGAACACCACACCACTGAGGACCGCCGTGCCCGAGCTCTGCGCCTTCGCGTCGGTGGCCAGCGCTATCCCCAACCCGACGGCCACCGCCGCAAGGCTCAGAACGCCCCAACCTCGATTCACAGTTCTTCTAGTCATCCTGACACCGGTACGGAACATCAGACTTTTCGTGGATTGCTCTCTAGACACTTGAGTCATACGGCACTCGACGGAAGTAATTGCCGGATGCGTCGGCCAGCGTTGACGACTCACCCCCTCGGCGGCCGAGTAGACAGCCGAGAAAGATAGGGAAGTCAAGAAACCGGGAAAGGCCGTCGGCGCGGACCCGGCCTATCCCCAGACGTCGAAATACTCAACGCCGTCAGTTGGGGAACGAGGCCCGTCGCGGCTCATTAGATACCCGAGAAGAAGCGTACGGCACTCCCCTACCAACGCTTCGCGAGACAGCCTGTCCTCAACCGCTCGAGACTCCGCGTCAATAACCCCGAGAACGGCCCTAAGTCCTAGTCGGACTGCTAATTGAGGGTCGTGATGGTCAATCGAAGCGGCATGAACCAGAAGAATCTCACTCAGTCCGGTCAGCAGCTCAGAACGAAACGTCTCGTACGCGTCCGTTTGTCTTCCGGTCGCCCAGTCCAACGCCTTGAGGTAAGCCGAGCGGGACCGTTGCGCATCGATGAGGAGGACGACGGATCCCTCTACGATCTGGGGCAGTGTGAGCGCGCCCCAATCCCGAGAGACGAGCGCCTCGTTCCACCGGGCTGCGGCATCGGCCCAGACACGCTCCCCGAGGTAGTCGAGCAGATCATCCTTCCCATTGAATCGGGCATAGAACGATCCCACTGAGGATTCAGCTTTCTCAACCACCGCGTGCACCGTAAGACCGGCGGGTCCCTCGGTCGCCAATAGCTCGAGCGACGCCGCGACGATCCGCTCGAGCGTTCGCTGAGAGCGGCCTTGCTTCGGCGGATTGAGGTGTGCTGGCTTCGGAGTTGTCGGCATAGATAATAGAATAGAATTCTGATTCGATAATAGGCCCGATTCGTTGCTCTTACAAGGGATCGGATGTCGGGTCGCTTCCTCCCCTCCCGAGAAGTCGGCCATCCGGGGGATCACGCGCCGGCAGAGAGAGACGTCACCGTCTCAAGCAGTATCGCCGAGAGCAGCCGTCAGCGATGATGATCTGGGTCAGTGGCTTGCCGGATTGGGCGATGACGGGCCGATGACACCCGAGAGGATATTGTCGAGTGTGGTCAATCGGCTCCCCCCAGAACCGGAGGTGAACATGGCACAGATCGCACCCCTCAGTCTGCTCGCACACCCCTACCAGGATCTCGTACCGGTCACCGGAGGAAGGTGCGAACTCAAGTCCGCCGCACGCATCCCAGGTTCCGCGCTCGTATGGACGATGGGCGCATCGAGTTATGAGAAGAGTCAGTCATTCGTCGAGGAACGACCCGGGGGCCTGGCCTTGATCGCCATCCTTCCCCCGGCGGTTGACGTCACGGCGGACCCGGAGGTGGTCCACGCCGTTCAGCGGTGTCGACCCCACGGGTTGCTCCCGCATCACGCGGGGCCGGTCGCGCGTGATATCGCCCAAGTGCTGCGCCGCCCGCCGCTGGATCTGGCGGTCGAGGTAACAGACTACCTCTCGTGGCGTGGGCTGGTGGTGGATCGCGAGACCATCCAGCTCCTCCGTCGAATCGTCGAGTTGTCGGCCGACCTCCGATCCATCACCGCACTCTCGAGGGGGATGTATCTGAGCCGCCGCGCCCTGGGCCGCCGGCTGTTGACCCGTGGGTTGCCGGTTCCCTCCCACTGGCTCCAATTGGGAAGAATGCTCAGGATGGCGTCTCGCCTTCAAAACAGTGACACCAGCGTGTTCTCCATCGCATACGAGTCTGGATATCCCGACGGTTTCTCCGTGAGCAATCAAATGCAGCGCCTCATCGGCTACCGACCGAGTCAAATTCGTGAGTACCTCGGCTGGGAATGGATCCTGGAAGCCTGGCTTCGCCGGGAGGCCGAAGAGGGAGGTTTGGCGCCGGGTCCTGCCAGAGAGATCCGCGAGGGAGTCAAGTCGAGCGCGGCGCCTCCGCCTACTTTTCCCGGCCCGGGTGCCGGCCGGCCGCGCCGGAGACGCTCCGTCGCGTGAATGAGGCAACGACGTTTCGGGTTCAGCTCTTCGGAGGACCCAAGCTCTTCGGACCGCTTGGCGAGCAGGCCCTATCCCCGTTTCAACTGGCCCTCGTCACGCTCGTCTACGCCGGGGGGTCGATGTCCCGCCCCACGATCGCCCGGCTTCTTTGGCGCATGGACGCCAATCCCAAGACCCGCCAGAGGATTCGGCAGCTCCGACACGGGATAGGTCGCCGCGTCGGGGAGTCGATTCTCGACTCCAAGGGAGACGTCCTCGCAGCGGCTGGGGCGATCTCCTGTGACATGAACGCCTTCCACGTGGCGCTCGGTCAAGGGAAGCTTCTTGAGGCGGCGAAGTATCTTTCCCAGGGATTCGCGTCATCGGTCCGCATCGATGTCGGGGGCGAGTTCGACGATTGGTTGCAGTCGTTCGAGGCCGATCTCCTGCGGAGGATTTCGCTCTCCGCAGGCCCAATGTGGGAGTCGAGCGTGACCGCAGGGAATTGGGTCGTTGCTCGCGATGCGGCGGAGGCGATGTACCTGCTCGCCGGGAAAGGTGATGAAGCGGCCACGGGACGCGTCATCGAGGCCCGGGCGCGCCTCGGCAAGCTCCACGCCGCCGAAGCGGCCTACGCGGAGTACCGGGATGCCAACGGCCCGCGTCAACCGGCCTCGGAGCTCATAGAGGAGCTGATCGCCCGCGTCCGAAGTATCCAGAGCGATAGTGCTCCGCCCGAGGTCCCTTTCGTGGGTCGCCGTGACATTCTGGCGGAACTAACACCCGTACTCCAGCGCGTCCACGCGGGCTCGTTTCCGTTCGTGTTAGTCACTGGTGAGGCAGGGATCGGCAAGACTCGGCTTCTGGGCGAACTCCGGAAGACCGCCCATCTGGATGGCATCCGTTGCCTCTGGGCCCAACCCGTCGAGTTGGAGCAGCGCATATCGCTGAATCCGATTCTTGATGCCCTGCGTGCCATCGACCTCGAGGCGCACCTCGCAGCCCTAGGTGAGCCGTGGCGGACGGTCATCGGCTACATGTTGCCGCCCGGCCAACTCATTGAGCCCGTGGGCCAGTTACCCCCCATCGACGAAAGCAGCCTGCCGAGACGTCTGCTGGATGCCTTCTCCTTGTTGTTCCAGAGTGTCGCGGAAGAACAACCAACCGTGCTCTTCGTAGACGACCTTCACTGGGCGGACGCGACGACCATTGCTGCGCTTCAGTTCTTCCGGAGACGCTGGGGGAACGCGCGGTTCGGCGTCATCGCGACCGTTCGCCCTGAGCTCGTGCAGCGTCGCGACCCGCTCGCCCAATATCTAGCGGACGACACCAAGAGCGATCTTCGAAGGTTGTCGCTTGGCGAGTTGAGCAAAGACGAAGCTCGGCAGTTGATTGACTTGGTCGGCGACCATCGGATCGGAGAGATAGCGGCCGCCAAGCTGACTACCCTGGCCGGGTTGCACCCGCTCTACCTCACTGAACTCGCAAAGGACTACCTCGCCGATCGACTCCGCCTTCCCGAACAACCCGCCGAGGCGATCGACCTCCCCATCTCTCTTCAGCAGATCCTGACGGCACGCACCGACGGACTCTCTCAGAGCACGATGAAGGTCGCCCGCTTGCTGGCCGTGGCGACGAAGGCGATGCGCTTGAACGACGTCGCGATCCTCTCGGAGCAATCCATCGACGAGGCTGCCGAGGCCGTCGAACAACTGGTAGACACGAGACTCGCTGAGGTCGATCGCGACCGGACTTGGATCGCGCACGACCTGTTTCGGAGTGCCATCTACAAACAAATGAGTGAAGCGCGTCGTGCGCTCATTCACCGCAACCTCGCAGATCACATTCAGGCCGAGGGAAGCGACGAGTCTTCTGGAGAACTGTCGATCCATTTCGATCGGGCAGGTGAGCCAGCGCTCTCAGCCCAGTACGGATGGATTGCAGCTGATCGTGCCCTCGAGAGGGGCGCGGTTGCTGAGGCTGCGCACTTCTACGAGTTCGTCACGAGAAACGAGGCTGATGAGCCTCGCAGGGCCGAAGCAACTGCTCGGCTGGCTACAGCATTTCACCTGAACCGGGACATCAGTAGAGCGAATCCCGCACTGGAGCTGGCGTCGTCCCGGCTGCGCGCCGTCGGCAACTTCGCCCGAGCGCGAAGAATGGACATCCGTCGGGTCGAGGGACTTGCCGAAGCCCGTGACACCCCGGTCGATAAGCTTGTGGAGCGACTAGCGGCCATCAAGCAAGAAGCGAGGGAAGGCGAAGACTGGGAGGCGGTCGCGTTGGCCCTGGATGTTGAGCTGCAGTTGCTGCAGCTCGACGACAACATTGATCATGTGCGAGATCTCTATCCCGAGTTCCTTGAGATAATAGCGACTGGGACGGAGGACGCGGCCGCCATTGCTCACAGGGGGTTCGCCCTCGGAATACTACAAGACGATCCGGCCCAGGCCCTACGCTCTGCAACCGAAGCCGTTCGACTCACTATTTCGGCAACGCCCGACCAGCGTTTGAAGACGTTAAATCGACTTCTCATCGTGCTCTTTCATCGAGGTTTGATTCATCACGCGGAGAACCAATCGGTGGTGGTTGAGGCCGGGCGTCTCGCGCTGAGGAGCGGCGACCTCCTTCAACGGTTCAGCTTTGAAAGCAACATGGGCGCCGCTTTCCTCGACGCAGGCGATCTTGACCGTGCCGAGGTGCTCTTGGCGAAGGCGGGCAAATTGCTGGGGGCAGCGGACATGACGTTTCCTCGAATCAACCTCGCGTGCAACCTCGGGGAGTTGGCGCTAGCCAGAGGGGATTTCGGCGCCGCTGCAGTCGCGTTCGAGGAGGCCGGTAGCCATCTCGGACCCACGATTCCCAAATACACCGGCGACTTCGTCAACGCGGGTCTCGGGTTGTGCGCTCTTGAGGCGGGGGCGCTGACCGAGGCGCGGAGGCGAGAAGAGAGCCTCGGACCGCCGCCAGCTCTCTGGCACTACGACCCCACTGTGATTCTGGCCTTTAGAGCCCGGCTGTTAGAGCGCCGAGGTGCTCGCGATGAGGCGGTTCATTTACTCACGGAGGCTCTGGAGGATCTCGAGGGCCGCCTAGTAATGGCGTGGATCAAGGTAAGGGCGCTGCAAGTACGCCTAATGATTCGAGCCCGCCTTCCCGGTTGCCGGGCCCTGGCCGAAGAGGCTCACGCAATTGCGCGAAACCTTGGGCTCCATCATCGAGCCGAAGAGTTCGCTCACCTTCGGCAGAGGGCGCCACGTTCCTAGTGGTGAGCGCGCCGCTCGGGCCGAGATCGTCTCGATCGCACCAACGACAGGGGCGGTGGACGAATATCTGAAGTTTGGTTGCTCGACACTGACTCGGCTCGACTTAAGCGCATCAACTCGGCGAATTCGACGAGAATGTCTGATCGAACCAAGGCCTGCACGACCCGATGATCGAACTGTTGACCTCGGTGGAATTCAAGCTGCTCCAGAACGATGCGCAACGGAAGGGCACGTCGGTATGGACGGTCCGAAAACATCGCGTCTACGGAATCGCAAACAATGATGATCTTTGCGCCGATCGGGATTTCATCGCTCAAGAGACCGTCTGGGTAACCCTTCCCGTCTTCCCTTTCGTGGTGATGCCGCACCGCGCGAACGACCTCTTCATGCACCGATGACAGGTCGCGAAGAAGCTGCTCTCCGCGAATCACGTGCGACTCAATGATGGATCGTTCTTCCTGAGTCAATGAGTCTGGCTTGCGGAGGATGTCCGTATAGACTGCCTCGATCTTGCCTATGTCGTGCAGGAGCGCGGCGTCCCTTACACGCTCGACGGTAAGCCGATTTAGGCCCATCTCCTCAGCGATCTGCTGAGCCAATCTAGACACCCGAAGAGAGTGACCGGATGTGTAGGGATCTCGGGTCTCGATCGCCTTGACCAAGGCAGTTAGGAGATCGGCGTTTGCGTCTCTGAGTTTTGAAGTCGTGAGATACGAGTATCGAATGAACAGCATTGGGAGAAGGACCACGAGGATGCCGCCGATACCGAACTGGACATAGAGAAACGCGACCGCCAGGGCTATCGGAGCGACCAGAATGTCGTTGAGGCTGGCTCCTGAGTTGCTGAGCACGAGACCCCAAACTCGTCGGAACGGCAGCCCCTGGCTCAGCGTGATCGCCATCGCGACGGCTGCGTGGTTGACCGCTAGGAACACAAGGCCAAAAACGATGAAAGGCCCCAACTGTTGCGTAATCGTCGGCGTCGCGCCTGGGAGTCCGGACTGAAGCGGAACGCCCCCAACGAGGAGAAAGAGCGATGCTGCCAGGACCGTTCCGACGACCGCCTGTGCGACGTTGAATAGCGCCCGAGACCACGGTTTTCGCCTAACGACGAGTTCGCCGAATACCTGGGTCGCGCACACCAACACAACAGCGGGTGCGGGCCCGAACAACTGCACTGCCGCGAGGAGGGGGAGAAAAGTAATGGATGACGTGCTTGCTGCCGCGCCAACGCTCAGACCGATGGCCAAGCCTTCGGACAAGACACCGATCAAGATCAGGCCAAGCCAACCGAGGACCGCTGGTCGCGGCAAGCTGGTCAGCCCACTCCAGTCGACCACGAGGATCCCAACAATCGCGGCGACGTACATCGAGCCAATGTAGACGTTTAAACGGCGGTCGGTCATGAAAGAAGAAACCCCCTCGGCCTCCCTTACCAATTCACTAGGCCATTGCCCAGTAGGGACAGCACTGATCCGAAAAGATCGAATAGAGAGCTGAACATGCGCGACCTCCTTTATAAAGGTGTCAGCGTCCCGAATTCCGCTGTGGGAGCTGCAAGCGCTTCGCTCTATCGCTCTTCTTCGCTTCGGCAGACCGAGGGGGCCCGTTTTCCTCCTTGCTCGAGACTCGTGGGGGCGCGGAGCCCCTAGTCGACGTTGCCGCGGACCCAGCGGTCCGTGGCTTGTAGCGTAGCCAGGATCGCGGCGCGATCCTTTGATTCATCAGTCACTGTAGTACCAGCGAGACGCGCTACGTCCCGGCCGGACATCGCGTGCACGGCGACGAGGACGAACTTCCTGTCGAAGGCGTCCACGACCTTCACGCCATCCAGCGAGAGCGTCACGGAACGACGACCGTCCTCGAGTTTCTCTTGCAGTGCTTTTTCAACCGCTTCGAGCGTCGCAGTCGCTACCGCCTCCAACTTGGGGCGAGGGAGGTCGGCCGCGGTCGCCTCTCCCACGTAACACGTGCCATTCCACTCGATCTCGACGCGGTGCTTGACCTGATTGGACCGTTCGGTCTCGACCTGATGACTATAGAAGAGCAGACGGCTTTGGTTGGCCGTAGGCTCAATATCGGGCACGATATGGACCGGGATAACGGGGTCCCGGGAGCGACCCTGGGCCGTTCTCGGTGGTCTGGGCCACCGAGATCTTCCGGTGGTCAACACTCAAGTCGAGGTGGGCCAACAGAGCTGACTCGACGTTGCGAACTGTCTGCTTGGGTCGAACCTCGGCCGTCGTCAGCATATGTACTTCTTCGACGTCGCCACCGGGTCGTGCAACGATCCGAGCAGATACGACGCCTTGGAGAGACATGAGCAGTCGCTCCGCCTCCTGGATGGTCCACCGGTTTCTTTCTTCTCGTGGCGCGGTCATTTGGTGCCTCTGGGCCTCACGTGGCCCGGAATGCCAACCTCGTCATCAGGGTCTGGGGGGATTTGCCATCGCAGCGTCCCCTCGACTCACCGGTAGACTCGTCCTGCCGACGGGTTGGCGCCGGTCCGGGGAGAGCCTGTAGAGAGTTCGAGTACATATGTTTACAAGTGCCGTGAACCTAGTAATGCGTCGTCGACTACAATGTCAAGATTCAAGTAATGGCAACAGAAAACGCCCCTCCACCTTACTGCGGGGGGGCGTACCAATACGATAGTACTTTTGCAAATAATTCGCTAGCTAATATATCCGGCGGCCATCGAGATCATCGGGAGTCGGGATGCCGGCGAGTGCGGCCAGCGTGGGTGCAAAGTCGACCGTGTAGACCGGCTCATGAGAGACTCCCGACTGGATCGCCGAACCGAGGAAAATCATGGGCACGTGTCGATCGTACCAGTAGGGAGTCTCATGGTTTGTGCCTGTTGGAAAGCCGACATAGTCGCCCTCTCCATAGCGCACGTCGACCCCGAATCGGGACAGGTCGTCCCATGCGCGTCCCGGGTAGTAGGAATTTCTGTACTGGGTGGCGAACGAGTCCGGGAGTTCTCCGCGGGTCAGATCGTGGTGGGTGTAGGCGCGGTCCACGAGGCCTCTTCGTTCCACTTCCGCCGCGAGCCGTATCTCGAGCTCCCTTGGACTCCCACCTTCGCGGACAGCGTCGTTGAGCGCGTTTGAGAGCTGCACTAGCATGTCGTCGCGTGAAATCCGCTCGGCCTGTGTGTCACCCATAGCCTGTGCCTCCTCCGGTGCGAGCACGACCCCGTGGTCCGAGGAGAAGCCCACGATCCAAGCTCCAACACCTACCGCCTCATCCAGGTACTCAAAGAAGTCACCGAGGAGACGATCGACAGTGAGAAGGGTCGAGAGCACCTCTTGGCTAAGAGGGGCGTATTGATGGCCGACGCGGTCCATAGCCGACAACGAAATCGCCAGGTAGTCGACTTCGTCGCGCTGGCCCAGTTCGAGTTCGTCGATCACCGTGTGCGCGAGCGCCATCACCGCGATATCGGCCGGTGGCCGATCCATACCCCAGACGTTGTGCTGTTGGGGGCTGTCGCTTGGGCTTTCGTCCACACTCCGATGAGGGAATACGGTGTGAACACCATCGCCCTCGTATGCCGCCGAGTCAGCACGCGCCAGGCCGCGGTAAGCCTCCGGCACCTCGGTATCCCATACCGTCGGTTCCATGATGCCTGGCATGACCCACTCATTGAATCGGTCTAGCCAGCGGGGATACCGACTCATGTAGTGGGTGGAGGTGATGAACCGGCCGAGCTCAGGGAGAATCCAATAGACGTGCTCGGTATTGCGACCACCCATCGGGATGGCCGCCCGGTCTTTCCTCGAGATCGAAACGCGTCTCGAGTCGGGGTCGGCTTCACCAAACCAGTCCGGAAGGCCGTCACGAATCATGGTGCGCGGCGAGCGACCCTCGAGCAGCGGCTCATTCTCAAACCCGAGAATCGGGCTGTCGGGATCGCCCACGGCATACATGGTTTCCCATCGGACCCCGCGGCGCAGCTGCCAGGAGTTGGCAACCACCCCATGCCGTGACGGAAAGACCCCCGTCGACAGGGTCGCATGGCCAGGAGCAGTGCTGGTGCGGGCGTGCGCGTGAGAAGCTTCAGTAAAGCGGTATCCCTGGTCGAGAAGACGTCGAAGTCCGCCGGTGAAGGCCGACTCGTACCGGTCCATGAGATCATCGCGCAGCTGATCGACAATGACACTCACAACCAACTTGGTGGGTTGGACGGCCTGTTGAGCATCAATCCGGACGGCGCTAGTCGCCTGGGCAGCGATCGTTGCGACCGTCGTCGCTAGAACGAAGCGTGTTCGTCTTGAGATCAGGATCTTCATGGCTGGTTCGTTCGGTGGTCCGTGGTGGCAAGGCCGTGCAGGCCCGCGTAAACTAGGCCGGTGAGCCACTTCCGCCACACTGCGGCTCCCTTCCTGACCCGACGAATGCGGTTCAGGTTCCCGAGTTCCATCGACGGACAAAAGCGCGCCATGCTAAACGGAGCCGAACAGGGGTGGGTCGAGGTCATATCGGGGGTGATGTTCAGCGGAAAGTCTGAGGAGCTCCTCCGACGCGTACGTCGAGCGATGATCGCCCGAAAACGCATACAGGTCTTCAAGTCGCACCTCGACAGTCGCTACGCAGGGGTCTTCCGTCTGAGTTCACACGACGGCTCGGAGGTCGATGCCGAACCGGTCTCGTCGGCCAGCCAAATTCGGGATCTCGTGAATCCGGAAACAGACGTGGTCGGGATCGACGAAGTCCAGTTCCTCGATGATCGCATCGTTTCCGTCGTTCAGTGGCTGGCCGATCGTCGTGTGCGTGTCATCGTGGCGGGAACCGACCTCGACTTTCGAGGCGAACCCTTCGGCTCGATGGGGAACCTCATGGCGATCGCGGAAATCGTGGATAAGCTGCATGCGATCTGCGTGAAATGCGGACGCCCTGCCACCCGCAATCAGAGACTCATCGGCGGCCGTCCGGCGCCAGCCGAGGGTCCCATCATCACGATCGGTGGAGCCGACCGTTATGAAGCCCGTTGCCGGCGATGCCATGAGGTGCCGAGACCCAGTCGCCACCAAACGGAGCTGAATATCGCGACCGAGGCAGACGCCTGGGCGAGTCGCACCCGGTACTGGTAGCCTGGTCGAACAGCCGGTGGTCCCATCGGACCATCCCCGAGGCCCGCCAACCGGCGCAGTTTTCCGGCAACGCTCCCCGACATGGGTATCCCGTGGATCCGCTGCTACCAGGCTTGTCTTCAAACCCCGCCGTCCTGATGGACGAACGCGGTCGGCCCGATTTTCGCGATGTCTTCGGTGCGCTCGCTCGCCGATCGACGGACGTCGCAACCGCAGTGACGCGAGTGAGGTTGAGCACGCTCGACCTCGACGCGGCGGAAGTGGAGCGCGTGGAGAGCTTTCGCGTTCTCGTCACCGAGCTCAATGCGCTGACGCTCGACGCCGAGGCTCGGCTGATTCAAGCGGATCCGCGGAGGGCGCCGCGGGTCGAGCTCCTTCGCGGGATGCTCGAGTCGGGGCGCCTGGAGGTACGTTCGGCGCCTCTGGGAGGTTGGTCCCCTGACTTCACCGTCTTCTCCGGAACCCTCGGACCAGACGCCGTCCTTCTGGGCTTCCATTGGTTCGAACGCCCCTACCCACACCGGGGCCCCGCTCTGACAGGCCTACATTTCGGGGATTCCGCCCGACTGGCGGCTCGCCGACACCGAGAGCTCTGGGAGCGGGCTCATGACGTGGGTCCCGCGGTCTGGAGCATCCTGTCGAAGGCGGAGCGCGGCGCCCGACTCTCCCGGCCGTCTACTGGTTGACACCCCCCGACGACCAGAGCTTATTTATGCCCGCCGTGTGCCGGCCGCGCGGCGAAGATCCGGCGTAGCTCAGTTGGTAGAGCAGCTGACTGTTAATCAGCGGGTCACAGGTTCGAGTCCTGTCGCCGGAGTGATGTTGCACGAAACCGGCCCCAGCGCCCTCTGGTGAAGAGGGCTCCCGGGGCCGGTTTTGTCACATCGGGGAGAGAGTGCCTAGCTGTCGGCTCTCTTGGCCGTAAAGGGCATGGACTGCCCCATCTCTGCCACATACGTCTCTCCCGACATCTCGTCGCCGTCTACGTCAGCCTCCATCTCAACGGTGAACCACTGGCCTTCCATGCCGACGTGGAGGAGGAAGGAGAGCACCCCGTCTTCGAAAAGGCCGTCCGTAATCTCGGACTCTTCGACGATCACGAGGTCAGCGGTCCCCGTGACTTCCGTACCGTCCTGCTCAAAGATGAACGTTGATTCCATGGTGCCTTGAGGCGTTTCCATGGTGAAGATCCACTTGCCGGCGACGCTCTGGCCGGCTGCCGGTAGTGCGATGAACGCGAGGGCTACAAACGCAAGGAGGAGGCCCTTGAATTTTCGTGACATGGAAACCTCTAGGGAGGATGGTGCGGGTGGATCAGGCGTGCGCTGAGGCCACGTTAGCTGAGGAGCGCCCACGCAACAACGGGCAGGGCCGACGCGCACGTCGGCCGAGGGGCACCCTACGACAACCTTCGAGCAATCCAGATCGTTCGATAGATGGCCGTCCCCACCGTGCCCACGGCCACGATCGCCAGGAGCGCGATCAACACCGTGCCGGCGTCCCAACCTCGCCATGCCGTTACCGCGGGATCGAGAATGCCTCCAAACCCCACGAGCAACAGACGTTCGGCGCGCTGCATAACTCCCACCTTGCACACGACGCCCAGGCTCTCCCCCCGGGCCCGAGCGTAGCTCACGAGAAGCGATCCCCCCAACGCCGTGACAACGAGCACGAGGTGGAACGACGACTCGCGAAATAACACCGCGAGCCCCACGAACGCCCCGACCTCTGCAAACCGGTCCAACGTCGAATCGAGGAAGGCGCCCATCTGATTGGCCTGGCCGCGGGCCCGTGCCACCCTTCCGTCGAGGATGTCCGCGACGCCACCCATGAGTACGCACCATCCGCCCAGGTTCACATGTCCGCTGGCGAAGAGGACACCTCCCGCGATCCCGAAGGCCACACCGAGAAGATTGAAGGCGGTGGGGGATATCCCCATGGCCAACGCCGCTCGTTCCACGGGCCAGATGAACCAGTAGAACCAACCTCGGACGAACGCGCCGAGGACGAAGGTTCCTCGATCTGTGATCTCGTTGGCATCGTGCCGGGAACGCGCAACGCCTCCGTACACGGGCATGGATATCAGCGCGACCGCGAGGATCCCCATCAGAACTGTCATATCCGTTCTCATGAGTCGATCTCCCGTCGGGGTCGACTGAGAAGCACGTGGATCACGCGAGGCCAGAGGAAGATTAGCGGGATGCTTCTTTCGAGAGGCGTAAGTTCGATGGTCCGCCCAGTATGACGCTCGACTTTCCGCACCACGTAGGGCAGCCAGTTGGCGAAGGTGATCATGTGCTTGAACCATCGAGTGGTCGTTCGGGCCTTCGATCGCCGAAAATGTCGTGCCCATCGCCTCCGTTGAGTCGGGGGAACCGGACCACGAAGCGAATAGAGCGGTCCCTGGCGGGTCATTGCTCCCGATTCGACCGCCGCCTCGAGCGCAGGTGCGAGGGCTACCGCAAAGTGGTCGGCTTGCGCCTCGAAGACTCGACCTGCCCGGTCACGCGACTCCGGACGAATCTCCCCTTGGTAACAAACCTCGAGGAGCCGACGCCCAAGGCCTTCCGCATCCACAGGCCCCTGGAGATAAGGGGCCATCCATTCCAGGACTCGCCGATGCGCTCCGGACACTTGCTCCTCCAACCAAGCCTCCACGGATGCGTCGGCGATCCACACGATGCCGAGTTTCTGCACCATGCGGCCGAGTAGGAAATGATCGGGCGGGTGCGAACCCAGGCCGCGCTCGAAGTCACCTTCACTAACTACGAGGCACTTGGCGACCCCGTCGCGCCCATCGTTCGGGGCGAATGCCAGAACATTCGGGGCGAGCGTGCGGGACAGCGCCACCAACAGGCCTAAGGGTCGGTGAAGTTCGCCGGCTGCGCTAAGCGCCGAGAGGAACCGACGATTGTCATTCACGATGACAACGAGGTCGAAGGCGCTATGGGAGTCGGGATTGGTGGCCAGCAGGCGAGATCCGTACAACAGGATCGCACGGATGCTCCCTCCACCGCCTTCGACGAGACGCTCGGCCAGCGAGCTGGCCCCGGGCCACTCCCGAGTCCTGGAAACCGTCAAGCGAGGTCCGTCCCGGCGCGGCACGCCGCGAGGCCGGCGATCATCATCTCACGGGCCTCCTCGATGAACGCCCTCGGATCGTCTCCAGGGCTTGTCCATTCAAGCGTGCCGACATGAGCGACGCGTCCTTCCACGTGTTCCATACCGTTCAAGAAGTCCTTGAACTTCGCCACCTGCCAGAAGCCATCGGCCACAAAGACGTAGACGGTCCACCTTCGCTCGGCGAGCAGGCGTCGGATTCCCGCCGATTTGAACCGGCCGATCCTACCGTCCTTCGTCCGAGTGCCCTCAGGAAAGAGGGCTAAAGGGACGTCCGAGTCACGGCCCGCAGCGCCCAACGAATCGATGCTCTCCCGAAGCTCCTCGGGGTTTGCAGTGGGATCGACCACCGGGTATTGATAGAGCCTGACCATGTGCGAGATTAGCGGGATGAAGCGACTATAGCGCGCACGAGTGACGATGCGTGGGTAGCCGTCCGCAACAGTTTGAACGACCAGTGGGATATCAAAAACCGACTGGTGGTTCATGAGGATGAGGACACCGGGTCGCGTGGGCACCACCGGCCGGGGCAAGGGAATCGAGGCCCCTCCGATTCGAACGAGGGGTCTGGTGGTGATCCACGCCATGAACTTGATCCACCGGGCGAGCACCGGGATGCGCCGATTGGGTCTAAATCTCACCCAGGGCGCGATCACGATTCGCTGGACGATATCGCATACGATCAGCGCAATGAATACCGTGATGAGGGCCAGGGATCCTCGGAGCTTCAACGCGTGCCTCTCCACCGTTCCAAGTTACGACACATCCAATCAATGATAGTACGGGGACGGGAAGGCTAACCCGACCCGCCGACAATCACCACGACAAGTTGACCATGAGCTCTTCCGACTACACCTACTACGGCTACGATCTCTGCATCGGTGGCTACTTCGAAATGCCGACCTCGGACGCGCGAAAGCTGCTTCCGAGCCATCTCGAGCCTCTCGAGGTGCAGCACGAGCGGAGCATTCTCGCGATTACCGCCTTCCATTTTTCGGAGAGTATGGTCGGGGAGTACGACGAAGTCGTGCTTGCCGTGGTCGTGCCACCGATCGTCGAGCCAGGAAAGGCACTCCCGAAGGCCGCGTTCTTCCCGTTCATGGTGGGAACCTCTACTCCGGAATCGCGGGCCCATGCGATTGAGCGTTGGCGGCTGCCGCACTACATGAAGGACGTCGACATCGACTTCGCGGAGGAGGATGGCCAAGTCACGGTCACGGTTACGGACGCCGGCGCTCCGGTACTCGAATTGGTCGTTACTGAGTTCGAGCGGAAGGCCGCCGCCAACAACTACACATGCTTCACAGTGGATCCCGAGGCTCGGTACAAGGTCAATATTCTCATGGAGGCTAGCCACACCGAGCATGAGGAGGAGTCCGGTTCGCTCACGCTACACGAGCATGCGATGACGGCAGGTCTCACGATTGATGAGGTGAACAGCTACCCCTTTCGTGAGGAGTGGTACCAGAAGGGCCTCCAGACCTTCGATCCGATGGAATCGTTCTGACCCCGCGGCATTTCGTCGTATTTAACCCCGCCTCGGGTCGAGGTCGGGGAGCACGCCGGATCGCGCTCTACACGCGACTACTCCGCCAGGCCATCGAAGACGTCACCTTCGGAGTCACCACCGGACCGGGTGAGGAGGCGCAGTTGGCCGACCGGGCCATTGCCGAGGGATACGACGTCATCGTAGCGGTCGGCGGCGATGGAACCTGGAGCAATGTGGCCGACCGGATCGTCGCAAGTGGGCGACGGGAGATCGCGCTAGCCATCCTGCCGAGTGGCACGGGCAACGACTTCGGGCGGAATTTCGGTTTCGACCCCAAGAGCCCGGAGGAGGTGGTGGGGGTGCTCGCGGACGGACACACACAGTTCGTCGACGTGGGCTTCGTGGAGACGCCCAGCGCGTCGGAGCACACTCCCGAGCGCATGGAGACGCGGCACTTCCTCAACCTCATCGGTTTCGGCTTTGACATCGCGGTTATCGACGCAGCGGCCAGCGCGCGATTCTTGAGGGGCGAACTTTTATACAAGGTCACCGCACTTCAACAGCTCTTTCGGTTCCCGGGGATCGGGGTCGACCTCGCATCCGGCATGGGAGAGAAGCGGCGCTCACACCAGTTGATGCTGACCGTGTCGAACGGGCGGTACTTCGGTGGAGGGTTCCCGATTGCGCCGGCGGCCACCGTGGAGGACGGGCAGTTGCACGCATGCATGATTGCCGATGCCTCGCCACTGACCCGATTGAAGCTTTTTAATCTGGCGGAGCGTGGGCGACACGTATCCTCGGACCGGGTCGAGATCATCAATGACTCGAGCTTTCGCCTGACTTTCGCCGAACCACCCCGCTTCGAGGTAGATGGTGACGTCCGCCGATCGTCCGACGCCACGATTGATGTCCGAGTCCTTCCCGAGGCTCTGCGCGTGGTGGCCCCGCGCCCTTGAGCGGCCCGAGGGTCCACCGGCCGTAGCTTCTCGTCGGGAAGATAGGTGTTGTCGGAGTGACCCTCCGGCACGTACTTTGCGTCGCAAAGTGCGCTACCGGCCTGACGTACGATGGGCCCATCTGTTTTCACCCCGGCATACGAAGCCATGAACCTGCCAGCGAGAGAGCTCTCACCAGGTGGACCGGCGCCCATAGCGCTTCATGACCGCGCCATGGACAACCTTCGATACATCCGGGAAACCATGGAGAAGTCAGCGTCGTTCACGCACGTGTCCGGAATCGGTGGCGTCGGCATGGGCCTCGTCGCGCTTATCGCCTCTGGGGTGGCATCCCAGTCCGAGTCGGCGGCTACGTGGCTCGGTACATGGTTTGCCGCCGCGGTCATCTCAGCGACCATCGCCATCTACACGATGGCGAGGAAATCCCGGGCGCAGGGCGCTTCCTTGCTCACAGGTCCGGGACGCAAATTCACCTGGAGCGTGATTCCGCCGCTCGCTGCAGGCGCGGCGTTGACATTGGCGCTCGTCCAGATCGAGTCGTACGACCTCCTGCCGGGAATGTGGCTACTCCTCTACGGGACGAGCGTCGTCACAGGCGGCTCGCACTCGGTTCGGCCCATCCCTGTCATGGGCGGGACATTCATGCTCTCCGGTGTGGCGGCTCTGCTGGCACCGTCGGTCTGGGGTGACGCATTCATGGCGCTTGGCTTCGGAGGCTTGCACATCGTCTTCGGTATCCTGATTTGGAGAAAACATGGCGGGTAAACAGAGCGCGCTGCGACGCGAAGTGAATTCTGAGGCGAAAGCGCGCCCTTCGCTCGACACCGTCACCGGTCGGCTGCCCGAGCCCGACGCACTGGAACTCGATCGCCTGATTCACGAGCGCGTCCGGCTCGGCATCGTAAGCTCGCTCGCCGTTAATGGGTCTCTCTCGTTCACCGACCTGCGGGACCTGCTGGGAATCACCGACGGAAACTTGAGCGCACACGCTCGACGCCTAGAGCAAGCCGGATACGTCGTGTGTACAAAGCTGTATGAGGGCCGCACACAAAAGACCGAATACGGACTGACCCCAAGGGGTCGAACCGAGCTCAACGCGTACCTTGATCACATGGAAGCGATCATCCAGGCGACGCGCCCCGAGGGTGGTCCGTCAACGTCATGACGGGAATCCACGTGGCCGTCATCATGGACGGCAATGGGCGCTGGGCCACGGCGCGAAGCCGGCCACGCGAGTGGGGCCACCGACGTGGTGCGGAGGCGGTACGTAGAATCGTCACCGCGGCACCGGACCTGGGTATCCGCACGCTCACCCTGTACGCGTTCTCCTCCGACAATTGGCAGCGGCCGGCGACCGAGGTGTCCGTCCTCATGCGACTGTTCAGCCGCTACCTGCGCTCCGAGGCAGCGGAACTGAAGGAGAGCGGAGTACGACTCCAGGTGGTCGGCCGCCGTGATCGTCTGGCCCCGGGCCTGGTCCGAGATGTCGAACGGGCAGAGAGGGAGACCGTCGGTGGCGAGCGACTCCTGCTTCGGTTAGCGGTCGACTATTCGAGTCGAGACTTGCTCTTGAGGGCAGTTCAGGCGGCGGCCGGGGCCTCAGATTTGGAGCGGCAGGACATGGCGTCACTTCTGGGTCGAGCCATGCACGGCGAAGGACCTGCTCCGGACGTGGATCTCTTGATCCGTACGGGTGGGGAGCGACGCTTGAGCGACTTCCTCCTTTGGGAATGCGCCTATGCTGAACTGCTATTCACGCCCGTCATGTGGCCGGACTACTCTGCCGAGCATCTGGCCGATGCGATCCGAGATTTCCGATCGCGCGATCGACGCTTCGGGAACGTCGCAGCGGCGTCCTAGATTCCGGCGACTTCCCTTTCGAGGTCGAGGAGCCGCTGCTTACGCCAGAGGCCTCCACCATAGCCGACCAACTTCCCGTCGGCCCCCACGACCCGATGACAGGGCACGATCACAGCGATCGCATTCATGCCATTGGCGCTTCCTACGGCGCGGACCGCAGCCGGTCGGCCAACCGATCGAGCCACGTCCGCGTAACTCCGGGTTTCGCCATAGGGTATCTGACCGAGGGATTCCCAAACACTGACCTGAAAGTCCGTTCCACACGGCTCGAGAGGAGAGTCGAACGCCCGGAGGCTGCCCGCGAAATAGGCCGCTACCTCCTGCTCGACACCACGAACGATGGTATTCGTGTCCGGAACAAAGACTGCTCGCAGTCGAGACCGAATGCGCTTGATCTGGGCGGGGAGCATTCGTCGGTCGACGAACTCCAGAAGACAGAGAGCATCGTCCGTGGCCCCGACGAGCATGGGGCCAAGAGGAGTCGTGATTCGACTCACACATACAACCGTCGTGTCGTCGAGATGAGTCGGACTATCTCCGAAGTACCTTCGGAAGGCCTCCTGGAACCCGGATAGGGAGTCGTATCCCGCCTCGAAAGCTGCACGGCTGACCGATCTTCCAGTCTTAACCTGTCCGAGCGCGGCGCCCAGACGGCGCGCCCGGTGGAACGCTTGGAAGGTCATTCCGTGGTGGGCCTTGAACCACCGCCGGACGCGCTCGGGACTGAGCCCTTTCGAGCGAACGTCCTCGTCGGTCCACCGGCGGCTGGGGTCGACCTCAACCTCAGCAAGCAGCGGACGTAGCCACTGCGGGGGAGTTCCACTCGACTCGAGCGGTCGACACCGCTGACATGGACGGTAGCCCGAGTGCAAAGCATCCCGCGGCGTACTGAAGAAGGAGAGGTTCTCGGGAAGGGCCTTCTTCGCGGGACACGTCGGCCGACAAAAGATACCCGTCGTGTGAACTCCGGCGACGAACACCCCGTCGAACGTGACGTCACGCCGAAGAAATGCCTCGACCATGACGATTTCCGGTGGCAAGTCTCGTGTAATCATGGCCGCAATTTGTCCCGTCGCTAGGCAGCGTTCTACCGAAAAGTACGCACCGAATTCAGCCCGTCTACGTCATTTGATGTAGATGCGCCTCGGACGAGGTGATCCAGATTGCGTGGACAACTCGAGACCGTCCGGGAGTACCCTATGCCACCGACACAGTCGCCCGCCGAGCACGTCCTCCGCCAACTTCGGTCCAATCGCAGTCCGAGCGGGGCGGTCGTGGAAGTAACGAAACCAAAGGCGAACGGTCGCACCTCTCGCATTCTATCCGTAGCTTTAGGCTCGTCTCGACAGGGAGAGATCATCTCGGTGGGATCGATGAGTTCAAGAAGCCGCGCCTCGCACACTCCGACCGGCCGGTCCCTTCCGGACCCCTTGCCGCTGGTCGGGAGGGCACAAGAGCTTGGATTCCTCGAGGCTCTGATGGAAGACGGACGGGGCGGTCCTTCCGTCGTCTTCGTTCGCGGTGAAGGAGGGACGGGGAAGACTCGCCTGGTAACGGAATTCGCCGAGAGAGCGCTCCGACGCAACTGGGAGGTTGCGAAGGGGAAGGCCTATCCGGTCGAGGCCGGTACGCCCTACGCGGTCTTCGCAGACGCGTGGCTCCCAGTCTTGAAGAGTTTGGACCCGAACACACTGACCGTTCTCAGTCGCGGGGGTGAAGCAGAGCTGCGGTATCTCTTCCCAGCCCTCGCGGCGGGAAGGGAAGAACGCAGTGAGTCGGGGTCGGATCCTCAGGAGTTCCGCACCCGACTGATGTGGAACTTCGCCGAGTTCGTGAAACGGTACGCAGTGAGAGCGCCGCTGCTGTTGATCCTTGAGGACCTGCAATGGGCGGATGAGTCATCGCTTCGACTCATACATTTCCTCGCTCGTCAGGTCCGTGATCACCCGGTGCTCATTGTGTGCACGTACAACGACCAGGAGCGAGACCGCAATCCTCGTCTCGTGTCGACTGAACGCTCGCTCGAAGCCGAGGGGGTGAGCGAGGTAGTCGAACTCAAGCCCCTGTCTCTCGACGTCGTCACGGAACTCGTCTGTGTCAGCTTCGGGGTAGACGCTCGTGTCGTGCGAGAGTTCGCGGCGATTCTCTACGGGTGGACCCGTGGAAACGCGTTCTTCGTCGGGGAGATCATCAAATCGCAGGTGTCCTCCGGCCGCCTCCGTAACGAGAACGGTGTGTGGATGGGGTGGGAGGCCAGGGAGTTCGGAATGCCGGGCTCTATTCGCGACGCGATCATGGGACTGGCCCACGGCTTCACCCCCGCAGCTCACACCGTGGCCGAACTCACTGCGATCGTCGGAGCGCGAGCTGGGTACGGACTCGTTGAGTCGATCTGTGGCCTGGAGCCGATCGAGGTGGTATCTGCGCTTGAAGAGTTGTGTGCTCACGGCATTCTCGAGGAGCACTCAGACGGCGGTGAGATCGTATACGACTTCAGACACCCACTCGTTCGACAGACTCTCTACGACGAGTTCGGCCTACAACGCGCTCGGGTTCTGCATGGGGTCGTCGCGGAGGCAATGGAGCAGTATTACGGCGCCAAAGCGGATGATCACGCCGATGAACTGGCTTTCCACTTCGCCCGCACGGATGGTGGCAGGCTTCGAGCGAAGGCGGCGCGATACCTCGGGGCAGCGGGACGACGAGCACTCGAACGTCGAGCCGATCGGGAGGCGATCAACTATCTGGAAGCGGCCCTGGCAAGGCTGGATAGCACCGATCCACAGGTCGTCGAGTTCTTGCCGCTGCTCGCCCGGGCAAATACTCACCTAGGCCAGTTCGACGCCGCCGATCAACTTTGGACCTCGGCACTTGAACACGTGGGCCCCGAACGTCCGGAATATGTAACGATTCGTCGCGCCCTGGGCATGACGAACATCTGGCGAGGGCGCCACGAGGAGGCCAGCCGTCATTTCACCGCGGGCCTGGCAGCTCCGGCGGCCGCAGCCCACCCGAACGAGAAGGTCCGGATGCTCGTGGCTCGGGCGCACGGGCTGCACGAAATCGGCAGGGGCACCGAGGCACTCGATACCCTGGCTGAAGCGCTTCCCCTCGCAGAGAAGATTGGTGACCCGAGACTGCTCGCCCGTGTCCATCGGGCGCTGGTTCTCCTCCATATCTGGGTCGGGCCACCTGAGAAGGCGATCGAGCACGGCGCACGCGCGATCGAATTGGCCCAACAGGTCGGGGACCTATCGATCGAGTTCTGGGCGCGCTGGGGGCTCGCAGTGCTCCAAGGGATGAGGGGCGACACCGCCGGCATGGCGAGATCGATCGATGAAGTCAATTCGATTGCTGATAGACTCCGCTCTCCGGTCTTGAGACTCTGGACGGCGGATATGTCCGTCGAGCTTGCGTTCGCCCAGGGTGACTGGGATACGGGCATCGCGCTGGGTCACGAGGCGATCAACCTCGCCCGCTCGCTGAGCCAACGCACACTGCTTCCACGGCTCCTCGTTTGGGTCTCCCAGTTCCACGTTGCGCGGGATGAGTTGGATCAGGCGGAAGCACTCGTAAATGAGGCCTTGCAGGTGTCGGGGCTCGCCAACGAGGTCGGTGCGATCGACGTGCATCAGGTAGTGCCGACCTACATCGGGCTCGCCCACTATCTCGTCGCGCTGGGCGACTACGAAGATGCGATCGATGCAGCCGAGAAAGGTTTGCAGATCGCCGAAGGAACAGGGTATACGCTGTGGGCGATCCATCAGTTGCTTCCGATCCTGGCAGAGGCCTGTCTCTGGTCTGGACACATAGAGCGGGCCGAGCTGGTGGGTCGGCGTATGCGAGCGCATGCCGAGCGGATCGACCACAAGATCGGTCGGGCCTGGGCCGACGCCTGTGATTCTCTCGTTCAGTGGAAACGCGGAGACCCTGCAGGAGCGGTCGATCTCATGAAGGCCTCCGCGGACGACCTGGAGGCGATTCCGATGATTTGGTCGGCGACCCGGCTGCGGAGGCAGCTTGCCGGTCGACTCTTCGACATCGGCCGCCGCGACGAGGCACACGCGGAACTGGACCGTGTCCATGAGGTGTGCGTTCGACTTCAGGCTCGCCTCGAATTGGAGAAGACGCGGCAGATGTACCGCGAGATGGGCCTCCGTCCTCCTGTGATTCCCGATCGAGACGGGCCGCTCGGACTCACGGCTTCCGAGGTCAAGGTGGCCAGATTGGTCGCCGAAGGACTCAGCAACAAGGCGATCGCGGCCGAGCTACGGTGTGCGACCAGGACCATCAGCACACACCTCTCGAATATCTACAAGAAGCTCGAGACGGGCGGCCCGGGCGCGCGGGTCAGGTTGGGGAATCTGATCCGCGAGGCTGGTGCGACGGACTGAGCTCCAAGACGCCTTCTACGAGGTGCCAGCGTTCATCGGCCAAATTTTCGGTGTCCTCCTCGTCGTGGCTGACCAGAACGAGCGGAACCTCATGCTCGGTCGACCACGAGCGCACCTCACGCGCGAGTTTGACTCGGAGAGGGCGGTCCAGGGCCGAGAACGGTTCGTCGAGAAGAAGAAGGCGAGGTGCGGATAGGAGCGCTCTTCCGAGCGCAACCCTCTGACGCTCCCCGCCGGAGAGCCGTCGCGGACGGCGATCGAGAAGGACTTCGACTTCAAGGCGAGCAGCTACCTCACGTACCCGATCGAGAGGAGAGCCTGAATAGGCGAGGTTCTCCAGCACAGTCAGGTGGGGGAATAGCGACGGCTCCTGTGGTACCCACCCGACCTTCCTCTCCCAAGGAGGGAGCGAGATCCCAGCCTCCGAGTCCAGCCAAACCTCGGAGTCGACGACGAGCCGCCCGAGCGCGCGCCGTTCGACCCCGGCGAGCACACGCAGCAGGGTACTCTTTCCGGCTCCGGACGGCCCTACGATCCCTACCCTACTACTTCCGGTCCGAAGCGTGAGGCGAAGGTCGCGTGCCGAAAGAGGCAACGTGACGTCCATGGTCCAGCCCCCGAATCTGTCACCGACCACGATCATCCTCCATCCGACGTCGTTGTCGACGAGACAGCATTTCGAAGCCCAGGAGCGCACCCAGTGACAGGGCCACGCTAGCTCCTACGAGTACCCACGTCGTCTCACGGCCCGACGGGGACTCGAGAAGCGTATATACGGCCAGGGCGATCGTCCGCGTGCTGCCCTCAATGTTTCCTGCCACCACGACCGTGGCACCGAATTCACCGAGGGCGCGCGCGAACGCGAGGATCGCACCAGCAGCGACCCCTGGGAGGGCCAGCGGCAGCGAAATCCTGAAGAAGGTTTGCCGCGGCGGAACGCCGAGAGTCCAGGAAAGCTCCTCATACAGGGGATCGACTGCCTCGAAGGCGCCGCGAGCGGAGAGGACGTACAAGGGAAGTCCGACGATGAGCGCTGCGATCGTGGCGCCGAGGATCGTGAACGGGACAGGGAGGCCGAGTGAGGAGAGAACCCTGCCCAACGGGGCTTGGGTGCCCAGGACACTCAGGAGCAGAAAACCAGTGACCACGGGAGGCATCACCAGCGGAGCAAGCACCGCCGTTGATACCAGCGCTTTGCCTCGAAAGTCACGTCGCGCCAGCAGCCAACCGAGCCCTACGGCCGGTACCAGCCCGATCAACGTGGCCGCAAAGGCGATCAGCAAGGAAAGGCGAACTGCAGACCCCACGGAGGGGAGGGTGGCCTCGGGCACCTCGGCACGAGCCGACATAGTCTGGAGGGTCGGGGCGGCGGGCAGCGAGAAGCGCGCCGCAAGGAACAGACGGGCGGCCTCCGACCCGGTCATGAAGTTCACAAACGCGCGAGCCGCTTCCGCATCGGGCGAGGCTGCGAGCGGAACCGCCCAGTAGTCGATAGGCGGATGGGTGTCTTCGTCGAAGGCAAAGGCGACCGTGACCGCCGGCTCCGCGACCGCATCGGTCCTGTAGACTACTCCCACCGGCACTTCTCCCCTGGCCACCCACTCCAGGACGCTCCTCACGGACCCGCCTGAAATGACCCGGTCGCGAAGGTTGTCCCATACCCCCGAACTGGCCAGCGCCGCCCGAGCGTAGCGACCTGCTGGAACGTTCTCTCCGGCTAATGCCACACGCCCGAAACGTTCGAGGTCGCCTGCCTGAGACGGACCCGTTGAGCCTCGGGGAACCACCACAACCAACTCGTTCTTCGCGACCGCGCGCGCCGCGCCGCGTGTGGCGGCACGGTCTTCGAGCCAGTGGACCCACTGCGCGTCCGCAGATACAAAGACATCCGCCTGCGCCCCTGCTACGGCCTGCGGTGCGAGGCGCGACGTGGCATCGAACGAGAAGCGCACCGGCCGCCCCCCCTGACCCTCCCAGGCCGATGCGATCGCAGGCAGAACATCTGACAGGCTCGACGCAGCCAGCACCAGCAACTCGCGGGACTCGGAAGCGGGCGGGGCCTGCGCGGTGAGAGAAGCACCAGGCCCCAACACCAAGCCCATCAGGAGCATGAGCGGGCCCAGACCAAGGGCCGGCATGGTACCCCGTGAGCGGGTCAGAAGACGAGTTGGGCGAGTGTGGACACGGCCGGCAGGTTACCGAACCGGCGGTTGGCTGACAACGACCCGCAGGCCATCTTCCCTCGCATGACCCCAGCCCCGCCAGGTAGTGCTGTTGTGGAGACGCCGATCGGCGTGCGCATGCCGGAGCTTGACTCGTTCGGGCACGTCAATCACGCAGTGTTTCTCAACTACCTCGAACACGCCCGATTTGATGCGCTCCGACAGGCGGGGTTCTCCTGGGAGGTCCTGGCGGATCGGAACTGGGCGATCTTCGTCGTGCGCGTCGAGATCGACTATCTGAGCGAGGCCCGACGAGAGGACGAGCTGATCGTTCGCACTTGGGCCGACTCATTTCGACGAACCAGCATGATCTTCGCTCAGGAGATCGTGCGCGCCGACAACCCCGCCGTCGCGGTCGCTAAGGCACGGGTCACTGCTGTCTGGATAGGGCCAGACCGGAAGCCGATGCGAGCGCCAGACGAAATCAGGAAGCGTCTCGCCGACGCATGACGTCGCGGTTGATGTGGATACCTTCCGGTTAAGTTGTGTACTCGGACCGACCATACTTCGAAATCGCTCGGACGCACTCATGAATCATCGCGAACGTCTCAAGGCCCTTCTGGTGGAACGCTCGCTCCGGCTCGGTGACTTCACCTTGGCGAGCGGCGCCAAGTCGGATTACTACATCGACGCGAGACTGACGACGATGAGCGCAGAGGGACAGGTGCTGGTCGGGCACGTCGGCTATGCCGCGATCATGGAGAGTGGCCTCCGTCCCACTCACGTCGGGGGGCTCACCATGGGCGCGGATCCGGTCGCATACGCAATCGCTCACCGCAGTTTCCTGGAGGGCGCTCCGATCAACGCATTCTCGGTTCGGAAGCGCGCGAAAGAGCACGGGACCGGTCAACGCATTGAAGGCGGGCTGACCCGAGTCGACCGAGTAGTGATGGTGGAAGACACGATGTCGACCGGTCACAGCACCCTACAGGCTGTCGAGGCCGTGCGAACGCACGGAGCCTCGATCGTGGGTGTACTGACCCTAGTGAACCGGTCGGAAAGCGCCGCGGCGTTCTATGAGCAACAGGGACTTCCGCTCATCTCGGTCTTTACGGGGACCGAACTGTTAGAGGCCGCGAAGGGCGACGTGTAGTCCGGCCACTTTAGTCGAGCAGCCGCAGCGGCATGACCAAGCACAGATAGTCTGCGGCACCCTCACCCGCAGGCTCGATTGTGGCCGCCCGTTCCGGCGCCTTGAACGCCACCTTCACTTCGTCGGATGGCATGTAGCGGAGTACCTCGAGGAGGTAATTCGCATTGAACCCGATCTCGAGCTCCTCTCCGTCGTACCCAACTTCGAGTTCGTCGTGGCCCTCGCCCAGATCGGGCGTGAGAACGTTCAGATGCACGCGGCCGGACTCGAACTTCATGCGGATCCGGTGGGTCTGGTCCGACGCGACGACCGCCATCCGACGAACAGCAGACTCAAGCAACTTCTTGTCGATCGTGGCCACCTTGTCGTTATCCCGAGGGATCACCTGACCATAGTTGGGATACGTGCCTTCGATGAGGCGCGTATAGACCTCGGTGGTGTCGGCCCGAAACCCGAGATGATTGCCGCTCTTCGCTACCTCGAGACTTTCCGTGTCCTTGAAGAGTCGTTGGACCTGGGTGAGTGCCGCGGGTGGAACGATGAAGTCAGCAGACGCGGTCCCGGTCGCTTCCACTTTGACACTCATGCGAGCGAGGCGATGACCGTTGGTGGCCACCATCTTCATTTCCCCATCACGAAGTTCCCACAAGACACCATTCAGGATGGGGCGGCTCTCTTCGGTTGAGACCGCGAACGAAGTGTGGTGAATCAGCGCGTTCAGTGCCTTGCCCGTGACGGTGATGCCATCGGAAAAATCGACCGAAGCAAGAGTCGGAAACTCGTCCGCCGGAAGTCCGTTCAGTTTGAAATGGCTCCGCCCGCACTTGAGCTCGATTTGCTCTCCCCGAGTGGCAACCTCGACGGGTTGGTCGGGAAGCTCTCGCGTAATCTCTTGAAGCTTCTTTCCTGGGGCAGTCAGGCTCCCGGGTTCTTTGACATCTGCCAATACCTTCACGCGAACGGCGACATCAAGATCGGTACCGCTCATCCACACGCCATCCGCTGCTGCTTCGAACAGGATGTTGGAGAGCACGGGAAGTGTCGTCTTGGACGGAATGCTCGCCGACACGGCGGCGAGTCCGGTGTGAAGGTTCTGCCGCGTGATCGTAAAATTCATCGGGGTCGTGCTCCTGGCGTCCGTGCTGCGTGCCGGGTGGAATGCTCGGCTCGCGGGGTTATTCACAGGCCTGAGATACTATCTCTCTTCTTTATTAAAAAACATAGTAGCAGTAGAGCCTGTTAGTCTGTGGAAAGCGGGGTGGTCTGTTCAGCTTTCAGGTAGAGCAGGCAACAATGTTTCGGGGTCTCGATGCCTGCGGAGAATGTGTGGAGATCCACCGGCGTCGGTTGGTGACGCTGAGCTTCGCTGGGGATTGGTGTGGAGAAGTGACAACTTTCCACACGTTCCCACGTCACCGGTGAAGATCGCCCTGGGAGGAGTCGATGAGCTCCTTGCGAGCGGCTTCGACGAGGCTCCGAAAGGCTGGGTCTCGCTCCATGTCCTCCTCCACCTTGCGGATCGAATGGATGACCGTGGAATGATCCCGCCCACCAAACGTCTCGCCGATACGTGCCAGCGACATGCCCAATGTTTCCTTGATGAGGTACATCGCGACCTGCCGTGGTACAGTCAAATCCTTCGTGCGACGCTTGGAAGAAAGTGCGTCAGGGCGAACTCTCCAGCGACGCGCGACCGTCTCGCGAATCCGCTCGGGCGACATTACCGGGCCATCAAGCTGAGCCTGTCGTCGGAGCACGCCCTGCAGCAGTGTCTGAGCCAGACCGGGGGTGATCTCCTGGTGCGTTAGCGACGAATAGGCCAGCAGTTTGATGACGGCCCCTTCCAATTCCCGCACGGACGCGGTGCAGGAGTGCGCGATGAACTCGATGACATCGTCGTCGAGCGATAGCCCATCATCCTCCGCCTTCTTTCGGAGAATGGCGATTCGGGTCTCGAAGTCCGGAGGCCGCAAATCGACGACGAGTCCCCACTCGAATCGGGACACGAGGCGTTCCTCGAGGCGCGCCATTTCCTTCGGCGGTCGGTCGCTGGTCAGAACGATCTGGCGTTGAGCGTCGTAAAGAGCATTGAAGGTGTGAAAGAACTCCTCTTGAGTGCTTTCCTTCCCTTCGAGGAAGTGAACGTCGTCCACCAGCAGCAGGTCCATCGCGCGATAACGGGCGCGGAAGGCGGCAGTCGTGCCTTGACGAATCGCGGTTACCAATTCGTTCATGAATTGTTCGGAAGACACGTAGGCAACTCTTCGAGTCGTGTCGGTTCCGATCAGTTGATGGGCGATCGCGTGCATGAGGTGCGTTTTGCCCAACCCGACGCCCCCGTAAAGGAACAGCGGGTTGTACATCTTGGCTGGCTGGTCGGCTACCGCTCGGCACGCGGCTACCGCCAGCTGGTTGTTCGTCCCGACCACGAATCGGTCGAAGGTGTAGCGTTCGTTCAGCAACGGCCGTGGCGCGTCGGCGGTCGGGAGGGGTGTCTCGTCTCGTTCTACGGTTCGCGAGGTCGAGTCACCGCCCGACGTATCGAAATGGATCGAGGGCACCGACGCACTGTCGTAGGAAGCCGAGCACGACACCGCGATCCGAAACGGCCGCCCCAGGATTTGCTCACCCGCAGACGCGAGGAGGGGGCCGAACTTGTCCTCGAGCCATTCCACATGGAAAGGGTTCTGCGCCTCGAGCATCAACTCGTCCGACGTGGAAGCGACAGCCTTGGCGCTGGAGATCCAAGTGTGGAACGCGTGCTGAGGAACCGAGTTCCGGACGATCGCCTGAATGCGCGTCCAGAGTTCCTCTGCGGTCAGCTCCACCGCACCTCCGTTGCCCCGTTTTTGCTGCCGCCCTGTGGCTCGCGGATGGATTTGACTAGGGGGCGGGCTGAGGGCATCGACGGATGCTTGAGGGCGTCTTCGAGGGGTGAGCGACCAGCGGTCGGATTTGGTGGGGGCGTCGAACCTACCGAGGGGTCGGGGAAAAGTCAAAGAAGCCCGCGCGGGGCCGATCCTGGGCCTATTTTGGTGCTGCGCCGAGAGGTCCCGTTGACCGTCTCCAACCCGTGTAGCTATCTTCCCAAGCTCGTCTCTAAGCGTTGTACAACCATGAATTGGGCTGGTAGTCATGAAGCCGACATACAAGCCGCGCAATCGCAAGCGTGTGAACAAGCACGGGTTCCGGGCTCGCATGAAGACCGCGGGCGGGCGCAAGACACTGAGTCGTCGCAGAAGTCGCGGCCGTGCGCTCCTCGTGGTGCAGGTCGGCGGCAAGTAGCCACGGGGGGCGTGGAGCGGGTCGAGGGACTCCCTCGTGAGACCCGAATACGACTCGGTTCCGAGATCCGCGAGTTGCTGGAGCGGGGGAAGCGGAAGAGGACGAAGAACGTCGACGTCTTCTTTGCAGCTTCCCCCGCTTCGCGTTCCCGGCTTGGGCTTATCATCCCGAAGCACGGGCACAAGATCGTGCAGAGGAACCTCCTCAAGAGGCGCCTTCGGGAAATCTGTCGGCGGCGGGTACTGCCCGGCCTCGATGTGGCAGGAGTGAGTTACGATGTGCTCATTCGGGCAAAGCGGTCGGCGTACGAGACGGACTTCGCCGGACTCGAGTCCGAAGTAATCAAAGCTGTGGAGGACTTGTGTTCGGCAAGCTCCTGATTGGCGCGGTGCGCCTCTATCAGATCACGATTTCGTCGTGGACGCCGCCGACGTGTCGGTTCACTCCGACGTGTTCGGCGTATGCCATCACGGCGATCCGCGAGCATGGGTCCATGAGGGGTGGGTGGCTGGCGCTGAGGAGAATCGGACGATGCCACCCTTGGGGAGGACATGGATTCGATCCTGTGCCCCCGCTGAATACCGACCAGCAGAGGCTCACGGATCGTCCGGAGGCTCCCGCTCGTGCCGATAGATTGATTGCCGGATGAAGACTGAAGCCCGTTTTCTGCTCGCCGCGTTCCTGATGTTGGCAATCCTCATCGGGACGAATCGCTTGTTTCCGCCGATTGTGCCGGAGGCACCACTAGTAGGTGACAGCCTCGGTTCGGTGGACCCCACGACCCCTGCGGCGGGAGGGCCCGAAGCGGCTCAACCGAGTGGGCGGGACACCCCGACGATTCCAGGTGCGGTTAGTCGTAATGGCGGCGGGGACGCTCCACGCGGGACGGAGCCAGCCGGAGGTGGTGTTGCCGTTCCGCCGCCGCCCGTGGAAGGTGCCCCGGAGGTGGTGGTCGCGGTCACTTCGCCGATGTACCGATACGAGTTCTCGACGGTGGGGGCTCAGATGTTGGTCGCCGAGCTCAGTCGCTTCGAGGCATTGAACCGCCCGGGTCTCGTCGATCTCATCCCGGAGGGTGCGGGTGGGTACCTCGGGCACCGGCTGATCGTCGCTTCGGACACCATCGATCTCAGCGAGATCGTGTTCAACGTTGAACCGGCCGCCGGTCTTGAGCTGCTCGAAGGAGGGGCGCCGGAGTCACTGCGGTTCTTCTACGAACATCCGACGAGTGACTTTGGGGTCGAGATCGAGTACACGTTTGATCCTGCGGACTACACGGTCGGCGTTCGAGGCGGAGTCAGGGGGGTGGAACGGGCCCTTCTCGTAACGGATCTGGGTGAGGGCCTCGCGTATACGGAGGCGGACTCGGCGCTCGAAGCTCGAATGATGGCCCAGGTGCACAATCACCTTGGGGAGGGCGTTCGCTCGGTGATCTTGAGCAAGGCGGAGCCGACCGTGGTCGAGGGACCACTCCTGTGGGCTGCGTTTCGGAACAAGTTCTTCGTGTTGGCGCTTCTCGCTGGCGAGGCGGACGAGACGACCGCGGAGGCGCACTATCTCGGTGGTTTGATTGTGCGAGACGGATTGCTTCCGGAGAGGGTTCGTGTGGGGGCGGCTCAAAGTCTCGGAAGCGAGGGAACGTTCGCCTATCGGGTCTTCATTGGGCCTCAGGAATACGCGCTTCTTTCGTCGCTGGGCCAAGGGATGGAGGAGGTGAATCCGTATGGTTGGAGGATCTTCCGGCCGATAATCCGCCCGATCGTCTCGATCATCATGACGGTGCTGGTCTTTCTCCATACCCAACTGAGCCTGGGCTATGGTTGGGTCTTGATCGTGTTCGGGTTCGCCATGCGGATCGTGCTCTTCCCGCTGAACCACAAGGCGATGAAGGCTCAGTTGAAAAACATGTCCGTTCAGCCGCTCGTGAAGGAGGCCCAGGACAAGTACAAGGACAATCCGGAGAAGCTGCAGAAGGAGATGATGAAGCTGTACAAGGAGCACGGCTTCAATCCGCTTGCCGGGTGTTTGCCGATGCTCCTTCCCTGGCCGGTCTTGATCGCCTTGTTCTTCGTCTTCCAGAACACGATCGAGCTGAGGGGGGTGGAGTTCCTGTGGCTTCCCGACCTGTCCGCGAAGGATCCCCTCTACGTCCTTCCCATTCTCTTGGCGCTGTCGATGTTCGTGATGCAGTGGGTCAGCTTGCGATCGCTGGAGCAGGACAATCCACAGATGAAGATGATGATGTACATCATGCCGCCCATGATGTTGTTCATCTTCATGAACCTCGCGAGTGGCCTGAACCTGTACTATGTGGCCACAAACATTGCGACGATCCCGCAGCAGGTTTGGATCGCGCGTGAGCGGCAGAAGATGCAGGGGCGGCCGCCGTTGACGATATCCGCGCGCGAATAGGCTGCACGCGGTGGACGTCGACACGATCGTAGCTCTGTCGACAGCGCCCGGCGTTGGAGCCATCGCAGTCGTTCGGATCTCCGGGCCGGACGCCGACCGAGTTCTGATGTCGTTGGGCCAGTACGGTGGCCCGCTCCCCGAGTTCCGCCGCGCGACGCTCGCCGAACTTCGCGATCCGCTAGACGGAAGTCTTCTCGATCGGGCGATCGTGACTCGGTATGGCGGACCAGCGAGTTACACCGGCGAGGATCTCGTCGAGTTTGCGTGCCACGGCGGTTGGCTGATTTCGGAGCTCATCGTCCAGGCATGTGTTGCGCTCGGCGCTCGTAGAGCCGACCCGGGTGAGTTCACCCAGAGAGCGTACCTCAGGGGTAAGGTCGATCTGGTGCAGGCCGAGGCGGTTTCGGACCTGATCGAGGCCAAGAGTCGGGCTTCCCATCGCGTGGCGCTGGCTCAGATGGAGAGGGGACTTTCGCGGCGGGTGGACGCACTCCGTGAGGGCTTGGTGCGGATGGAAGCACTGCTCGTTCATCATTTGGACTTCCCGGAGGAGGACGATCCGCCGGTGCCGGTCGCTGAGATCATCGCGGCCGCGGAGGGACTCCTGGCTGACTTCGACCTCATGCTGTCGACGGCCCCTGAGGGTGAGTTGCTTCGTGAGGGCGCGTTAGCCGTGCTTGCCGGGCGCCCGAACGCGGGGAAGTCGTCGCTCTACAACGCGTTGTTGGGAGAGGAACGGGCGATCGTGACCGAGGAGGCCGGCACGACCCGCGATGCTTTGGAGGCGGTCGTCCAATTTGGGGGTTTTCCGTTTCGGCTTGTCGACACTGCCGGACTGCGAGAGAGCGAGGGCCGAATAGAGCGCATGGGTATCGAGGTGGCTCGTCGCTATATCGATCGGGCGGATGTGATCCTTTTTTGTTGCCCCGCGGACGAGCCCCTGACGGAGGCGGATCGGACGTTTCTCGAGGCGTTTCGAGAGACCCCGGTGGTTCTCATTGAGACGAAGAGTGACCTGTCAGGGGCGTCGATGTCGATGGGCGTCCGTGGTACAAAGACGGCCTCGGACCGACTAAGACTCTCCGTAGAGAGTGGAGAAGGATTGGACGATCTCCGACAGCTGCTTCCGCAGATGGTGTACGCGTCTTTGGTATCGGCGTCTCCGGAGCGCCCGGTGGTCACACGACAGAGGCACGTCCGCGCGCTTGAGACCGCCCGATCTGAGATCGCCTCGTTTCGAGCAGCGTTGGTGGATGGCCTGCCGGCGGAGATCGCGGCAACGCACCTTCGTCCGGCGGAAACGGCACTCGAAGAGCTCTTGGGGGTCGTGTCGGTGGAGGATGTTCTCGACGTCGTGTTCCGCGACTTCTGCGTGGGAAAGTGACATCGCGCAGCGTCCTTCGATGTCTGTGACGGAGATGTGCCGGAGTGCGTAGCTCGTATGATGTGATTGTTGTTGGTGGCGGACACGCCGGCGTAGAGGCAGCCGCGGCCTCCGCTCGGGCAGGTGTCTCGACCCTCCTTCTGACTCCAGATCTTTCCCGGATCGGGCAGATGAGCTGCAATCCTGCGATCGGGGGTGTTGCCAAGGGGGTCGTCGCCCGGGAGGTCGACGCTCTGGGGGGCGTCATGGGTGAGGCGACCGATGCCTCGCGCATCCAGTTTCGGATGCTGAACCGTTCGAAGGGTCCGGCGGTGTGGGGTCCGAGGGCGCAGTGCGATCGGGTGATGTACCCTGTGGCAGTGCGGCGCGTGCTCGATGGCCTCCCCATGCTGGACCTGTTTCAGGAAATGGTCTCGGATCTTCTTGTCGAGTCTGGCCGGGTCCACGGTGTGCGTACCCGCGGGGGGCTGACGTTCGAAGCGAAGTGCGTGGTCATCACGGCCGGCACCTTTCTGCGTGGACGAATTCACATTGGCGGGGCCGCCGGCGTGGAGGCCGGCCGCGACGGCGAGGGACCGTCTGTTGCGTTGGCCGAGGGGCTAGAAGGACTCGGGCTCGAGGTAGCTCGGTTCAAGACAGGAACCCCTCCGCGCGTGGATGGCCGCTCAGTGGACTTCTCGCGCCTCGAACGGCAGGACGGCGATAACGAGCCCTACAGGTTCGCAGCGTACGCGCGAGTAGACGTGCCCGAGCAGCTCCCCTGTTGGATCACGTACTCGGATGACGGACTGAAAGAGGTCGTCACCAGAAATCTGCAGAGAAGTGCACTCTACGGTGGCGAGATCGCGGGCCGAGGCCCCCGGTATTGTCCGTCCATCGAAGACAAGATCGTTCGATTTCCGAATGCGCAGCGTCATCAGATCTTTCTCGAGCCCGAGGGGCTGCATACGACCGAGCTCTACGTGAACGGACTCTCGACGTCCCTTCCTGCTGAGGTCCAACTCGAGTTTCTGCGCACCATTCGGGGCATGGAAGACGTCGTGATGACGAAAGTCGGATACGCCATCGAGTACGACTACTTCCCGCCGCATCAGCTCCGTCACACACTCGAACTCCAGCGAGTCGCGGGGCTGTTCTTTGCCGGACAGATCAACGGGACGACGGGGTATGAGGAGGCCGCGGGGCAGGGTATTGTCGCCGGGATCAACGCCGCCTTGAGTGTGAGGAGGGAGGCGCCGTTCGTTCTGGAGCGGGACGAGGCGTATATCGGCGTGCTGATCGACGACTTGGTGACCAGAGGAGTTGATGAGCCGTATCGGCTATTCACGTCACGGGCGGAGTTTCGGCTGTTGCTACGCCAGGACAATGCGCCGCGGCGACTCGGACCGCTGGCCCGCGCGCGTGGCCTGCTCACCTCCCTGCAGGAGGAAGCCCTCGCGAACCGAATCGCCGAAGAGGATCGAGTGTTGGTCTGGTTTCGGGACACGAACGTCACTCCCGCCGAGACCGACTCCATGCTCCGCGAGGTTGGTTCCGCGCCCTTGACGCAACCGACGCGTGCGATCGATCTCCTGAAGCGGCCGAGAGTTCGAGCGCGGGACCTTTTGGCGCTTTCCGATGCTTCGCCGCGGGCGGAAATCGCGATGGAGGTTCTCGGGGCGGTGGAGGTCGAGCTGAAATACTCCGGATACGTCGTGCGCGAGCGGGAACGGGCCGAACGGCTGCGAAAACAGTCTAACTTTATGTTAGACAAGGACTTGCCATACCGCGACTTCGAAACGATCTCTTTTGAGGGGCGCGAAAAATTGTCCAGGGTGCGTCCTGGCACCCTTGCTCAGGCCGGACGCATTCCTGGCGTCTCACCCTCGGACCTACAAAACCTCATTCTCGAGGTCCGTCGGTATCGCGCTTCCCTGGTAGGGACCCTTCCTGACGCCGAGCCATCGGTGTTTCACGTGAAACGCCTCGAGACTTGACCCCTCGCTGTTTCACGTGAAACAGCTATCGAGGTCCGTTCGGAGAAAGGCTCCTAACGGCGCTGAAGCTCGATGTGTGCTTCGGCGGGATCGAGAAGCTGGTCGAGGTTGAAGTCGAAGTCGGTGGGCCCGATCAATCTCAGGTAGTCCGGCTGGACGAAGACGAATGAAGATGTCGCAGGGCTGGCTCCCGCCTGATTTGGTCGCAGCGTGACGAACCCCGTCGTCACAGACAGCTGGCCGATCTCTACCAAGGGATTCCACCGAATACCAGCGTGGCGGTATAGAGCCCGCTCTCCTGCACGTTCAGATTGAACGTCCCATTCACCATCAGATCCGCGACGATGGACGGATCTGCATCACTCGTGACCGTGAAGACTTCAGCGTCCCAGGTACCCACGAACGGCTGCACGAGAGGGTCCACCTCAACGACAGTTGTTCCGCCGTCCCCACAGGCGGTAAGAGTCGCGATCATCACCACTGTCGCCAACCAACTATTCCACCGTCTCCCCATCACGAAACACCCCCGAAACCCGAGCTGAAGGCAAAAAAAACGAGGAATCAAAGGCGCATTCTAGCAGCCTGAGCCTCGTCGATGGGCAAAGCTCAGTACCAGCTTGGACCGGGTCAAGCCTTTTCTGGTTTCCTGCGAACGAGGAACGTGGATATATTGGCCGCCCGCTCCGTTGATTCTCTCACTCACCGCGCATGGCCCACGTAATTGCGATCGCGAATCAGAAGGGTGGGGTCGGCAAAACGACCACCGCTATCAACCTCGGCGCGTCACTCGCGGTCGCGGAAAAGCGCACCCTGGTGCTCGATATCGACCCACAAGGGAACGCTTCTAGCGGCCTCGGAATCGCAGATCGCTCGTCGCGGCCCACGGTCTATGACGTCCTCATTGGCCAGAGTGATGTTTCGGAGGCGATCGTCGAGAACGTTCATTTCCCGTTCCTCGACGTCGTTCCCTCCACCCGGGATCTCGTCGGTGCGGAGATCGAGCTCGTGTCGGCGTTCAGTAGGGAAACAATCCTGCGGAAGGCGTTGACGACGATACAGGATCGCTACGAATACATCCTGGTCGATTGCCCTCCCTCGCTTGGCCTTCTCACCGTGAACACGTTGACGGCCGCAGACTCGGTTCTGATCCCCATACAGTGTGAGTTCTATGCGCTCGAGGGGCTGAGTCAGCTTCTCAACACGGTTCGGCTGGTCCAGCGGGGGCTGAATCCGGGGCTGGATATTGAGGGCGTGCTTCTTACGATGTTCGACAAGCGACTCAATCTCTCCCGGCAGGTGGCCGAGGAAGCACGCGAGTACTTCGGGCCGAAAGTGTATCGCTCCATTATCCCCCGGAACGTCCGACTCGCGGAGGCACCGAGCTTCGGGCAGCCGATCGTGCTCTATGACGTCCTGTCCGCCGGTGCGCAGGCCTATCTATCATTGGCCCACGAGGTGATCGATCGGAAGGCGCGGGAGGATGCGGCAGCTCCCACGAAGGCGGGTCAATGAGTCGTGACCGGTTGGGGAAGGGTCTAGGGGCGCTGCTCGGGGAGTATCTGGATCCTGAAGTGCAGGCCAGCGAGGTGAAGAGAGTCCAACTCTCGGCCATCGTACCGAATCCTCTCCAGCCCCGACGGATGTTCGCGGATGCCGAGCTCGAGGACCTCACGGCCTCGATCCGGGAAAACGGCCTCCTGCAGCCCCTGGTGGTGCGCCCGTCCAAGGGATCCGCCGATCGATTCGAACTGGTGGCCGGCGAGCGGCGCTTCCGAGCGATCTCGAAGCTCGCTTGGAGCGACGTGCCTGTTGTCGTTCGCGAAGCCACGGATGAGACGCTCCTTGTACTGGCATTGGTCGAGAATCTCCAGAGGGAAGCGCTCAACCCGCTCGAGGAAGCCGAGGGGTATCACGCCCTGACCGAACGATTCGGAATGAAGCAGGCCGAGATCGCGACGGCTGTAGGCAAGGATCGATCGACCGTCGCAAACCTCGTCCGGCTCCTCAAGCTTCCGGTCTCCATTCGCAAGCTCGTCGAAAGCGGGGCGCTTTCCCAAGGCCACGCTCGGTCGCTTCTCACCGTCGAGGATCCGGCGCGCGCGGCCGACCTCGCTCGCCGAGCTGCGAGTGAGGGTTGGTCTGTACGCGAGATCGAGAGACGGGCTTCTGGAGCGGCTGCCCAGACGAAGCCCCGGGCGTCACGCCCCAAGGACCCTGTGGTCCGCGCCCTCGAAGAGGCGATTCAAGATCATCTTCAGACCCGCGTGGAGGTTCGTCAGGGCCGAGGTGGGAAGGGATCGATCGAGATCAAATTCCACGGTGCGGATGACTTCGAGAGGTTGTTCGAGATCATCACAGGTCGGCCAATTTCCGAGTTCGCTGAGTGAGTCATTCGGGGGGGCCTCGGAAGCTCACCGTCATGCTGGTTCCCGATGGCGGTCGAGAGACGAGGACCGTCGCGGTGACCTATCGGACGCTGCGCGTGTTGGCTGCGGCCTGCTCCGTCGGTGCGTTGGCGTTGACCATCATGGCAGGGAGTTGGTGGTATCTCGCGGCGCGGGCTTCGAGGGCCGGTGAGCTTCAGCGTGAGGTTCAGGTCATGACCCGTGACCGGGCCCGTGTTCAAGCGCTGGTCCAACGCCTCGAAACGATTGAGCAACAGTATGGCCAAATTCGGTATTTGTTCGGTCAAGCTGAAACCGACCAATTGTCGGGTGTTTGGCTGCCACCCTCGTCGGCGCCCCGTCGTCGAGACGCAACCGAAGCGCAACCCCGCGTAGGGCCGACTCGGCCATCCGTGTGGCCTTTGACCGAGCAGGGCTTCGTCACCCAGGGACTACATGCGGGGACAGAGGGTGACCACCCGGGATTGGACGTCGCGGTCGCGTCCGATTCGTACATTCGAGCCGCCGGCGGAGGCACCGTAGTCGATGTCGGCGAAGATGTCGTGTATGGACGGTTCGTGGTGATTGATCATGGCGGCGGATACGCGACACTCTACGGTCACGCTTCGAGCAATCTCGTTACGCTGGGTCAGGTGGTGCGGGAACGGCAAGTCATTGCGTTGAGTGGCTCGACGGGCCGGTCAACGGCGCCCCACCTCCACTTCGAGGTTTTGGTCGACGGCGAGCCTGTCGATCCCTTGACCTTCGTGGCTCAGCCCGGCTAACGGGCACGGGATTTGCGACTGGTCCCAGAGCGTTCAACCAACGTAGATCCCATCCCCAAATTGAAATTCAAGCAGTCTAGAGGTGAAGATGGCCCGCGACAGAGAAAACAGCGTAGCTGCCCCCGAGTCCGTCATTTCCATTATCGGACCCGGGATGACGATCGTCGGAACCTGTGAAACGGATGGCACAGTGCGCGTCGAAGGCTCGGTCGAAGGTCCCCGGATTGCCCACCGCCGACCCCGAGGAACTCTTCGCGCCATTCGTGTCGCAAAAGAAAGACGGGCTCGGCATGGGCCTCACGATCACCCGAACCATCGTCGAGGCGCACGACGGCAAGGTGTGGGGCGAGGTTAATGTCCCCCTCGGCGCCACCTTCATCGTTCGCATCCCCGCTGCTTAACCGAAGGGGCTACCCCCGCCCCGCAGGGTGAACCGCCGGCCTTCCGCAAGGCCACAGCTGGCGGGCACGGCCGTCCCGCGTCCCGGGTCAACGATTCCGTTGCAGCGGTTGGTTGGCTCAACTACCATCCGGGTCCATTTCACACGTCGGCGACACCGCGCAAGCGTTGCCGACCGAACGGAGGCCACCTTCTTGATTCGCCGGTTCCCCGCGGCACTTCTGGCCGCATTGTTCACCGCCATCCCTTTGTTGGCGCAAGACGTCACCACGCCACGTGAGCACTTCGGATTCGATATTGGCGCCGACCGAACCCTCGCCGATTGGGGTGCCCTTACGTCATACTTTGAGCGACTCGCGCGGGAGAGCGACCGAGTCGTGGTGGACACTCTGGGGCCGTCGACGGCGGGGAATCCGTTCGTGATGCTGATCATTACGAGCCCCGCGAATCATGCCCGGCTCGATGAGCTGCACGCCATCCAGATGAAGCTCGCCGACCCACGTCTCGTTGCCGACGCGGCCGAACTGGACCGTCTGTTCAGTGAGGGCAAGACAGTGGTCCTGATCACGCAGGGCATCCATGCGACAGAGGTCGGCGCGAGTCAGATGTCAGCGAACCTCGCCTACGAGCTCGCCACCTCGAACAGTGACAAGATCCGGGAGATTCTGGACAACGTCATTCTTCTTCAGATTCCATCCCTCAATCCGGACGGCCTGCAGTGGGTCGCGGATTGGTACATGCAGAACGTGGGCACCGAGTTCGAGGCCGCCCCCCTCCCCTGGCTCTACCACTACTACACCGGCCACGACAACAATCGAGATTGGTACGCCTTCACGCAGGTGGAGACGGTCCTCACCGTGGAGAAGGCCCACAATGCGTGGCACCCACAGATCGTTCACGACGTTCATCAGATGGGCGGCAATGGGGCACGGATCTTTTTCCCGCCGTATATCGAGCCGTGGGAGCCGAACGTCGATCCCGCGCTGACTACGGCGGTCAACCAGCTCGGGACCTACATGGCCGCTGAGCTCACTGCGCAGGGGAAGAAGGGAGTCGTGGTCAACGCTCAATACGATGCATTCTCCCCCGCGCGAGCTTACATGCACTACCACGGCGCTGCGCGTATCCTGTCGGAGACTGCGTCGGCTACTATGGCGACGCCCGTAGTGATTCCGCCGGAGCGTTTGGGGCCTGGCCGCAACTTCGACGCAGGCGAGCGGTCCTGGAACTTCCCGAACCCCTGGGAGGGTGGCGCCTGGGGCCTGCCCGACATTGTCGAGTACCAGAAATCGGGAGCTCTCGCGCTCCTGACCAACGCAGCCAAGAATCGTCGGTACTGGCTCGAGAACTTCTACGGCATCAACAAGCGGGCAGTGGACAAGTGGGAGGCATGGCCGGATGCGTGGGTCATCCCGGCGGGCCAGGACAATGAGTCGGGCATCACCTACGCCCTGCGTATGCTAACGATGGCCGATGTGGAGGTTCACCGTGTCGACCAAGATTTCGACATCGATGGTGTGACCTTTCCGGCGGGAAGTTGGGTGGTGCCGATGAACCAACCGTATGCCAGCTTTGCCAACACGATGTTTGAGGTCCAACACTACCCCGATCTTCGAGAGTACCCGGGCGGCCCACCCCAGCGACCGTACGACGTGACCGCTCATACGCTCGGATACCTGCTGGATTTTGACGCCGTCGCTGTGGACGGGAGCTTGAGCGTCGAGATGTCTCAGCCCATCGACGTACCGGAGTTCGCGTTTACGCTGCCGGAGCACCTCACGGGCCCGGATGTTCCTCGGGTCGCCCTGTACAAGTCCTGGGATGAACCCATGCCCGAAGGGTGGCAACGATGGGTCTTCGACCAGTTCGAAATGCAGTACGATACCCTGCATGACGCAGACATTCGCTCCGGTGCACTCGCTGACTATGACGTTCTGATCTTCCAGGCTCAGTCCGCAGCGTCGATCACGAATGGCTTCGCGGCAGGTGTGGTGCCTCCCGCGTACGCCGGCGGTCTCGGCTCGGCTGGCACGGCCGCCGTGCGGGCGTTCGTAGAACGTGGCGGCCGAGCCATCGCTATCGAGGGTGCCACGGATTTCCTCAAGGACCTGTTCGACCTGGGCATCCGCGATGTCACGACGGACCTTTCGCTCACGGAATTCTACATTCCGGGGTCGATCTTGCGACTGCAGTTGGACGACTCCTCCGAACTCACACGCGGTATGCGTGACGAGACTGCGGCTTGGTACTGGCAGTCGAGCATGGCCTTCGAGGTGAATGACGCGCGTGTGCGCGTTGCAGCGCGGTACGGCTCAGGCGACCCTCTGTTGTCCGGCTGGGTCCTCGGAGGCGAGTATGTTGCTGGACGGCCCGCTCTCCTGGAGGCCGATATCGGCGAGGGATCGGTCGTCCTGTTCGGATTCCAACCCAACTATCGGGCACAGACGCTTGCGACTTGGCCTCTGCTCTTCAACTCGATTCGAAAATGACTCCAGGAAAGAAGGATCTGGCTTGCCCACTGTGTGGCAAGTCCGCGACCGGCAACTTTTGCCAGCACTGCGGCGGCAATCTGGGGGGTCGCTTCTGCAATAAGTGCGGGGGTAAGGTGGCGGCCGGTGCATCGTTTTGTAACGAGTGCGGAGAAAAGGTCGGGGGTGGTGGCGGTCGCAACAAAGGGGACCACCGTGTCGCCGCAGCGGCGACCGTCGGCGGTCAGAATCTTCCGTGGTGGATCGCGGGCGCGGCGATGTTCGCGATGATCGTCGTGCTCGGTGTGTCCATGGTGCAGCCGGGAGGTCCAGTCGCGCCTGCGGGATCATCGACGACTTCCGCCGCGGGCGCGGGTACGCCGCCGGACATCTCTCAGATGACCCCGCTCGAAGCGGCCGAGCGGCTCTTCAACCGTGTGATGCAGTCCGTGTCCGACGGCGACTCCGCTCAGGCCCAGGCCTTCTTGCCGATGGCGATCGCAGCGTACCAGCGAGCTCGCCCCCTGAACCTGGATGGCCTGTTCCATCTATCCATGTTGAACCGGACGGCCGCGAACCTCGAGGCGGCTCTCGACAACGCGTTGGAGATCGTCGAACAGGATCCGAACCATTTGCTCGGACTGGCCGCCGCGGCGGAGGCCGCGATCGAACTCGGGCTGCTGGATGAAGCGGAGACGCACTATCGCCGGATTCTTACGGTGTACGACGCAGAGGCTCAGCGCCCGTTGGAGGAGTACGAGATGCATTCGGCGATCGTGGTCGTTCTGAAGGACGATGCGGAGGCGTTCCTGGCTGGGCGGTGAGCCTGCATCACCTGAATGAGGGTATTTCTAACAGGCGGAACGGGCCTCCTGGGCTCCCACCTCGCTGAGGAGCTTAGGCGGCTCGACCGCGAAGTGGTCGCCCTCCACCGACGGGGCGCCGATACGTCGTTCCTCGAGGAACACGGGTGCTCACTGGTGGAGGGCGATGTGCGCGACGAGCCCGCATCCCTCGCGGTCGGAATGGCCCGCTGCACCCATGTGGTACACAGTGCGGCTCTCGTCTACGCGGGCGGCGCCTGGCCGAAGGTCCGTGCGGTGAATGTCGATGGAACCAGAAACGTCCTGTCGGCGGCGGCGATGGCCGGGATCGGGCACGCGTTGCACGTCTCGTCGGTCGCCGTCTATGGGTCACAGCCTGGACCCGTCGACGAGACTTCACCGGTGGACACCGATGTCCCACCCAACGACCTCTATGCTCGCTCGAAGCGCGAAGCCGAGGAGGTGGCGCGCGGAATCGAGGCCAAGCGGTCGCTACCCGTGACGATCCTCAGGCCCGCAGCCGTGTACGGGGAGAGGGACCGCCTCATGGCACCGGCGATCGCTGGCATGTTGGGCTTCCCGATCGCGCCGCTGTTTGGACCGGCCGACAACTCCCTCCCCGTGGTCTATGCCGGCAACGTCGCGTCGGCGATGAGGCTCACGTTGGAGGCGGGTCGCGGCGGAACGACTTTCGATGTCGGCCTCGATCACCCTTTGACCCAGCGGGACTTCCTCTCCCACCTTGCCGAAGGTATGGGTCGTTCCCCGCGTTTCGTATCGATACCGGCGGGTCTGATCCGCGGCAGTGCAGCGCTCTTCTCTCGTATGGGAGTGAGCACCCCCGGTGCGAAGCATGTTCCGCTCGATCGAGTGGTGCGGCTGGCGCTGGGTGAAAATCCGTTTCGGTCGACACATATTCGCACGGAGCTCGGGTGGGACCCGCCACATGCGCATGCGGACGCGCTCCAGCGTACCGGCAGGTGGCTCGTTACCCAGCAATGAACTTTCTGGAGATCATCATGGACGACGCTTACGACCCAACACTTCACCCGACCGAGCCCTTTCCTCACGACCGCGAGACGGAAGACGAGCGACTTCTGCAGCTTGAATCTGTCGGGAAGGACTCGTGGCGGGTCTTTCGAATCATGGGAGAGTTCGTAGAGGGCTTCGAAGAGATGAGCTCAATTGGAACGGCCGTTTCAATTTTCGGCTCGGCCCGCACCAGTGCTGATGATCCGATGTATAAGGTCTGCGTCGAGACCGCTCGTACCCTGGGCGAGGCTGGCTTCAGTATCATCACGGGAGGGGGTCCGGGGATGATGGAAGCGGCGAACAAGGGTGCACGTCTGGCGGGTGTTCCGTCCGTCGGATGCAATATCGAACTGCCTTTCGAACAGAAGAGCAACGACTACATCGACGTTTCGATCGACTTCCGGTATTTCTTTGTGCGCAAGATGATGTTCATGAAATATGCGAGCGCCTTCGTCATCTTCCCGGGGGGTTACGGGACAATGGATGAGCTCTTCGAGGCCCTGACCCTCATCCAGACGAACAAGGTTCGGGATTTCCCGATCGTCATGGTGGGCTCGAAGTATTGGAAGGGCCTGCTGGACTGGATCAAGGATACGATGGCGCTGGAGGGCAAGATTGCCGCCTCCGACATCGACATGATGTGTGTCACCGATGATCCTGCGGTGGTCCGGGACCACATTCTCGGCCGCCTCAAGGGGATGTCGCCCTGACCCCCTTGCGAGGCGGGGCCGCCAGACGGGGTTGTGACCCCTGCCACCAAGGGCTTTTTTTCATTGCTCTGCAGCGGACGAAGCAGACCTTCGCACACGCGACTCGGTGAGATCGTGAGCACAGACCTGGACACACCCCGCGGGTACGCGCCGACCGGTAAGGACACCGGGCTCGTCAAGCCGAAGGGGACATCGAAGATCAAGGCCCATGAGGGGCTCGATACGATCGACATTCGGTCGAGAAAACCATCGTGGCTGAAAGTTCGATCGCCCGGAGGGCCGAACTACCTCCGTCTCAAGAAAATGATGCGGTCCGAAGGGCTCCACACCGTATGTGAGGAAGCGGGCTGTCCGAACATTGGAGAGTGCTGGGAGGCCGGCACGGCCACGTTCATGATCCTCGGAGACGTCTGCACGCGCGCATGCAAGTATTGTGGGGTCGCGCACGGCATGCCGACGGAGTTGGACTTGGATGAGCCACGGCGCGTCGCACAGACCGTTGCGGAGATGGCTCTGGAGCACGTGGTCATCACGAGCGTCAATCGCGATGAGCTGCCGGATGGGGGAGCGGAGATTTACGCTGATACCATTCGGCGGATCCACGACGCCGTGCCCGGATGCTCGGTCGAAGTCCTCATCCCGGACTTCAAGGGTGACGAGGATGCGCTTCAGGTCGTCGTGGTTGCGAAACCAGCGATCCTGGGGCATAACCTCGAGACAGTGCTCCGACTACACCCGGATGTCCGCCCCGGGGGGCGATATTGGAGGTCGATATCGTACTTAGGTGCGGTAAAGCGCTTCGATGCGAATATGCTCACCAAGACTGGGATCATTCTCGGCATGGGTGAGCGTGACGATGAAATCCGGCAGGCTATGAGCGATTTGCGCGAGGCCGCAGTGGATATTCTTACCCTGGGTCAGTATCTGCGTCCGTCCCCAATGCACATTCCGGTGGCTCGCTGGGTAACGCCCGACGAGTTCGCGATGTGGAAGGATGTCGGTGAACGGGAGTTCGGCTTCCGGCACGTCGAATCGGGGCCACTCGTGCGCTCCAGCTATCACGCGAAGGAACAGGCGCGAGATCTCGAGGCTGGAGGTCCCGGAGCGATCCGCAATGTCATGGAGGCGGACTTGCTCGCGCCTGCCGAGCTTCGTCTGGACCTCGTACAACTGGAACTCGGCCGGCCTGGCCGCACAGCGAAGGGGGCCTGACGTGGCCGAAACCAAGACGAAGGTCAGCAAGAATGCCAAGAAGCTCGATGCGCTGCAGAAGCACGATATCGGGGAGGAACTCGCCCTCGAGCTGATGCGCGACATGCTTCTTTACCGACGCTTCGAAGAGAAGGTCGAAGAGGCTTACGCGATCGGAAAGATCGGTGGCTTCTGCCACCTGCATATCGGTCAGGAAGGCGCGGCAGCCGGCACCATCAGGCCGCTTCGCGAAGACGACTATGTCATGAGTGCGTATCGAGAGCACACCCAGGCGATCGCCAAAGGGGTCACGCCCAACGCGGTTATGGCCGAGCTCTTCGGTCGCGCGACCGGCGCGTCGGGGGGTAAGGGAGGCTCCATGCACGTCTTCGATGCGAAGACCCGCTTCATGGGCGGTCATGGAATCGTTGGGGGTCAGGTACCGCTTGCGACCGGAATCGCGTGGAAGATCAAATACCGCGGCGAGGATTCGGTCATCGTGGTCTATATGGGTGACGCTGCGGTGAACCAGGGTGGATTCCACGAGGCCCTCAACATGGCCGCGGTGTGGCAGCTGCCGATCATCTACGTAGTCGAAAACAACGCCTATGGGATGGGTACTGCGTTCTCTCGGGTATCCCTCACGGACATGATGACGAAGTCCGCCCCGTACGGGATTCCCGCCCACTCGGTGAACGGACAGGACGTCCTCGAAACGTATGCCTTCTTCCGGGACCTCGTCGCGGACATCCGCGCCGGTGCAGGGCCTCAATTCATCGATCTCCAGACCTATCGGTTTCGTGGTCACTCGATGTCCGATCCCGTCTCGGGGACATACCGATCGGTGGAGGAGGTCGAGAAAGCCAAGATCGAGGAAGACCCGATCGCGCTCTTGAGAGATGAGCTCTTCCGTATGGACATCCTCGACCAAGACGCGCTGAACCAGATGGACGAGGTGGCTCGGCGCATTTCGGCGGAATCGGTGGAATTCGCAGAGGCGTCTCCCCTACCGGATCCGTCCGCGCTGTACGAACACGTCTGGGCCGAAGTGAACCCGAACGGGAGGCTCTTCTTCGACGGAAGGGATCGCGGATAATGGCGGTCATGACGTATCGCGAGGCCCTCAACGAAGCGCTTCGCGAAGAGATGCAGAGAGATCCCGACGTCTTCCTCATGGGCGAGGAGGTCGCGGAGTACGATGGCGCGTATAAGGTGTCGAAGGGTCTGCTCAAGGAGTTTGGCCCGCAGCGCATTGTTGACTCGCCGATCAGTGAACTCGGATTCACAGGATTGGGCGTTGGAGCCGCGATGGCAGGGCTCCGTCCCGTGATCGAGTTCATGACCTTCAATTTCGCATTTCTTGCGATCGATCAGGTCATCAACAGCGCTGCGAAGATGCACTACATGTCGGACGGACAATTCACGATGCCGATCGTGTTTCGGGGACCGACCGGCGCCGCGCTTCAGCTGTCGGCCCAACACTCGCAGGCGTGCGAGACGTACTATTCGCACGCCCCTGGGTGTAAGGTCGTGACACCGGGAACGCCCGCCGACGCCAAGGGGCTGTTGAAGGCCGCGATTCGAGATAACGATCCGGTCGCGTTCATGGAGGGGGAACTCCTGTACAACCTCAAAGGTGAGGTTCCGGACGACGACGACTTCGTGATCCCCCTCGGTGTGGCGGATTTAAAGCGAGAGGGCTCCGACGTATCGATCATCACACACGGCAAGATGATCCACGTAGCGCTTCAGGCCGCGACCAAACTCGAGAAGGACGGAATCGAGGCCGACGTGCTCGACTTGCGGACCATCCGTCCCCTCGACATGGACGCGATCCTCGCCACAGTCGCGAAGACCAACCGGGTCGTGTATGTCGAAGAAGGTTGGCCGTACGCCGGCACGGGAGCGCAGATCGTTTCGATGATCCAAGAGGAAGCGTTCGATCATCTCGATGCGCCGATTCTCCGCGTGACTCAGGCGGACATCCCGATGCCTTACGCGAAGAACCTCGAGATCTTGGCGAAGCCGTCGGCCAATCACGTCATCGAAGCGGTGAAGAAAGTCCTGTACCGATGAGAACTACGAGAGAGCCGGCCCGCGCGCGCCGCAGGAGTCGATAGATGGTTACGAAAGTCCATATGGAAGCCCTTTCCCCCACCATGGAAGAGGGCCAGCTGGTGCGGTGGCTCAAGTCGGAAGGGGATGCGATCACCAACGGAGACATTCTCGCGGAGATCGAGACCGACAAGGCGACGATGGAGCTCGTCGCACGCGGCGACGGCTTTCTGCAGAAGATCTTTCTCCCTGCTGGTGGAACAGCGGAGGTCGGTGCCGTAATTGGAGTGATCGCGCCGGCGGGTGAGGACATTTCCGGCGTCTCAGGTGTGGCAGGAGGCGTCGCGTCGGCTAAAGCGGCGAGCGACGCGCCCGATCCAACGCCTTCCGCACCGACAGCTGAGGCGATTCCGACGCCGGTTCCGGCTGCCGTCGGAACGATCTCGAACGGCGGTCGCGTCAAAGCGTCACCGCTGGCGAGGCGGCTGGCCGAGGAGATGGGAGTGGACCTGGCGATCGTTTCCGGGTCGGGCCCGGGCGGTCGGGTCGTGAAGCGAGATGTCGAGTCGGCGAAGGCCCAAGGGGTCACCGCCCCATCGGTCACCGCCTGGACTTCGGACGAAGCCGAGTACGCCGATATGCCGACATCGCAGATGAGAAAGGCCATCGCCAAGCGGCTCATCACTTCGATCGGACCTGTGCCGACGTTCTATCTGACGATGGACGTGGACATGGGGCGGGTCATCGAGGCGCGGAAGAGCATCAACGTCATGCTCGAACGAGAGGGTGGCAAAGTCTCCATCAACGACATCGTCCTAAAGGCGGTAGCCGCCGCCCTTCGTCAACATCCGAACTGTAATGCTCAGTGGCACGACAGCTATGTAAGGCGCTTCAACGCGGTACACATCGGAGTGGCGGTAGCGATCGAAGATGGGCTCATCACCCCCGTAGTGCGGAACGCACACGCCAAGGGCATCGGTCAGATTGGCGCCGAGGTCAAAGAGCTCGCGGGTAGGGCGCGGGAAAAGAAGCTGATGCCCGACGAGTACACGGGCGCGACCTTCTCTGTCTCGAACCTCGGGATGTTCGGCATCCACAACTTCACGGCGATCATCAATCCGCCCGAGGCCGGAATTCTAGCCGTCGGCGGTATCGAGGATACGCCGGTCGTCGTCGACGGCGCCGTGGTCGTGCGCCCGCGAATGCGCATCACGATGAGCTGCGACCATCGCGTGATCGATGGCGCGCAGGGATCGCGCTTTCTACAGACGCTCAAGGGGATGCTCGAGGAGCCGACGGCGATTCTGCTCTAGGGCCGCGTCCTAGTCGTTCCCCGCACTCCACGGTGGCACGACGTGGTTGGCTCGGGCGTACGCGATTAGCTGGCCGAGGTGCTCGTGCATGTCGGCCATCGCGGTCGCGACGCTCGCGTGCACCGGCATCGCCCGACCGAAGTACGAACCATCGGAGAGGCGTTTCTCCTCGGACATGGTCGACACCACACCGCTCAGAAAGCGGAACGAGGTCTCGAGCTCCACGACCATCGCGGCTTTCGAAAGGGCCCCCGCACGTTCCAGTTCAGGACCGAAACCGCGAGCGGCACCGGGCGCTGCCTCATAGCCCCACCCCGTCGGGAACAGGTGCGCCTCGGCGATCGCGAGTCCGAGCACTTCGCGGACCGATCGTACGCCTTCCATCGGACGCCAATTGTACTGCGACTCACCGAACGCCTCGGCGAGCTGCATGAACTTGCTTCCCATATCCTCGATGTCCGCAACCTGGACGTCTTGCCAGGACGCGAGCTGAGCCTCCGTCATGTTGGGCACGCCCACGATCATCAACAGGGTCGCTGCGAGACATGTTGCTGCTTTCCTACCCATGGTTTCCCGCCTATTACATGACTGACACGGTACGCTTGACCATCTACGAGTCTGGCCAATGAACATGACATCTGCAACCGGCCGTCACGGCTCTTCGGGTATCACATGTTGGGGCGCGCTCGTCCTGACCGGATTCGCTTTCGTCGGCTGCAGTCCACCGTTCGAACCGGCCGATATCGTTCTGGTTGGAGGGCCGGTCGTGACCCTTGCGGAAGCGGGCGTCGTCGGTGGCATTGCCGTGACCGGCTCACGTATCGTGGCCGTTGGCGCCGAGACGGAGATCCGGCGCTACATCGGGGAAGACACCCGGGTGATTGACCTCGCGGGCCGTTCGGTGATCCCTGGACTGGCCGACAACCACTTCCATTCGAGCGGTGGCGGGCCCGGCGTAGACCTCTCGACGGCACGCTCGATTCGGGACGTCCTCGACGCGATCTCGGCTCGCGCTGCATCGACGCCCTCGGGTGAGGTGATCGTCACCAATAGTGATTGGCATGAGGGTCAGTTGGCGGAACAGCGGCTCGTGTATCGAGACGAACTCGATGAGGCGGCCCCGAACCACGCCGTGGTAGTGGTGCGTGGGGGACACGAATACATCTTGAACTCCGCGGGCCTGCGCCGGTGGGGGATCACGGAGTCGACTCCCAACGTGCCAGGCGGCAGGATCGGCCGCTACGCGGATGGTCGCCTGAACGGCGAACTTGTCGATCGCGCGAAGGACCCCGTGGAACTTCCGTCGTCGCCGTCGGCGAGCCCCGAGGCGGTCCGGACGGCCCTCATGGCCGAGTACGCGACGCTGAACCGACGCGGGCTCACGAGTGTTCGCCACCCCGGAGGCTCCGTCGAGCAGTTCGAAGTCTTGCAGTCACTCCGCGAGGCCGGCCGACTGACGCTTCGCATCGACTTTCTGTTTCGGGCGCCGCGAGCGGGATCGCCCGACGCTATGCGGAGCGCCATGTCCGCTTGGCCGGCCCCGGACGCGGGAGATGCCTGGCTTAGAATTGGTGGAATCAAGCACGGTGTAGATGGAGGATTCGAAGGAGGGCTCATGAGGGATCCGTACGAGGAGCCTTGGGGGGAGGGCGGCACCTTCTACGGCCTTCAGACTGTCCCGCGAGAAGCGTTCATCGAATCGGTGCAGGAACTGAATCGGGCCGGTTGGCGTGTCGCGACTCACGCGGTCGGCGACGCGGCGATCGATTTGGTGCTCGACGCCTACGAGGTCGTGGACGCCGAGACTCCCCTCGACGGTCGGCGGTGGGTGATCGAACACGGGTTCATTCCCCGTGAGGATCACTTTGCTCGTATGCGTGCGATGGGCCTCTCCGTGACAGCGCAGGATCACCTGTACCTCGCGGCGCCGAGTCTCGTGGAGTACTGGGGCAGGGAACGGGCGGCGTGGACGACGCCTCTGCGAGCGTATATCGATGCCGGCATTCCGGTTTCCCTCGGTACCGACTCGCCTGTAGTCCCGTACGATCCGTGGTGGGTGTTGCACCACTTCACGACCCGAGGGACGATCAGCGCCGGAATTGTGGGTGCGGACCAACGCGTTTCGCGCGAGGAGGCGCTACGCGCCGCGACGGAAGGCTACGCGTACCTGACGTTCTCGGAGAACGAACGAGGAACGCTGGCGGCCGGCATGCTCGCGGACCTCGTCGTGACCGCCGAGAATTACCTCGAGTGCCCCGATCCGTGCCTCGAGACGATGCAGGTCGACTTCACGATCGTGGATGGACGCATCGTCTGGGAACGCTGAACCGCCTGTCCGCTGCTGGCGCCTGCACGGGCCGGCCCTACTTTGTTCGTCTTGTTTCACCCGTAGCACGAGGTGTTTCTATGTCTATCCGCATGCCCCTGGTCGCGGCGATCGGAGTCGCGACTGGTCTTCTGATCGTGAACCCATCCGCAGCGGTCACTCAGTCGAACGACATACGCACGATCTCGCTGGAGATGTATCTCGACCTGGAGAGCGTGTCAGATCCCCAGATCTCGCCCGACGGACAGAAGATCGTCTATACCCGGGGTTGGATCGACAAGATGAATGACAAACGCGAGTCGTCGATCTGGATCATGAATGCCGACGGCTCGAGGAGCCGGGCGCTCGTGGACGGATCAGGGCCGATTTGGTCGCCGGATGGCAGTCGGATCGCGTATACCGCGTCCGGGGAGCCCGAGGGAACCCAGATATTTGTTCGCTGGATGGATGATGAGGGAGCGACGAGTCAAATCACGCGGCTCGAGAAGAGTCCCAGCGGTATCCGCTGGTCTCCCGACGGGCGGTCGATCTCCTTCACGATGAACGTGGAGGGTGAGCCGGCGTGGACCGTGAATCCTCCTGGCCGGCCGGCCGGTGCCACCTGGGTCGCGTCACCGAAGGTCGTTACGCGCGCGGACTACCGGCAGGACCGCGTCGGTTTCGTCGACGAGGGATGGCAACACATCTTCGTAGTTCCGGCGGAGGGGGGCACTGCTCGCCAACTCACGGACGGGTATTGGAACCACTCGACCGGCGAGTGGACCCCGGACGGCACAGAGTTGGTCTTTTCGTCACTCCGGACCGAAGACTCAGAGCTCTCCTGGCGCGAGTCGGAGGTTTACGCGGTGCGTGTGGCCTCGGGAGCGATCCGTCAGCTGACGACGCGTAAGGGCCAGGACAGCGGTCCGCTGCCATCACCCGCGGGCGACTTGATCGCCTACCGCGGTTCGGATTTCCACACGGACACGTACCGAAATTCTGGCGTCTACGTCATGAACATGGATGGCTCGCGGCCTCGGTTGATCTCAGGAGACTTCGATCGCCAGATCAACGGCATGGAATGGGCGTCGGACGGAAGCGGGCTCTATATGAACGTCAGCACCGAGGGCACGAACAATTTGTATTTCGTGTCCACGAGCGGGGGCGTGCGAACGCTGTCGACTGGCGAACACATGCTTGCTCTGAGCTCGTTCTCTGATGACGGAAGGGGGGTCGGGACGTTCACGAGCCCGCACGTGGCTTCGGACATCGTGGCATTCGATCTCGCCGATCCCTCCCGCAGGAGCCAACTGACTCAGGTCAATGCCGATGTCCTCGGCGGGCTGACGCTCGGCGACGTCGAAGAGATCATGTACGAGTCTGTCGACGGCTTCCAGATCCAGGGATGGATCATCAAGCCGCCGGACTTTGATCCGAGCCGGAAGTATCCGCTCATGCTTTCCATTCATGGCGGCCCCCATGGCATGTACAACGTCGGCTTCAACTTCTCCTGGCAGGAGCACGCCGCGAACGGATATGTGGTTCTGTACACGAATCCCCGGGGAAGCACGGGCTACGGAAGTGCGTTCGCCAACTCGATCAAGAACGCGTATCCGGGGAAGGACTACGACGATCTGATGAACGGGGTGGACCTCGTGATCAGCCGGGGCTACATCGACGACCAGAACATGTTCGTGTACGGATGCTCCGGTGGTGGGGTCCTGACCTCATGGGTGGTTGGGCACACGAATCGGTTCGCCGCCGCATCGGCGAATTGCCCCGTGACGAACTGGCTGTCGTTCGTAGGCACGACCGACGGCATTGGCTGGTACAAGAACTTCGAGAATTTCCCGTGGGACGACCCGAGCGAACATCTGAGACGGTCGCCGCTGATGTATGTCGGGAACGTGACCACGCCGACGATGCTCATGACGGGCGTGAACGATCTGCGCACGCCGATGCCACAAACGGAAGAGTACTACGCGGCCCTGAAGGTCATGGGCGTGGAGACTGCGATGATCCGTTTCAACAACGAGTGGCACGGAACGTCGAGCACGCCGTCGAACTTCTTAAGGACGCAGCTCTTCTTGCGCGAGTGGTTCCAACGGCACTCCCGCGGGCGCAGCGTTACCGATAACTGAGTGCCCCGGCTCTCCGGATTCCCTAAGGGGATCCGGTGCAAAGACCCGGGCGGCGCGTGTAAGGCGCCGCCCAGCCCGGATTCGCGTCCAGGCTAATCCATCTTCAGTGAGAGCATCGGATCGACTGCGGCCGCTCTACGGGCCGGAAGGTAGACCGCGACCGCAGCCACGACGATCAAGATGGTCGGCACGACTGTGAACGCGATCGGGTCCATGGCGTTGACGTTGTACAGCAGTCCTTGAACCAGTCTCGAGATGCCCAGAGCGGCGGCGACCCCGAGCGCCGTGCCGATCAACGCCAGCCGCATTCCTTCATTCAGAACCAGCCGAAGAACCGAACCTCGATCGGCGCCCAGCGCCAAGCGGATTCCGAGTTCACGGCGGCGCTGAGACACCGAATATGCCATGACGCCGTAGATGCCGACCGCGGCCAACGTCAAGCCGAGGAGCCCGAAGAGACCGAGCACTGAGCCGCCGAGGCGTGCGGGTAGCAGTGCGATGCCCATGTGGTCTTCCATGGACCGAACATCGTAGACGGGCATGTCAGGGTCGACGGACCGAACGATCTCCCGGAACTGTCGAAGCACCGCCTGCGGATCACCAGGACTCCGGGCCACCAGGGTCATGTCCGATCGGAAGAGCCTCCGGTAGGGGAAGTACATGTATTCGGTCGGTTCTTCGCCGAGGCTTCGGTACTTGCCCGTTTCGACGACACCCACCACTTCCCACTCGGTCCTCGCCGCGACGACCGTCTTGCCCAGGGCGGACTGGTCGGGCCAGAAGCGGTCCGCGAAGCGTTGGTTGATGATCATCACGGGCGCCGACGCTTCGTCGTCCAGTCGCGTGAATGTCCGACCCTGGACGAGGTCGATGCCCATCGTCTCGAGGTAACCCTCGCTCACGTAGGTAAAGTTCAGACTCGAGCGCTCGCCTTCGGCGAAGTCGTATCCGGGAATCTCCACTCCTCGGTCGGCTCCGCCCAAACCGAGCGGGGCGGAAAGAGTTAGCCCAACACCGGTCGTCTCCGGCAACCTCTCGACTTCGTTCGTGATCCTGTCCCAGAACTCTCTCGCCTGCGCTTCGTCGTATCCCTGCAGGCCTGGATCGACGGAGGCCATCACGAGATTCCCGGGGTCGTCGAAGCCTGGATCGATTTGTGTCGCGGACTGTAGGCTTCTCAAGAACAGGCCAGAGCTTATCAGCAATAACAGCGATAGAGCCACCTGAGCGACGATGAGCGTATTGCGCGTCGTCTGGCCGCCGGAGCGTTCACTTGACGCCCCCCTGAGAGCGGAGGCCGTCCCCGAGCGTGCCGCCAGGAGCGCGGGGGCCATTCCGAAGACGAATCCCGCCGAGAGGGACACGGCGGCTGTGAAGAGCAGAACCGTCGGGCTTAGCTCCACGTTGAACTGAAAGGGCCCGTCGATCGGTGGACGGAAGTTGGAAAGTAGGCCCGTCGCGACTTTGGCCAGGCCAAGGCCGGCAAGCCCGGCGAGGATGCTGAAGATGAGGCTCTCGGTGAGCAGTTGTTGGACGATGCGTCCGCGCCCGGCCCCCATGCTGATTCGAATACCCATCTCCCGACGTCGGTCGCGGGCTCTGGCCATGAACAGGTTCGCCACGTTCACACACGCGATCAGGAGGAGCAGTCCGACTACGACCATCAGGACGGTGCTCAGGCCGACCTGTGCGCCGGCGAAGCTCGGGTGAATGCCGGCATCCTTCTGGAGCACCAGAGTGTGACTGATCTGATCGTCGTAGTCGTTCGGGTGTTCCTCGCGAAGTTGGAGAAGGACGGACTCCAGGCGGGCCCTCGCCTGTTCCAAGTCGACTTCTTCCCTGAGGCGGCCGACCACGGACATCATGTTGCTTCCTCTGGCCTCGATCAGGGTTCGCGCCGGGGCTGAGAACGTGCTGCATCATCAGCGGCAAGAAGAGTGGTGGGGAGGCGAAGTTGACCGGCCCGCGGAAGTCCTCGGGAGCCACACCCACGATTTCGAACGGATGTCCGTTCAGGGAGATCACCCTTCCAAGGACCCCAGGATCCGCGCCGAAGCGAGCTTCCCAATAGCCGTGGCTGAGTACCGCGACCGGATGCGCGCCCGGGCCGCGGTCCTCGACGCCAGGTATGAACGTCCGGCCGAGGGCCGACTGAACACCATAGGCCTGGAAGAAGTTCGCCGAGACGAGCATCCCCACGGTGCGCTCGTTGCTTCCCTCTGCCGAGATCGAAAGGGGCTCGAAATACCAGGCCGCGACACTTTCGAAGACATCGGAGGACCGATCGCGCAGGTCCTGATAGTGCGGTATGGAGACGGATCCGAACTCCAAACCGGGCCATTCTCGATAGATCTGGACCAGCGCGTCGGGATCTTCCGCCCCCTCGAGTGGGCGAAGGAGGATTCCGTGGACCGCCGAGAACGTCGCGGCATTGAGCCCGATACCGAGCGCCAGTGTCGTCACGGTCGCCAAGGTGAACATTGGGCTCTTCCACAGCATCCGAACACTGAAGACTATGTCCCTCCACACATCATTCATCATCCCCGCCACCCCTCGTTGGTTGTGCCCACTTGGTTGCGCGAGCCGGACCGAGGTCACGAAGTCTCGCAGTAGAAAAGCCAGCAGCCGCAGGCCGCCTCCGGTGCCTCGAAAGCGATGTTCGCCCCGGCGATCGTCGAAGGCCTGGAGCAGGTCTTTGGCGAATCGTTTCCGAAACTCGGCCGGATATAGGCCGAGGAGGATTCGGTAGAACCGCCTGATTCGATCCACATCCGATGAAGGCGACGTCACGTGCCGAGTCGCTCCTGGACGACACTGACGGCCCGCAGCAGACGGGCGGACTCGTCGCGCAGCGCCTCGCCACCCAGTGTCGTCATGCGGTAGTAGCGCCGCCGTTCCGCGTGGAGGCCTGCCTCCCCCGGGTTGTCGGTTTCCTCGATCAGCCCGGAAGCGACCATGCGCTGCAGGGATCCGTAGAGTGTGCCGGGGCCCATCACGATGCGGCCGTCGGTCAGTTCTTCCACCTCGCTCGCGATCGAATAACCGTGCCGCGGACCGCTCGTCATGGCCGCGAGGACATAGAAGACCGTGGGCGAGAGCGGAAGGAGCCCTTCGAGGTCGATGGCGTGCGTCACGGGTCGTTCCGTGTGTTGGACGCCCCGATCGACTCACCCTTCCGGTGGGTCGATCGATACATCCGTCAGCGATGTATAACGCCTACGGATGTATTGGCTCCCGTGTTTCAGAGCGGCTACCGCGAGGTTACCGCACCTTTACCGTCCCGGACGGGGCGTCTACTTTCGTGGACTTGTTACCCAATAGAATCTCGGGATCCTGCGGGATCTTGATCATACGGAGAGACCTTCTTGGCTGGCACCGACAGCTTTGATCTCATCATTATCGGCAGTGGCCCCGGGGGTTACGTCGCCGCGATTCGCGCGTCGCAACTCGGCCTGAACGTTGCATGCGTCGAGGACGACAAGCTCGGCGGCGTGTGCCTCAACATCGGCTGCATCCCGACCAAGGCACTCCTAACTAGTGCATTTCTGGCGAATGAAATGAAGGAGGGCGCCCAGCACGGGATTATTGCGAAAGACCTGACCTTCGACCTCGGACCGGCCCAGCAACGAAGCCGGAAGGTCGCCGATCAGTTGAACAAAGGCGTCACGGGGCTCTTCAAGAAGAACAAGGTCACCCACCTTCCGGGCCGGGGACGCCTGAAGGGAGCCGGAAAGGTCGAGGTCGAAGCTGCCGACGGCACCCGAGCCGTGTACAACTCCAAGCACATCATCATCGGCACGGGTTCGCGACCACGGGATCTGCCTGTGCTCAAGATCGACGAGGATCGAATCTGGTCTTCGACGGGTGCTCTGATGCAGGAAAAGGCCCCCGCAACACTCTTTATCGTCGGCGCCGGCGCCATCGGCATGGAGTTCGCCGACGTCTTCGACTCGTTCGGCACGAAGGTCACCATCGTCGAGGCCTTGGACCGCATTCTCCCCTTGGAGGATGCCGAGATCTCGAAGTTCATGGAACGCGTCTACAAGAAGCGCGGAGTCGACGTGCACACCGGTGCCCGTTTTCAGGCTGCAGAGATCGGTGCCGACGGCGTCCGTGTCAGCTTTACCGACAAAAAGGGTGACACCCAGACGATGGACGTGGACTACGTGCTCTCGGCGGTCGGAAGAGTGCCGAACTCTCAGGATCTCGGGCTCGACACCGTGGGGGTTGCGACGGATTCACGCGGATTCATCGTGGTGGACGAATACCTGCGAACCAATGTGCCGGGCGTCTATGCGATAGGCGACGTGGCGGGTAACCAGCTTCTCGCGCACAAGGCCACGCACGAAGGCATCGTCTGCGTGGAGCACATCGTCGGCCAAGGGCATGGCACGGTCGACTATGGCAACGTACCCAATTGCACGTATTGTCACCCCGAGGTCGCCTCGGTCGGTCTCACGGAGGAGCAGGCCAAGGAACAGGGGTATGATATCGAAGTGGGTAAGTTTCCCTGGGTAGGGATCGGACGTGCTGTCGCTGCGGGACACACGGACGGGTTCGTTAAGATTATTCGCGACAAGCAGTATTCCGAAATACTTGGAGCCCACATCGTGGGGTCGCACGCGACTGAACTCATCGCCGAGTTCGTCATCGGTCGGCACCTCGAATCGACGGTCGAAGAGCTCGAGAAGGCGATGCACCCCCACCCGACGTTGTCGGAGGGTGTCGCTGAGGGCGCATTGGCTGCGCTTGGTCGGGCAATTCACACATAGGATCGTTATGAGTCAACTGAGGACCGCCGCGCCGCGCCATCTCGACCAACCCGCGGAACGCGAGTGGACAGAAGAACAGGGTACATCCCTGCGTCTCTGGATCACGCTCGCTCGATGTCACGCTTCGTACGCCAAGGCGATAGCGGGCAAGGTGCAGGACTATGGGTTGACGACTCCACAGTTCGGAACACTAGAGGCGCTGTACCACCTCGGGCCGCTCTCACTCGGCGAACTAGCGGACAAGCTGCTCGTCACGGGGGGCAACGTCACATATGTGATGGACCGACTCGAGGATCAGGGGTTGGTCTACCGCTACCGCTGCCCCGATGATCGCCGCGTGATTCAGGCCAAGCTCACCCAAGAGGGCCGTGAACTCGTTGCCGAGGTGTTCCCGGGTCATGCGTCTTATGCGGAGCATCTGTCCCGTCACCTCTCGACGGACGAACAGGCGGTACTCAGTGACCTGCTGAAGCGCTTGGGCACCGGCATCCAGAGCAAGGACCTGTAGGGAACCCTGCCCAGTAGGGCCCGGTAGCTTACTCTACCTCGATTCCGCGAACCTGCAGAATCCTCAACAAGGCCTCACCGATCTTGTTGTTCGGAGTTGATGCTCCTGCCGTGATCCCGAGGTCGAATGGGCCGAGAGGCAGCCATTCCGTCTCCACCAACTCCTCCGCCGTCGGGTCCAGTTCGGGCTTGTGCCGGATGGTTCCGGTCTCCACGTCGATGCAAGCAGCATCTTCTACGTGGAAGGTCGTCGTGTGTTGGCGGCACAAGTGCGCGAGGTGATTCGTGTTAGAGGAGTTGTAGCCGCCGATGACGAGCATCACGCTCGGGGGACTCGCCATCATTTCGGCGACTGCGTCCTGACGCTCCTGTGTCGCCGAGCAAATGGTTCCGAACGAACGGAAGTGCGTTGACGCATGCTCCTCGCCGAATCGCTCGACCATTGCCTCGTGGATCTTCCACCCGATCGCTAGCGACTCCTTTGCCAGCATGGTCGTCTGATTCGCCACACCTACGCGCTGGAGGTCGGTGTCGGGGTCGAAGCCGGGGGAGGCCTTGTGGTCGTCGAAGTGCTGGATGAACTCTTCCCGCGTCATATGGCCGGGGCGGCGTGCGACGTAGTCGAAGACGAGGTTGCCCTCCTCCATGTCCCGAACGAGCAGGTACTTCCCGTTCTCGTGCCGCTCGACTTGGGAAGCTGTCGCGCGCGACTCCTCGTGGGTGTACTTCCCGTGGATCACGGCTGTGAACCCGTCCTTCGCATAGCTCTCGACGCGTTTCCAAACGTGGAGCACCGACCCGCAGGTAGTATCGACGAGGATACAACCAACTTCTGAGAGCGCGTCGAAGTCGTGGATCGTGACGCCGAACGCCGGCAGAATGACCACGTCCTCGGGGGTCAGAGCGGAGAAGTCGAACGCTCCTTCCGGAGTGGGATAGATGAAGGAGATCCCCATCTCGGTCATCCGCTCATTCACATGCGGATTGTGGATGATTTCCCCGACCAGATGGATCTGGCGATCCGGGAACTTGTGGACCGTCTCGTACGCATAGTCGACAGCGCGATCGACCCCGTAGCAAAATCCGAACTGCTGGGCGAGGCGAACGGTGACATCCCCAAAGGTATCCACGTACCCGCGGGCTCGAATTCGCTCGACTAACGCCGACTGGTACTCGGCATCAATGAGGGGCTTCAACTCTTTCTTGAGCCCGAAACCCTTCCGGAAGTAAGTCTGCTCCATGACGTGCCTGTGATACGAGAGGGTCCGACGGAGGGAAGTTCACCGTTGCACGACGTGTTCTCAACCATCCAATGCACCGAAGGCCACCTTGATTGAACCCCGCCACCCCCTCAAAGGGTAGGCTTTGTTATGAACGTGCTCGGGCGCCTCGCCCTCCTCTTCGTAATCATCCCGATCCTCGAGCTGATGCTACTCATCCAGCTCGGTCAGGTTGTCGGGCTGATGCCCACGCTGCTTCTGGTCGTGTTCACTGGAGTCACGGGCGCCTGGCTTGCCAGAGCCGAGGGGATGCGGGTTTTCTTCCAGTTCCAGAAGGAACTCGCTTCCGGCCGGTTGCCGGGCCAGGCCCTGCTCGACGGTATCTGTGTCTTGATTGGGGGCGCCTTTCTTCTCACTCCGGGCGTGCTCACGGACCTGACGGGATTCTCCCTGCTCTTTCCGCCTACGCGACGGTGGATCCAGCGCCGCGTTCGAGCCCGGATGGAACGCGGGATCGCCGACGGTACGATCCGGGTCGTGGACGTTGGCCTCGGCGCCGGCGGGGCGACTTTCGGCTTCGGTGGCTTCCCTATGGGAGCCGAGCGCGGAGCGCACGATCGGGGACCAGAGGCGGGGCTGGACCCAAGAAAAGGGATCGAGGTCCGGTCGGGCGAATGACCGGCCTGGTCCCGCAGGTCTAAGTGTTTGGCAAATCGAGCGAGGGCAGAAGCCGAGCCGCTTTACGGTGCTGCGTCAGCTGTTCGTACGAATAGGCGATCCGTAACAGAACGTCCTCGCTCCACTGCCGACCGAAGAAGAGAATCCCGACCGGGAGGCCCAGGACGTACCCGTTCGGTACGGTGATGCTCGGGTAGCCGGCGATTGCGGCCGAGCCAGAACTTCCGTTGCTCGATCCGTTACTGGCCACGAGGTCGATCTTCCAGGCCGGTGTCGTCGTCGGCGACACGATCGCGTCGAGCCGGTGAGTCTCCATGACGGCATCGATGCCTTCGTCCCGCGAGAGAACCCGCGCCGTTTCAAGGGCCTGTAGGTATTCTCGCGAGCTGAGATCGCCCTTTGCCTCCGCTTCGTAGAAGATCTCCTGTCCGAAATACGGCATCTCCCGACTCGCGTTCGCTTCGTTGAAGGCGATGACGTCGGCGAGCGTCGCCATACCATTCGGTTGGCCGGACGATTGGAGATACGCGGCGAGGTCCGCCTTGAGTTCGTACAACAAGACCTGGTAGGAGGGCCCTCCGAAGCGACGACGGGTCTCGATAATCGTGTTGTCGATGATCGTCGCACCGGCTCCGGCCATGGCACGAATCGCGTCCTCCATGAGGTCGTCGACGGACGGGTGGTTGCCGAAGTGGCTGCGCTCGACACCGATGCGCGCCCCTCTCAGGCCATCTCGGTCGAGGAACGAGGTGTAATCGGTCCCGACGAAGCGTGAGGCCGCTCCCGTCATCACATCGCGTGGATCCGGGCCGACCAACGCGGTCAACATCGCAGCAGCGTCTGCGACCGAACGGGTCATCGGGCCCGCTGTGTCCTGTGTGTGGGCGATGGGGATGATGCCGGCCCTGCTCACGAGACCGACGGTTGGCTTCAGGCCGACGACACCATTTACCGAAGCAGGGCACACGACCGAGCCGTTCGTTTCGGTCCCCACGGCACCCGCGCAAAAATTTGCCGAGACGGACGCACCCGAACCCGAGGAGGACCCACATGGGTTTCTGTCCACCGCATAGGCGTTGCCGCACTGGCCTCCCCGTCCGCTCCAGCCCGAGCTGGAACGCGTTGAGCGGATGTTCGCCCACTCAGAGAGGTTCGCCTTCGCCAAGATGATCGCGCCGGCCTCCCGAAGCTTCGCGACGACTCCACTGTCCTGCGCAGCGATATGCCCCTCGAGCGCGTACGAACCAGCCGTCGTTGTCATCCGGTCTGCGGTGTCGATGTTGTCCTTTACGACGATCGGGATTCCGTGAAGGGGTCCACGCAGGTTGCCCGAAGCGCGCTCCTCGTCGAGGCGTCGGGCGATCGACAGAGCTTCCGGATTGGTTTCGATAATGGACCGGAGTCGGGGACCGTCGCGGTCCAGGGCTGCGATGCGGTCCAGATACAACTGCGTGACTTCCACCGAAGAGCGTTCGCCGGCGGCCATCGCCTCCGAGAGCTCCCGGAACGATGTCTCCTCGAGCTCGAACGTCTCGTCGACCCACGAGGCGGCTCTTCCAGTGGCGCTTCTTTCAGAAGGGGCAGACTCGCAGCCCGCCGCTCCCAGCGCGGCAACAGTGGCACTCATCCCACCGAGCTTGATGAAGTCACGACGATCAATCTGCGAGTCGAGGGCCGGCGGCGTTGCATCATTCATATTCGCTCCAAGAGTCGGTTACGTGGCAAGCTGCTGTGCCCCATCATGATCCGGCAAGCGCTGAGCGATGGGCCGGTGTCTCATCGCGGCATGGATGTGCCCCACCGCACCGCGTAGCTTTCGGCATGAGCCGAGACATTTCATTTCTGGAACGCCTTCTTGACGCCCCCGGACCCTCAGGATTCGAAGTGAGGGCTGCCCGGGTGTGGCGACAGGAGGCCGAGACCTTCGCAAGCGATGTGCGGGTCGACGTTAGCGGCAATTCGTTTGCGACCGTCAATCCCGGTGGGGGCCCGAGCGTCATGTTGGCCGGGCACATCGACGAGATTGGTCTTCAAGTGACCCATATCGACGAGGAAGGTTTTCTCTACGTCGACGAGATCGGGGGGTGGGACCCGCAGGTTCTCGTGGGACAGCGTGTGACGATCCTCGGCCGCGGCGGCGACGTTCCGGGCGTCATCGGCAAGAAGGCCATCCATCTCATTCTGCCGGAAGAACGTTCCAAGGCCTCGAAGACCCGCCAACTGTGGGTGGACGTCGGGGCCGCGGATCGAGCGGGTGTTGCTGCGCTCGGTCTCCGGGTCGGTGATCCGATGGTGATTGCACAAGGAATGGTAAGGTTGGCGGGCGATCTGATCGCCAGCCGTGCGATCGATGATCGTGTAGGCGCCTTCGTAGTACTCGAGGCCATTCGCATGTTGGCCGGCGACAGGAAGCCGCCCCTGGCAACCGTGACCGCCGTAGCCACCGCGCAGGAAGAAATCGGTTTTCAGGGAGGCGGAGCCCGCACGAGCGCTTATTCGGTCGACCCGGCTGTGGCGATCGTGGTGGACGTCACGTTCAGCACCGATGTGCCCGATATCGAGAAGAAGGAGCTCGGGGAACACAAGCTCGGTGGGGGTCCCGTGCTGAGTCGTGGCTCGGCAGCGCACAACGAGGTGTTCGAGATGCTCGCGAAGATCGCCGAGGAGGAAGGCATTCCTTACACGATCCAGGCGTCTCCGAAGGCGACTCGGACCGACGCTGACGGAATTCACCTGTCCCGACACGGCGTTCCGACTGGACTCGTGTCGGTTCCCAATCGGTACATGCACTCCCCGAACGAAGTCGTCAGCATCGAGGACTTGTTCAACACCGCGAGGCTTATCGCTGCCTTCGTTCGGAGGCTGGGCCCGGACACCGACTTTACGCCGAGGTAGCCCGCCGGGCCGGCCGTACGTTGACGGCCCATGGCCGTGTTTCTACCCTTCGTGCCCCTGGGTCGGGACCGCGGGTTACTCTCGTCCGGAGAGACGCCGGCCCCCGGGGAGGAGCGGACATTCGAGTCCATATCCTCTAGAAGCGAGCTCACGCGGGTCCGCGCTGCCGTGAGTGGGACACTCCCGATTGGAATCAGCCCATGTTGGACGCAGGAAAAATCATCACCGAACTGCAGGTGATGCGCGACGACGGCCATCTGTCAGACGCGCTTCTCCGAAAGGCCGTTCGTTCGCTCTCCGTCGATGAACGCTTTGAGTGGACGGGCGTGTATCTGCTCGGAGCAGAGAACGAACTCTGGCTCCACAACTACATCGGCGAGCCGACGGAGCACGCGAAGATTCCGGTCGGCACCGGGGTGTGTGGTCGCGCCGTTGCCGAACGTCGGAACCTCAACATCAAGGATGTCAGCAAGGAGGAGAACTACCTCGCGTGCTCGCCAGACATCCAGTCCGAGTTGGTCGTCCTCATCCGTGCGGGTGACGACATCTTCGGCCAGATCGATATCGATTCCGAGCAGAAGGCAGCGTTCACGGACGATGACGAGATCGCCCTCATCGGGATCGCCGACAAGCTGGCGGAGCAACTCGCTGCGGAGAAGCGGGAGGCGTCCTGACCGATAGTCTCCACGTTCTGAACGCAGGCAACTCAGGGCCGTTCACCTTGGATGGCACCAAGAGTTACCTGGTAGGAAGGCGGAAGATTGCCGTGATCGATCCGGGCCCGGACGTGGAAGACCACGTCCGGGCTTTGGCTTTGAGGGTGTCGGGCGCGGAGTCCGTGGTCATCGTACTCACCCACGGGCACGACGATCATGCGGCGTCGGCCCTTGGGCTTGCCCGAGAGATCGGAGCGGAGGTTCTGGCTCCGATCGGCATCGAGGGCGCGGACCGGGTGCTGCACGATGGTGACTCGATCGAAACGGATGTAGGCACGCTGCTCGCTGTGCACACGCCCGGGCACACGGTGGAGCACCTTTGTTTTCACTGGCCCGCAGAAGCTGCACTCTTCGCGGGCGATATGGTCCTGGGGCATGGTGACACGACGTGGGTCGCGGAGTATCCCGGCTGTGTGGCGGACTACCTGGCGTCGATCGACCGACTTCGAGGATTGGACCTCTCGGTGATCTACCCAGGACACGGGCCTGCACTCACGGATCCGACCGAAGCACTCGACCGCTTCGCGGAGCACCGACGGGGTCGAGTCCGGCAGGTGGCCACGGCGATGGCTGCCAACCCCGACGCCTCCGTGGAGGAGTTATTGGGGGTGGTGTATGGCGACACGATTCCGAGTTCCATGCGCGGAGCGGCGCGGCAGTCGCTTTCTGCCCTCGTCGACCACGTGAGGGAGACCCGACCCTGAGCGGGACCGTGTTGCGACCGATGTCTCACTCGGGGTATCGTCGGGCATGACCCGACCCCTCGCTCCCGATGTCGTGCGTGGCCTGACCGAGATCGTGGGGGCCGCCAACGTGATCACCGATCCGGATCGCCTTCTCGTCTACGAGTCGGACGGCCTGAGTGCCTATCGGGTGTCACCCCGAGCCGTTGTCTTGCCGGGTACCTCCGACGAAGTCGCGGCCGTTGTGACCCTGCTTCACCTCGAGGGAATCGAGATCGTTCCTCGCGGCGCCGGAACCGGACTCTCCGGTGGTGCCCTCCCGACGCCAGACGGCGTGGTCGTGGGGACGGCGCGCATGAACCGCATTATCGAGATCGATCCGGAGAATCGCCTGGCGAGGGTGCAACCCGGAGTCATCAACGCGCGGCTGACGGAAGCCACGCAGCCGTATGGCTTGTTCTACGCCCCCGACCCTTCGTCCCAGAGCACCTGCACACTCGGGGGGAACGTCGCGGAGAACTCGGGAGGACCACACTGCCTCAAGTACGGCGTTACGTCTCGGTACGTCACGGGGCTTACCGTGGTCTTGGCCGGAGGGCGGATCGTGAAGCTTGGCGGCGCCGGGCGGGACAGCGCAGGAGGGCTCGATCTCGTCGGACTGTTCGTGGGATCGGAGGGCTGTTTCGGTATCGCCACCGAGATCGAAGTCAGACTCTTGCCGATCGCGGAAGGAGTTCGGACGCTGCTCGGGATCTTCGAGACGATGGAGGCGGCGGGACACGCGGTCACTGAGATCATGGGATCAGGTCTTTTGCCGGCCGCAGTCGAGATCATCGACCGAGCCACGATCGAAGCCGTGGAGGCCAGCATTTTTGCTGCCGGCTACCCGACGGATGCCGGCGCGGCCCTCGTGGTCGAGTTCGACGGAACGGAGGCGGGCCTCGATCTCGGTGCCGATCGAGCTGAGAAATGCTGCTTCGAGGCTGGCGCGCGGGAGGTTCGTCGGGCGACCTCCGAAGCAGAACGCGCGGCTCTGTGGAAGGGGCGAAAGAAGGCTTTCGGGGCCATGGGTCGAATTGCCCCAGATCTTCTCGTTCAAGACGCAACCGTTCCCCGCACCAAGCTCCCAGAAGTCTTAGCTCGAATTGCAGAGATCGGGGAGCGATACGATCTGAAGATCGCCAACGTCTTTCACGCGGGTGACGGCAACCTCCATCCGAACATTCTCTTCGATCGGAAGAACGCTGAGGAGTTAGACCGAGTGGAGAGGGCCTCCACGGAGATCATGCACCTGTGTGTCGACGCGGGTGGGACGATCACGGGCGAGCACGGAGTCGGTATCGATAAGCGTGGCTACATGTCGCTCGTACACAACGAGACCGAGCTGGAGATGCTCCGGAGTGTACGCGCGGTCTTTGATCCGGACCGTCTCTTCAATCGCGGCAAGGTCCTTCCCGACCCGTTGGCCGAAACATGACCGCCACTCCTGAGTCGGTCGTCCACCCGTCATCTGACGCCGAGGTGGCCGAGATCATGATCGACGCGAGCCGGGAGGGAGTGGGCATTTTCCCCCTGTCGAGCGGGCACCGTGCCCATCCAGTTCGTGGTGAACGACCGTACCTGGAGCTATCAACGACCCGTCTCGACGGGATCGTGGAGTACGAGCCGGCGGACCTTACCCTGACTGCCCGGGCCGGAACCTCGCTCGCGACGATCGACGAGGCGTTGAGGGCACATGGTCAGTGGGCGCCATTCGACCCGCCCAATGTCGGCGAGCGGTCCATTGGTGGACTCGCGGCGGTCGGCGATTCGGGGCCGCTGTGGATGGGGTACGGCGAACTGCGCAACCACGTTCTCGGGATGACCGTCGTGACGGGTGATGGCCGGATGCTTTCACTCGGCGGCCGAGTCGTGAAGAACGTGGCCGGCTACGACCTGCTCAAGCCCATGGTTGGTAGTCGAGGCTCACTAGCGGTCGTGACCTCGGTCTGTCTGCGGGTCTATCCGGAGCCCTCTGTCGACCGAGTGCTCTTGCTCCGACGCGACCGACTGAGTGACCTCGTGGCAGCAGCCCATTCTGTGGGCACCGCCCCCGTGATGCCCGTATCGTCGGTCCTGGTTGACCGAACCGGGGTGAATGAGTCGCCGGCGTTGGTGATTCGATTGCACGGCGTCGAAGAGACGGTCGGGGCCGATCAGGCTTCCCTCGAGGGACACCTGGGTATCGTGTTCGAGCAAGCGCCCTCGGCGACCGCGCTGTGTACGGCCGTTCGCGACCGGGGCGCTACCTCCAATGTCGTGCTCGTCGCTTCCGCCCTACCGTCGGCGCTATCTGAAGTCATCCGCGCCCTCGAGCGTCTCGAGCCCGAAACGATTGTCGCGGATACGTACGCCGCCCGGTTCCGCGTTGGTCTGAGTCAGGCCGACCCCGAGGCTGTTGGGAACGCGCGCGCCTCCATCGAGCGATTAGGGGGCACTCTGAGGGTCGCGCGTTTTCCCGCCGACGGGGCCGAAGTGGGGCCGACTTCCGAGCCCTCTCCGGCCGAAAAGGACCTGATCATCGGCATCGAAAAGACGTTCGATCCGATGGGGGTCTTGTGGCCCGCGAGGAGCCGCAGATGAGTACGACCACTGGGAGCGGGTCTCTTGCCAGCGCGCTCGAGGCGCAGCGCGAGCGGCTGCTGCCCTGCGTCCATTGCGGGTTTTGTTTGCCCGCCTGCCCGACCTATAACCGCTTGGGAGACGAGGCCGACTCACCGCGCGGTCGCCTTCACCTCATGCAAGCCGTCGTCGACGGTCGCTTGGACGCGGGCTCTGACGCCTTCCACACACATATCGATCGCTGCCTCGGCTGTCGGGCCTGCGAGCCCGTTTGTCCTTCCGGCGTCGAATACGGGACGCTGCTCGAATTGGCCCGAGAGACTGCGACGCGGGCGAGACCGCAGGGCAAGTTGACCCGCGCGCTCTTGGCGGTGATGGGCTCTCCTGCGTTGCGTGCCGTCTTCTTTCTTGGGGGCCGGACACTTCGCTCACTCGGAGTCGCGCGCTTGGCCGTCCGACTGATACCGGCCGGAGCTCGCCTTGGAGGAATACGGCTGGCCTTCGCGATGCTCGCTTCGTCTTCGCCTCCGGGTCGCCGCTTGCAGAAGGCGCCCGTCAATGCGGTGCCTTCACGGGCCATCGGAGCTGTTGCCGTGGCAGACGATGACTCTGTGGGCCCCGTCCCCCGCGGGTCGCGAGGAAGGGTGGCGTATCTGGAAGGATGTGTTCAAAGAGGGCTCTTCGAGCGCATCAACCAAGCCACGGTGCGTACCCTGGAGGCGAACGGTTACGAGGTTGTCCCTGTGGCTCATCAAGGCTGCTGCGGTGCCCTGCATGCTCATGGCGGAGACCTCCGGAACGCACGCCGGCTCGCCGGCGCGAACATCCTGGTCTTTGAAGGCGTAGAGATCGACTACGTCGCTGTGAACGCTGCTGGGTGCGGGGCGGCGATGAAAGACTACGGGACTCTTTTCGAATCGAATCAGGAGATGTCTACCAGGGCCGAGGCGTTCGCAGCGAAGGTCCGTGACGTCACCGAGTTGCTCTCTCAGGCCGGTCCCCGTCGGGGTGCACCCGTTTCGTGCAGCGTCGCCTACGATCATCCTTGCCATCTCCTCCACGCCCAGGGCGTCGCTCAAGAGCCTCTGGACGTGTTGCGGGCCGTGCCGGGCATCGACGTACGTCTGATCGATCGCGCCGACGAGTGCTGTGGTGGTGCTGGAATCTACGGCATTACCCATCCCGAACTGGGTGGCAGGATCGGCAGGGACAAGGTCGCAGCGATCCTCCGCGAAGAGGCCGACCACGCCTGCACGCCCAACCCAGGGTGCATGATGCAGATCGGCGCCGGGCTCCTCCTCGAGGGCTCGTCGGACGTAGCGGTCCATCCGATCGAACTCCTGGACGAGAGCTATCGAAGAGCCGGCTACTACTCCGCCACAGGGGATTCCCAATGAGTGACGGTCGCGCCCCAGAGGTATTGGCCCTCCTTCGTGGTCATACTGAGGAGATGGTCGCGCTCCTGGTCGAACTGGCGACTCTCGAATCCCCGACGGATGTACCGGAGACGCAGCGCCCAGTTCAGGCCAGGCTGCGAGAAGTACTCGAGGCTCGTGGTTTCCGAGTCCGGCACCTTCCGGGCGTGAGAACCGGGGGCCACCTCTACGCGCGGCCCGCCTCGCGCGTGCACGGTAGGCCCGGCCAGCTGCTCATTGGGCACTCGGACACGGTGTGGCCGCTGGGGACTTTGGCGTCGATGCCCGTGCTGGTGGAGAACGGACACATCAGGGGGCCCGGAACGTTCGACATGAAGGCCGGCCTCGTTCAGGGATTGTTCGCCCTCCGCGCCCTCCAAGAGCTGGGGCTCGAGCCACCCGCTACCCCCATCTGGTTCATCAACTCTGATGAAGAGATCGGGAGCCCTGAATCGAAGCGGTGGGTACGGCTGATCGCAAAGAGGGTGGCAAGAACGTTCGTCCTGGAACCCTCGCTCGGAACGGACGGTCGGCTGAAGACCGCGCGAAAGGGGATCGCGCGCTACGTCGTTGCCGTATCGGGAGTTGCGGCTCACGCGGGCCTCGATCCGACCGGTGGTGCGTCGGCAATCCAGGAGCTGTCGCATGTGATCCAGCAACTGCACGGGCTCACCGATCTCGATCGGGGTACGACGGTCAATGTTGGACTGGTGCAGGGCGGAACCAGACCGAATGTGGTTGCGGCCGACGCATCAGCGACCGTCGACGTCCGCATGATGACGGTGGCCGACGGGCGAGAAGTTCATGATGCGATCCACGCACTGGTACCGAAGACACCCCGCACTCGCATCTCGGTCACGGGCGGGATCGAGGTTCCACCGCTTGAGTTGACAGAGCGAAACCGTGGCCTGTGGCGGGCTGCGGTCGAGGCGGCCGAGCGCCTCGGCCTGCCGTTGGACGAGGCCACGGCCGGAGGTGGGTCAGACGGGAACACGACGAGCCAGTACACGGCTACGCTGGACGGATTGGGCCCGATCGGGGACGGCGCACACGCTGCCTACGAGCATGTCGTGGTGAGTAGCATGGCCGACCGGTCCGCGCTCCTCGCTGAACTACTCATGGCTCCCTTACGGCCGGGGGGCTGACGTGGGGGACGGTTACACGATCCGAGCGTTCACGACGACCGCCGAGTACCTCGAGTGTGTCGCACTCCAGGAAGAGACCTGGGGTAGCGGCTTCTCCGAGCGTGTGCCGTCAGCCATCCTCAAGGTGGCACAGATTCTCGGAGGTGTGTCGGCCGGCGCGTACGATGCGAGCGAGAGGCTTGTCGGTTTCGTATTTGGCATGACCGGTCTTCGAGACGGTGAGTTGGTTCACTGGTCCGACATGCTTGCCGTCCGGCCCGAAGCGCGTGACTCCGGCTTGGGCCGAAGGCTGAAGGCCTACCAACGGGATGAGGTGCTTCGTCGCGGCGTCGAAAAGATGTTCTGGACGTTCGACCCCCTCCAAGCCCGCAATGCCCACCTGAACTTCTCCAAACTTGGCATCGTCGTGCGCGAGTACGCAGAGGACATGTACGGCCAGACCGACTCGCCTCTGCATCGGGGAATCGGCACGGACCGCTTCATCGCCCTGTGGATTCTCCGGGCGCCACGCGTCGAACAGCTGTTGGCGATGACCACCCCGACGCCTCTCCGGGACACGAGCGACGCGCCTTGGGCACTCGCGGCGGAGGGGGGGCAGAGGCATCCGAAGCCGTCGAGTCCGGTCTTGTCCGAGCGGAACGAAACGGTTCGCATAGCGATTCCTACGGATATCGCGGCGCTCATGGCTGACGATCCCCAGCTCGCGCTCGACTGGCGGACTGCGACGCGAGCCGCGCTTACACACTATCTCGCGGCCGACTACGAAGTCTCGGATTTCGTGCGCGGCGACAGAGCGTCGGCATACATCATGACCAAGAGGACGACATCCGCATCGTGAAACCGAGGCACGTCGCGATCCTCGGCGCGGGGCCGATCGGCCTCGAAGCCGCGCTTGCTGCGGCGGAGCACGGTCTGTCGCTTCGATGCTACGAAGCTGCCGCGGCTGTGGCGGGCAACATTCGTTCGTGGGGGCACGTTCAGCTCTTCACCCCGTGGTCGATGAACGTCTCCCCGCGGGTCCGTGCGGCCCTGGACGCTGCAGGTCAATCGCTGCCCGACGGCGATGCGTGCCCGACGGGCGCCGAGATGGTCGACCGCCTTCTCGAGCCTCTAGCAGCTCTGCCGACGCTCGCGCCGCACATCTGTCTCCAGACACGGGTCGTCGAGGTGGGCCGCGACGGGCTCCTCAAGAACGACGCGATCGGGATGCCGTCTAGGGGCGATCGACCGTTTCGACTCTTGCTCGAGGACGCTCAGGGGGCGGAGCGGGTCGAGTACGCCGACATCGTCCTGGACTGCACGGGGACCTACCATCACCCCAACGCTCTGGGCGCCTCGGGCGTTCACGCTCCGGGTGAACGCGGCCTGAGCGAGGACATCATCCGGGGCATTCCCGACCTCGACGCTCTCGCCTTCGAGGGGGACGCCTCCGGCTGGGGTGGCCAACGAATCCTTCTCGTGGGAGCTGGGCACTCGGCACAGACCACCGCACGAGATTTGGAGGGTCTCGTCCGTCAGAGGCCCGACACCATCGTTGTGTGGGCTATCCGCAATGCGTCGCCGACCTTCGGTGTCGTGGAGGACGACGAGCTTCCATCGCGCGACGTACTTGCTCGTCACGCACGACGCCTCGCGCTAGAAGAGACGTCGCCCTTCGATGTGCGTCTCGGCTGCACTGTCGAGGCGGTGGAGCGGTCGGCAACCGGGATCGTGGTGTCGCTTCGAAGAGAGAGCACCGACGTCGAGACCGTGGTGGTCGACCGGATTGTCTCATTGACGGGATCCGTTGGGGATGCGCGCCTGTACCGACAGCTCCAAGTGCACGAGTGTTGGGCGACGTCGGGGCCCATGCGGCTCGCGGCCGCTCTGCTGGCGTCGCCGTCGACCGACTGTCTGACCCAGGGGAGTCACGGTGCGGACACGCTGCGGAACCCCGAGCCGAACTTCTTCATCTTGGGAAGCAAATCGTACGGCCGGAACACCACCTTCCTCTTGAGGGTCGGGTGGCAACAAGTCGAGGAGGTCTTTTCACTCATAGGGGCGACTGTGCTGGTCGCTGGTGACAATCCATGAAGATCGAGCGTGCTGTACTGAGAGAGATTCCCCTTCGCCTGAAGGAGTTCTTCGAGATTTCCAGTGGCGGTAGCCAGGACCGAAGGGTGGTCCTTCTGACGCTCGAGGGAGAAGGACTCGAGGGTTGGAGCGAGTGCGTCGCCGCCGGCGACCCCTCATACGCCTATGAAACCGCCGACACGGCGTGGCATGTCCTCACCGACTTCATTCTTCCGAGCATCATCGGCAGAGAGGCGGATGGTCCGGAGGACCTGCTCACACCTGTCGGTTGGATCCGGGGCCATGGCATGGCCAAGGCGGCCGTCGAAATGGCAGGATGGGACATGGCCGCCCGCGCGGACGGCGTATCCCTTTCCAAGAAACTCGGAGGCACGAGAAGCTCCGTGCCGGTGGGGGTGAGTGTCGGACTCAAGCCGACGGACGAGGCGCTACACGAACAGGTCGCCGGCTTCATCGCCGATGGGTACGCGCGTGTGAAGATCAAGATCAAGCCGGGCCGAGACGTGGACATGCTTGCAGGTCTTCGGACACGATTCCCCGACGTCGCCTTCATGGCGGACGCCAACTCCGCGTACACCCTTGCCGACGCACCGAGACTCAGGGAGATGGACGCGCTTCAGTTGATGATGATCGAGCAGCCACTGCGCTACGATGACTTCTTGCAGCACGCGCGACTCCAGGAACTCATTCAGACTTCGGTCTGCCTCGACGAGTCGATCAAGTCGGAGGGAGATACGGAGTTGGCGCTCGAACTCGGAAGCTGCCGCATCATCAACATCAAGCCGGGGAGGGTAGGCGGACTCGGTGTCAGCCGACGCATCCACGACATGATGGTGGCGGCAGGTCTCCCGGTCTGGTGTGGCGGGATGCTGGAGTCAGGAGTCGGCCGGGCCCACAATGTCGCGCTCGCATCGCTCCCCGGGTTCACTCTTCCCGGCGACATCTCCGCGAGCCGTCGCTACTGGGAGCAAGACATCGTTTCTCCAGAGTTCGAGGTAGCCGATGGCGAGATGGCCGTGCCGACTGGCGTGGGCATCGGTGTCGAGGTGGACGTCGAGCGCATCGAAGCCCTTACTACGCGCGTAGCTACGTTCGGGTAGAAGTCAGAGACGCGACGAGTGCGGCCGTTGGCGGATAAGCGCTTCTACGCGGCCGCCTTACGGATGCACCACGGACAGTAGCGCCACCCACGATCGAGGAGCTGACCGCAGGAACACTGGCGACCTCGACGATGTCCGCAGTCCGGGCAACCGAGCCCTCCGAGGGGGACTCCCGAGCCGCAGCGGGCGCACGGGTGACTCTCGGGCGCTCCCGCGAGGATCAGGCGCGCGACTTCGTGCGGTGTGGTCAGTCCCGACGCCACCGCCCGCCGAGCATCGGAGTCGAGGGTATGCATGCCGGCTTCTGCGGCCAAGCGCCGGAGACGGGCGGACGAACCGCCCGCCGTCACTTCGTCCCGAATGGCATCCGAGATGGTCAGGACCTGGTACACACCGGTTCGTCCCTGCAGTCCGTCGATGCACGACGTACACGAGCGACCGCGACATTCCGTGCAGGTGCGCCGTACCAGGCGCTGCGCCACGACCCCCGCGAGGCCACCGGAAATCAGGAAGGGTGGCACACCCATGTGGAGCAGCCTGGTGATCGCACCGGGCGCGTCGGTCGTGTGGATTGTAGACAAGACGAGGTGTCCCGTAACGGCCGCTGCCATCGCGATCTCAGCGGTCTCGCGATCGCGGATCTCGCCGATCATCACGACGTCCGGATCTTGTCGCAGAACTGCGCGCAGCGCCTCTGCGAAGCCCATGCCGGCCCGGCGATCGACCTGAATCTGGCTGGCACCCGGAAGACGGTACTCGACGGGGTCCTCGAGGGTCACGACGTTCTCGACGTCACGATCGATTTCTGAAAGCGCTGCGAAGAGCGTGGTGCTCTTTCCACTCCCGGTGGGTCCGGCCGAAAGGAGCACTCCCTCACCCCGGGCGACGAGACGACGGAGTTGCTTCAGGTCCGAGGTAGACATCCCGAGACCGTCCAGGCTCCGAGGGGCCGATTCGGAGTCGAGAATGCGAACGACCGCCTTCTCGCCCCCGTTCACCGGGAGCGTACTCACCCGCATCGTCAGGCGACGACCGTCGTGCTCGAACTGCAGCCGCCCGTCTTGGGGGCGCCGTTTGACCGAGATGTCCATTCCGCTAATGACCTTGATCCGAGACAAGACGGCGCGTCGCGAAGCAGCGGGGATGTCCAGGGTCTGCCGGAGGATCCCGTCGATCCGGAGCCGGATACGGACGTCGTCGCCGGTCTCCTCTATATGGATGTCGCTGGCGCCGTCGCCGACCGCGCTACGGAGAATCCGGTCTACCAGCCGGACCACCGGGGCGCGCCGAGTGGCTTCCTCCAGGGCGGCATCGCGCACCGTTCCGACGCTGGTCTTGAGATGGTCGGGAAGAGCATCGACCAGGTCGGTCAGGTTGCCGTCGTAGTGCTCACAGATAGCCTCCAGGACCGCTCTCGATGAGGCGACCACCACTTGGACTCTCCGGCCCGTCTGAAACTGAACGTCGTCGACCGCAGTCCGGTTCAACGGGTCCGCCATCGCTATTCGGATCGTTCGGCCGTCGAGCGCGAGGGGCAGGAGGCCGTAGGCGCGCACCAGGTCTTCCTGAACGGCGTCGAGCGCGGCTCGCTGCGCGACCAGGGGTGCGTCGGAGTAGGGGAGGCCAAGTTGGAGCGCGAGGGCCCTACCTACCGCCTCCGGCGTGGTTTCGCCGAGCCGGACCAGCGTTTCCCCGATGCGTTCGCTCGCGTGCCGTTGTGGACCCAACGCCGACAGCAGGACCGTCGAGTCCACGCCCTCCGTATCCACGAGAAGCTGACCGAGGATCTTTCGATGTGTCGCCATGTCGGTACGATGCGCCCGGCCGAGGGGCACGGGGATGGCGTTTCGGGACAGCGGCTACACGTGCAATAGATCCAAGATGAACGGGCAGACCTGCCTCAGGTCGGACAACTCGCTCGCCGCGTCCGCACGAGGGCCGGAGGCGATGCCGAGCGCAGGGTTACGGGTGTGGCCGCTCGTCACGTCCTCGATATTGCCGTGGTCGCTGGCGATGAGCAGGAGCACGTCCGACGCCAGTTGAGCCACCAGGCCGTCCAGGAACGCGTCCACCATCTCGAGCGCTGCGATCGCACCATCCATTCGGCCACGGTGCCCCGCGGTGTCTGTTGCATAGTGGGCGAACAGAGTCAGGTCGTGCCTTTCGGCGAGCTTTGCGAGGTTCGCTCCGGCTTCTTCCGGAGCGATGACGGGGAGCCGGGAATGACCCAGATGGTCTCGCCAGCCATCGTTCACGATCTCGCTCGAAATGGCATCGCCGGTGCCGAGTGCTTCTTCGTGACGTGTGAGCAACCCCGCCCCCCTGGCAGCCAAAGGTGGGCCGGCGATGCGCCGGCCTCCGCGATCGCCCGGCCATCCGCGCGGGTAGGCGTTCGCGAAGGCGACCTCGAGCTTCGCTTCGACTGCGAGCCGCAGGACGCTGCGTTGCTCCACCAGCGGCCGCAGTCGCACCGGTGTCCAGGGGCCGAAGTGTCGTCCGTAGATCTCAGCCGCACTCTCACCCGTGAGTAGTGCTACCTGGCCGGTCCCGCTCTGAGGTGTGCCCTCTACATCGAGCGTGGCAGTGAGCGGGAAGGCCCGACCGCGAGGCCCCGCCGTGGCGGGACGCTCCAGCGTGGGCACGAGCCCGCCCATGAGGTCGGTCAGGGTCGGGATGCGAGCCCGTAGGAACGGATTGGTGTCATGATCGCTGGTGCCGATGCCGACACCGTCGAGAAAGACCAGCAAGACCTTCGGGGCGGCCGCCATCGTCGGCCGGGAAGCGCTACTGCGCCGAACGAAGGTCCACGGTCACCTGGACCTGTACGTGCCCCATGTCCGCTCGATCCCGCAGAGCGTCTTTCAGGCGGGGTTCAAGTTTCTGGTAGGCGGCGAGAATTCCGGTCCGAAGTTCGTTTCTCAAGACCTTCAGCGCGTTCACATCGGCCCGGCTCGTCTTGGTCGTCTTCTTGGCGTCCGTGATTTCGTACGCCCGAATCTCGAAGGGTGAGACTCCGACGTCGTCGTAACGCTCGTGATCCAGGTATTGAATAGAGACGCTTACGTCACCACGAGCGTGGTGGTGATGGATGTCGCCGACGGCCTGAAAGCGCGAAGCGAGACGACCCAACTCCGAACGCTGGGCGGTCTTGGCATAGGCTCGCTCGAGGATCGCGAAGATTCTCTTCAGGCGCTCCGTAGTGGTTGCGTCCAGGTCGGGCATCTCGGTGTCGAGGTCCCGACCCATTGCCTGGCGCTCGACATAAAGCCCCGCGCTCTCCGCATCACGATTACGGGCGCGGTCGATACTGTCGAGAATCCTGTCCGGATTGGTGCGAAAGCTCATGGAAACCTGGTCTACAGTGGCGGCAACTGGGTCCTGTGCCCTTCTTTGCCCAGAGCGGAGTGAAACACGATATCAGGTCACCCAAGCGCGGCCAAGGGCGAGGCTCCCCCCGAGGGCACGCGGCCGGAGGCGCCCTTCGCTATCCTATCGCGTCGGTCCGCGAAGCGTTTTCGAGGTCCGTCAATGACCCGCTGGATGAACGGAGACCACGAATGAAGCTTCGACTCTTCTCGGTTTCGGCGCTTGTGTTGCTTCTCGCGGCCTGCGGCGGAGGCCCCCCCGCCCCTCCCGCGCTGGCGTACGGAGTCCCGTCCACGCCTGAGGTCGTGTACGGCTACTCCGATACGACGAGTGTCCGAATCTCGGCGATGGGCCAGAGCCTCGAGCTGAGTCAACTGGGGTCGGCGGATTTCGCCGTAACCTTCGGTACGACTGCAGCCGGCCTTACCGTTCGCTTCGCGGTTTCGAGACTCGCGGCCGTGATCAACCAGCCGATGGGGGCGCCCCTGCGGATCGACGAGAGCGATGTGAGCGGTGATCTCGTTTTCGGGCTGGACCGCATGGGCAACGCCACGGTCTCGGAGCTACCGGACGTCTCGGAGGCAGCAAGCCAGCTCATGTCGGGCCTCGATCTGGCGCACACGTTCTTCCCGGGTCTGCCGGGGCGTGCAGTCGAAGTGGGAGAGGGCTGGGTCGATACTGTGTCCTATCAGGGGGCGGAGGGCCCGGGCGAGAGGACGGAGCGCGCGATTCTGTCCTACACCGTTCTCGGAGACACCGTCATAGCCGGGCGTGCGTTGCTCGCCATCGCGCTGACGGGCACGTCCGAGGCGACCCAGGCGATGACGGTTGCTGGAATGGACATCGATATGACCTCTGACCTCGACGTCGAAGGCAACATTCTTTGGGATCGTCAAAGAGGCCTTTTGTTCGAGAGCATCAAGACCTCGTCGGGGGCGGGCACAGTCACGGTTCCCATATCACCCGTGCCGCTTCCGATCGTGATAGAGAGCACCCAGAGAGCCCGACTGCAGGGGTCTTAGGCAACCACGGAGCATTTCGAGGGGGTATCATGGAATCGCCCACGCAGGATCAGACGCCACCCCAATCGACCCTACCGTCACTCCCGGCGCGGCTCTTCACCGTCTTCGTCAGCCCCGGCAAGCTGATGGCCCAGCTCGTCGAGGAGCCCAGGTGGTTCACGGCGCTCGTCGCATCAGCCGTAGTCGTTGGGTTGTCGATGGCCCTTCTTCCCGTGGATCTGTTCCTTGAGGCCAATCGACAGGCAGCCATGGAGCGAGGCGTGGAGTTTCCGGAGATGGGAGAGCGGGCGATTCAGGCTATGCGTATCGCCATTCCTGCCGTGACCGTTCTGTCGACCGCTCTGTTTTCCGTGATCTTCGCAGGTCTCTACACGGTGATCTTCGCCTTCATCCTCGGTGACGAGGGTCGGTTCACCCAGTACCTTGCGGTTGTAACACATGCGTGGTTCATTGCCGCTCTGTTCGGCCTTTTGGTGACGCCTCTGCGCATTTCGACGGGTGATGCGCAATTCACTCTGAACGTCGGCAGCTTCCTGTTTTTCCTTCCCGACGGGTACTTCTCGAACGTGTTCAGGGTACTGGATCTGACGCAGATATGGTCGACACTCATCATCGCTCAAGGCGCTCACGCCATAGACAAACGGCGCACCTTCGCGAGCGCGGCGACGATTCTCTTGGGAATCATGGCCGCCGTCGCCCTCGTCATGGCGAGGTTCATCTAAGCGGAGTCGGTACATCGATGGTGTTGTCGTGAGCGAGAGCAGGGGCCGAACCACAGCCTGGATTATTGCGGGGGCGTCTGTCGCAGCGGGGCTGTTCCACATGTACGCGGCGGGTTTCTCGCCCTTCACCGCGCTCGTCCAACGCCCAGTCCATCTGGCCTTGATGGCGGTGCTGGGCTTCCTGGGCGTCGGCGTTCAGCAGAGACTTCGAGCGGGCGACCCGACCGAACGGGACGTCCTGCGGGAGCGTCTGTCGCGGGCTAGTGGGTGGCTGTTCGCGGGTCTCGCGGTTGTCGTATGCGGTTATCTGGCACTCGAGAATCAGGAGCTCGTCGCCCGCTCGGGCAGCCCAACGTCGCTTGACCTCGTCATGGGTGCGCTCACGATCTTTCTCGTGATTGAGCTCGCTCGCCGTGCAACCGGATGGGGCTTGATCGCGGTCTGCTTCCTCGCGCTGATCTATGCGCTCGCCGGTCCGTACATGCCTGGCTTTCTCGCCCACCGGGGTTATGGGCCAACACGGCTGATCGAACACCTGTACCTGTCCACCGAGGGCATTTGGGGCATTCCGCTCGGGGTGTCGGCGGACTTCGTATACCTGTTCGTCCTCTTCGGCGCCGTGCTCGAAACCGCCGGAGGGGGTGCGTTGCTCATCGCGATGGCGAATCGGGTCGCGGGCCGCACGCGAGGAGGCCCAGCCAAGACGGCCGCAGTCGCGAGCGCATTCATGGGGTCTCTTTCCGGAAGCGCGGTGGCGAACGTCGTGACGACCGGCACGTTCACGATTCCTCTCATGAAGCGCGCAGGCTTCCAGCCGTTCTTCGCGGGTGCCGTCGAGGCTGCCGCGAGCACGGGCGGACAGCTCATGCCGCCAGTCATGGGCGCGGGCGCTTTCATCCTGGCGACCTGGACCAACATTCCATACCTGGACGTCGCCGTCGCGGCGATCATTCCCTCCGTCCTCTATTACGTGGCGGTGATCGCGGCCATCCACTTCCGCGCCGGGCGGATGGGTATCGAACCCGCGACCGATACGGAGAAAGAGCCGATCGCGGATCGACTCCATCTGTTGCTCCCGCTGGTCATCATCGTGGTCTTGCTGGGTATGGGCCGCTCGCCGATGCGGGCCGCGTTCTGGGGTGTTTCCTCCGCGCTGTTCATGGCGCTGCTTCGTCCCGCGACGAGACCCTCCCCCGACGCGCTGCGAGAGATCGTCGAGCGCGCGGGCCGAGGGGCTGTGCAGGTCGCCGCGGCGTGCGCGGCGGCAGGAGTCGTGGTGGGTGTCGCGTCCCTGACGGGCATCGGACTCCGGATGTCCGAACTGATCATCACGCTGTCGCAGGGTAATCTGCTCGGGGCACTCGTCCTCACGGCCCTCGGTTCGATCGTGCTCGGCATGGGGCTCCCTACGACGGCGGCTTATGTCGTTCTGGCCGCCCTAGGTGCTCCGGCCCTGGTCCAACTCGGCGTGCCTCTGTTGGCGGCTCACCTGTTCATCTTCTACTTCGGTTGCTTGTCGAACGTGACGCCGCCGGTCTCGCTTGCAGCGTTTGCAGCAGCCGGGATCGCGGGCTCTCCCCCGATCAAGACCGCGGTGTACTCTGCCGCGATCGCAGGGGCGGGGTTCATCGTTCCGTTCATGTTCGTCTACGGCCCCGAGCTCCTGATGGTCGGTTCGATCCCGGCGGTCGGGCTCGCGTCGGTGACCGCGATCGTGGGGGTCACGGCGTTCGCTGCGGCCGCGGTCGGATACGCTCGAAAACCGCTCGCCGGGTGGGAGCGAGGGCTGGCCTTGGTCGGGGCACTTCTTCTCGTTTACCCCGGCCTTTTGACGGATGGGGCTGGGCTACTCGCCGTGGGCGTGGTCTTTTACAAGGCTGAGTAGCATTCACGGAGAGACGAATGAAGATGAAGATTGAGCGCTGGGTTGCCTGCTTGTCGGTCGCAGTCCTGGTGGCTTGCGGGTCCGAAGGGCGTGTCGAGTTCCTTTCCCTCGGCACCGCGGGAACCGGTGGCATCTACTATCCCCTTGGTGGGGCGATCGCTAGCCGGCTCTCGATCGCAGACTCGGCCCGGCAGTACACGGCCGAGGTTAGCGGAGGATCGGTCGAGAACGTCAATCGTCTGGCCTCGGGCCAGATGGATCTGGCGATGGTCATCGCGATGACGGCCTATCAGGCCCAGAAGGGCGAGGGCGATTTCACCCAGGCGGTCCCAGGTCTGCGCGCTGTGGCGCCCCTATATCCCAACCTGACGCACATCCTCGTTCCGGCTAGATCCGCAGCGCGATCGGTCGCGGACTTCGCAGGCTATCGTGTCTCGGTTGGGGCCGCCGGGAGCGGAACGGAGCAGTTGTCGCGCCACGTGCTCGAGGCCCATGGCCTCACCTATGACGACATCGAACCGCGCTACCTCTCTTTCGGCGAGTCGTCCGCGGCCCTACGGGACGGTGCGATCGACGCGGCCATCATTTCGGTGGGATATCCGGCCGCTGCGGTGCTCGAAGCTTCGACGACGGGAAGCATGCGTCTGATCGGAATTCAACCGAATGTACTCGGGAGGATGCTGGCCGAGCACCCCTACTACTCACCCGGTGAGATCCCGTCCGGTGCCTACCCAGGTGTCGATGCGGTGGTGCCGACGCTTGCGGTGTTGAATTGGGTGGTTGCGATGGAGTCGTTGGACGGAGACGTGGTCACCATTCTGCTCAACATTATGCAGGACGATCGTGTCTCTTTGGAACGTGTCCACGACATGGCCAAGCAGATCGACATGGGACGACTTGCCAGTCCCCCGGTCCCGCTTCATCCGGCCGCAGCACAGTGGCTTTCTCAGAGGTAGGAAGGATTCCGCCTCTTAGGTAAACATATGTGGTCAGATAGCTGGCTCTCCCTGCTCGTGCGGGTTGGGCTCCCACTGGTGCTCCTCGCCATTCCGGTTTCCGTGGCGGCTCAGACGAACCCGGTGGAGAAGTTGCTTCTCGATGAAGGGTCCGCGGGTACGGTTACCGGACGGCGCGTTCCCGGACCCGAACGGGGCGCCGGCGATGCGCTGAATGCCAGCGCCGAGCTGGGCCCCATCGAACTCGACGGGATCTTCGACGAACCTGACTGGGCACTCGCGCCGGTCTTCACGGGCTTTACGCAGGGCGAACCCGTCGAAGGAGAGCCGGCCGAGCAGCAGACCGAGGTTCGAATCCTCTTCGGTGACGACGCGATCTGGATCGCGGCCCGCATGTGGGATTCGGAGCCGACTCGGATTGACCGGCGCCTCACCCGCCGGGACACGCACGGGACGTACGACCAGTTCAGCTTACATCTGGACCCGAACCGTGACGGACTGACCGGTTACAGCTTCAGCGTGAGCGCGGCCAACGTCCAAGGTGACTTGTACTTCTACAATGACGACAAGATGGACGGGAACTGGGATGCCGTCTGGTCGTCAGCCGTGCACGTGGATGAAGACGGATGGACCGCTGAGATCCGTATTCCGCTCTCGCAGATTCGGTATGAAGCTTCCGACGACGCCCAGACGTGGGGCATCAACTTCCACCGCATGCGGGTCGCCAACAATGAGCGCAGCTACCACACGCTCGTTTCGCGCGTACGGCGCGGGATCGTGAGCCAGATGGGTCGCCTCGAGAACGTGCGTGTGACACGTCCTTCCCGGCGTCTCGAGATCCGGCCCTATGCGGTAAGCAGTCTGGAGAACCGACCCGCAGACCCCAATGACCCGTTCTTCGATGGACGAGCGACGGGTGGCCGAGTCGGGTTGGACATGAGTTACGGACTCGGTGCGGCGTTCACGTTCGATGCGACGATCAACCCGGATTTCGGTCAGGTCGAGGCGGACCCAGCGGTGATCAACCTCACCGCGTTCGAGACGTTCTTCCCCGAACAGCGGCCGTTTTTCGTAGAAGACGCCCGGGTGTTCGACTTCGGACTTTCGGGAGGCCGGAACTCACTCTTTTACAGCCGAAGGATCGGAAGGGCTCCGCGCGGCGGCGCGCCGTCGAGCGCCGCGTTTTCCGAGATTCCGACCAACGCGACCATCCTTGGGGCAGCCAAGTTGGCGGGCCGCACCACGAAGGGTCTTTCGATCGGAGCGCTGGCCGCCGTGACCGGCAACGAGTTCGGCCAGGGTCGATTCGCCGATGGCTCGGATGACGAATTCCTCGTGGAGCCGCGGTCCGAGTTCGCGGTGTTCAGTCTGGCACAGGACCTCAACGAGGGGATGACCCAGATTCGCGGGATCACGACCGCGATGCGCCGAGACCTTCCGGTCGATGGATCGTTCGATTGGCTTCCGAGTTCGGCGATCAACGGAGGCGTACGCTTCGAACATCAGTGGAGTGAACGCACCTGGTCTCTGTACGGCTTCTTCGCCGGAAGCCAGGTTCGAGGTTCCGAAGTGGCCATGCAGAGCATTCAGCGCTCGAGCACACACTACCTGCAGCGTCCGGATGCGACCCGGTTCTCCGTCGACCCCAACGCTACCTCCTTGAGCGGTCGGGACTGGCGCCTCCAGCTGGAAAAGCGAGGCGGCGAACATTGGACCGGCGCCCTGTGGGCGGCCGAGGTGTCCAAGCTGTTCGATGTGAACGACCTCGGTTTCTCGCCGAACGCTGAGCGCCTCGACGGCGGCTTTCGCTTTGGCTATCGCGAGATCCGGCCCAGCAGCGTGTTCCGCAACTACGACGTCAGCGTCAACAGCTTCCACAACTGGAGTCACGAGGCGCTCGACGACGTCTGGTCGGTGGACTCATGGCACAACGCGCGCACGAACGGCAACTACAGCCTCAACCTGAGCGGTCAGTTCCTCAACTACTGGAACGTGAGGACGAGCGCGCGCTACAATCCGCGGAAGATGAGCCGCACCGCGACTCGGGGTGGTCCGATGATGGTCGGACCCGCCTCGACGAACTGGACCTTGAACGTCAATTCCGATCGGCGGAAAGAGGTCAGTTTCGGCGGCCAACTGGAGCAGGGGAACGACCACGAGGGACGTGGCGGAAGCACGCAGATCTCGGGTGACGTCCGTGTCAGACCCTCCGACAACCTCGCGGTCTCCGTAAGTCCGCGGTGGGAGTCCGCCACATCAGGTGACCAGTATGTCACTGCGACGAACACGCTCCCTTATGCTCCGACCTTTGGACATCGCTATCTCTTCGCCGACCTCGACCGCAGCACCCTCTCCATGGAGGTTCGGCTCGACTGGACGTTCTCGCCCGAACTCTCGTTGCAGCTATTCGCGCAGCCGCTCCTCTCGTCCGGCGACTATCTGCAATACAAGCAGCTCAACGCCTCGCAGTCCTTCGACTTCAACGACTTCGGCGTGGGAGTAGCTCAAGTGCTTCCTGGCGAGGTGCGTTGCTCAGCGGCGATCTGTGATGTGGATGGCACCCAATTCGTCGATTTCGACAACGACGGGGTGACGGACTACTCGTTCTCGGACCGAGACTTCAATGTCCGTTCGATGATCGGTAACGCGGTATTACGGTGGGAGTACCGCCCCGGATCGACGGTCTTCCTCGTGTGGCAGCGAACCCAAGCGGGTCGCTCGTCGAACGGGACCTTCGACTTCGGTCGGGACCTCGGAGCGCTCTTCGATGCGCCCGCGGAGAACCGCTTCATCATCAAGGTGAACTACTGGCTGGGATTGTAGGACGCGGGCGGCTCGCGCTGTGCATGATCACCTCCGTGATCATGGCGAGTTGTGTAGGGAGCGCTCCGCGGGAGCTCGACGAGCTACTGGTTCGCGACAGCCTCTATCTCGATCCGACGACCTTCCTGCCGTACTCGGGCGCCGTCGTTCGCAGCCAACCCGACGATGACAACGCGCCTCAACTCGAAGGTCGCCTACTCGACGGTACCTGGGAGGGCGAGTTTACGGTCTACCACATGAATGGAAGAGTTCGGTACAAGGGTACATTCCTCTTCGGGGAGCGTTGCGGGCCCTGGATCGAGGATGCGGACTCGATGCCCCCGATCAACCTGTACGACGAAATCACACGGGAGATCGCGAGCATGGCCGTGTACCCGCCGTGTACATGAGCATCTTCGAGCTAGCTATCCTTGCGTTGATATTCATCGGCTTCCTTTGGCTGATCATGTTCGCCGCGAACCACGCCCGATCGAAGAACGAGGAGTAGTCGTCGTCCATGACGGAAGCCTTGCGGTGCCAGCGGGACCAATTCCAGCTACCCCGCGACTATCACTATTTCAATTGTGCCTACATGGGACCGCTCCCGCGCATATCGGAAGAAGCGGGCTTCGAAGCCATTCGACAGAAGAGGACTCCAACGAGCATCGCCGCGCCCGACGCGTTCTGGGGCACGGATGGGCTTCGAGACCGATTCGCACGATTGGTCAACGTACGGGACTCCGGCCGCATCGCGATCCAGCCGGGGGTTTCGTACGGCGTGGCGACCGCTGCTCGGAATCTTCCAGTCGATTCCAGCCAAAACATCGTCATCACGCATGAGCAGTTCCCAGGCAACGTCTACTCGTGGCGGCGACTCGCGGCCGAGTCGGGGGCAGAGCTTCGCACGGTCGTTCCGCCCGAAGGAGCGAACCGCGGCCAGGGTTGGAATGAACGACTACTGGAATCGATCGACATGCACACCGCGATCGTGGCGGTTCCGAACATTCACTGGACGGACGGCACCTACTTCGACCTCATCGCGGTCGGCCGTCGGTGCCGCGAGGTCGGTGCTGCGCTCGTCGTCGATGCCACGCAGTCGGTCGGAGCCCTCCCATTCGACGTGGAGCAGGTTCAGCCCGATGTCCTCATTTGCGCGACGTACAAGTGGCTGCTCGGTCCCTATGCCCTCTCGTTCGCCTACTTCGGCCCCCGCTTCGACGACGGCGTGCCCCTCGAAGAAACGTGGATCGCTCGCGATGGGAGCCGTGACTTCCAGCGGTTGGTTGACTATCAAGATCAGTATCTGCCCGGTGCCGTCCGGTACGACGTCTCTGAACGCTCCAGCTTCTTTCTCGCCCCTATCGCCGCTGCGAGCCTCGACCTGCTTCTCGACTGGCAGCCCAGTCGTATTCAGGAGTACTGCCACGTGTTGACGCGGGGTTTCCTGAGCCAGGTCGGAGAACTGGGCTATTCCGTTGAGGTCGAGGAGTGGCGGTCGAGCCACCTCTTTGGACTCAGGATGCCCCCGTCTGTCGACCTCGAGGTCCTCAAAGACTCGCTGGCCCAGCGAAACGTATCCGCCTCACTTCGGGGCACCGCGCTGCGACTCTCGGCCAACGTGTACAACGACCAAGTCGATGTCGCGGTGCTGCTCGAGGTACTTCAGGGGGCCGTCAAGTAACGGACCCGGCTTGGTTCCCTAGCGTCCTTGCGCCCCGAAGACGATATCGGCCTGGGCTCCCACGCCGATCCCCCGTTCACCGAACCATCCCTGTCGAACCTCGAGGCCGAACATCGCCGGAGCGCTGCTGGGATAGGAATCCGTGATCAGCGGCTCCATGGCGACGATGTCGACGACGCGGAAGGACGGGTCCATATAAGCGATGTCGAGGGCGACGTAGGTATTGGCCATCCAGAACGACCGCGGCTGGCTGTCCTGGAAGACGAAGAGCATGCCCGAACCGTCGGGGACCTCGTCTCGGTACATGAGGCCCTGCGCGCGCTCGTCGGCGGTTGCCGCAACCTCCGCGAGGACTGTATCTGGGCCGAAGATCACCCAAGCGAATCCGGCTGGTGGGACGGCGGAACGGCCCGGTGAGTCCGAGACGCTCGGCGCAGTTCTTAGACCGCTGGTGGCTTCAGCATCGGCGGTCCCGCAGGCCGATAGGCTCAGTGAAGCGACCACGACACCGAAAACGGCGCCGTAGCTCAGTTGGGCTGCCTTGTGAAAAAGTGCACGAACTACCATATGCGGGCTCCCGCTCGCCACGAGACGAGTGTAACTTAGGCCGCTCATCGTCGGTTCCTAGGGGTCTCCGCCGATCCTGAGTGCCGTCGATGACTGGTAGGGTGCATTGTGCTACTTGTTCCAGTCTCTTTGTGGATTGCGTGAGCATGATCGACCAAAGCCTACTCGACATTCTGGTGTGTCCTGAATCCAAGCAGGCGCTCCGCGTTGCGGACGGCGCCCTCCTGGACAAGATCAACGCGTCCATCGGTGGCGGCTCGGTGACGAACAGGGGTGGCGAGCCGGTGACGGTCAGTCTCGACGAAGCGCTCGTTCGTGAGGATGGTCGCTTCCTCTATCCGGTACGGGACGATATCCCGATCATGTTGATCGACGAGTCGATTCCACTTTCCCAACAGGCATGATGGCACGACTTCGGACGGTCAAACGCTCGGTCATTGCACTTCTCGTTGTCGGGGCAGCGGCGTGCGACGCGACCCCACCTCCCGTTGGTATGGAACGCGGAGAGGAACTCTTCGAGACGTGTGCTCCTTGTCATGGCGACGCGGCTGCCGGCGATCCCAAGATCGCGGCCCCCGCGATCGCGGGCCTGCCACAGTGGTACATCCAGGAGCAACTCGCCGGTTTCCAGGGGGGCTTCAGGGGTCGTCACGCCGACGATCTACCCGGTCTGCGGATGCGCCCGATGGCCGTGACGCTAAACCGAGAAGGTGATATCGAGTCCGTAGCGGAGTACGTCGCTTCGCTCGATCCGGTGTTTCCCGCGAGCACGTTGCATGGCAACGCTGGGGCCGGCGCCAACTCCTACATCGTGTGCGTGGCGTGTCACGGCGCCGATGGGCTTGGGAACCCGGACCTTCATGCTCCTCCCATCGTTCAGCTCGATGATTGGTATCTGCTCGCGCAGCTCCGCAACTACAAGTCCGGGGCTCGCGGAACAGCACCAGCCGATGTGTGGGGGACCACGATGCGCGTGAATACCCTCGCCATGGACGACCAGGCGATGCAGAACGTCATCGCCTACGTACAGACGCTCAGGTAGGCCGAATCAAATGACTGAAAAAGTGCTGACCAAGAAGGCTCCCGGGGTTCCGGCTCCTCCACCCGATGCCGAGAATGAGGCCCTCATCGATGCGGAGAAGACCTTCAAGATCACGGTCATCGGCGCGGTGCTTTTCGGCCTGGCCTCACTGTTCATCATCCTGAGAACGAGGATGGGATAGAGATGGTACCGAATCTTGTCCAAGCCTCTTCGTATGCCAGTAGCATCGATGGCCTCATTCTTCTGGTCGCGGTTTTCGTCGGAGTAGGGTTTATCGTGGCAGAAGGGATGTTCTTCTGGCTCATCTGGAAGTTTCGGGCGCGGCCAGGTGAAAAATCCCAGTATCTGACCGGCAGTGAGAAGCACGTCAAGCGGTGGATCACCATCCCGCACGGCCTGGTGCTCATTTGCGACGTCTTCATCATCATCGGCTCCGTTCGGGTGTGGTACGATGTGAAGCAGCACCTCCCCGAGGCCGATTCCACGATCCGCATTATCGGCCAACAGTGGGCGTGGACGTTCCAGCACCCCGGAGCGGATAACGAACTCGACACGGACGATGACACTTTCACAGTCGGCGACCTGCACGTCGAAGTCGAAAAGACCTACCACTTCCGACTCGAGTCCCGTGACGTACTTCACTCGTTCTCTGTCCCGGTCTTCCGGCTCAAACAGGACGCGATTCCTGGTCGGTCGATCACCGGATGGTTCCGGCCCACGGTGACCGGCGAGTACGACGTACAATGCGCGGAGATCTGTGGCATCGGTCACGGCGTGATGGCCGCCCGAATCCACATCGAGGACGCGAACCAGCACGCGGCGTGGCTCTCTTCGTCGTCCGCGGCGACCACCCCGTAAAGGGCGAGTAATGGCAGACACGGCAGTCGACGTCCAGCACGCAGAGCATCACGGCCACGCGGATCATCATCACGGTCCGCAAGGGCTACTCAAGTACGTCTGGTCGACCGATCACAAGATCATCGCCATGCAGTACCTGTTCACCGGCATGTTCATGGCCGTGATCGGTGGCTACATGGCGTACGTCTTTCGGATGCAGCTGGCGTTCCCCGGCATCTCGGTTCCGGGTTTCGGTCAGGTATCACCGGGCGAATACAACTCCCTGGTAACGAACCACGGTTCGATCATGATCTTCTGGGTGGCGATGCCTGTTCTGATCGCCGCCTTCGGGAATTATCTGATTCCGCTCATGATCGGCGCGGACGATATGGTGTTCCCGCGAATCAACCGACTCTCGTATCAGATCTTCCTGGTCAGCGCGATCTTGTTGCTGGCGTCGATGTTCGTTCAGGGCGGTGGTTTCGGTGGGGCGTGGACGGCGTACCCGCCGCTGTCAGCTGTCGCTGAATACAACCAGACGGCGTTGGGCTCGTCGATGTGGCTTGTCGCGGTCGCCCTCGAGTTCGTCGCGTTCCTCTTGGGCGGTATCAACTTCATCACGACGTTGATGAATTCACGCGCCCCGGGCATGAAGGCGTACGACATTCCGATCGTCTGCTGGATGATCGTGATCGCCAGTATCCTCTTCATGCTCTCGGTGGGGCCGCTCATCGCCGGCGCCGTGATGCTCCTCTTCGATCAGGTGCTCGGAACGGGCTTCTACGATCCGGCCCGAGGCGGCGACCCGATTCTCTGGCAGCACCTTTTCTGGTTCTTCGGTCACCCCGAGGTCTACGTCGTTCTCCTGCCGGCGATCGGCATGACGATCGACGTCATCGCGACGTTCTCTCGCAAGAAGATTTTCGGGTACAAGCTGGTGCTCTACACTACGGTCGCGACCGGTGTGCTGAGCTTCTTCGTCTGGGCCCACCATCAGTTCATCGCGGGAATCGACCCGCGCATGGCAAACGTATTTACGATCACCACGCTACTGATTTCGGTGCCGATCGCCGAGATGTGCTTCGTGATCATTGCGACGCTCTATGGCGGCTCGATTCGCCTCACCACACCGATGCTCTGGGCACTCGCGTTCGTCGCGGAGTTCCTCATCGGAGGGGTGACGGGGATCTTCCTGGGGGCGAGTGGCGCGGACATCTATTTCCACGACACGTACTTCGTGCTCGCGCACTTCCATTACACGTTCTTCCCGATCGCGATCATCGGATCGTTCATCGGATTCACGTATTGGTTCCCGAAGATGTTCGGGAGGATGATGAACGACACCCTGGGCAAGATTCACTTCTGGGGCACCGTGATCCCGTTCAACTTCATCTTCATTCCGCTCTTCGTACTCGGTATCGGCGGCCAGCATCGCCGGATCTACAACTACCAGCATTTCCCTGAACTTGCTGGCCCCGAGATGTACCAGCTCAGAGTGATCGCCACGATCTCTCTCCTGGTCATGCTCTCCTTCCAACTGGTCTTCTTCTACAACTGCATCACGAGTTGGATCAGTGGTGAGAAGGCCGGGAAGAACCCCTGGAAGGCCAACACGCTCGAGTGGACGACGGAGTCGCCGCCGCCTCACGGCAATTGGCCGGCGGACGATATGCCGAACGTGTACCGCGGTGCCTACGAGTACGGGCATCCGGACCGTGAAGAAGACTACTGGCCCCAAAACCAACCATCGTGATGGCAAACGCCAAACCACTCGCAACGCTCCGTAGCGCGACAGGGATCCCGACCGGCCGTCTCGCCGTGTGGTGGGTCCTCGCGTCCGAAGTCGTAATTTTCGGAGGTCTGTTGGGCGCGTATCTCATGCACCGTCTCGGGCACCCCGAGTGGGCCGAGGCAGCGGCACACACGAACACGTGGGTCGGCGCCTTCAACACCTTCGTGCTGCTCAGCTCGAGCTTCACCGCGGTGCTCGCGCATCAGGCTGCGGAGAAGGGCAACGGCAAGGAAGCAGCCAAGTTGCTCGGCTTCACGATTCTGGGAGCGCTGACATTCCTGATCGTGAAGAGTGGCGAGTGGACGTACGAGATCATGCACGGCTATACGATCACCGCGAACAATTTCTGGTCCTTCTACTACACGGCCGCCGGTCTGCACGCGCTGCACGTAATTGCGGGCGCAATCATCATGGGCTTCGTGGCCGTCGACGCATACCGGGGTCGTGAACTCCATCGGGTTGAACTGATCGGGATCTATTGGCACTTCGTCGATGTGGTCTGGATCTTCCTGTTCCCGCTTCTCTACATCGCGAAGTAGGGCGAAATGTCAGACCACCAAGACCACCACGACGGACACCAGGTCAACTACAAGAAGATCTACTTCATTCTGCTCGGCCTCCTGGTCGTCAGTGTGGCGGGTCCCTTCCTCGAGATTCTCTGGGTCACACTGCTGACGGCGTTCGGGATCGCGATCGTGAAGGCCCGGCTCGTCATCAACAACTTCATGCACCTCAAGTGGGAAAAGAGGCTCGTGAAGTGGGTGCTCACGACCTCTCTCCTGCTCATGGGATTGATGTTCGCGGGTGTCGCTCCCGACGTGATGAACCACGAGGGCAACAATTGGGAAAATTTGGCCGCCCAGGCGGCGGTTGCGCGCGGCGTCGCCGGCGAGCACGAAGAGGAAGAAGCTGAAGATGTGGTGGAGGTGGTCGTCGGTTTCAGCGCGCAGAGCACTTTCACAGTCGTGTGTGGCGCATGCCATGGCGCGGCCGGTGACGGTACCGGCGCGGCGGCGGCGGCGCTGAATCCGCGTCCGGCAAGCTTCATCGACCCCGTGTTCTGGGAGACCCGTGACCGGGATCGCATCCTGACGGTGATTCGTGACGGAGCGGCTGCGGTCGGTGGATCGCCCCTCATGGTGCCTTGGCGTGCCAGTTACGACGACGAACAGATTCAGGCTCTGACGGATTACGTCATGAGTCTTCGGCCGAACGAGTAGAGAGATCGTCTGAAATGAACGCAGCCTCGGCCGCCTATCCGATCGCAGAGCGTTCGGCGCCCATGCGCCGGGAGCCGCTCATCGCGAGCGGCGTGCTCGGCATGCTGATCTTCATTTTCACGGAAGTGATGTTCTTCGCGGGACTCATTTCCGCGCACGCGATCGTACGTTCGCAGGTCGCCGGGCAGCTCTGGCCTCCGTACGGTCAGCCTCGGCTGCCGGTGGAGCAGACCGCGATCAACTCGCTCGCGCTGCTCGTGAGCGGAGTGGTGCTCGCCTTCGCCTGGTTCGCTTACAAGCGTGAGCCGGCCGCGGCGAGGATTCCGCTGCTGCTCTCCATTCTTCTGGGCGCCGTGTTCGTGGGCTTCCAGGGCATGGAGTGGATGGCCATGTTAGCCGAGGGCCTCACCATACAGTCGAGTACCTACGGTGGGTTTTTTTATCTCATCATCGGAGCTCATGCGATCCACGCGGTGGGGGCGCTCGCTGCCCTGGCGTGGGCGTTCTACAAGTTGGAGCACACCGAGCTTACAGCGTCGCAGCTCAGCACCGTTTCGACCTTTTGGTACTTCGTGGTGCTTGTGTGGCCGATACTCTACGTGAAGGTGTACCTGTGAACCGGGGTTGGATCTGCGTTCTGTCCTTGGCGCTACTCCTGGTTCTGCCGGAGGTCGTCCTCGCCTGTCCGGTTTGCTTCGATTCCAGCGACGAGAATCGCCAAGCTTTCCTCGCGACCACGGCGTTCCTGAGTCTCCTCCCCCTCGGGATGGTAGCCGGGACGGGCCTCTGGATGCGCAAGCGGTCCCGCGACCTCGACAAGCGCGATTCGGCCGAGGCTGCAGGCGAACGGAACGAATCGAATCGGTAAGTAGCTCGGTTCAATAGCGCCTCGACCTTGCGCGAACACCGTGGTGGCAGCACGAACGAGGCTGCGTTTCGCCCTGCCGACTACGAGTGACGATCTGAGCACGCCTTCCGACCAGGATTCCCCAGGATCCGAAGCTCCACCACCGAGCGGACCGCTGAAGCCCGTGCGCCGGGTGTACAAGCCCACGAGTGGTTGACGCGACGTAGACCAGTTCGAGCAGGTCCTGAAGTTTCGGGCGTTTGGTTGGTCGCTGGTCGGGGCGTTCCTCGGGTTCCTGCTGGGGATGTTCTTGGGAGTTCAGGGCAAGGCCGGCGCGGGTGTGGTGTTGCTCACGACGTTCATCGGGTGGGCCACGTCGTACTTCGGGCCCCTGACGATTCTCCACTTCGCCGCCCAAGCGGGCTCCTCGCTGTACAATCCATCGGGGAAGAGCACGCCCCACAAGAGGGAGTACTCGCTCGCCGAGTCCCACGCTGTGCGAGGCGAGTTTCAAGAGGCTGTCGACGCATTCACGGCGGCGATTGCCGAGGACCCCACGGACCCGATCCCCTACCTCCGAGTGGCGAGGATTCAACGGGATCAGCTTAAGGACAACGAGGCTGCAGCCCGTTGGTTCAAGAGCGCACTCGACGAGTCGCAGATGCACTCTGGGCTACGGACGTTGACCCGCAAGGAGCTCGTCGAGCTATACGAGGTGCGGATGTCACAACCGCGACGAGCAGCTCCTTTGCTGGCCCGGATCGCAGAGGAACGTGCAGGCACCCCCGAGGGTGATGCTGCGAGTAAGGAGCTGACGCGCATCAAGGCCATGCTCGCGTCGGAGAGGCACGACGGGTGACGTTCGCATCGAGAGCTTCGATCGGGCCCGGAGACTTCGTGCGCTTCTATCTACCTCTCGTCGCGACGAGCTACCTCCTCACCGCCACCAACCCCCTCTTGGCCGCGGCGTTGGCACGGACCTCGGATCCCGCCACAGCTCTTGCAGGCTACGGCGTAGCCTTCGCGCTGATGGGCGTCCTCTACGCTCCGCTCCTGGTTATTCAGCAGGTGGCAGCTGCACGTCTCCTCAGCGTCGGCGACCTGACTCCGGTCCGGCGCCTAGCGGTCGTGTTCGGACTGTTGCTCACCGGAGTAGCCGCCCTGGTAGCGTTCACCCCGATCGGTACGTTCGTGTTCGAACGAATCGTGGGCGTTCACGACGCCATTCTCGACGAGGCGATGTCTGCGATGACGGCGCTGTGGCCGGTGCCGGCGCTCACGGGCGTTCGGGCGTTGCATCAGGGCCGCCTCGTCGCCGGGCACCGCACGAATCTCATCGCCGTTGCGACGGGTGCGCGGGCGGCGGTACTGGCTATCGTGGCGTTTTCGCTCACGACGACACCGGTGGGCGCTTGGCTCGGTGGCGTGGCGTTCACCGCAGGCCTCGCGGTCGAGGCGTTACTCGTAACCCTCGCACCTGCTCCGACGCCGACGGTCCCGGAACGGAGTGAACTCGAGTCAGAAGGTGAAGACCGTCTCCTTTCCTTCTCGACGCCTCTGATGTTGAACGTCGTACTTTGGTGGAGCACTCCGCTGATCATCACCTCTGTACTGGCGCGTACGCCCGAACCGGACTGTTCGATCGCTGCGTTTACCGTCGTCGAGGCGGTTGCCTGGTTTCTGACGGCCCCGGTCGGGCAGCTTCAGCATGCTTCCCTGGCGCTCGTCGACTGCAGACCTGCGCACCAGCGTATCAGACTCTATGCCGGCGGACTCGCCGTCACCGTGACACTCTTCCTGGGAGTCCTCGCGATCCCGTCGATCCGGGAGGCGATCCTATGGACGGGCTTCCGTCTTGACCCCTCGCTCCTGGAGCCTGCCGGGCTCGCTTTCCCTGTCGCTGCGCTCTATCCGGCGTTGTATGGCCACCGCCAATACTACCAGGGACTGTTCGTGCGCGTCGGTTGCACCGGTCTCGTAGGACGTAGCGCGGTGCTGCGAATCGTCGTGATCCTCGCGGCGGCACCACTGCTGCTGGGTCCGATGGGTGCGAATGGCGCCCGACTCGGGGTTACCCTTGCAGTCGTGGGACTCCTGGCCGAAGCGGCGTTCCTCGAAGTGACCGCGCGGATGCGTGTGTTACCGCTACTGACGCTGGCCGCGCAGGATACTCAGTCCCCCTAGGACTGATTGGAGCTGTTCTCGATCCGCCAATCGTCTATGCGTACGTCGAGTCGATGGTTCACTCGAATGCCGGCGATACCATAGGGCCGAACGCGCGCAGCGGGGAAAGCGAACACGACCTCTCCGTTGACCAGGAACCGGGCGTCGCCGTCGAACACATCCACAGCAAGTGTGTTTTCCGGCTCATCATCGTCGGCCGTAACCGAGCGGACCGCGGCGTGAGGGGTCCAGTCCGCGAGCGTTTCCGTGGTCTCGCCGATTCGGCGCTTTACCAAAAAGTCCCCGGTCGGCCGAATGAGCAGATAGGTGTATTCGAGGTCCGGTCCCTCCAGGTCTAGCCCGCCCACGAACATTCCGTACGCTTCCCGATAACCCACGGGAGCGCCGTATTGGACGAAAGTGGCCTCGATGTGGAAGGGGCCACTCGTGACCGTATCATCGGAGCGGTACGCGATTCCAGCGGGCCCGGTCTGGACCCGGATGCCGTCATCGTCTTCTACGAGCTGGAACTGCTCCATCGCGCTCGACTCGCTGTCGAGGCGCACAGCGAAGCTGGGTCTCGCCGACACGCCTGTCTCGCCCGATTGCTCGGGCACCGACGCCGGCGCGCAGGCGAGCGAGCCCAGTAGTCCGACTGCCGCCCCCATCATCATCCTCTTCATCCCGCTCTCCGGCGCTTGTTGCGCATAAAGTCCATCATGATGTATTGGCCGAGCGTCTGCGTACTCGTGAAATACGCCTTTCCTCGTGCAATCTCGGAGACCTTCTGAACGAACTGGACGAGGTACGGATCGTTCGCAAGCATGAACGTATTGATCAAGATGCCTCCCTTCCGGCAGGCCGAGACCTCCTGGAAGGTCCGCTTCAGGATCATCGGATCGAGGCCGCCGGAGTTCGTGTACACCCGGCCGTCAGGCAGGGTCATCGCGCTCGGCTTGCCGTCGGTGATCATGATGATCTGCCGCATGTCCTTGTTCTGCGACGTGAGGATCCGTCGCGCGATTTCGATACCTTCGGCCGTGTTGGTGTGGAACGGCCCCACCTGCGCCTTGCCGAGTTGCGAGAGCGGGATTTCCGCCGCGCGATCGCCGAACGTCACGACCCGCAGCGAATCTCCGGGAAACTGCGTCCGGATCATGTGCGACATTGCGAGGGCGACACGCTTCGCGGGCGCGAACCGATCTTCACCGTACAAGACCATCGAATGACTGATGTCGAGTAGGAGCACTGTCGCGCACGACGAGCGGTACTCCGACTGGTGCACCATGAGGTCACCGTAGTCGAGATTGAGCGGAACGGAGAGGCCTTCGCGCTCGATGGCGTTCTTGAGCGTGGCGGCGATATCCAGGTTCAACGTGTCGCCGAACTCGTAGGGCTTCGACGCGGCCTCCACCTCGACACCGGTCGACAAGTGGGGTGTGTCGTGAGATCCCGCGCTCGACTTTCCAAGAGCCGACAACAGGCCCTTCAGAGCTCGGTGTCCGAGGAAGTCCATCCCCTTCTGGGTGAGGTTGAACTGTACCTGTTGAGCCGCGGCCTTGGCTTCGTCGATCTCACCCTGCCCGGTCACGTCGTAGGTGCCGCCTGGCATCTGCGCGTTGCCCGTCTCGAGGTCGATGAATCCTTCCTCGACCATCCGTTGAATCAACTCGTCCAGCAGCTCCGCGATCCTCTGGCGGATCTGTTCGTCCCCCTGACCTTCTCCGCGTAGCTCATCGATCATCTCTGAGGTCAGCTGACCGCTTTCCACGAGAGCTTTCAGAAGGGCGTTCTTCAAAGAATCGGCGGAGTTCACATCGTCGTCCCCCGACCATCCCCAGTACGGGTGGTAGTGAGGACCTCCCGCGAAGCCGCCGTCCATGAGAAAGTCGGACAGGTGCTCCAGGAGGGACTCGAGATTCAGCGCGTCGAGCCAGCGGCCTTTGTACTTCGAATACGTCGTGAAGCGCATGACACCATGCTATGGGGCGAGGTACCTTCTCGCCATGAAGTACCAGAAGATCGATCTCACGGCCACGACTCGACTCCGACGTGCGCTGTTGGAGTACTACGACCGTGCTGCCCGTGACCTGCCGTGGCGTCTCGCCACCGACCCGTATCGGGTGCTGGTGTCGGAGGTCATGCTACAACAGACCCGGGTCGAGACCGTGAAGAGTTACTACGTACCCTGGCTCGAGCAGTTCCCCGGGATCGCTGAACTAGCCGCTGCGAATGACGACGAGGTGATGAAAGCGTGGGAGGGCCTTGGATACTATCGGCGGGCCCGGAACCTGCATCAGAGCGCGCGGGTCGTGCGAGAGAGTCACAACGGGGAGATTCCCTCCGACTACGCCGGTCTTCGCTCACTACCGGGTGTCGGCGAGTACACGGCCGGGGCCGTGGCGAGCATCGCGTTCGGCGAACGCGTGCCCGCTGTGGACGGCAACGTTCGAAGAGTGCTCGCGCGCCTGTTCGATGTGTCCGAGCCCGGAACTGCGTGGTTGAGGGATACCGCCGCGGCACTCGTTGACGAGAGTCGACCCGGCGATTGGAACCAGGCGTTGATGGAACTCGGAGCGACCCTCTGCACCCCGCGGTCGCCTACGTGCGAAGCATGCCCGGTCGCACGGTGGTGCGCAGCACGTGCGCTGGGGACGCAGGCCGAACGACCGATGGCGAAGACTTCGCCCCATGTGAAGGAATCGGCGTACGTTCTTGCGGTATTTCATCGCGATGGCCGTGTCCTACTCGCCAAGCGTCCACCCGATGGGCTGTTGGCTGGCTTGTGGGCGTTTCCCGAAAGGCCTGTTCTCGATGGCATCGATGCCGCGGAGGTCACAGCCGAGATGGCCGCCGAGTGGGGACTGGAGCCAGTGGGCCCGCAACTCCGTCTGCCGGACTGCCCCCATAGGTTTTCACACCTGAACGCCGTCTACATGCCCTGGTCGATCGAGGTCGTGGGAGCGCCGGATGGGGCTGAGAGCAACTCCCACGGGGCCCGATGGGTCAGGCCCGACGTCCGTGCTGGAGTGGCGCTCCCCGTGGCGCAGCGAAAGGTTCTCGACTCGTGGTCGGACCAACAGTTCACGGACCAACAGCTCAGGAGAGAGCCTTGAGGATCGCCGACATGACGTGGATGCAGGTCGAGGCGTATCTCGACTCGGACGACCGATGTGTCATTCCGCTCGGGAGCACCGAGCAGCATGCCTACCTCAGTCTGGCGACGGATTCGATTCTATCGGAACGGGTAGCGAACGAGGCGGCTGACCCCCTAGGCGTCCCTGTCTACCCGACCCTCGCGTATGGTATCACTCCCTATTTCATGGCGTATCCAGGCACGGTCACACTGTCGGTTACCACGTATGAGAAGGTGCTGACCGAGTTGCTCGCCAGCGTGCGGCGGCACGGCTTTCGGCGAATCGTGGTGGTCAACGGACACGGCGGGAACAGTCCGGCTCGGCCGGCTGCCGAGGCGTGGGCGGCCAACAGAGAGGGGGTAGCCCTCCGCTGGCACGACTGGTGGAAGGCCCCCGGGGTGAGGGCGGCGGTCGACTTGGTCGATCCTGACGCCTCGCACGCGTCCTGGATGGAGACGTTTCCGTGGACACGAGTAGCTGGAGTCTCACCGCCCGCGGGACACAAGGCACCGGTGGACCTTTCCGAGCGGGACGGGATTTCTCTCTCGGGACTACGGACGGTCATCGGCGACGGTTCGTTCGGGGGAGACTACGAACGCTCCGAGGAGGAAATGTCGGCTTTGTGGGAGATCGCCGTACGTGAGACCCGAGCCTGCCTCGTGGAGGGATGGTGAAATTTGATTTTGCGGGGCAGACGGTTCTCGTAACCGGCGCGGCTCACGGCTTCGGGCGGGCTATAGCCGGGGCTTTCGCGACCCGAGGGGCGACCGTGTTCGTCTGCGATGTGGTGGACGTAGAGCTTGCCGAGACCGTTCAGATCGTGGGAGATGCGTGCCACGGTATGGTGGTCGATGTGACCGACCGGCAGGCGGTGGAGGCTTGGGTCCGCTACGCGGTAGCCACCACGGGTCGGATCGACGTGCTCGTGAACAACGCCGGGGGTGTGCTCGGCCAGGTCGGACGCCCGCTCGAGGAAGTCTCGGCTCCGGAGTGGGAGGCGATCGTAGCGGTCAATCAAACGGGTCCGTTCTGGACCGCCCAGGCGGTTGCTCCGGTCATGAAGGCCGCCGTGTCGGGTCGGATCATCAACATCTCGAGTGGCGCTGGCTTGGGCATCAGCAAGACCGGCATCCAGGCCTACGCGACCGCCAACGCAGGCCAGATCGGCCTGACCCGACAACTCGCCCACGAACTGGGCCCCTTCGGCATCACGGTGAACAACATCGCCCCCGGCTTCGTGCTGTCGAATGAGGCCACGCGGCGTCAGTGGGAGGCGTACGGCTTCGATGGCCAGGAGGAGCTGATCCAAGGCATCGCGCTCCGACGACTGGGTACGCCAGCGGATATCGCTCACGCCGTCTTGTTCCTCGCGTCCGACTATGCGCGTTGGATCTCCGGCGTCGTGCTATCGGTGGACGGGGGGAAGTAGGTTCACTCCGGTCCAGTCAGGTCGGGCCACACCGCCTTCTTGGCGGCACGGAACACGAGCGAGGTCTCGACCCGCGCTACCTCGGGCAAACTGGTGATGGCGTCGAGCGTGAAATCTCTGAGGTGCTCCATGTCCTGCGCGACGGCGTGTGCCAAGTAGTCGTTCCGCCCGGCGAGGTGGTAGAGCGCCACGACCTGAGGCAGCTCGATGGCGCTCTGCTCGAATCGGGCCACCGCGGCTCGCGTATGCCGCTTGAGCTGGACCGCCACGAAGGCCTGAACGGCGATCCCGAATGCTGCAGGATCGACGTCGGCGTGTGTCCCCAGGATGGCTCGCTGTTCGCCGAGGCGCCGCACGCGCTCGAGGCAGGCGGATTGAGATAGCCCGACCTCCCCCGCGAGGTCTTTGTTCGTTATCCGCGCGTCATTCGACAGGAGCCGGAGAATGGCGCGGTCGATTCGGTCCAAGTTCGTAAAAGGGCTCATATGCAGAAGATAATGCGGTGAGTTGGATGCAGCACAGCATGAAGGTCACATTTATAGGTGAAGCTGTGTATGATCACCCACCATCTCGATACTGGAGGACATGATGCGGCTAGAGACTGTGGCCGTCCGGTCAGGTCGAAATCCCGCCGTCGCCTACGGTGTGGACGCAGGGATTCCTCATGTGCCGAGTATCGATCTTTCGACGACGTATGGGTTCCGGAACTCCGCCGCGATCGCCGACTCGATGGACGCTCTCCTCGAGGGGGAGGCCGACGCTCCCAATTCGGTCTATGCGCGGCTTCACAATCCGACCGTTGCCGGCTTCGAATCGGCACTAGCAGCACTGGAGCACGCCGACGCCTCCGTCGCCTTCGCGTCGGGAATGGCAGCGATTACGGCACTGCTCATGGTTGCCACATCGCCGAACGACGACGAACGGTATCCTCACGTCGTCGGAGTGCGCCCCATGTACGGGGGCACCGACCATCTGCTTTCCTCAGGGCTGCTCGGCACGACGGTCTCGTGGACCACACCCGACCGCGTCGGCGAGTCGATCCGGGCGGACACGGGCCTCGTATTCCTGGAGGCACCAGCGAACCCGACCCTCACCATGATCGACATCCGTGGTGTCGTCGCTCAGGCGAATGAGGCCGGATCGCGTCTCGGTCGTGCGGTTCCGGTGGCCGTCGACTCGACCTTCGCGACTCCGGTTCTTCAGACTCCGCTCGCCTGCGGAGCAGCATTCGCGGTGCACAGCGCGACGAAGTTTCTTGGCGGGCACGGCGACGCTATGGGTGGGGTCGTGGCCACCTCCGACTCCTGGGCCAGGCGTCTACGTCAGGTACGAATGATCACGGGCGGGGTTCTCCATCCGTTGGCGGGTTACCTGCTGCATCGGGGACTTCAGACGCTGCCGCTGCGTGTTCGAGCCCAACAAACGTCCGCAGAGACGATCGCCGAGCGCCTCAAGGGTCATTCGGGCGTGCTGTCCGTGCATTATCCTGGGCTGTCGGGCGACGCTCGAGAGCGACGACTGCTTGTGACTCAGCAGCGGGGCCCCGGCTCTGTGCTGGCGTTCCGAGTGGGGGGCGGCGCTTCGCGAGCGGCTCGAGTCATCGAGTCCCTCCAGTTGATCACCCGAGCGGTGTCCCTGGGGTCGGTCGATACTCTGATTCAGGCCCCCGCGCTTCTCACGCATCGGGTCGTGGACCACCGTGACCGCGCCGAAGCCGGTGTCCCGGACGACCTGCTACGGTTGTCGGTTGGCCTCGAAGCGGTCGATGACCTGTGGGCTGATCTCGACCGTGCGTTAGGGCTAGCGGATCAGAGCGCGGCCTGACTTAACCGAAACGCCGAATGGGCTCCTAGCTTCCGAGGCCGCCCATCGGGTCGAAGCCCTGGTAGCCCTTGCCCGGTTTCGGACCCTGATGCGGCGCTCGCGTATAGCCAGCGGTATTCCGACTGATGCGCCGTTGGGCGACCAGTGCCTCGAGCACGAGCTCACAGGCCGCGACGCGCAGACCGTCGCTGGCCGTGGAGCCGGCGAGCCCGACGTTCTGGATCAGTGTGAGGAGCCCGGGCACGGTCTCGAACCCCTGTACGCACGCCGCGGAAGAGGAATCCTCACCGATCTGGAGCGCGCCACCTGTCTCGAAGTAGTCCACGATGTCGTCGACATCGGCTCCACCGGCGCGCACATCGAACGTCTGAGAGGAGCTCTGCTGGATCAATTCGCGGGCGATCCGGTCCGCGCCGTGTAGTTCACCTTCGTACTCCAGTTCCATCTTTCCGGTAACCGCCGGAAGCGCGGCGAAGAGATCGCCGATCCGCGGAACCGTGACGTCTTCGCCGTGACGCAGAGCGCGGCGTTCCGCATTCGAGACGACGGTCTCCATCATGGTGATCGGGAGACGTTGGCTAACTCCGGACCGTTGATCGACACGCTTGTCGCCGCGCGCCAGAAACGCCACGCGCTCGATGGTTTCCGCGACAAAGTCGGGAATCTCCACACACGTGCCCGAACGTGCGACCCATGCCTCTTGTCGGGTGATCTCGATTCCGGTCTCGATCTCCTCGGGATAATGGGTGCGGATTTCCGCGCCGATCCGGTCCTTCAGCGGCGTGATGATTTTCCCTCGCGCCGTGTAGTCTTCCGGGTTCGCGGTGAAAACCATGAGTACGTCGAGCGCGAGACGAATCGGATATCCCTTCACCTGCACATCCCCTTCTTGCAGGATGTTGAAGAGTCCGACCTGGATCTTTCCCGACAGGTCCGGCAGCTCGTTGATCGCGAAGACACCACGATTCGCTCGAGGAAGCAGCCCGTAGTGGATCGTCAGCTCGTCCGCGAGAATGTGCCCGCCGCGGGCGGCCTTGATCGGATCGATGTCACCAATCATGTCAGCGATCGTCACATCCGGGGTCGCGAGCTTCTCGACATAGCGGGCGTCGCGGCCGATCCAAGCGATCGGCGTATCGTCGCCGTGTTCCGTCACCAGGTTTCGGCCGTACTTCGAGAGCGGAGCCAATGGATCGTCGTTCACTTCGCTTCCGGCCAGAATCGGAGTGGCCTCATCGAGCAGCAATGCGAGTTCCCGCAGGATGCGGCTCTTCGCCTGGCCCCGGAGTCCCAAGAGAATGAAGTCGTGCTTCGCCAGGAGCGCGTTGACGATCTGCGGCACCACGGTGCTTTCATAACCCTGCACGCCGGGGAACAGTCTGTCTCCGCTCTTGAGCTTGAGGACGAGGTTTGCTCGAATCTCGTCCTTTACGGTTCGGGTCTGATAGCCGGTAGCCTTGAGTTCCCCGAGCGTGCGCGGATGTTGCTGACTCATCGTGCGATCTCCCGATCAGTTCAATACAGCCGGCAAGGGTAGAGGCTGGCAGCCGACTTCGCGATCTTTTGAGCCGAATCGATACACGCGTCCACCGGCGCGGGTCCAGGTACAACAGCAACGCCGGAGTCACAATGACCGAGGTCACGAGCGTCCTTCGCGGTTCCGTACGCGCTCTCGATGAGCAGCCCGTCCTGCCGCGGGAACGTTTCATCGTGGCAGATCAGCCCGACAGCGAAGCGATTCCCATGGACGTCGTCTTCGTCGGTGGTGGTCCGGCAGGCCTCGCGGGCGCCATCGAGTTGGCCCGTCTCGTGAAGAAGGACAACGAGGCTGGCGGTGGCATCGGAGACGTCGAGATCGGCGTGCTGGAGAAGGCCGGTCAACTCGGCGAGCACAATTTGTCGGGTGCGGTCGTCAATCCCAGTGCGTTCAAGGAGCTCTTTCCGGAACTCTCGATGGACGACTTCCCCTTTCGGCGGCCGGTGACGAAAGAGGCCGTTTATGTGATGTCCGAGTCGGGTGCGTATCGCATACCGACTCCTCCGACCATGAAGAACCACGGCAACTACATCGCTTCGATCTGTGAGATCGTCCGATGGCTCGGCGAGAAGGCAGAGGGTCTGGGTGTAAACGTGTTTCCCGGATTTCCGGTCGATTCGCTCCTCGTCGATGGTGACAACGTCATCGGAGTGCGGACGACACCATCAGGCCTCGGCCGCGACGGGGAACCCACCAGTGCCGATGCCATGCCGCCTGTCGACCTGACTGCTCGTGTGACTGTGCTGTCGGAGGGCACCCGGGGCGGACTATCACAGGCATGGCTGGAGTGGCAGGGAGTCACGTCCGAGAACCCGCAGATTTTCGCTCTCGGGGTCAAAGAGGTGTGGAAGGTCAAGAAGCCACTCGACCGCATCATCCACACCATGAATTGGCCGCTGCCGAGTGACGCATTCGGCGGCAGTTTCATGTACCCGATGGCGGACAACCTCGTTGCCATCGGTCTGGTTGTGGGCCTCGACTACGATGACGCCCGCTTCGACGTTCATGAGGCGCTCCAGCGCATGAAGCTCCACCCCCTCTTCAGGCCCTATCTGGAGGGAGGTGAGATGATCGAGTGGGGCGCGAAGACCATCCCGGAGGGTGGCTTCTATTCGGTGCCGAAACGACGACATGGGGACGGTCTGATCATCGTGGGTGATGCGGCCGGCTACGTTGAGGTCTCATCGCTAAAAGGCATTCACTACGCGATGCACTCGGGCATCATGGCGGCGCGGCAGATCTTCGAGGCCTTGAAGAACGGCGACACGACCACCGCCGGACTCGCCGGTTACACCGCCGCGGTCGACCGCAGTGTCATCATGAAGGACCTGAAAGCCCGCCGGAACATGCGCCTGGCGTTCAAGGGCGGATTCTTCCTGGGTGGTGTGAAGGCAGGCCTTCTCACCGTGACCGGCGGCGCGTTTCCAGGTGGCAAGATCTCGACCGAGGAAGACGGAGCGCATCCAAAGCGTTTGGGAGTGGCGCCCGCACCGTTCGTGCCGGACGGAAAACTCACCTTTTCCAAGGTCGACGGCGTCTACAAGTCCGGGAACCAGACACGAGACGACATCCCCGTCCACCTCATCGTCGGACAGGATGTCAGCCCAGAAGCGGCCGAACTCTACACACACCTTTGTCCGGCCGGAGTCTACGAGCGCGATGGCGATCGGCTCGTCGTGAACGCTCCGAACTGCGTCGACTGCAAGGCCACAGACGTGCTGGGACCTCGTTGGACACCGCGGGAGGGTGGGAGCGGGCCGACGTATCGACAGATGTAGCACCTAGCGCGTGGCGATGGCTTCCAGAAATCCCCCGCAGAGCTTCGCTACCGCCCGGCACCCGACTCTAGGACAGCCCCACCAGGAAGTTCGATACGTCCGCCGAGCTGCAACATCATGGGTGTGATGTCGGCGTAGTCGGCGGCGCGAAGAATCCGATCGCCCTCCATCTCGATGATCGTGACTACGTTGAGCAACACCTCGAGCCCGGTCGCGACCGGGACCAAGGTGCCCATCGGGCGATTCTGGACCGCTGAGAACACCCATTCGGCCACGGCGACACCCTCGGTCGCGTGTATACGCCCGATGTTCATATAGACGTCGTCACCCCAATCGTGCACCGCCGTGACGTACCCGACGATCTCGTCCAGTCCCTGATAGGTCACCTGGTTCGGATAGTCGTCGTAGGTCGCATGGGGCCAGAACAGATCCTCGATCAGCTCGGCATCTCCGCTTTCATACGCGGCGATGAGCGATCGGATCGTGACCTCGGCCCGCCGCTCGGCAGCCGACCCATCGGATGATGCGGGTTGGCACGCCGGTGCGAAGACGCCAAGAATCAGAAAGAGCAGGGACCATCGCATGGACGACCTCCAGTTTGGATCAACCGGACGGTGGGTAGTTGCCCATGTTCAGGTGCGAGATCCGGTATCCGGCCGTCGTCCGAATCACAACCATCGTCATCGGTCCGCGTGCGGCATCGGCGACTGCCACTCGATTCCCGAAGTGCCACTCGGCCGTGATGACCGCGCTTCCGTCGAAGTCGGCGATCAGGGTGTTCTCGAGCCAGAGTTCGTTCTCCGGCCGAAAGCCACCGCTCGTGAAGCCGAGTGCTTCATGCACTCCGAGCACCGCATCGAAACCCTCCTTCACCCCTTCCGAATCGGAAGCGAAATAGGTGAGGGATGGATCGCGGCGGAAGACCTCGCCGACGCCATCGAGGTCGTACCGTCGCCAGAGCCCGAGCCACATCTCGAGCGCCTGTTGGACGCTCGCTGCTCCGCTGGTCGGCTCTTCCTCCGCGACGTCGGCTTCGGTAAGCGGAGCCCGATAGGCCGACCGGTCGAATCGCTGCGCGTTCTTCCAGACAGCACGGATGGACCGCAAGTTGGCGATATCCTCGAGGGGGTTCTCGGCCAGAAGCACGAAGGAGACCGGGCGCCCGTGTACGAGTGTGCCGTGGGTTGCCTGGATGCCGATGGCCTCAGCGGCCACACGCGTCGCGGACTCGATCGCCGCCATCGGCGTCAGCCCACCGTGCGTGACGAGTTCTTCCAACTCTTCGTAGAGTGCCGGGAAGGGCTCCTCGAGGGGCGTGGTGAAGTCTGTGCCCGCCGCGATGGAGATTCCTTCTTCGAATGCGCGCTTCACCAGCTCACGAGCGAAGCCGGTGTCGCACCGATCGGACGTCGGATTCCTCGGATTCTGCTCGGCGCGTGCATACATGGCGAGCGTCGCGTCGAGGATCGTGCCGCGCGAGCGCATCTCTGTGAACAGCTCGGTGAAGACCGGCGACGCAGCGCTGAAGTTCGCGTACTGCGGAACCTGGTCGTGGTGGTACTCGGTCGGGGCGTTCGCCATGCCCTCCCAGGCGATGCGGCACACGTGCGAAATCACATCGACGTCACTGCGCACTACGTCGCTGGGACGGGTCGGAAACACCATGCTGTGCGCCCAGACCTGCATGCCCTGACGGTGGGCCTCGGCCGTGATGTTGCGCACCTCGGCGGGTGCAAGATTCGCGTAGATCTTGATGCCAGTAGCGTACGTTCCTTTGGCGCGGGCTACCGCCGTCACCAGCTCGGTTTCGGGGGTGATCGCCTGCATCCACGGCACCTGACCGGCGACCTCCCCGGCCGCAGACGATTGGGGCCGCGGGTCGGTGAGAAACGAGGGGCCGGCCATCAGCGCCGAGTAGTAGATGTCGGGTGCGTCGATCTGTCCGAGTTTCGCGTCCCTCGCCAAGGACGCGAGGGCTCGACCGTCCCCGGCCATATCCCGCACGGCGATCAGGCCCCCGTAGAGTTGCCGATACAGCTCGGCTTCGGCGCGTTCGCGGTTCGGTACAGTGGCCAGATGCACGTGGGCATCGATCAGCCCCGGAATCACATAACCACCCCCGAGGTTCACGACGATGGCGTCACGCGGCGCATCAGGTCCCGAAAGGAGGTCCCTGCGACTGGCGACCGTCAGGATCTCGTTGCCGCGAATGGCTATCGCTGCGTCCTCAAGCGGTGGGCCGCCCCGACCGTCGATCAGCGTGAAGCCATACAGGACTTCGAGTGGCGGCGCTCCCTGGATCTGGGCGAGCCCTACGCTCGGCGCGACGAGGCTGATCAGGACGCTCAGAAGGGGTGTGATCGGAGATCGCATCATGGTCGAGTCACGGGATCACGGGAACTGTCTCGCTAAATGTCACTGATGGTACAGACCGAGCAAGGAAAAGGTCAGAGTTCGTCTTCGACTCGCATGGCGACGCCCGTCGGGGTGATGATGAGCTTCGGCAAAATTGTCCGGACCGGGACCCGACCGATCGCCGCGAGCGCCTCGCCAGCGGTCCGGAAAGGGGCCAACTGTTCGAGCGTCTTGATCGTCGGGAAGACCATGGGCAGTGTGCCGCTGTCCGCGCGGCGCAGCGCTTCGGCCGCGGTCACCCAAATGGCGTCGGTCATCTCTCTCGGGTCCACGATCGGCGTCGAGCCTGCCCGGACCTTCGCGGCGAAGAAGCGGGTGTCGTAGCGTCGTGGCTCCGCCCTGGGCGTGATCCAATGTGCGAGGTACTCGACCGCGTCTCCCGCGATTCTGCACTCCAGCCGACCGACCGCTTCGGCAAAGGAGATGCGGTCCTCCATGACATCATCACGGATCGAATCGACTACGGAGTCCTCTGCGGCCGTCGGCGGCGACGAGCCGTCCGGGCGCAGCCCGACCAGAATCCCCGTCTCTTCGAAGGCCTCTCGCAGTGCAGCCAGGTAGTATGCGATGGCGGGCGGGTCGCCGTCGTCCAGTTCGAGCCGTCGGCCCGCCGACGCGGGCGTCAGCGCGTCGAGGCGCTCGATCGCCTCCGGCGAAGCGTCACTACCGTCGACCCTCCCGCCAGGGAAGACGTATGCCCCGGGGACGAAGCCTGCGCTTCGGCTACGCCGCATGAGCAGGACCTCCATGCCGGGCTCCGCGTCACGCAACAAAACGATGGTCGCTGCGGGCTTCGCGGCGGCCGGTACCTCGGGAGGGTTCTCGAGACTCTGGGCGAATCGATCCGGCAGTCGATCGAACGGGATCTCATAGTCCGAGTCGCTCATGAAGTCTCGCTCAATGTCCAGCCGCCATTCCGTCTTTCCGTGGATCGGAGGCCGCGGCCCACCCGCGCTCGAGCCTGCGAATGACCTGACCTCCCCCGAATGAGATCCCTTCACTATCTCTGATTTCGTGTCCCAGCGCGGCGAGCCGGTCCTCGACATCGGGGTCGAGCTTCTCGATGGAGACTTCGGCACCACTCAAGTGTCGGAACCGAGCCGCGTCGATAGCCTCCTGAGGATCCATGTCGAACTCGATCAGGTTCAGGAGCACCTGCACGTGGCCTTGAGGCTGCATCGGTCCACCCATGACGCCGTAGGACATCCAGGGCGCCCCGTCTTTCGTCACGAAAGCCGGGATGATCGTGTGAAACGGACGCTTGCTCGGACCGATCTGATTGGGATGACCCGCTTCCATGGTGAAGCCTGCCCCGCGGTTCTGTAACACGACGCCGGTGCCCGGGATCACGACGCCCGACCCGAAGCTCCCGTAGATCGAATTGATGAAGGAGATCATGTTGCCGTGGCGGTCGGCTACGGTCAGATACACGGTCTCCGAATTCGTGATCAGGCTACCTGGATCGGGGCGGGCTGCGGCTCGCTGTTGGTCGATGAGCCGCGCGCGTGACGCGATGTACGCCGAGTCGAGCAGGGCTTCGGGGCGCACATCCATGTGATCGGGATCGGCGACGTACCGGGCCAGGTCGGCGTAGGCCAACTTCTTGGCTTCGATGAGCGTGTGGAGGTACTCCGCCGAATTGTGCTTCATGGATCGGAAGTCGAATCCCTCGAGCATCTTCAAGATCTGGAGCGCGGCGATTCCCTGGCCCGCCGGCGGAAGCTCGTAGAGCGTGTACCCTCGATAGTCCACGGCAAGAGGCTCGACCCATCGAACCTCGTGCGTCCCCAGGTCCTCCAGGGTTAGGTACCCACCCATCTCGTCGAGGCCCGCGACGATCTCCTGACCCAGGGCACCTCCATAGAACGTCTCGGGTCCGTCCGTCGCGATCCGTTGGAAGGTGCGAGCCAGATCGGGATTGCTGAACCAGTCACCTGCCTTCGGCGCCTCGCCGTCGATCAAGAACGTGGCGGCGGCACCGGGGTCGCGCCGGAGGCCGTCGGCCGTCTCCGCCCAATCCTGCGCGATGATCGGACTGACGGGAAAACCTTCCTCTGCGAGTCGGATCGCGGGCTCGAGTACTTCGGCCAACCTGAGTGTGCCGTGCGCTGTAATCAGAGCGCTCCAGCCGGACAGCGCTCCGGGAACCGTCACCGAGCGAGGGCCGCTTCCTGGGACGACGTTGGCCCCTTCGGCGATGAGCGTGGCGGCGTCGACCTTCGAGCCCGACTTCCCGCTCGCGTCGAGGCCGAAGAGACGACCCGCTTCCGCCGACCAAAGCAGGGCGAACATGTCCCCACCCATGCCCGTCATATGGGGTTCGGTCACGTTAAGAACGGCCGCCGCAGCGACAGCGGCGTCGATCGCGTTGCCGCCGTCCTTCAAGATCGTCAGAGCCGCCCCTGTGGCGAGCGGATGGCTCGTCGCGGCCACCCCATGCGGGGCGTACACGGTGGATCGACCGGAGCACGTCGCGGGACTGGTGACCGGTCCGGTCATGCTTGGCGCTCGAGAACCGTGACTTCCCTCGAGAAAAGCTCCCTGAGTCGGTCGATATCTTCGGGTGTTCCGTGAGGATCACCCCAGTGGATCGGCACGATGACTTCGGCTCCACACGCCTCACCGGCTCGAGCGGCCTCTTCGACGCCCATGGTGTAGTGCCCTCCCACGGGCAGGAAAGCCACGTCGCACCGAATTCCGAACATCGACGAAAGGAAGTCCGTGTCGCCCGCGTGGTAGTACGTGACGTCACCAATCGTGAAGACGTACCCCAACCAACCATGCTCCGGCGTATGGAACTTCTTGTCGATGTTGTACGCGGGGACCGCCAGGACGTCGAAGCCGTCCAGCTGCAACATGTCGCCGGGCTTCATGAAGTGATCGCCGTCGCCCAACAGCTTCTTCATGGAGGCGGGGGCGATGACCACGGTGCCTGCGTCGCGCACCCGCGCGATGGCGTCTTCCGAGAAGTTGTCGTAGTGCGGGTGCGTGAGCAGAACGAAGTCGGCCTTGGAGTCCCCGTCCTCACCGAGTGGATCGACGTGGACCTCCACGCCCATCCGCCGGATTCGCACGGACGAACCTCTAAACCACGTGATGCCCTCGAGTGAATCGTTCATGTGGTTTCGGACGCCGGTGGCGCGAGGAAGGACGAGGTGCCAACCTAACTGCCGCCGCCGAGCCGAAAAAGTGGCGTGAGCGCCGGATGTGATAACGCCAGATTGGCAGAGAGTCCTGCGATCTCGGCACGAAACCCGGGCCATGATCGTGGCAAGGATCGTGCATTTGAGTGACGAATCAACAAACGGTGGAGCGTTACCCTGTCTGACGACAAGCTGACTCCCGACGTCGATGACGTTGTGGGCGAGAGGAAGAGGACCTGATGGCTGAGCGATTTACCCTTCCCGTTCTGCCCCTGCGCGATACGGTCGTGTATCCGGGCGTCGCGGTTCCGATCTCCGCAGGGCGTGCCGGCACCGTCGAGGCGGTGCAGGAAGCGTTGGACGGGGACCGTCGGTTGTTCGCGGTAGCACAGCGGGACAACGTCGACGACCCGGCGCCGGAATACTTGTATTCGGTGGGGACGGTCGTCCGAATCATTCAGACCCATCGGGTGCGCGGGGGCGTACAGCTCCTCGTGCAAGGGGAGGGGCGGGCCCAGGCTCTCTCGTACCATCAGGAAGGACAGGCGATGCTACATGCCGTCCTTCTCGAGATGGATACCCTTCCGCCGCGGGACCCCGAGGAGCCGGCGTTCCAGGCGCTGGACAAGGAACTGCGCGACCGGGCGGCGGAGCTGGGAACGCGCCGTGGAGTCCCGGCCGAGGCGCTCAACCAGCTCATTCAAGGTGTCGATGAGCCGGGCCCCTTTGCGGATCTCGTTGCCTTCTACCTCGAACTCGAAACACCCGACAAGCAACATCTGCTCGAGCTGCTCGATGACGAGGAGCGAATGCGGGCATGCCTCCTTTCCGTCGAGCGTGAGTTGGCTCGCATCGATGCGCAGGAGGACATTCAAGCGAAGGTCCAGTCAGAGCTGGGCGAACGTCAGCGAGAGATGCTGCTCCGGGAGCAGCTCAAGGCGATCCAGAAGGAGCTCGGCGAGGAAGAGGAGCGCGACGACGTCGAGGAGATGCGCCGGCGCATCGTGGGGCTCGAACTCAGTGAGGAACAACGCTCCGAGGTCGACCGCGAGCTGCGGCGGCTGGAGCGCACGAGCCCTCAGTCGGCTGAGTATCAGGTCATCCGGACGTTCCTCGAATGGATCACCGAGCTGCCCTGGAATGAGCGAACCGAGGAGAAGATCGACCTGGCGATCGCGGAGCAGATCCTGCACGACGATCACTACGGTTTGGACGACGTGAAGGATCGCGTCCTCGAGTTCTTGGCGGTGCGGAAGCTCGGCCTCGATCGCGCGGCGGCGGCCAACGGCAAGAAGTCGAAGCCGGAGGATGCGGACGATGAGGAGATTACGGTCGGCCGAGGGCCGATTTTGCTGTTCGTTGGCCCTCCCGGTGTGGGCAAGACCTCCATCGCGCAGTCCATCGCCCGGTCCCTCGGTCGGAAATACGTACGCATCTCGCTCGGTGGCGCGCGGGATGAAGCTGATATTCGTGGCCATCGTCGCACCTACGTCGGGGCGATGCCGGGCCGCATCATCCAGGGAATGCGTCAGGCCAAGAGCAAGAATCCGGTCTTCCTGCTCGACGAGGTCGACAAGCTGGGAACGTCCTTCCAGGGTGACCCCAGTTCTGCCCTGTTGGAGGTCCTCGATCCGGCTCAGAACTCGACCTTTGTCGACCACTATCTCGGCATTCCGTTCGACCTCTCGGAAGTGCTGTTCGTCGCGACGGCGAATTACCTCGATCAGATCCCCGGGCCGCTCCTCGACCGAATGGAGCGTGTCGACTTCGCAGGATACACGGAAATAGAGAAACTCGAGATCGCCAAGCGGTATCTGCTACGCCGGCAGCGGAAGGAGAACAGCCTGACGACCAAGGAACTGCAGATTCGCGACGAGGCCATCCTGACCATGATCCAGAGCTACACCCGTGAAGCGGGCGTGCGACAGCTCGAACGAGAGGTTGGAAAATTCGCCCGGAAGATCGCAAGGCAGATCGCCGCTGGTAAGCTGAAGAAGATCAATGCGGCCACCGAAGATATTCGTGAACAGTTGGGACGCCCGCGCGTGCATCCCGAGCGGATCGCCGAGCAAGACACCCGCGGCGTGGCCACAGGCATGTTCTATACGCCGATGGGCGGCGACATCATGTTCGTCGAGGCGAGCGTCATGCCTGGCGATGGTGGTCTGGTGCTGACTGGCCAACTCGGCGATGTCATGAAGGAGTCCGGTCGCGCGGCGCTGTCCTTTGCGAAGGCCAACTCAAAGAGACTCGGGATTCCCGAGGATGCCCTGGGGAGCCACGAGGTGCACATCCATGTCCCCGCGGGCGCGATACCGAAGGATGGTCCATCCGCCGGCATCACGATGGCGACCGCGCTCGTGTCTGCGGTCTCGGGTCGTAAGGTGCGCCGAGATGTGTCGATGACGGGAGAGCTCACGTTGACCGGGCGGGTCCTTCCGATCGGCGGTGTGAAGGAGAAGGTGCTCGGGGCCGTTCGGGCTGGGATCAAGGAGATCATCCTGCCGATGGACAACGAGGCGGATATCGACGACATCCCTCAGGAAGTACGCGACCGGATCGTATTCCACCTCGCCGAGACGCTCGACGATGTCATCGCGGTGGCGCTCGTCGGTGGAGATGGCGTGGCGCGGGCAAGAGGGGCGCGTCTTGCGGGGGCGACCGCGGTGAAGGGGAAGAAGGCCGCAGCCAAGAAGAGCTCAGCGCCCAAGAGGAAGGCTGCGCCCAAGAGGAAGGCTGCGCCCAAGCCAGCCGTGAAGAAGAAGCCGGCTGCGCGAAAGTCGCGCTAGTCCACGCGAATCCGCCCGGGCGAGCCCTCCACGACCTGTCCGATAATCGCGGCAGGTATGCCGCGCACCGTCATCTCGATGAGCACGCCGTCGAGGGCCCCCGGCGAAACGCACATTAGCAGTCCGCCCGAGGTCTGAGCGTCTGCGAGTAACACACGCATGGACGGATCGACAGAGTCGGAGAAGTCCACGTCGTTGGCGACGTCCGTGCCGTTTCTCTTGGTTCCTGCGGGCACATGACCCGCTTCCAACAGCGCGCGTGCGCCGTTCATGATCGGAACTGCGCCGGAACTCACGTTGGCCGCGACCCCGGACGCCCGGAGCATGCTCCGCAGGTGACCGAGGAGCCCGAATCCGGTGACGTCGGTGCCGGCCACAACACCGGCGGCGACCATCACTTCGGCAGCACCCGCGTTCAGAGTGGACATCACCTCGATCGCGTCCGCGATGACCGCTTCAGGAGCAGCGCCCTTCTTGATCGCTGTGGCGATCACGCCCGATCCGAGCGGCTTGGTCAACACGAGCGTGTCGCCTGGGCGAGCGCGGGCGTTGGTCACCATATGGTCGGGATGAACCTCACCGATCGCCACGAGGCCGTACTTGGGCTCGGCGTCATCAATCGTGTGACCTCCGAGTGTGGGAATGCCCGCCGAGCGCGTGACTTCGCTCCCGCCACGGAGGATTTCGTCGAGGATACCGTCCGAGAGTAACGCTCGCGGAAAGCTCACCAGGTTCAGGGCGAAGAGGGGTCGGCCGCCCATGGCGTACACGTCGGACAAGGCGTTCGCCGCGGCGATCCGACCGAAGTCGTACGGGTCGTCGACGATGGGCGTGAAGAAGTCGGCCGTCACGACCAAGGCACGGTCGTCGGAAAGTCGATACACAGCGGCATCGTCGCCGGTCGTGTGACCGACGAGGGCGTTCGGATCTTCCACCGGAAGGACGTGACGCAGAACCTGCGTCAACTCGGACATCCCGAGCTTACATGCTCAACCGGCGCCATGACTGAGCTGGGAAAGCCGAATCCTCGGCTTCTGATCCCTGGGCTCGTTCGTCATCGACTCCCCCTGCTGACGGAAACCATGTGGCGCGTGAGGGTATCTCCAAACCCGACTCTCGAAACTAACCCTGCAGGCACACGAGTTGTGCCGTCCCCCCACCGACTGAAGATCGTGAGTTCACCGCAGAAATCGCCACGGTACCGACTCGCCGTCGAGCTATCCCGCTCGGACAGCGAGTTGGAGTTGGCGTGTGCGGCTCTGCTTATCGCTCAGGAGGAATACCCTCAACTGTCGGTGGAGCTGTACCTCGCTCGGCTCGATCAGGTCGCGGAAGAGGTTCAGGATCGGCTCGCGAACGAGACCGCGCCTCTCATCGTTTTGGGTGAAGTGATCGAGACACTCTATGGTCGGCGGAAGTTCTCCGGGAATCGCGACGCTTACTACGACCCACGGAATTCGTTTCTGAATGACGTGCTCGATCGAGGCGTCGGCATCCCTCTGACCTTGGGTATGGTCATTCTCGAAATCGGGTGGCGACTGGATCTGCCCCTCGAAGGGGTGAACTTTCCCGGCCACTTTCTCGTGAGATACTCGGGAAGCGCCGTCCGCCTCCTCATCGACCCGTTCGATGGAGGGAAGATCAGGTTCGAAGACGAGGCCCAGCAGTTGCTCGATCAGGGCTACGGCGGGATGATTCCCATGCAGCCGTCGTTTCTCCGCATCGCGACCAAGCGTGAGATGCTCGCGCGCCTTCTCACGAACATGAAGGGGATCTATGTGAAGATCGGGGACGCACGCCGGGCGCTGGCTGCGGTCGAGCGGCTCCTGATGATCTCGCCCACCGCGCCGGTCGAGAGCAGGTCGCGTGGCATTCTGCTCGCGCGCCTCGGGCGGCACGAGGAGGCCGCGCGGCAGCTGGAGGCCTACCTACGCGTGTCGCCCTCCGCAGAGGACCGGGGGCACGTCCAGAACATGCTGAGGGAACTCAAAGCGGGTCGACATGTCGACGAGGACGGTGGTGTGGGATGACTGTACGAGACGATGGTGCCGTTCTCAGTGACTATCACGGCCACAAGGTTGCTCGGCACTTCGGGGATCCGTCCGCCGAATACGAAGCCGCGACGAAGGCGGTGGCGGTGTTCGACCGAGGTCATCGGACTCGCCTAACGGTCTCCGGCCGGTCGCCGGGTCAGATGTTGAACGGCATTCTCACGGGGCGGATGCCAGCCCCGCCCGCTGCCAGCGACGAGGCCGTTCTGGGCGGCGTGGCTACCTACCACGCGGTCCTCACGCCCAAAGGGAAGATGATCACCGATCTCTGGGCGTTGCTGCCCGGCGAGGAAGAGTCTCCTGGCTTCCTCCTCGACGTCCCGGTCGCCGGACGCGAGGGACTACTAGATCATTTTCGGAGGTTCATGCCCCCACGCTTCGCGGCAGTCTCCGACGTTTCGAGCGCGTGGGGCTCGGTCTCCGTCGTGGGGCCGGAGGCAGCGGGCCTCGTCTCGCGTCTCGCGCTCGGTCTGCGAGTAGACGACGCCTGGTTTCGCGGAACGACCGAAGGGGAGTGGCGTCGGGTGGGCCAGTCGTCTGATGGACTCATCGTGGCCCGCACGCACGAAGTGTGGCCCGACGCCTGGACGATCTACGGTCTGACCGACGCGGTCACGGCGCTGAGACACGTGCTGATCGGAGCCGGAGCCAGGCCTGCGGGGCTGGGCGTCTGGTCGACCCTGCGAATCGAGGCGGGCCGTCCCGTGTTCGGGTCGGACATGGACGAGCGCACGATTCCGCCCGAGGCGGGCATCGTCGATCGGGCGATTGATCAACAGAAGGGATGCTACACGGGACAGGAAGTGATCGTGCGCATCCGCGACCGCGGCCACGTGAACCGACAACTCCGCCGGCTCGAACTGGGCGATGTGGCCGCTCCGCCCTCCGGCAGTGAACTGCACGACATCGATGGTTCCGGAAAAGTGGTCGGCGAAATCACATCCGTGGCACAGTCTCCCGCGTTCGGCGGAGTTCTCGCGATGGCCTACGTGCGTAGAGGCGCGGAACGAGTGTTGTTCAACGGTCGCGAGATCCCGGTCCCGGAATTCGTCGTGGCTCCTACCCGCGGCTAGCGACCGATCTCTTCCAAGGCCGCGAGAATGTCTGCGTTCTCGGGTCGGGTTCGGTAGTTCACCTCAGTCATCTTCCAGCGCACGATCCCTTCCATGTCGATCACGTAGGTCGTCGGATGTGGGATCGCTCGACCCTGCGAGTCGTCCTGGTTGAAGAGGCCGTACCGATTGATGACGGCCGCCTCCGGATCGGAAAGGAAAGGAAAGTCCAGTATCAAACCGTCGTTCTCTTCGGCTACCCGATCGACCATCATCTGAAGCTTGGGCGCGTCGTCCGACGAGAGGGCGATCAGTTCCGTCGTGGCTTTCTGTTCATCGGTCAGCAGGTCTTGCAGCTCCCCGAGCTGCTTGGCGCAGTAGGGTCACCAGTGGCCGCGATAGAAGACCAGGATCACGTTCTTCATGCCCTGGTAGCTCGACAGCGTGACGGGTGGGCCCGCCAACGATACGAGTGAGAAATCGGGCGCGGCCTGACCGACCTGAACTCTATCGAGGTCGGTCGCCGCGAGATCGTGACCGTCCACCGGCCCCAGCACGACCTGCTCAGGCTCCTGGTTCGCTGTTTCCTGCTGCGCTGTACACCCGGCCACCCCTACCACCCCCACCAACAGCGCGACTCCGAGTCGATGCATGCGGTCTCCTTTGATCGTTCCAACCCAACGCGGGGAAGGCTACCGCGGTTCCCGTGCCCGCGACACCCCTTCCCGCGCTTGACGGTTGCGTCCGCGTCTCGGACTGTGGGCCGATGCGATCGACCTCAGGAGGCCCAGGAATGCGCGGTTTGAAGTCCCTCTTCGTACTAGCGACCAGTTCGTGCATCGTCGCCTCCTGCTCTCCACCCTTGCCCGCTCCGGACAGTCGTAGGGAGCCAGTCATCGATGTGGTTCACGGCGTCACGTTCCAGGACGACTATCGGTGGTTGGAGGATCAGGACTCGGATGAGACGCGTGAGTGGATTGTTCGTCAGAACGCCTACGCCGAGGGGATCGTCGGTGAGTCCGAACTACGAGACCACTTCCGGACGCGCCTCCGAGAGTTGACGGATCTGCCCGACGTTGGCGCGACCCGGCGAGCCGGTGGGTTCGAATACTTCACCATGAGGCGCATCGGCGAGGAGGCCCCGGTTCTCTACCGACGTCCCTTCGTCGAGAATGCCGACAAGCCCATGGTCGAGGAGACGTACGAGTCAGTATTGGATCCCGTGGACTTCGACCCGAGCTACCGAACGCTCGTTTCCATGACCGATTTCTCCGAGGACGGAACGCTCATGATGTTCTCCGTCCGCCAAGGCGGTGCCGACGAGGTCGAGGTGAGGATCCGCGATCTCGTGAACAACGTCGACCTTCCGGACCGGCTCCCGAACGCTCTGTACAGTGGCCTCGACTTCGATGACGAAGGAACAGGCTTCTATTACACCCATCGCGATCGATTTGCTGGGCCTCGCATACGCCACCACGTCCTCGGAACGGACTCGAGTGCCGATGCAGAGGTCTGGGGCGAGGGATATGAGCCCACCGCGTTCATCGGCATGGACATCGTGGCGGGCGGTCGATTTCGGATCTTCACCGTTCAGCACGGTTGGGCCAGCAACGACATCTTCATCCAGGCAGGGAACGGACCGATTCGTCCGATCGTGGAAGGTGTGTCAGCCCACTTTCAGCATCGTTTTCAGAATGGCCGTCTGTACGTCCTGACGGACTGGCTCGCTCCGAATTACCGGTTGATGCTCATCGATCCCGCCAATCCGGAGCCCACGGAGTGGACGGAGGTCATCTCGGAAAGCGAGGACGTCCTGGAGAGCTACGCCTTCATCGATGGGAGCATCTACGCAACCTATCTGCACGAGGTCGCTCAAAGAATTCGTGTCTTCGACATGGAGGGCGTGTCCCTCGGCGAGATCGACGTTCCGGACCATGCGTCGGTCGGCATCCGAGCTGCGGGCGACAACAAGGCGACGCTTTCCGTGAACGCGCACCTGACGCCGCCCACGAGCTACGAGGTCGATCTCACCAACGGAGAGCGGACGCTCGACGAGGGGCCCGAGGTCGAATTCGACGAAAGTGCTTTCGAGGTCACCAAGTTGTGGTTCGAATCCACGGGCGGGGTCAGGGCGCCCATCTACGTCATTCATCGCGCCGGTATCGAACTCGATGGGAGTCACCCGACGATTCTGAGCGGGTACGGCGGCTTCAACGCCAGTACACGACCGGGTTTCTCGGCGTCTCGTCTCCCTTGGCTCGAACTCGGAGGTGTGTATGCGGTCGCCACGCTGCGGGGGGGAGCGGAGTTCGGCGAGAGCTGGCATCAGGACGGCATGCTGGAGAACAAACAACACGTCTTCGACGACTTCATCGCTGCATCCGAGGCCCTGATCGCTGCTGGGTACACGAGTCCCGATCGACTCGGAATCAGTGGAGGAAGCAACGGCGGGCTACTGGTCGCCAGCGCGATGACGCAGCGTCCCGACCTCTACCGGGCGGTTCTGTGCACCTATCCCGATCTCGACATGGTCCGCTTCTGGTCGTTCCAGACCACGAACAACATGCCGGCGCTCCTCGAATACGGTGATGCCCGGATCCCCGCGCACTTCGATGCGATTCGGCAGTACTCGCCGTACCAAGCGGTGAGGGACGGAGTCGACTATCCGGCCGTGATGCTCACGACGGGCGACCTCGACACACGGGTGTCGCCGCTTCAGGCGCGGAAGATGACCGCTCGGCTACAAGCGGCCACCGGCTCGAAACGTCCGGTCGTTCTCTGGTACGACAGTCGCGGCGGACACGCGGCGGGGCGGGGGCGCCCGATCTCCATGCTCATCGAGGACACCGCCCGGGAGATGACCTTCATGGCGCAGCAGCTCGGAGTCGATCTGCGACGATGAGGCCTCCGTGCTCGCGACCGTTCTCGATGAAGATCTTGTTCGCGTTGTGGCCCGCAGCGATGACGCCGGCGATGTAGAGACCCGGAACCTCGGTCCGCATGGTCTCTGGATCGTGGACCGGGATGCCGGTTTCGCCATCGATGTCGACGCCCAGTGCGGCGAGCTGACTGTGGTCGGAACGCCACCCGGTCATGGCTACGACGAAGTCGTTGGCGAGCTCCGTCTCACTCTCATCATCCTCTGACCTGAGCACCACGGAACCGCTTCGAACCTCAGCGACGCGATGGCGCCAGTACACCGGGATCTCACCCCGTTCGAGGCGATTGGTGATATCGGGAACCACCCACGGCTTCACGCCGCGGTCGATCGTGTCGAGAAAGTGCACCAGGCTGACCCGTGAACCGTTCCTGAACATCTCGAGTGCGGCCTCGACCGCCGAGTTTCCCGCACCGACGACGAGTACGTCCTGGTCGTAGTAGGCGTACGGCTCATGGTAGTAGTGCCGGACCTTGGACAGATCCTCGCCTGGCACGCCGAGGAAGTTGGGCGCTTGAAAGCCTCCGGTGGCAACGACCACCGCTGACGCTGCGTATATGATGTCCGCCCCGTTCGCCCGGCGCGTCTTGACCGTGAAGTCACCCTCGGCGCCTTCGATCTCGACGACCTCCTCGTACTGCCGCACGTCGAGGTCCCAGTGTTCCACGACCCTTCGGTAGTATGCGAGCGCCTCCCTACGGGTCGGTTTGGAATCGGGGATAGTAAAGGGCACGTCACCAACCTCCAGCATGACAGCCGTGCTGAAGAAGGTCATGTAGTACGGATAGTTCAGCAGGGAGCTTGTCACGGCGCCTTTGTCGAACAGCACGCACGACAGACCGGACTTCCGTGCTGCCGCCCCAACGGCGATCCCGCAGGGGCCAGCTCCCACCACAATGAGCTCGTATCGATCGATCATGGTCCGTCCGTACCCCCTCCCGTCGATCTGTTCCGGCATTGCTGCGACGTGCCTCGGAAGTCACAATGCCCTTCATGAACTCCGCTGAATCCGAGGCGCGCAAGGCGCTCAACCGACTGCGACGCGCTTTGGAGAAGGCCGAACGCGAGCTGCAGGCGCTCGAAGGGGCGCTCGCTCACGCGGAAGGGGGTGACTTCCCGACCGCGGAATACCAGCGAGCCAACGAGTCTGTGAGGACACTGATCACCTTTGTCGACGAAGAGGCCGCGCGGCTTCAGGAGAAGATCCTCCACGCGGGCGGGCTCGAACCCGGCCGCATCAGAAGAGGCTAGTCCCATGACAGGAGAGGCTAGTCCATGAAGAGACGCACCTTCGTGCGGACGTCGGCGGCGGCAGGGGTCGGCTTGATCGTAGCGCCCGGTCTCCTGTCCGCTCAGCGGCGCGCGGATCTCGTGCTGCGGGGGGCCTTCGTCCTCGACGGTACGGGTGCGCCGGGGCGCGAGCTGGATATAGCCATAACCGGTGATCTCATCTCGGCCATCTCGACGAACCTCCCGGCCGGCTCTCAAGAAATCGACCTGCGTGGACTCGTTCTGGCTCCCGGTTTCATCGACGTGCACTCCCACGCCGATCTCTCGCTTCTGGTCAACAACAATGCGGAAAGCCGCATTCGTCAGGGCGTGACCCTCGAAGTGGTCGGGCAGGACGGCGGGTCGATCGGACCGTGGTCGGACGGCCAATTCGAGTCTACACGGGATAGCTACCGAGGTCGCGGCGTGGAGATCGACTTCCGCGACCCGGCCGGCTTCGTCGATCGCATCGATCGGGAGCGGCCCGCAGTGAACGTCGCCACGATGGTCGGTAACGGCGCCCTTCGGGGTCTGGTCGTCGGCAACGATGATCGACCTGCCACCGACGCCGAGCTGTCTCGAATGAAGCGGCTTCTCGCCGAGCAGATCGAACGCGGCTGCGTCGGCCTGTCGTCCGGCCTCGAGTATACACCGAGCGGATTCGCTGACGCTGCGGAGTTGGTCGAATTGGCGACCGTGCTGAAGGATTCCGGCTACCCCTACGCCTCCCACATGCGCAACGAGGACGACCGCTTGCTCGGAGCGGTTGAGGAGGCGTTGCACGTGGGTCGGGTCGCGGGGGTCCCAGTGCAGATTTCCCACCTCAAGGCACAAGGGCAGCGGAACTACTGGAAGGCGGAGGCGGCGCTCGGATTGATCGAGACCGCACGGAGCGAAGGTTTGGATGTGCACTTCGACCGTTATCCCTATACTGCCTACGCGACCGGCCTTTCCAACCTCTTTCCGAGTTCGGCTCGAGCGGGTGCTTCCGGTGCGTTCCTGGCCAGGCTGCGCGCGCCGGGGACGGCCGCGAGGCTCGAGAAGGACTGTCGCGACAAGGTCGCACTCCTCGGAGACTGGAACTCCGTGCAGATCTCGAGCACGAATGAGGAGACGGCGTGGGCGCGCGGCCGTCTCATGGGCGATCTCGCTCGTGAACGATCGGTCGATCCGTACGAATTGACCCTGCTCCTGCTCGAAGCGAACGGCGGAGGGGTGGGCATGATCGGGCACGGCATGGGCGAAGAGAATACGACCAAGATCCTCGCGCATCCGCTGGGCATGTTGTGCTCCGACGGCGGTGCTTACGCTCCCTACGGGCCACTGGCGGTCGGCTCACCGCACCCGCGCGGGTACGGGTCGTTCCCTCGACTGCTCGGTCGATACGTGCGCGAAGCCCGAGCGCTCTCGCTCGAGTCAGCGATCCACAAGATCACCCAGATGCCTGCACAAAAGCTCCGGCTTCCCGGGCGCGGGGTCATCAGGGTCGGGGCTTACGCGGACCTGGTGGCGTTCGACGCAGACACCGTATCGGACCGCGCGACCTTTGAAGACCCCCATCAGTATCCGGTAGGCCTACCGCACGTCATCGTGAACGGCGTGATCACGATTCGTGACGGCGAACAAACGGGAGACCTCGCTGGCCGGGGCGTACGTGGAACGCCGCGCGCCTAGCAGTCGGCACGCGCCAACCCGCGCGGTGCGCCTGATACCTCGCTGCGGCCAGCCCGACACTGCCGCCTAAAAGCGGTACGTGTAGTTCAGCTTCACCGACGCGCCCCTCGACAGCGTGATGAGATCCCGCTGGTCGGGGTCGAGGATGTCGAGTGCTTGATACTGCCAGTTGTGTGTGTACACGAGGTAGACGTCGTTGCCGGGCTTCACGATCCATCTCAGCCGCGCGAACAGGCCCACGAGCTCACTCACGTCGTCGTACTGTAGCTGATTCGTAAGGCTCACCCGGGGATTCGGATTCCAGTCGGCCCCCAACTCGTACAGCGCGGCCGTGAACGAGCCGGTCGGCATCGTCACGTCGTTGTACTCGAAGTTGGTCGACAGGCTGATTCCAGGATTGGGCCTGAACGAGATCCTCGCTTGGGTCTGCTTGCGGTCACCGTCCCAGAAGCCGCTGATGCTGGCGCTGCCGTTCAAGGAAACCCGACGGCGTCCAGCCGAGCGGCCCATGAGCTGATATTCCCAATTCGAGTAGTTCCCCGGAGCGACGAGGATGCCGTCGCTGACTTCGAAGGTCCGGTCGAGATACTCGAAGGTGTTGGTCGCCTGGATGTCGAGTCCGTCGCCGCTCTCGAAGTCGATTCCGAGCAGATTGAACTGCCACTCGCGCTCCTCGAGGACGCCGGTGCCCAATTCGGTCTGGGCCCGGAACTGAGCGGAGAAATCGAGTTTGCGTATCCAAGGGATGCCGGACGGCCGCGGGGACCAGCCGACGCGGGGTTCAACTCTTCGGAAGTTGTTGCGGGTGACGAAGCCGATCGCCGGGTCGTATGCATCACCGAACTCGCGGTACGACACGTGCCCGGACCAGAGGTCGTTCGGGAAGTTGAGGCGCGCCCCCCTCGAACTGAGATCTCCGAAACCGAGGTCGGACCAACTCGGGTCTGCCGCGGCTAGCGGATTGGAATTCCAGGCCACGAACGCTTCCAGCTCGAGGTTGTGATTGCCCATGAAGTTGCGCGTCTTCATGTCGAGGTCGATGCCGGCCGTGTGCTGATCGATCGGCGCGAAGCCAACTGCGTCAGCCGACGTCCCACGCCGGGTGTAGATCGCTCCGATTGCAGACTGCTCGAACAACTGCCTTTTCACCCGGGCGACCGTGAACATCTCGCGAGGAAAAGCGAGTTCGGCCCCGGCGTTCGTGTCGAAGTACTCGTGCCGCCCAGTACCGATCTGGTAGAAGCCGAGCTCGAACGGGCCCGCTTGACCTGTCAGGCGTGTGCCGAAATTGAGGGGCACCTGTTGTCCGTTCTTGATCCCAATCTCTCGCGAGTAGAACGGCGAGGGGCCGCTACTCGGCGCGAAGGAGAACACCCCGGATCCTTCGAGGAAGAAGTCGCGACGCTCGGGGAATCGAATGGGGAAGCGCGTGAGATTCACCCGTCGCTGATCGCTCTCTACTTCGGCAAAGTCGGTGTTCACACTCACAGACGCCCGCAGGCTCGACGTCACGCTGTAGTTGAGGTCGAGGCTGATGTCCTTGGGGTACGTGTTGCGGTCGGCGTCGGTCGGGATGTTGCGCCAGTTGGCCACGGTCGAAGGGCGTGCTTCGAGGCCCAAGCCCTGTGACATCCCGCTCAGGCCCGTCAGGCGGCCCGCGAAAACCGGATTCCTCAGTCCCTGACTCCGGCGGAAGCCGCGCCACATGATCTCTTCGTTCTTCCGGCGAATCGTGCGCTGGAAGTTGATGCCCCACTCCGTCTGCCCAGGATTGAAGTTGAGCGTTCGGAACGGAATCTGAATCTCGGCGGACCAGCCGTCCGGACGGATGAAGGTGCGCGCCTCCCAGATGCCGTTCCACGCCTTGTTCGTGCCGCCACCTCCGCCACCGGGTCCACCGAAGCCGCCGAAGCCGCCGCCCCCGCCGCCGCCACCACCCGTGATGACGCCGTCGCCCATGAGGCCGGCTGCGTTGATCTCGAAGAAGTATCCGGTGCGACCGTCCAGGAACGTATCGATGATCCACATGAAGCGGTCATCGGTGTTCAGCCCGGCGTCGCGTTGACGCTGAAACGCCAGAATTCCCGCGGGATCGTCATAAATGATCGCGCCGATGTAGAGATTGTCGTCGTCGTAGACCACGCGGATCTCGGTTCTCTCCGAGGGCTGCGCGCCCTCGACGGGTTCCTGCTGCGTGAAATCCGAGATGGCAGTGGCCTCGGCCCAGACCGCCTCGTCCACGCGGCCGTCGAGCGATATCTCGAGGTCGCTGCTCGGCCGATGCGCGATCAGCGGTAGTGCGGCGGCGCCCACACTCCCGGACTGGCTCGGCGACTGTTGAGCGCCCGCTGGTGCTCCGAGCAGAGCCAGTGTGGTTGCGATTGTCGCTGCTGTTACAGCGATCGAGGATCGCATCATTCGCTGTGCTCCGAGGGAGGGGCCGGACCTTGGTTCAATTCGACACCAAACGAGACACTCCGTGTACTGTCGTTGTTGGTTCCCATAGGGTACGCCGACCGCATCACGACTTACATTTCGGCATGAGTGCCGACGAGAACGACGCTTCAACGAGCGTGACTTTCACGAAGCTCGCCAAGGAGCTCGAAGGCCGTTTCCGCCGAGGGCTTTCGGATGCGTGGAGCGAGGACGACTTCGAGGAGCTGGCGCGCGGCGTCTTTCGCCACCAGTTCGAGGCGTGCGCGACCTACCAGGCCTATTGTCGGAAGCGTGGAGTGACTCCCGAAAGTGTAGCCACATGGGAGGACATTCCGGCGGTGCCGGCGACGGCGTTCAAGTACTTCGACTTCGTCTCGGCCCACGGCGACGTCGAGGCGACGTTTCTAACAAGCGGAACGACCCGCGGGGAGGAACAACGAGGGCGCCACCACGTGCCGCGACTCGATCTCTATCGGGCTTCACTCATGCCCCCGTTCGAAGCTGCCCTTCTGCCTGAACGGCGACCTCTGAGGTTTCTGTCGTTGGTCCCGGATCCGAAGACGGTGCCCGAGTCCTCACTCTCGTTCATGGTTGGCGCGGCGGCAGAGACTTGGGCTACGGAAACCCACTGGCTGGTCGACGAGGCGGGCAACGTAGACGCCGCGGCACTCGGGGACGTCCTCGACCTCATTGCCGCTTCGGGTGAGCCCGTTCTCTTGCTCGGGACCGCGTTAGCCTTCGTTCACGTCTTGGAGAGTGACGGCAACCGGCTAGGGCCTCTTCCCGAAGGCAGTCGCATCATGGAGACCGGTGGCTTCAAGGGAGCCCGCCGCACCGTATCGCGCGAACGACTCTACGACCAAATAGCACAGGCGACGGGGGTTCCCAGCGAGCGGGTGGTGAACGAGTACGGGATGACCGAGCTCCTCTCCCAGCTGTACGAACCGGTACTCGCTGAGGGCTCCGAGTCCGTGGGTGTTCATGTCCCACCACCGTGGCTGCGCGTGCGAGCACTCGATCCACTGACACTCCGTCCCGTGGCCGCGGGGCAGGACGGGATTCTCGCCTATTTCGATCTCGCCAACCTCGGCTCGATCAGTCACATCCTCACGGAAGACGTCGGCTCGGTCGTTAATGGGCGCATGAGACTGCGGGGTCGTGCGTCTGGTGCCGAACCGCGCGGGTGCTCCCGAGCCATGGACGATCTCATGACCGCGGCGGAGGGGCACCGGTGACGGGTCGACGCTTTGAGGCGTTCGTCCTGGGTCCCGGCGCCTCGACCGGCGAGCTGACTATGCTCGAAATCGATGGTGCAGCAGGATCGGGCCAAGGTCTCAGCCTCGTCGTCCCCGAGTTGTCACCGGACTCGGTTCGTGGCTTGATCCGTCGCCTTCAGGAGGGCGCCGATGCACTCGTATGCCGGAGCGTGTCCGACATCACGGAGGTGCTCGGCCGTGTTGGCGAGCGCTTCGGTGACGAAGCCGACGAGGTCCGTCGGGAAGCCTTGGCGCTTCTGCCCGCGACCGCTGGGGTCTCGGACGCGATGGCCCGCGCGATTCTCGATGGCATGGCTGCGGATTGGACGCACAAACGGCTACGGGCGCTTGTCGCGGCGGAATTCGAAGATCCGGCCGCGCTCGATGGCATCACCGCCATCCGCGGTCGTGAGGTGATGGCCGTGGGTCCTCGACTGTGCGTTCAAATCGTGTCGGGAAGTGTACCCGGCGTTGGCGTATCCGCGCTTATCCGCAGCCTTATCGTCAAGGCGCCGACGCTCTTGAAGCCAGGACTCGGGGACGTCGTGCTACCCGTCCTCTTCGCCCGCGCGCTCCGCGCCGAAGACGAGGGCATCGCCAACGCCCTGGCCGTCGTCTATTGGCCCGGAGGTTCGACCGCGCTCGAAGCGGCCGCGTTGGCCGAGGCGGATGTGGTCACGGTTTACGGTTCCGACGATACTGTCGCGTCTGTGCGGGCCGCGGCCCCGCCGACCGCCCGGGTCGTCGGGTATCATCATCGAGTCAGCCTCGGGGTGATCGGTCGGGAGGCGCTGGCTTCCGAGACGGTCGGAGACGTAGCCGCCCACGTGGCCCGGTCCGTGGGGATGTTCGACCAACGGGGCTGCGTCTGTCCCCAAGTCATCTACGTGGAACGAAGCGGCGCGACGGAGCCGGTTGGCTTCGCCGAAGTGCTGGCGGAGGCACTCGCCGAGTTGGAAACCCGGCTTCCGAGTGGTCCGTTGAGCCCCGAGGAGGGGGCGGTTCTGCAGCAGATGCGCGGGAACGCCGAGTTGATGGCTGCGACCGGCCGCGCAACTGTCTTCCACGGCGGGGACGAGGCCAGCTGGTCGGTCATCTCGGAAACCGACGCGCTTCCGGGGGCGTCGTGCCTCGGCCGCTCGGTCCGGGTCAGGCCGCTCCGTGACGCCACAGACCTTGCCGGTGAGCTTGGGCGGCTACAGGGGCACCTGCAGACCGTAGCCTACGCGGGACTAGGCGAACGGTTAAGCGCGCTCGCGGCCGATTGGGCGCGGATGGGCGTTTCTCGCGTAGCGCCATTTTGGGACGTGTCGTTCCCGCCGCCGTGGTGGTTACACGACGGGCGCGGCCCTTTGCAGGAACTCGTTCGGTGGGTCGAGATCGACCGGCCGTAGCCTCTCAGCCACGGGAAAGGGCGCCTACTCTTCCTCGTCCGACAGCTGGTCGGCGCGCCAGATCACCATCTGGCGACCGCCCTTTGGATTCTCTTCGACCCGCACAGTCAACGAATCGCCCTCGTCGATTCCGAGAGATTCGCGCATGTCCTGCGGGATTGTCACGCGCCCGCCGACACCCACGCTGACGTCCGTGTAGTAGAGCGTACGATAGATGGCCATCAATACTCCTCGAGTGTTACTCTGCAGCCAGACAATGTAAACAATGCAGGGGGACTTCGGGAGCGGATCCCGGTTCGACCACCTCAGAACCCGCCCGGTATGAGTGAAAACGGCTTTGCCCTTCGTATGCAGGGCGTGACGAAGCGATTCGGCAAGCACACAGCGGTCGACAGCTTCGACTTCGAGGTACCACGCGGGTCGATCTGTGGTCTGCTCGGCCCCAACGGATCCGGAAAGACGACCAGCATTCGGATGATCATGGGCATCCTCAATCCTGATGAGGGGTCGGTCCAACTCTTCGGCGCGGATCCCGACGTCACTCGGCGCACCAAGGTCGGCTATCTGCCCGAGGAACGCGGCGTCTACAAGAAGATGAAGTGCCTCGAACTTGTGATGTTCCTGGGGGAAATCCGCGGTGTTCGTCGCGCCGAGGGGCGCAAGCGCGGGCAGGTATGGCTCGAGCGACTGGGTCTGTCTTCGTGGGCCGACAAGCGGGTCGAGGACCTGTCCAAGGGGATGCAACAGAAGATCCAGTTCATCGGGACGGTCATCCACGAGCCGGAGTTGCTCGTGTTGGACGAGCCCTTCTCCGGACTCGATCCGATCAACCAGGACGTGCTCGAGGAAATCGTGCGCGACTTCCACGCCAAGGGCACCACGATCCTCTTCTCGACTCATCTCATGGACCAGGCCGAACGTCTGTGCGAGCGGGTGTGCCTGATCTCCAACTCGAAAAAGGTGCTCGACGCCGACCTCGCTGCGCTCAAGGCGGCTGAACGAAAGGGTATCGTGGCCGTCGAGTTTGAGGGATCCGACAGCTGGATTCAGGGTCCGGAGATCGACCGAATCGAATCGATCAACGGAGGCCTCCGCCTCATCCTGCGTGACGGGGCCGATCATCAGGCGATCCTGCGGAGGGGCGTCGCCGCCGACGCGCGTATACTGCGGTTCGACCTCGTAGAGCCTCGACTGCACGACATCTTCGTCCGACATGCGGGCGCTGGTGCCGTCGGCGATTCAGGGATGCCGGTCGGCGCGAATCTAGGAGGCGCATCATGATGTGGATGAACGTCTGGGCCGTGATCCGCCGCGAGTATCTCCAGAGGGTCCGCTCGAAGTGGTTCGTCGCAGCGACGGTCGGCGGGCCGCTCTTCATGGTCGCCGTGACGGTCGTGCCCGCGTACTTCGCCTCGCAGGGCGAACGCGCCGAGCGAGAACTCGCGATCGTCGATGGTACCAATGTCTTGTACGAACGCCTCGCTCCGGAACTCGAAGAGAGCGGGTGGACGGTCCACGAGGAACGCTGGCACGCCGACGTGATGACGGAACTCCGGCAGGCCGCGACCGATGGCGTGATCGGCGGGTTCATCATGCTGGACGAGCTGACCCTGGAGACGGGGGAAGCGATCATGTACGCGACGAATCGTCCCAGCACGATCCGGCAGGTGACCATGCGCAGTTCCATCGCGCGTGCGGCTCTCGAATATCAGCTCGAGCAACGGGGCGTCGATGCAGACGCGATGCTCCGTGGAGGTGGCCTCCGGATCGAATTGCTGTCGGACGAGGGGTCGGACATGGAGGATCCCGAGTTCGCCGTCGCGTACCTCGGCGCGTTCTTCCTCTACATGATCATCCTGATCTATGCCGTGTCGGTCATGCGGGCGACGCTCGAGGAAAAGACCAGCAGGATCGTCGAGGTGATCATCTCGTCGATGAAGCCCTGGCACCTCATGCTCGGCAAGATTCTTGGCGTCGGCGCGGTTGGTATGACCCAAATGGGGATCTGGCTGACGTTCGGGATTCTGATGTTCGCGACGGGACTGCCGATGTTGATCGCCGCACAGCCCGAACTCGCCAGCCTGGACGGGCTCCGGGACGTACTCCCGGGCGCTGGAATGCTCGCCCTCTTCGTCGGATTCTTCCTGTTCGGCTTCTTCATGTACGCCGGCATGTACGCTGCTGTCGGCGCGATGTGTAACACGGACGAGGAAGCTCAGCAGGCACAGTTCCCACTCATCATGCTCATGGTCGTCCCGATCGTGATGGTGATGAACGTCATCGAGAACCCCATGACGCCGCTGTCCACGGGGCTGTCACTCTTCCCGCCCTTCACGCCGATTCTCATGTGGGCGCGCGTGGCAGGAGGCGGGGTGCCGGGCTGGCAGATCGCCCTGTCGTTCGTCCTCATGCTCGGCGCGATTTTTGCGATCGCATGGCTGGCCGGACGCATCTACAAGGTCGGGATTCTGATGGCGGGGAAACGGCCGACGTTGCCCGAGCTATGGCGATGGGTCCGCGAGGCGTGAAGGCCGTCCGGCGGTTCGATCTACTCCGGGTCGGGTAGAGCCGACCTGAGCAGACCCTGAAGCTGGCGGTCGTCGAAGCTCCTCGCTTTGCCGACCGCCTCCTCGTAGCTGGCCTCGATGATGATGACCGTGGTGCGGGCGGGGGCGAAGCCAGAGTCACCCGTCGGTGGCTCGAAGCGAAGCAGGCCGCGAAACACCGTGGGCCGGTGCAGGTCGTTCTCGAAATCGAGGTAGGCGTCCCAGATCAAACCGGCGTGCGCAATCGTCGCGACGTGGAGGCCGGGCGTGGAATCCGACTTGGGGCGGGGCTGAGCGCTCATGCCATCACGATACGGCCACGGATCGTCTGCGTACAGCCATTTCGCTTTGCTTGAACTCCCACTACGTCCGGAGCTTGAGGGTCCGGCGCGCCGCTAGTAGAGCCTCTCTCATCTCGCGCAGATCGGAGTCGCCGAGCGCCTCCTTGCCGTACCTGGCCCGAAGGTAGAGATCGACGACCCGTTCCGACGGCCTGCCGGCCGCCGAGCGCTCGTGCCGTATGTGGTTGAGCAGCGCCAACGGCGTCATTCCTGGGGTCACCGCGAGCCCCGCTCGCGCCGACGCGGTCCGGAGGTGTAGGTACATCTGCGTCGAGGGATCAAAGGCCGGACCGCCTCCGCGGGCCCACCAATACCCCAGCGCGAGAACCGCCAGTAGGGCGAGCGCACCCATTGGGCTCGGACCCCCCGGCTCGCCGTTCGATTCCGAGGCGACGAACTCCTGGACCGTCTGCCCGCCGAAGAGACCGGAGAAGATCCCGGCCTGGTCGTCCACGCTGTAGTCCAGGACCCACTTGTTCCAACGGTGCTGGATCCCATCGAAAAGAATTCGTCCCGGCCAGAACCAGGAAGCGACCTGGGAGGTGGAACCGGTGCCCGCAGGGGTCGGATCGAACGTCACCCAGCCGAATCCAGGAAACCAGACCTCGACCCAGGAGTGTGCCTCGTTCTGGGTCACCACCAGATAGTTGCCGAAGTCGCTCCACTGGCCCCCCAGGAAGCCATTCACGTTGCGAGCCTCGATGCCGACGGCGCGCAGGAGTACGACCATGGCGGTGCTGAAGTACTCGCAGTGCCCGGCCTGGCGCTCGAACAGAAAATGATGAAGCGTCGCTTCACCGGCTGTGGCGGGTAGGTCGCGTGTGTACGTGAAGGTCTGCAGCCAGTCACGAATGGCCACCGCCTGGTCGTATCGATTGTCGATTCCCGCCGTCAACGAGTCGGCCAATGTCTCGATACGCGGATCGAGCCGGCGTGGGATCTGTAGGAAATGTTCGCCCGACGGACGATACCCTCGCGTGTTCCCGCGCAGCTCATCGGCCGGGGGGAGATCGACCGGAGAATACGCGGTGTACGCTGGCGCCCCCGAGCCCCAGTACACGAAGTCCCCCGCGTTATCGAAGAGAGGCTGGATACCGTTGTCCGAGTCGATCTCGAGCGCAGGATGAAGCGCGAAGAGCACACGGGTGTCGAGAGCCGACCCGAAGATCTTTTGCTCGACGATGTCTCCCTTCCACCGGTCGCGATACCAGGAGCTGGGTGCGGAGGATGGGGGCAGGTTCTGCGACCGCGTCCACCGAATGCCATCGAAGCGATCGTAGGAGCGCCCCCTCCAGTGGAGTCCCCCGGCGTTCTCAGGCGCCCCGTTGGGAAACTCGACTCGAAGCACGATCTGAGGGTTCCCGAGGATCGTCGAACCATGATCACCGATCGAGACCTGGTCGCTGAACCCCGCGATTGCGGTGGCCATTGTCTCGCCTCGGCCGGCCCACCCCTGCGAGACGCGCGGGAAGGTCACGAACACGACGAGCGCAACGAGAAGGATCACTCCAGAAAGAGCGCCGGTCGTCGTGATCATCCCTCGGCCCAGCGGAACCACCGCGACCGAGTACCGCTCCGCTCGGCGGCGCAGGTGACCGACCATGAGGGCGAGCGTGGCGAGCGCGACGTAGGTGGTGAACGCGAGCAGGAACACGATGCCCGGCCGATAGGCCGTTGATGCGAGCACGAGCGCAAAGGAGAGTGCGTAGAGTCGCAGGTCGTTGGGGGCGTCGAGCGACCGCAGCGCCTCGGCGGAAAGGAGAAGCAGCAGTAGGTCGACGACCGGGATCACCACGTCGTCGCGGATGATGAAGACATGGATGAGCGCGCGGATCACCAGCAGGGTGGCGAGAGGAAGCCACACACGCTCGAGCCTGTGCGAGAAGTCCGTGTCGGGGTGCCAGAAGAGCGCCGTTCCCATGGCGATCGCGGCCAGGAACGCGGAGAGCGGCTCGAAGCCCGCGCCGCCGGCGAACGCGACGAGGCCGGTGATGCCCATAAGGACCGCGAGTCGACGATGTAATAGGCGCAGGTTCACGCGGCCTCCTCTCCATAACCGAGGCGCGCATCGCGGCCGACCACGAGCACATCACCATACCCGGCGCGGCCATCGACGGAGACCAGCACACACGCATCGCGGCTGATCGGCGGCTGGGGGGCCGGAGCATTAGGCGAGAAGTCCACCCTCGCCAGCACGTCGAGGGCCCGCTCGAGCTGACCCGAGCCTCCGCCGGGCTCGAGAAAGTCCTCTCCCGCTACGAGGGCGAAGGGACGGTGTTGGGCGACGGCGCGAGCGACCAGCGAAGCGGCGACTTCGACGGCGACTTCGGCCGCCTCCCCCGGGTCCGCCCTGAGGTCCAGGCAAATCCAGCGCGTCTCGGCGCCATCGCGTTCATACTCGCGAATGACGGGCTCACGCAGCCGAGCCGAGGACTTCCAGTGGATGTCTCGCGAGTCGTCACCGACTCGGTAGTCGCGCAGACTTCGGTATTCCCCGCGGGCCCCCGCCGCGCCCCGAGCGGACAGCCCGATGCGGGGCACTCGGCCCGACCCGGGCGATGGCTCGCGGACGGCCCGATCGGTGCGGGGCCACACGACGACCTCGCCGGGGATCTCCACGTCGCGCTCCTTCACGAACATCCCGAAGGGGAATCCGGTCGATAAGGTGACCGTACCCAGCGGATAGATGCCACGCCGGATGAAGCTGTTCACGGATCGTGCGGACGCCTGCCCGTTCGGCGGGATGTGGGCGAGGAACGCTTTGTCCGGGAGGCCAACCTCGGACAGTTCGACGGCCAGAGAGGGCAGCCGCTTCTTCCGATTCGTCACCTCGTACACGATCCGGCAATCGTGGCCCACGGTCACCGCCTGAGGGCTCCGTCGCTCGATGTGCAGCTCTCGGATCGCCTGCTCCGACAGCCAGCTACTCACCACGATGAAACCCAGCATCGACCCGAGCAGGAGGTACAGGAGGTTGTTGCCCGTGTTCATGGCGGCCAGCCCGACAGCCATCGTACCTAAAGTGAACGCGAGTCCTCCGCCCGTGAAGCGGATTCGGCGCCAGGCCCTCACCCGCCGCCACAGATCCCGTAGTCCCACCAGAATCGCGTGCAGCGTCTGCCTCACACCGGCGCCTCTACCTCTTCGAGGATGCCCTCGAGGATGGCGGCCGCCTCGTCGTGAACATCGAAGGCCGAGCCCGACGCTCCAGCCGGCAGAATCCGGTGCGCCAAGCAGGGCACGATCAGGTCACGCACGTCGTCGGGAATCAGATACGTTCGGCCGCGTGTCAGCGCGTAGGCGCGAGCGGCCCGGAAGACCGCGATGTTGCCGCGAGGGCTCACGCCGATGCGCAGCTTCCCGGTCGTGCGTGTCTTGTGCACGATCGCCATGAGATAGTCGAGAATCGCCGGATCGACCTCGACCTCTTCCACACGATTCTGCAACTGGACGACCTGCTGGGGTGACAGGACGGTCTGGAGGCGATCGACGACCGGCTCGAGGGACCGCGACTCGGCCAGAATACGGCGCTCCGCCTCTCCGTCGGGATAACCGATCGTGATCCGCATGAGGAACCTGTCGAGCTGGCTTTCCGGAAGCGGATAGGTGCCGTGGTGCTCGAGAGGGTTCTGGGTAGCCATGACAAGGAACGGTTTCGGCAGCTCCATCGTCCGATCGTCGATCGTGACGCTGCCGTCCTGCATGGCCTCCAGGAGACCGCTCTGGGTTCGCGGCGGTGCCCGGTTGATCTCGTCGGCCAGCACCACGTTCGCGAAAATCGGACCCTCACGGATCTCGAAGGAAAGCGTCTTCGGGTTGTAGACCGATACCCCTAGGACGTCGGACGGCAGGAGGTCTGATGTGAACTGAATCCGCCGGAACCCGAGGCCAAGGGCCTTCGCCAGCGCGTGAGACAGCGTCGTCTTGCCGACCCCCGGGACGTCCTCGAAAAGGATGTGGCCGCGAGCGAGCAAGGCGGCCACCGCTAGGCGCACCACCTCCCTCTTTCCGTGGAAGACGGTTTCGACTTCTTGGACAAGGTGGTCGAGTAGCTCGAGCGACGGGCGGGATTCCCTCGTCGGTGCGGGAGCGGTCGTGTCGGACAAGAGCGGATTCCAGGCAGGTTCGAAGGCGAAAAAGTATAACACTCACGTGGCGAAAAAGGTTCTAAAAAGAGGCCCTGTCGCTCCTTGACCTCACCCCTCGAATGCAGGTAGGTTCAGGCCGTTTACTGGGTCATGTTCCGTTTGTCACAAGCGTTGTGTGGCGCGGAAAAACCCTGCCTTGCGCCCGTTTGCGAGGGCGCTGTGCTGCGCTAAGGAGCAGTGGCTTCGAATGAAAAAGCACTGGCTGATTGGCGGACTCGCTGGCGTCTTTGCGCTGGCGGGCCTCGCGTTCGTCCAGGGCGGGGGTGCCGAAGGCGAGGCTGCAACCGCTGCCGCGTCCGGACAACCCATCGCCTTCCCGCACAATCAGCACGCCGGAAACGAGCCCGGGCAGAACAACATGGACTGTCAGTTCTGCCACTTCTCGGCCGAGCGGTCGGTCGACGCCGGCATCCCTCCGGTATCGACGTGCTGGGGCTGCCACCAGATCGTTCAGGGGACCACGGCGGCGCAGCAGCAGGAGATCGCCAAGATCGGTGGCTACGTCGAACGCGGTGAGCCGATCCCGTGGGTGCGCATGTACAAGATCTCCGATCACGCCCACTTCCCCCACATGCGGCACATCAACGCCGGCCTCGAATGCCAGCAATGCCACGGTGAGGTGCAGACGATGACCGAGATCACGACGAGGACCGGGCTGGCTCGCGTCTTCATCGGGGCTGATCCGGTTTGGGGCGGCGACAACATGGGATGGTGCGTGGAGTGCCACCGACAGCCGGATCCGGCGACCGGTGAGCAACAGGCGTCCACCGACTGCGCCGTCTGCCATTACTAGGAATCGACGACATGACTGACGGCATCAAACGGCGCGAATTCCTCAAGGTCCTCGGCGTCTCGGGCGCCGGCGCGACCATGACCGGCTGCGGAGCCGGAGACGTCGAGCGCCTCATTCCTTACGTGGTGGCACCGGAAGAGATCACACCCGGTGTGGCCACGTGGTACGCAACGACGTGCGGTGGCTGTTCGGCCCAATGCGGTATGTGGGTGCGGACCCGCGAGGGACGTGCGGTAAAGGTCGAGGGCAATCCCGACCACCCCGTCTCCGAGGGCGGTCTCTGCTCCCGCGGCCACGCGACGCTCCAGCATCTGTACAACCCCGACCGCTTCGCCGGCCCCATGATCCGCGAGGGCACGCGCCTTCGCCAAGGAACGTGGGACGAGGCCGAGCGCCTCCTGGCCGCACGCATTGGCACACTCGGCAACGTGATGTTCGTCGGTGGCCACATGGGTCCGACCCTGAGCGGCTTGGTCGATCGCTTCCTGAGTGGTGTCGGTGGCACGCGTGTCGCGTACGACGCCGTTTCCGACGCGCCGCTTCGCGAGGCAACAAGGATCGCCTACGGCGTCGATGGTCTCCCGACGTACGACATCGGAGCCGCGAAGCTGCTCCTGTCGTTCGGGAATGACTTCATCGATTCCGGAGCTTCGCCCGTGGCCCACAACAAGGGCCTCGCGCACATGAGCGCCGTCGACGCGGAAGGGCACGAAAAGGGTCGGTTCGTCTATCTCGGCGCGAGGCTCTCCGTTACCGGCCTCAACGCGGACGAGTGGATTCCGATTCGTCCGGGCTCGGAAGCCGCGGTCGCTCTGGGCATGGCGTCTGCAATCGCAGGTCCGAACGCGACGGGTCCCTACGCCAACCTTCTTCAGGCCTACAACACCGAGAGTGCGGCTGCGGCCGCCGGTGTGAGCGAGGAATCGATTCGCACGCTCGCGGAGCGTTTCGTTTCCGAGGGACCGAGTCTCGCGATGGGCCCCGGCGTAGGCGCGCATCACAGGAACGCGACCGCGGCGAATCTGGCGGTCCTCATCCTCAACGATGTTGCCGGCAACGTCGGCCGGACCGTCACGATCGGTGGTGGGCCGACCGCCTCGGCCAGCAAGTTCTCCGACATGACTGCTGCGATCGGCGCGATGGCCGCTGGACGCGTTGGCGTCGCGATCGTCCACGGCACGAATCCAGCCTACTCGCTTCCCGCGGCCTCAGGCTTCCAGGCAGCGTTCGACGAGGTGCCGTTCAAGGTGTCCTTCGCTTCTGCGATGGACGAGACCGCGGCCATGGCCGACCTGATTCTGCCGGATCGCCACTTCCTCGAGTCCTGGGGCGATTCCATGCCGAAGGCCGGGGTCATGGCGATTCAGCAGCCGGTCATGCAGGCCGTGCCGCACTTCGACTCGAAACAGGCCGGAGATCTGCTCCTCGCAGTGTCTGCTCACCTGGGCAACGACCTGGGCGCGGCCACCTTCTACGAATATCTGCGCGGCGCACATCAGGCTCAGCACACCACCGCGATGGGTCCGTTCGAGGAGACGTGGCGGGCTGCGCTCCGGACGGGAGCGGTGAGTCACGCAATGGCTGCCACGACGGGGGCGTCCGTTCTGCGCGCTCCGGATGCGGCGCTTACCTTCGACGTGCCCGCGTTCGACGGCGACGGCGACCTGACGCTCATGGTTTACCCCTCGCCTCGTTTCGGCGGCGGCGAGTTCTCCAATAGTCCGTGGATGCAGGAACTGCCCGACCCGGTCTCGAAGATCACGTGGCATTCGTGGCTCGAAATGAACCCGACCACAGCAGAGGCTCGGGGGCTCCGGGAGGGTGACATCGTCACGGTGACGTCACCGCATGGCGCGGTGGATGTTCCGGTCTGGATCTATCCGGGCATCCGTGAGGATGCGGTGGCGCTCGCGATGGGCGGCGGCCACACCGACATGGGCCGCTGGGCGACGGGGAACGGCGTCAACGCGCTGGATCTTCTTCCGGCCACGGCCGAGCAGCCGTCGGGCGCATTCGTGACACTCGCGACGACCGTCAACGTGGTGTCGACCGGAGTTCGGCGGCGGCTGGCGACGATCGATGGCTCTGAGGGCGATCAACACGATCGCCCGATCGCTCCCGCGGTCGCTCTAGCCGACCTGGGACACGAGGAGGAAGAGCACGCCGACGAAGGTCACGGCGAGCTGATGGAGCTTCAGGGCTTCGGAGGCATCAAGCCCGTGCCGGCCGAGGGCGGCGCGCCGAGTGCGTTCCCCCTCCCGGGCACCGATCACGGTCCTTACGCGGTCGCACACGAGGGTCCCCGTTGGGCGATGGCCATCGATCTCGACAAGTGCACAGGCTGCAGCGCGTGTGTCACTGCCTGCCACGCGGAGAACAACGTGCCGTGGGTCGGTGAGCAGCAGGTCATAATGGGGCGTGACATGAACTGGGTTCGCATCGAGCGTTACTACGAGCATATCGATGCGACGCAGGCCGGCGACCTCGACGTACGCTTCCTGCCGATGATCTGCCAGCACTGCGGAAACGCCCCGTGCGAGCCGGTCTGCCCGGTGTTCGCCACGTACCACACGCCCGAGGGCGTGAACGCGCAGGTCTACAACCGCTGCGTCGGGACGCGCTACTGCGCCAACAACTGCCCGTACAAGGTCCGCGTCTTCAACTGGTATCGGTACACGGACGAAAACGTGCCGGAACCGATGAACTGGCAGTGGAACCCGGACGTCACGGTTCGCACGAACGGCGTCATGGAGAAGTGCTCCTTCTGCATGCAGCGGATTCGGGAGTCCGAGAATCGCGCGGCGCTCGAGGAGGGTCGCGATGTCCGCGACGGGGAGATCGTTCCGGCGTGTCAGCAGAGCTGCCCGGCCGAGGCGATCGTGTTCGGCAACATCCGCGATCCGAACTCGCGGGTCTCCGAGGTCGTCGCGAACGAACGGACATACCGGGTCCTCGATGAACTCATCAACACGCAGCCGGCCGTGAACTACCTGAAGAAGGTCACGTTCCACGAAGTATCCGGAGGGCACGAATAATGGCCGTCGGAACGCAGGAACGTGGCGCGCTGACCCATCCGGACGTCCATCGCCTCGATGACGTCAACCGCGACGTACTCAAGGTCCTCGCCACGCCCGGCAAGGGCTGGTGGATGCTCTTCGGCCTCGCCGTCGCCGGAGTAGGACTCTTCCTCACGGCGTGGGGATGGCAGATCTACAAGGGCATCGGCGTCAGCGGGCTCATGTCGCCCGTCGGATGGGGCGTCTACATCACGACCTTCGTCTTCTGGGTCGGTATCGCCCACTCTGGAACGCTGATCTCCGCGATTCTCTTCCTCTTCCGAGCGCCCTGGCGGCAGTCGATCTACCGGGCGGCAGAGGCGATGACGGTCTTCGCGGTCATGACCGCGGGGCTCTTTCCGCTCATTCACGTCGGGCGGCTCTGGCACGCGTACTGGCTGATTCCGTACCCGAACTCCCGCTTCCTGTGGCCGAACTTCAAGTCGCCGCTGGTGTGGGACGTCTTCGCGGTCACGACCTACTTCACGGTGTCGGCCGTCTTCTTCTATCTCGGCACCGTTCCCGACGTCGCCGCGGCTCGTGATCGGGCCGTAGGGCTCCGCAAGAAGTTCTACACGGTGATTTCGCTCGGCTGGCAGGGCACCGACCAGCAGTGGCACCACTTCGGAAAGGCGTACGTCTTCCTCGCCGCGCTGGCCACGCCGCTGGTTCTGTCGGTGCACTCCGTGGTTTCCTGGGACTTCGCGATGTCGATCGTGCCGGGTTGGCACGCGACGATCTTCGCGCCGTACTTCGTCGCCGGCGCCATCTTCTCCGGCGTCGCGATGGTGATCACGCTGACGGTGCCGCTGCGGAAGATCTTCGGTCTCGAAGCGTATCTCACGACGAAGCACTACGACGCGATGGCCAAGCTGTGCCTGTTCACGTCGATGATCGTCTTCTACGCGTACCTCTCCGAGTTCTTCCTCGCTTGGTACAGCGGCGAGGAGATCGAACGGAGCGCCTTCTGGAACCGTCTGTTCGGAACGTACTGGTGGGCCACCTGGATCATGTTGGTCTGCAACGGTTTCGTGCCGATCATGCTCTGGTTCAAGCGCGTGCGGCACTCCATTCCGGCGCTGTTCGTCATCTCGATCTTCGTCAACATCGGCATGTGGTTCGAGCGCTATGTGATCGTAGTCACCTCGCTCCACCACGAGTACATGCCGTTCGCGTGGGGCATCTACCGTCCGTCCGTGACCGAGATGAGCATCCTGCTCGGCAGCTTTTGCTGGTTCGGCTTCTGGTTCCTGCTCTTCACCCGGTTGATTCCGCCGATCGCGATTCAGGAGCTCAAGGAGGTACTGCCTCCGCCGATGCGGAAGAAGGCCAAGGCCCACGACGGCGGGGAGGCGCACGCATGAGCACGGCACAGGGCATTCTCGCCTCCTACGAGTATCTCGATTCCACGGTCGATGCGATCGAGAATCTGAGAAAGGCGGGTTTCAAGAACCTCAAGGTGTACGCTCCGTATCCCGAGCATCACATCGAACACGCTCTGGGTTATGGAGAGAGCCCCGTGCGGGTGTTTACGTTAGTCGGGGCACTGACGGGCACGGCGACCGGCTTCGCGTTCACGTCGTGGACGGCGGTCGATTGGCCGCTCGCAGTCGGCGGCAAGCCGATGATTTCGATCCCTGCCTTCATTCCGATCGTCTTCGAGATGACCGTGTTGTTCGGTGCGCTCTCGACGGTCATCGGTCTCTTCATTCTCAGCCGGTTGCCCAACATCAAACCGGCGGTCGTATACGATCCCGAATTCACCGCGGGACGCTACGGCATCTACGTCGAGGCCGATGGAAGTCGCCTCGAGGAAGCACGGAAAATCATGAACGCAGAGGAGCCCATCGAGCTCCGCGAGGGGGCCGCCGATGCGTAGGTCACGCTTCATGCGTCCCGTCGTCGCGGGACTCGCAGTCATGACGCTCGCAGGGTGCAAACCGCTCGACGACGGACTGGTAGCGATCTTCGGTCGATCGATGCGCGACTCGCGGTCGTTCGACCCCTACGAGAACCCGCGCCCTGCCCCGGTCGGTTCCGTCGCTTTTGCGGCGGGGAACTACCCGGCGGAGGACGGCCATGTGAACCTCGGGCAGCCCGAGGGCGTCGCGATCCCGTACTTCACGCAGATGGATCTCGGTCCCCAGATCGGAGTGGGCGGGCCCGCGATCCAGGGTATGATGAATCCGACGGATCCGACCGCAGCGGCGTCGCTCGCGCGGGGCGAGGAGCTCTACATGCGCTTCTGCGTCGTGTGCCACGGCCCCGACGGCGTCGGTGCCAACGCATACATCGCGGACAAACACGTGTTGCTGCCGGCATACAACGTTTCGGGTGCACAGGTCTCGGCATACACGGACCAGTACCTCTACGCCATGATCCGGGTGGGTCGCGGCCTCATGCCCGAGTACGGCAGCCGGATCAGTCACTTCGACCGTTGGCACGTGGTGAATTACGTGAGACAGCTTCAGTCGCAGGCCGGGAACGCAGCCGCGGGAGGAGATGAGTAATGCATCACCACATCCCTTCCGAAGTACCCATCCGGTATCTCGCCCGCGACAAAAACATGAACATGCTGGTCGGCGCCCTGTTCGTCGTCGGCCTGCTGTCGTTCGTGGTCCGGCTCACGCAGGACGCGGACTCGGCGTGGATCAGCTACATCACGAACTGGCTGTTCTTCACGAGCATCGCGATGGGCGGCGTGCTTTTCGCCGTCGCCACGTGGATCGTGAAGGCCAAGTGGAACTGGCCGATGCGGCGCGTGAGCCAATCGTTCGCCGCCTTTCTGCCGATCTCGTTCGTACTGCTTCTGCCGATGCTGGGCCTCGGGGACAGCTACTTCCCGTGGATCGAGATGATGGCCACCGACGCCATCGTCATGAAGAAGCAGGCTTACCTGAACATGCCGTTCCTGATCACGCGGAACGTGATTGGGCTCGCAGTGCTGTTCAGCCTCGCGGTCTACTTCGTGTACCTCGCGGTTCGGCCCGACATGGGCCTCGTGAAGGACTCACCCGAAGAGGATGAGCAGCGTCGCGGCTGGCGCGAGAAGCTCACCCAGGGCTGGATGGGTCAGGAGCAGGAAGAGGTCAACAGTTATCAGCGCATGACGACGATGGCTCCGGCGATCGTCATGGTCTACGCGCTGGTCATGACGATCGTCGTCTACGACTGGGTGATGTCCCTCGAGCCGCACTGGTTCAGCACGATGATGGGCCCCTGGTTCTTCATGGGCGCACTGTGGGGTGGCATCGCGGCGACCGCGCTGTGGAGCATGTACCTGCGCACGAAGCACGACGACTTCAAGAACCTGATCGGCATCCAGCAGCGCCACGACGTCGGCAAGCTGACCTTCGCGTTCACGGTCTTCTGGGGATACCTGTTCTTCAGTCAGTACATCGTGATCTGGTACGGCAAGCTGCCGTGGGAGCAGGCCTGGATCATCCGGCGCTCCGGCGAGACGTGGGGCGGCTATTCGATGTTGACGCTCGCGATTTGTTTCCTGATTCCGTTCGTCGGGCTCATGGGACGTAAGCCGAAGATGAAGCCGGCGCTGCTGTCGTTCTTCGCTACAACGATTCTCGTCGGGCTCTGGCTGGAGCGCTACGGGATTCTGGCACCGTCGCTGCACCACGAGGGCGACCCGATCTTCACGATCTGGCAGCCGCTGATCGGGTGCATGTTCCTTGGGCTCTATCTCGGTGCGGTGCGGTGGTTCCTGTCGACCTTCCCGGCGATGCAGCTGTGGCAGCCGATGGTGGATCCGGAGACGCTCGAGGCTGAGTTGCCTGTGGGAGTGGGCTGAGTCGTTTTCTGCGGGTTGGGCCCGACGGCTTCTCCATTCTTCGACTTCGCCTGAATCGGGGGTGTCCGGGGGGCTTGCTTACTCCGGAGTCGCTGGGGTCGCGGGCGTTCAATCCGCGCCTTCGCCGGAAGTTGTTCGCATAGCTCACCCCGCGCGCGTAGCGCGCGGGTTCCGGACTTCGGCGCTCGGTCGCGGGGGGACGGCTTCGTCTGCGAGTGGAGAAGCCGTCGGGTCGTTGCGAACCGATCCGCTTGGTGGGGCGTTTTTTCCAGGCGGGCCTCTTTGGAAACTGTCGGGGGGTTGGGGCGTAGGAATTGGACAACTTATCGAAACGAAAGAGGGGTTATGAGGCTATTTCGTCGGAAAATGTCGGCTTCGGTTGGGGCCGTTTTGGTTGCGGTGGGGATTTCGGGGTGTGGGGAGAGTCCGGTCGAGGTGGTGTTCGAGGTCATTGAGGAGGTGGAGTTTGCGGCCGCGCTTGGAATCGACTTGGCGGCTATGGAGAAGTTGGGGACGGGGGTGTATCGGCAGGACATCGTAGTTGGTGGTGGGGAACCGGCTGTGTTTGGGACGACGCCGACTCTTACGTTCACGGGCTGGCTGAGGGACGGGACCCAGTTCGATACTGGCACTTTTTCGTTCCTCATGGGAAATAGCGCAGTCGTGTCGGGGCTCGAAGACGGACTCGTCGGCACTCGCGTCGGCGGGACGCGTCGGATCATCATCCCGCCAGGACGCGGGTACGGCGCTCAGGATCGCCTGGATCTGCAGGGCAACGTGGTGATTCCCGGTGGGTCGATCATGGTCTTCGTGGTTACGGTGGACGCGGTCAATTAGTTTGATAGCTGATCTCATCGATCGTCAATAGAGCAGCGCCGATCGGAGGCCCTCCTAGTTGTTCGTGCCACACGACCGCGGATGTCCCGAGTCTCTCTCCGAAAGAGCGAAGCCAGCACTCGATCCAGGGATCCAGGTCGGGCTCAGGAACGCCGATGCCTCGCCTGAAGCGTCGGCCATTGAAGTCCACGTCGGCTGGAGGGCCGGCCATAGGGCGGGGCCATTGGGCAGCAGGACCCGAATGAGCCCTCCCTGAGCGGACGTCAAGTGAGAAACCCGGACAGGCGCAGGGAGAGCCCCTCGAGCGACAGGCCCCGTGGCACGTTGAGCCGGGGAGTCAACGCCCGTTCAGCGACGCGTCTGCCTCGACGCACCGCCCTTCCCCCACTCACCAACAAGGCGCCCTCGAAGCAATCGGCTGCGACGGCCGCAGCCGATGTGTTACGGAGTCCGTAGGGGTAGGCAAGCCATGGGAGCTGCCTCGAGCTTCGCTCGGACAGCCAGTCTTTGCAGAGGACGAGTTCGTCGAGGATCGCATCAGGTCCGAGCGCTGCGAGATTGGCGTGACTCCAGGTGTGCGCGCCCAGCGTGATCCCCTTCGAAAGTCGAGACGGATCGAGCTCCGTGTCCTCGACAGGTCGAGCGTGCTCGGGTACGGGGCTGACCGGGATACCTTGTTCGGAGGCCCACGCAAGGATTCGATCGGTGCGTCCCTCCAACTTCGTGAGCGCGTGTTGGTGGTTCACACGTCCTGTAGACGTGCCTTGAAGCTAACGAGGCGTCGAAATCTTCTGCTAGCGAGGGCGCACGAAGGCTCGACGAAGGTCGTTCCAAAGCTCGTCCGTTCCGTAGGCGAGCGGGAAGAGGGCGATGCCGCCCAAGCCACGCGCGCGGACGAAGGCGTACTTGGCCCGGAGGCTCTCCGCATCCTCGAACCAGCCCTGGTGCCATCCGTCGTCCGTCTGAAACGTGTAGTACGGGGACCCACTCATGGGATCTCTCAACTTGCCGTACGTCGTGGCCCGCTCGAGCGCCCGCGGTAGCTCCGGTAGCACCTCGGCCTCGGCCGAATAGGGGATCGTACGACCTGTGGTCCGCACATCGGCGCCCATTTCGCCGGACGTGACCGGCCACTCATATCCGTACAACGGAACGCCCATGACGAGCTTTCGCGCGGGTACGCCGAAGGCCTCGAAACGGTCGACGACGGTTCCCCAATTGAGACGACCCCATCCGGATACCGCTCCGACGGGGCCTGCCTGCGCGCTGCCCGCGCTATAGAAGTCGTATCCCTGAACGACCAGGAAGTCGGCGATCTGGCCCAAGGCTCGTTCGTTGTAGACGTCGTCGTCGTCGAACGCGAGCGTGAAAACGGACAAGGAAAGCGAGGGATCGGTGTCTCTCATCTTTCGAGACAGCTGTGCTACGAACGCCGTAAACCCTTCTCGGACTGAAACATCCACCGTCTGGAAGACTTCGAAGTCGAGATGGATTCCTGACAGTCCGGGCGTCGACCCGAGCACGCCTAGAATCGCACCTGTGAGCCGATCGACTCTCGCGGCGTCCGAGAAGAGGGCTCGAAACGCGTCGGCATCGTGTATCGAAATCGTCGGTACCACCTGGACTCCGGCGCCCACGGCCGCCGAGACCATCGGCCGCCAGCGATCAGGCCAACCGTGCGCGTCCATGATGGCGCCATCGGCTCCGGCCTCGAGCTCGAAGAAGTAGAGCTCATCGAGCACATCGAGCGGATACGTCGACCACGAGTCACCGGCCCAGTAGGGGTGGTAACCCGCCACGAAAAAACGATCCGAGGTGGTGGGCAGCTCCACGCGAGGCGAGGGACCAACGGACGCGCACGCGACCAGGAGGAAGGCAAGGGTCTGCGACGCGACCAACTTCGAGACCTTGGTCTTCCTCACGGTTCCGGGGCGTCGACCGAGACAAGGGAGATCCGTCGAACTTCCCCGACGCTCAGCGAACCGACGCGGACCCGCATCCCCCATCCGGTCTCGACGAACACGACCGAGATCCCGTCCACGAGCGGGATGACGTTGGGGCCCAGCTTCGGGGCAACGATATCCACCCAGAAGTCCTCGAGTCCTGCGCCGGAGGCCAGGGAGACAAGAAGATCTTCGGGCCCGCTGGGTCTCATATTGCGTCCCGAAGGGGGAGCCTCGGCCACGACCCAAGTCAGCTCGACCGCTGAGCGAGCGAGCCACCACGTGGCGACCTCGTCGGCGCGGGCGAGCCACCAGTCGCCTTGGGCGCGGACCGTATCGGCCACGGTCCGAATGGCATCGAGCCGGGGTCCCCTCACGATGATCTGTGTGTGACCCGCGACCACGGCGAGCCCCCCGATCGCACGCATTTTTCGAGTGCCGGCGAGGAACGCATCCGCCAACCGTTGCGAGCGCAGCGTGACATCACGAACGACGACTGTGTAATCGTCCTTCAAAAGCCGAGGGAGGAGTACGAGCAGCCCATTCGGCGTTTCGTGGAGCTCGGGGCTGGCCGAGCGGGCCTCGTTTCCGGTCAGGACATATCGGCCCCCTGCGAGGCGCCAGGCGGAAAGCGTCCGCGCGTCGAACACCTCTTCCGGTGGTCTCAGTCCGGCCGGAGCGACCCCGGTCCAGCTCTCGATGTCGTCGAAGCTCCGCCGAAGACGCAGAATCTGATCCTGTGCGGTCAAACCCGCCAACGGGGTATGATCGACGGTCTGGGTCCCGACCTCACCTGCTGTGATCAGCGCCTCCGCCAACGCCTCATCATGCTCGACGAGTTGCGAGACGACGAAGAAGGTCACGGGGAGCTGTTCGATCTCGAACATCGCGGCGACGTCGAGTGCGTTCACATAGGCGTCCTGGCCTTCGACATCGACGACGAAGACCAGTGCGGCCTGGGCCGCGCCTGGAGGGGTCAGGCTTCGTGGGCCCTGACCCGAAAGCTCCCGTCGCCCGACTGGGCCTGACGGAGCGCCATCGTCGCACGCAACAGAAGGTCTTCAGGCGTCGCGCCATCGGTACCCCCCACTGCGCTGAATCCGGCACACACTTGTAGAAGGGCCTCAGTGCTGACGCCTGGGCTCTGCGCGCGCGCATCCGCCTCGATCGCTTCCAAGACCCGATCGGCGAGGCGTACGGCCCCGTCCTTACCTGTCCCCGGCGCCACCACCACGAATTCACCTGGGCCCAATCGGCCGATCGTATCGGACAGCCGGGTGACGTGGCGCAGGGCTGCGGCCACCGGCCGACCCATGGCTTCCGCATCCGCATCCGCATCCGATTCCTCTGCGCCCGTCACGTTCCTGCCGGAAACGCCGGGGCCAAAGGCGATGAACGTGATCGGGCGATCGAATCGGGCGGCGTCCGCGCTGATTTCCTTCGCTCTGCGGAGAATCCCACGAACGTTGTAGAAACCCGTCGAGGGGTCGGTGAGTCCATCGTCACGCGCTTGATCCGCCGTCTGCTTCGACCTAACGAAGGTGTCCATGCGCAGTATCAACTCGCTCGGATCGACCGGGTGCGTCAGAATGTCCCACGCACCTGCGCCGAGCGCTTCGAGCCTCTCCGCCCGCCCCATGGACGAAGTCGAGATCACGAGTATCGGAGTGGTGGCGTGGACGGTCGGCGACTCCTTGAGTCGACGGATGAGGTCGATGCCGTCGAAGTCGGGCAGGCGGACTGCCACCAGCACGGCGTCCGGGCTGACCTTCCGCACGAGGTCGAGAGCCTGCTGGCCGGTGTACGCCTTCAGGACCACGTGTCCCTTCGGTCGCAGAATGCTCTCTATCGCCTTTGACGTCCATTCCTGGTCGTCAACGAGGAGAATGAGCGGAGTGAGTTCTACGTTAGGATGCATTGAATGAACCTAGGGTGCGAAAACGAAGCGGCGATCCGGTCCAAGGCCCGCAAGATTTGTGCGAGGCTTGAAGGAAACGCCGATCTTGGCAGAGGCTATGGAAAATGTCCCACCGAAGCAAGGTTTCTCTTGAGGCTCGAGTCCTCGCGACCGTCGAGCGGTCGCATCAGTCCAATTCCCTCCTGTGGCTTGGTCGCCCGCTCGCGAGGTGTCTTGTACCCAACTATCTCTTGGACCTACTTTCGAAGCATGAATCGAAAGATATTTCTTGTTGCGATGACTACCATCGCCCTCACGGTCGCCTGTGCTGCGGCATTGCCCGCCCAGGTTTCATTTGATGCTGATCCAGGCAGTTCGGTTCGCACCCGGCAGGATCTTGAAGGCCTCCTGGAACTCTATGAGCAGGTGCTGCAGTCGCCCGCTTACTCCGAAGGCGTGAAGCGGGCGACCCGCGTCAAGCTGGAGCGCATTCGCGAACGCCTGACCGATGGCGATTTCAAACTCGGCGATCGGGTTGTGCTTTCTGTCGAGGGAGAGCCGGGTCTGCCCGATACGGTTCCCGTGCAGGCGGGGCCCATGATCACCCTGCCCTTGTTCGGCGACATTCAGTTGTCCGGTGTGCTTCGTTCGGAGATCGGAATGCACATTACAGAGGCCCTCAAGGTGTTCATCCGTGATCCAGTGGTGAGGGCTGAGGGTTTGATGCGGGTGTCCGTTCAGGGGGCCGTCGGTCAGCCGGGCTTCTTCGTCGTTCCAGCGGATATGTTACTGAGCGAGACTCTGATGATCGCGGGCGGACCTGCGCCCAACTCGAACCTCTCGGAACTACGGATTGAGCGCGGTACGGAACTGGTGATGGGGGGGGGCAGAGCTGCAGGAGGCGGTGCGGGCAGGATTCACACTTGATCAGCTGAATCTCCAAGCCGGGGATCAGGTGTTTCTGCCCCAGCGAGGTGGTGGTTTTCTCAGTAATATCGGGGTAATTACCGGCATCTTGGGGACCGTCGCGCTGCTGGTCATACGGCTGTCCGGATAAGGCGGGCCGCCCGGTCAGGGCGGCGCAGCGAGGCTATATCTTCCTAACCCCCCAACTCCCCCAACACCTCCCCGTGCAACACCCCATTCGTAGACACCCCCGACCCCCCATGCAGGGTCGCCTCACCGCCTAAGGTAGTAAACCGCCCTCCCGCCTCCGTCACAATCGTCAGAAACGGCCCAGCATCCCAAGGCTTCATCACGGGATCCACCTGAGCTTCGATCCGCCCGGTCGCCACGAGCGCGTGCCCGTAGCAGTCCCCCCACGTCCGGGAAAAGGCCGCCCGCTGCTGTAGCCGCCGCCACCCGGCGCCTTCGGGGCGCGACAAGAGCCGCTCTACGTCCGTCGTGCAGACGACCGCTTCCTCGAGCCGCGATATCGTCGACACGCGGCACGGCGCCCCGTTCCAGGTACAGCCGAGTCCGGTTCCTGCGGCCACCGTCTCCCGAAGCGGCGGAAAGTGCGCCACGCCTACTGTGCTGACACCGTCCACTTCGATTCCGATCAGTACGCCGTAGAGCGGCACACCCCGCATGAACGATCGGGTCGCGTCGATGGGATCCAAGATCCATCGCACACGGGCGCCCTCATTCGACTCGCCGTACTCCTCGCCGAGGATCGCATGGTTCGGGTATCTACCTTCGATCCGTCCTCGGATCAGACGCTCGGCTTCCTTGTCGGCGATCGTGACGGGTGAGCCGTCACCCTTGGCGTCGTGGTCGACGACGCCACCGAAGTACTTCAGCGTGACGGCACCGGCCTCATGAGCGAGCGTGGTGGCGAAATCGAGGAGCTCTCGAATCTCCGTGCGGCTGCGATCTTCGGTCACGAACGCGGAGGTGGTGCGCCGATCTCAACGTGCCGCCGCGCCTTCGCCTCGTACATGTCGGCGTCGGCGGCCCGAAGCACGTCGTTGACGCTCGCCATCTTGTCGGGGTCGAACTCGGCGCAGCCCATGCTGATCGAGATGCCGAACTTCGCGAGGGTCTCGTTCTCGGCGATCCTCCCCCGTACGCGCTCCACGAAGTGTCGAACGCCCTCGATGCCGGTTTCCGAAAGCACGCACACGAACTCGTCGCCGCCGTAACGAGCGACGACGTTCATGGCCCGGTTCTCATCGGCGAGGACCCTACCTACCGCCTTGAGAATCTCGTCCCCAGCGATGTGACCGAAGGTGTCGTTGTAGTGCTTGAACCTGTCGATGTCGAAGACGGCGATGCCCATCGGTCGGCCGCGGCGTGCGGCAGCCACTTCGTGATCGAGATGGATTTGCAGTCGGCGCCGGTTGGGCAGGCCGGTCAACGGGTCGGTGAGCGAGAGTGCGTGCAGGTTCGCGTGCGGGCATTGCCGAGGGCGACGGAGGCCTGGCTCGCGAGGCGTTGCAGCACCGCGATCTCCTCCTTACCGAAGCGGCGGGGCTGGCGGCTTCCTGCGGTCAGAATGCCTGCCACCTGGCCGCCCAAGATGAGCGGCACCCCTACGGCCGACCCACCGGTCAGATGTGCCGCCACTTGCTCCGGGAGCGCATCGGATGCGGCGAGATTGTCGAAGACGATGGGTCCGTGCTCGTCGACGAGAATCTTCTGCATCTCCCCGGAAATGTCCCATTCGAGTCCAACGGGGAGGGCGATGTCCCCTCCGGAGTCCGCGACGCCGCAGACCGTCGGCCGTTTCGGATCTCGCAGCCAAACGGCGGCGCCATCGACATCGAGGACTTCAGACACGGCCGCGATCACGCGTCCCAGGACCTGATCCGGATCGAGCTTGCTGGTCAGCGCACGTCCGATCTCTTCGAGCTGCTCGGCTTCTTTCCGGCGTCGATCCAGCTCCGCGAACTGCATCGAATTGTAGATCGCCACGGCAGCCACGCCGGCGATTCCTTCCAGCATCTCGAGATCGTCCTGCGTGAACGCGTCAGGCTCGTGGCTCTGGGCACTGATGGCGCCGAGGACCCGTCCGTCGTGCAGAAGCGGCGCGGTCACGGCCGAGCGGGTCGGCTCGGTCCCGTCCTCCCCGAGCGACATCAGCGAACCGTCGGACAGGCCATCGGTGATCAATGACGCGCGCTGGCTGGTGATCACCTCCGAATCGGAGCCCCGGTAGGGGACGTCGAGGTGCTGACCGGTTCCGCCCTCCGCGCAATAGACGACCCGCGAGAGATCCCTGCTTTGATCGTGAAGCGCCAGATAAAATCCCGTAGCGGGCACGACTGCGACGGTCTCTCGGAAGATCGCTTCGTGCAATTGGGCCGGGCTCAATGTGGCCCCGAGCGTTCGGCTCGCTTCCAGCAGAACTCGGTAGCGATCCGCCCCGGAGGGACGACCGTCTTGGCTATGGGATTGCGACATGGGATGCAGATAATGAGCCCGGAAAGGCGCCCCCACAACCAGCGATCACACGGGTCAACACTTCAAGATTGAGGCTTACGGTCGAGGTAGTGCCCGATCTCGTAGCCGATCGCGCCAAGCAGTCGCGTCTCCCGCAAGTCGGGCGCCGAACGAGCCACGATGGTTCGTAGCGTCCGCATGACGGACTCCGGCTTTCTGGCCTTGAAGAACTGGATGCGCTCGAGGCCCGCACCGAGCGCCGCGAACGCTTCCTCGAGCTCCTCTTGGGTGGGATCGCGGGTCGCCCGTCGACCACGCGGCATCTCCTCCTTCCCACCATCGATGGCGAGGAAAACCTCGTACGCGAGCACGAGGGCCGCCTGCGCGAGATTGATGCTCGTGTAGTCGCTGGTGGGTATGATGGCGACGGCATGGCAGCGATCGAGCGCTTCGTTGGTCAGGCCGCGATCTTCGCGCCCGAACAGGATCGCGGTCGTTCCGCTCATCGTCCGCTCGGCGATCGTCTCCGCGACCTCTCTCGGACGCACATAGTTCATCCCAGCCGTCCGGGCTCTGGCTGTAGTGCCCAAGACGAACGTCGTGTCGCCGAGGGCGTCATCGAGCGTATCGTGAATGGTGCACGACTCGATCAAATCGAGGGTTCGGTGAGCGATGCCCTCGAGGCGATAAGCGTCGAAGACGTCAGGCTTTACGAGCCGCAAATCGGTGAGACCGAAATTCTTCATCACGCGGAGCACACCGCCGATATTTACGACGTCCTTGGGATGATCCAGGACGATCGCGACCCGGGATAGCCTCTCGTCTACAGACATCGAACTTCCCCGAGGTCTATCGTTCGTCCTCGGCCTCGTCGTCGTCGGCCGTCGGATCCCGAAGCTCGCCCTTGAAGTTCCGGATGCCGGTACCGAGGCCACGGGCTAGCATAGGGAGCTTCTTGGCCCCGAAGAGCATGACGATGATGCCGAAGACGAGAAGCGCTTCCCAAACGCCGAACGTGATGAGCGCGAGGGATGGAGTCAGGCTGTTCATCGCATGAGCGCCTTGGCGATGGTTTGTTTCTGCATGTTCGATGTTCCCTCGTAGATCGTTCCGATCTTCGCGTCGCGGTACAGCTTCTCTACCGGATATTCCTTCGTGAATCCGTATCCACCATGCAGGTCGATGCACATCGACGCCACCCGCTGCGCGACCTCCGAGGAGAAGAGCTTAGCCATCGCCGCCTGGGTCACGAAGGGCCGACCGGCGTCCTTCAGGCGCGCAGCGTTGTAGACGAGGAGTCGCGCCGCCTCGATTTCGGTCGCCATCTCCGCGATCTGAAACTGTACGCCCTGGAATGTCCCGATGGCACGCCCGAACTGCTCGCGCTCTTTCACGTAGCGGACGGTGTGGTCGAGCGCACCCTGAGCCAGGCCCACCATCTGGGCGCCAATGCCGATCCGCCCCTCGTTGAGCGTCTCGATCGCGGCCTTATACCCCATGCCGACTTCGCCGAGAACGTTATCCCCCGAAATGCGAACGTCCTGAAACAAGAGCTCGGTCGTGGAAGAAGCACGGATTCCCAGCTTGTCCTCCTTCTTACCGATCGAGAATCCATCGAACTCCTTCTCCACGATGAACGCGGTGATCCCCTTGTAACCGGCGTCCGGATCGACGGTCGCGAAAACGATGAAGATTCCGGCCTCGGCTCCGTTCGTGATCCAAAGCTTATGGCCGTTCAGGATCCAATCGTCACCGTCCGGTGTGGCCCGACATGCGAGCGCGAAGGCGTCCGATCCGCTGCCGGCTTCCGAAAGGGCATAGGCACCGACCGTATCGGAGGCGAGGCGCGGGAGATACCGGGCCTTCAAGTCCTGGCTGCCCCAGCGCATGAAGGCATTGACGACCAGGGTGTTTTGCACATCGACCAGCACGCCGATGGAGGGGTCGACCTTCGAGAGCTCCTCCACGACGAGCGCGGAGGTGAAGAAGTCAGCCCCCGTGCCTCCGAAGCTTTCCGGAATCTCGATGCTCATCAGGCCCATCTCGAAGAGTCCTGAGATGAGCGTCGGGTCCGTCTTCGCGGCCTCGTCCATCACCATGACCTTGGGCGCGATCTCGGCTGATGCGAAGTCGCGCACCGCTTCCTGGAACATGCGTTCCTGTTCCGTCAGGTCCGAGAGCGCGGGGCGGGCGTCGGCGAGTAGACTGGACATGGTGAGATATCGCGTTGAGGCGGCTGCTCTTGGGGCGAGGAATCTACTAGGCCGGGCCGCTGCTTTCGAGGGATGGCCGGTCACCACTTTCCCGCCTTGACCTCGACCCGCTGCCCCGTCATCCTGAAGGCGCTCTTGCCGTAGCCTCGTTCGCCTGTACGAAACCGTTGGAGAAAGACCGATGTCCGAGATCCCGAGCGATCTGTACTACACCGAGGAGCACGAGTACCTGAAGGCGACCAGCGAGGACGGTGTCTATATGGTGGGCATCACCGATTACGCTCAGGGCGAACTCGGTGACATCGTGTTCCTGGAACTCCCCGACGGGGGGTCGAGCTTCAATCAGATGGACGTCTTCGGCACGATCGAGGCGGTGAAGGCCGTGAGTGACCTCTTTTGTCCGCTTCAGGGAGAGATCGTCGCGGTCAACGACGAACTCGACGACGATCCCTCACTGGTCAATTCCGACCCGTATGGTGCGGGCTGGATGATCAAGCTGAAACTCGCCGACCCGGGCGAGATATCTTCCCTCCTCAGTGCCGAAAGTTACGCGGCGCATATCGGCTGACCTGACCTCCGCATTCAGAACTACGCATCGGGCCGCGTACTGCCCTCGGGCGGTCCGCGGCCCTCTGCCTTGAGAGAACATGACCCGAATTGATTCTCATCCCGACTTCGAGTCCCGCCACCTCGGCCCGGACGACGTCGATGTCGCCGCGATGTTGGAGACCCTCGGCTACGATTCGCTCGACCGTCTGGTCGGCGACGTGGTGCCCAAATCGATTCGTATGGAGGGCGACCTCGACCTGCCTGATCCGCTGACGGAGGCCGAGCTGCTGGCTCGGCTGCGCGAGATCGCCTCGGGGAACAAGGTCAACCGCTCGTTCCTGGGGATGGGATACAGCGACACCCATGTCCCTGGTGTGATCCTTCGCAACATCATGGAGAACCCGGGCTGGTACACGCAGTACACGCCCTATCAGGCCGAGATTGCTCAGGGGCGCCTTCAGGCCCTCCTCAACTACCAGACGATGGTCATCGACCTGACCGGCCTGGAGATTGCCAACGCCTCACTTCTCGACGAAGCGACGGCGGCGGCGGAGGCGATGCACCTCGCGCACGGTGAAGCACAGGGCGACGCCAACACCTTCTTCATCTCCGAGCTGTGTCATCCGCAGACGATCGACGTCGTGAAGACGCGAGCCTGGCCGCTCGGAATCGAGGTCGTGGTGGGTGACCACCATAGAGTCGAGTTGGGTCAGGACACGTTTGGGGTGCTCCTTCAATACCCGGCCACCGACGGGCGAGTCCTGGACTATTCCGACTTCGTCGCGCGCGCGCATGGCGTCGGAGCGACGGTCGTCGTGGCCAGTGACCTGATGGCGCTCGCGTTACTGACACCGCCGGGGGAGTGGGGCGCTGATCTGGTTGTCGGCAACTCCCAGCGCTTCGGTGTGCCAATGGGCTTCGGCGGTCCTCACGCGGCCTTCATGGCGGCCAAGGACGACTTCAAGAGGAAGCTCCCCGGACGCATCATCGGGGTTTCCATCGACGCCGACGGCAATCCCGCGCTCAGGATGGCGCTCCAGACACGCGAGCAGCACATCCGGCGCGAGAAGGCGACCTCCAACATCTGCACCGCCCAAGTCCTGCTCGCGATCATGGCGGGGGCTTATGCGGTCTATCACGGACCCGATGGGGTCCGTCGGATCGCTCAACGCATTCGTGATCTGACTGGTGTGCTTTCGGGTGGCCTGGGGCTGCTCGGGCACGAGCTGCTCACGGACGTCTTTTTCGACACGATTCGTGTCCGGCCGGACGCCGACGCCGGTGACGTTCTTTCGGCGGCTGTTGCGCGTGGCATCAACTTGCGGGACTTCCAAGATGGGACCGTTGGGATCGCTCTCGACGAGGTCACCCGTCCGGAAGACGTCGATGACCTCTTCGCCGTCTTCAACGGAGGGAGCGCCCCTGCTTTCACCGCTCGGTCGCTCGCAGCGGACGGAGGTGCGCCGGCGCTGCCCGGTTGGTGCGCCCGGACCTCACCTTACCTCGAACACGAGGTCTTCAACCGTTACCACTCCGAGACCGAGATGCTGCGGTACCTGCATATGCTCGAGTCACGGGACCTGTCACTGAACACAAGCATGATCCCCCTGGGTTCATGCACGATGAAGCTGAACGCGACGAGCCAGATGGCCGGCGTGACCTGGCCGGAAATCGGGAAGATGCACCCGTGCGCTCCGACCGATCAGGCCCAGGGATACGCCGAGATCTTCGCCGAGCTGGAGCAGTGGCTCGCCAATATCAGCGGGTTCACTGCGACTTCGCTGCAGCCTAATTCGGGCGCCCAAGGGGAGTACGCTGGCCTCCTCGTCATCCGCGCGTACCACGAGGACCGTGGAGATCATCACCGTGACGTCTGCCTGATCCCGGCATCCGCGCATGGAACGAATCCGGCCAGCGCCGTGATGGCCGGGATGAAGGTCGTGGTCATCAAGAGTACCGAGCAGGGCACGATCGACTTACCCGACCTACAGGCCAAAGCCACGGAACATGCTGCGAATCTGGCCGCGTTCATGGTGACCTATCCGTCGACGCATGGCGTTTTCGAGGAGGGCATCAAAGACGCGTGCCGGATCGTTCACGACAACGGCGGCCTGGTCTATCTCGACGGCGCCAACCTTAACGCGCAGGTCGGCCTCGCGCGTCCGGGTGACTACGGCGCCGACGTCTGCCATATCAACCTGCACAAGACGTTTGCGATTCCGCATGGTGGTGGTGGGCCGGGCATGGGGCCCATCTGTGTGAACGAGAAGTTGGCACCGTATCTCCCCGGCCACGGGATGCATCGTGTCGGTGGCGAGAAGGCGATCGGCCCGGTGTCCGGAGCTGCCTGGGGCAGCGCGAGCATCTTGGTGATCTCCTGGGCGTACATCGCGATGTTGGGCAAAAAGGGCGCACGCCGCGCCTCCGAAGTCGCGATCCTCAATGCCAACTACATGGCGAAGAGGCTCGAGAAGCACTTCGGTATCCTATATCGGGGCGAGAAAGGCCTCGTGGCCCATGAGTTCATCGTCGATCTCCGCCCGCTCAAGCGCGTCACCGGCATCACGGAGACGGACGTCGCCAAGCGCCTCATCGACTACGGCTTCCACGCACCGACCGTCTCGTTTCCCGTCGCCGGAACTCTGATGATCGAGCCGACCGAGTCAGAGCCTCGGGAAGAGTTGGATCGTCTGTGCGACGCGCTGATCTCCATTCGGGCCGAGATCGAGCAGGTGGAGCTTGGCATCGCCGATGCGGAAGACAACGCGCTCAAGCACGCTCCGCACACGGCCGCGATGGTCACGGCCGATACGTGGGATCATGCTTACAGTCGCTCGCAGGCTGCGTATCCGGCGGCGTGGACGCGTGTGATGAAGTTCTGGCCGGTGGTCCGGCGGGTCGATAACGCGTATGGCGATCGGAATTTGGTTTGTGCTTGTCCGCCGGTCGAGGCGTATGTGGAGGTGGGGGAGTAGGTGTAGCCTCCGCTCCTCACCCCCCCAACGCCCTCACCACATCCGCCGCGATCTCGCGCGGCAGCTCGAGCAGCGCCCTCGCCTCCGTGTCGAACGAATAGTTGCCCGTCACCGTTTCGACGACCGAATAGTCGGCCCCCCGGTACACTACTGCGATGACCCGCACCTCTCCGGCCGCGGCACGGATACTGACGGCCACGATCCAGGCAGGCTGATAGTCGTCGCCGACCCGGGTGAGAAAGCGCCGCATCTCATCCACGGACTCGGCCCAGGGAACCGCAACAACCCGACGGTCGTTCATCGCGTGCAGCTGCGCGAGGAGCTCCTCGTGCACGGAGGCCGCCGATAGCAGCGAGGTGGACTCTACGGCAACGACCTGTGGCATGAGGACGGCGACGTCCTCACCAGAAAGGGGCCCGCCCGCTGAGCCACCGCGCACGGCGAGAGAGGCGACGATCGCCGCGGAGGCGACCAAGACCACAGCCACACGCCGAAGCCACCGGGGCCGCCCTCCTGCGGCAGCGCCACCAGAAGTACGCTCGGGGGTGTCAGGATTTCTGTGTAAATGGCCTCTTCATCAAACGGGTATCCGCCCCTCGAAAACGATGGACAGGTGGTTGAGGGCGGAGGTCCAGTCGG